>NZ_CALROB020000003.1:10000-170438 GCF_943369675.1 Polaromonas sp. YR568 | reverse complement strand
ATGGCTTTTTCGGCCGTCTGGTCTATGGTGACCTGCGTCCTGCCGCCGCCGGCGGCCTGTGTCGGCTTGCTCGCATTGATCCAGCCGGCGGTGAGGCTGTTGGTGTCCACCACCAGCCCGCCCGGGGCCAGGCCGTCCGGAACATCGGAGGCGCCAGCCAGCGCCGCCAGTTGCGCCGCCGCCTGCGCGGCCTGCTGCGCGGCGATGCCGCGCGCGGCCAGGTTCAGGTTGTCGAAGGAGCGCAGCATCTGCGCGTTGGCCCTTTGCTGCTGGCTTTGCGGGTTGGTGAGCCAGGCGGCAGGGGTGCCGTTGGGCAGCAGGCCTGTCGTGGCCGCCGTGCTTTGTGCCGCGCCCATGTTGGCGTACCAGGCGTTGCTGAAGGCGCGTTGCGCGTGCGCATTGCCTGCAGCACCTGCGACCAACAGCACTGCAATGGCCGAAGCCAGCGGGGTCAGGCGTATGGTCTTCTTCGATGCATCAAAGTCTGGACCCACATTTTCAGGAGGAGATGCTTGGTTTTTGGCTGTGCGGCTGGCATGCATGATGGCGCTTCCGTTTTAGATCAATGAACACGTCGCACGAAAGGCAGACTTTCGGCTTCCATGTCCAGAGACGGGTTTGCCCTGATCAAAACTGCCACGCATTTCGCCGGATTTTTATGACAGAGCTGTCACAAAAAACCGCTCGCGAAGCAGCTCGGCCCGCGTCAGCCGAGCAGAATCACATTGCCGGGCAAATGCCTGGACGTCACCCCAAAGGCTTCCTTGATACGGCCTATCGCAAGATCAAGCCGCTTGATCTGAAATTTTCCGCTCATCTTCCGCTCGCCCAGAGCCCGGCCCAATAAAACAATGCGCCCCGGCCGGTAACGGTTGATTTCAGCCACCGCGTCGACCAGCGGCGTGTCGCGAAATACCAGCACGCCGTCACGCCAAGGGGCCGTCAGGTCGACACTCGCCTGTTGCACTGCCTTGCCGCCCCCATCGTCATAGAAGACCTGCTGGCCGGCCTGCAAACTCAGCCGCTCAGCCGCATGTTCGAACTGGACCTTGCCACGCAAACATGTCAAACACGCACGTCCTTCTATCTGGCGCAGCTCTATTTCGCCGGAAGCCATCAACATCACACCCTTGCCGGCAACGATTCTCAACTCTCTTCGCACATCCTCATTGGAGATAACCGCCTCGCCCGACACGAGCTTGAGTTCGTAGGGCCCGTCACCGCCATCGTCGGCACGCACGTTCAGGCTTGATTGGGTATTCAGCTCCACTACCACGCCATGTGCCAGCTCAATACGGCGCTGCTCGCCTGTTGCCGTACGGTAGTCCGAACCAAGTTCGAACACGGACGGCCAAAGCCCGGCGGGAGGAAAGACCATCGCACCGACTGCAGCCGCACCAGCCGCCGAAAACGCCGCGCCCAGGAACATCCGCCGTTCCCGGACCACCTGGCGCGCAAGGCGTGGATTTGAAACGGGTTCGGGATGTCCAAGCCGCCAGGCATGGCCCACGGCGCCCATGTCATCCCAGCTTTGTCTTGCATGCCGAAACGCCTGCTCACGTTCAGAGCCGGCCGCCAGCCATTGTTTGAAGGTGAGCAGATCCGCCTGCGTCGCCCGGCCTGTTTTGATTTTCACCACCCAGGCTTGCGCCTGCCGCGACAACAGCTGGTGCTCTTCATAAGGCGAAGATGGGGTTAGCGAATCACGTTTTTCCAATTTTTTCCTCGGACATTCGAGCGCATCCAGCGAGAAGTGGCCTTTTACAACCCAGACGGGACCAGCGAGCCAAAACTGCCATTCTCATTGATCGCTTTCCCGGATCCGGGCATGGCAGAACGCATAACCCCGCTCCAGCTCCCTGTCGACCGTGCGCAACGATATGCGATAGCGCAGAGCCAGCTGTTCACGTGACTCCCCATCAAGACGCACCGCGAGCAGAATTTCCCGCTGGCGCTTCGGCAGTGTTTCCAGGTCCTGCAGAAGCCGCATCAGGTCCTCTCGTCCCTCGGCAATGGCAAGCGGTCCGGGAGCCGAATCGACAATGTCAAGAAACCCTTCAGCTTCCTCAACGGTAAGCCGTCTTTCCGCGCTGCGTTCTCGGTCCATCGCGATGTGAAAGGCCATCTGCAAAAGATACGCAACCGGGTGCGCCACCGAAGGGGCGGCATCCTTCTGCTCAACACTTTTATCCTGCAGGCGCAGGTAGGTATCCTGCAGGGCATCGCTGGCCATGTCCACATTGCCCAGGCGATAGGTCAGGCGCTTCTTGAGTTCGTCGTAGTTCGAGATCAAGAAGTCGCGCAGCGATGTCAATGGATTTCCGGGCATCAACACGGCCGTCCGGAAATTTTTCGCCGAAGGGGATTGGGATGCTCAGCCAATGCATTCGCCTTGTGCATTCGCAAGCGCCGGAAGCACGATCATCGTCAAAGGCTGCCGAATCTCCCCGAGGCCAGGCTGCGATGGAAGGTGTATGCCATGCAGGCCCGCGCGAATGCTGGCGTCGCGTGAAGGCGAGCCGCTGGTGCCGAGCAGATGCACCTTGGTGACTCGCCCCGAAGGCTCGATCCACAGGCTCAAAGCGATGCGGTATGAACCGGAAGATGCCACGGGGAGGCGGCAAAAGAAGGCCCGGACCTCCGACTGGACCACAGCGAAGTATTTTCTTTCCGGTTCCGTGCGCTCACTGCCCTGCGCGAAGGCGCTGCCGGTTGTTTGCCCCGGCGGTTCGGCGGATGCGGCCACCAGGCTGAATGTGTCGGGTGAGGCATATCGCACCTGCAGGCCGCTCAGCGAGAGCATGCGGCGCAATGCGGCTTCAGGCTGCATGGCACCGCGAATTTCAGGAGCGTAGAGACCGGCCGTCAATGCGCTGTCGTAAAGCCCCGAGTACGAGGTAAAACTCATAAAGCGCTCAAGCGCGACTTGAAGCGGCAGAGCGGGAATATCAAACTGCATATGGCCGCTGGAAGGGCTTGGCGGCAAGCCTTCCTGGGCCGCTACCCGATTCAGGCAGAGCACGCACGCCACAATCGTCAAGGCACATCTGGACGCAAGAATCCACGACATAAATGGTTGCGGCCGGTTTTCATATCAAGGAATCAAAGTGCCAATAGACGCGAGCAGGCGTGAACTTTATGCAACTTGCGTGACGCCTGCGTGACAAGCTGTGCCCCTGCGAGTAGCGCGGGTCTGGCTGTGCGGGCCTGGCTCGCAACACAGTGAAGTCAGACTTCAGTGCAACCCCGGCAAAACCGCTGTCATGTTGAGGGGTGGCCGTCCACCGAATTGCGCTGCAGGCAGCCTGGCTTGCGAACGCCGGGGATGACCCGCTGTGGCGAGCTTGCGCCTGCCATCACCGTCTGGCCGATGCCTGCGCACAGTAGTCCTGCGCCTGGCGCAATACGGTATCCACGCTGCGCGGGGAGATGCGATGCCAGTCCGCGACTTCCTGGCGGGTCATCTCTTCTATTCGCAGTGCAATCAGCACCGAGCGATGGCGGTGCGGCAAGCGCTGCATCGCGCGCTCCACCGCGGCCAGGTCGGAACGCGCCGCCGCGATGTGGTCGGGGCCGGGGACTTCGTCGGCGAGACCTTCCAGTTCGGTGTCGGCGTCAGCCGTGTATTGCCAGCACCGGTTGCTGCGCAGGCGGTCCATCGCCAGGTTGCAGGCGGTGCGGTACACATAAGCTTCCGGGTTCCGCACGGCCGGGCGAAGCGTAGACCCGCCCAGGCGCAGCCAGGCCTCGTGCAGGCATTCGCTGGCGAGGTCCGCGCAATTGAGGTGCCGGGCCAGGCGCCGGTGCAGGCTGGCGTAGTTCGCCACGAGGAAGTCGCGCGGCAAGACACCGGCGGCTCCGCCATCGGCATTGGCATCCTCGCCGGATGCATACCCCTCCGCATGGCCGGCGGTATCCAGGCAAAACCAGCTGCTCAAGTCCAACATGAAAACCTCCTCCTCGTCGTTTCGGGCTTCACTGCGCAACAAGCGTTGCCGGGCGTTGGTGGCGGACACGGGAACACATCCTCTCCCCCACGGTTCCCTCCTGCAGGGGAACCGCGTGGAACAGGGACGGGGGACTACTTCGCTTGACGCAGCTCGCGCCGCTCGGCTTCGGATAGTTTGGCCATCACGGCGGGATCGAACGAGTCACCGTGGCCCGCTATCTGGACGAAGTTCTGTGCGTCGTAGGGGAAGCGCGTGCCGCTTTGCAGGCCGCCCCGGGGCGGCTGCGTGGGCGCCTGCTCACCGGCCTCCAGAGGCTCGTTGCCGAAGCCGATCACCCGCACCGTGAAGATGGACGGCAGGCTGCCGCGGGCGGCAACGCGATCACGCTGCACCACGTCCTGCGCCGCCACCGTCGCCTGCGAAGCCGCCGCGCTCGCGTTGGTCAAGGCGCCCACGTTGACCGCCGCGATGGTGGGAATGCCCACTGAGTCGCCCTTGACCGCGATGTTGGCCGCGTTGACCACCTGCAAGGCGGCCAGGTTCACATTGCCCGACACCCGTATGCCGGCCTCGCCCGCGTCAATGGTGCCCAGGGGCGCGATCAGGTCCACGTCGCCCGGCGCGATTTCGGGGATGGGGTTGAGCGTGGCGATGCCGGCGCCTGTGCTGGGGACGTCGGGCGAGACCGACACATTGCCCCACTGGTCGTAGACCCGGCGCGGCGGGGTGTAGACCACCGTCGTCTTGGAGCCGCGGCCCGCGTTGATGTCGCCCTGGGCCGACCAGGCCAGGATGTTGCCGCCGAAGGTGGTCATGATGCGGCTCTGGCCCAGCAGGATGCTGTCCAGCGAATACAGCTGGATATTGCCCTTGCCGCGGGTGATGAGGCCCGCCGTGGCAGGCGGGGCGGCGCCTTCCACGCCGTAAGTCTGCGCGCCGCCCGGGGTCAGCACCTGGATGTCGCCGCCGAGGTTGGTGCGGATGCCCGAGCCGCCGTACATCAGCAGGTTTCCCTGGTAGGCAATCGCGTTGCCCGCGGCATCCTCGCCCGGGAACAGCGCCGCGATGGCGTTGCGCCCGCGCAGGTAGCTGCCGCTGCGCGGGCTGTCCGCGTCGTTGTATTCGCGCCCGCCTTCGCGCAGTTCGGCGAAGTAGACCTGGCGCGCGAAGACGCGCTGCTGCTCGGGCGCGAGCGCGTTGAAATAGGCCAGCGCCTGCTCAACCGTGCCCTTGAAGCCGTAGCGTTCGGACAGCCACACGGCCAGCTCGTTCCCATAGGTTTTGGCGACCTTGCCAGCCTGGCTAGCCAGCGGCGCGCCGGCTTGCGCCAGGTTGGCGGGATTGAGGTACTGGTTCAACAGGCCGGTGTAATTGGCGCCATGCGTGCCCAGGCCGGCCTGCACCACAATGCCTGCGCCGGGGCGGCTGTCGCCCGGCGCCACAGGGCCAATGCTGGTGATGCTGGCCGCGTCGTTCTGGATGAAGTTGCGGCCGGCGGAAATCTCCAGGGTGCCGGGGCCGGCCACGTTGAAGTTGGCATAGAGGATGTCGCGGCCCGCCTGGACAACGGAGACGTCGTTCCTGTTGGTATGCACGACCAGGTTCCCGGACGCCGATGCCTTCGAGGTATCGCTTGTGAGTCCATCGATCTCGGGCAAAACCTCATTCGCGCGATTACCCGTGTAGACGATATCCCGCCCCGCCTTCACGGCGACCGGCCCCGCGGCCACGTAATCCACCTGGTTGGCACGAACACCGCCGGTCGGGAACTTCACCACCGTGCCTGTTCGCAAGCCGATGATGTCGCCGTTGACGGCGTAGAAACGTGAAGGACTGGAGGCCGCATCGGACACGCCGACCTGGCCACCGACGCTGTTGAGGCCGAAGGCCAGCAAGGGGAACCGGTCAATGGCGATGCGCGGGCCTGTGGCGCTGGTATTTCCGACAAGCCGGGTGCCCGATGCGTTGTACCCGGCGAAGGCGGGTCGGAAAGCCGTCGCCATGGCCGATGCATCCGCGCCTGAAGCGCTGATCGCGTAGCCGCCACCATAGAGCGAATCGCCTGCCAGCATGTCGATGCGTCGCTCGCCCAGCGGCGCCAGCAGCAGGCCGCCCGCATCCCACTGGGTCGCGTTGCCCGAGCTGTTGAGATAGGCCGCCGATTTTCCGTAGTAAATACTGCCCATGCCCGCCACGGCGCTGGCATTGCCCGGCAGCAGGAACCAGCCGCCGTTGCTGGTGTAGTCCCAGTTGGCCACCGACGGGTTGGCGATGGTTTCGCCGGCGCGGGTGTCAAAGGCCAGGTTGCCGCCAGCGGCCAGCAGGTTGAGCGCCGTCTTGTCCGTCCACAGGCTGAACCAGCTCTGCCCCCGCTGGCCGTTGCCGGCGGTGGACGTGAAGGCCGTGGCATTGGGCGTGCCCACAAGGCCCGCATCGCCCGTGCCGCCCAGCACCAGGTCACCGCGGCTGGTAATGGAGGCAGCAGTATCGCCCGCCATCACCATGAGGCCGCCCGTGGCGAGGGACAGGCTTGAGGTGAAGGGATTCGAGGCACGCACTTCCCTGGCATCCTGCACCGCGCCGTAGAACAGCTCCACCGTGCCGATCCGGCCTGTTGACACGTCGATCGCGCCGCGCAGGTTGACCAGCCCGCCATACAACTCATGTGTCTGGGCGGTGACCGCGAAGTTGTTCGTCAGGCGCCCGGCAATGCTGCTGTTCCAGCCGCCACCGACACGCAGGTCCAGGTCCCCGCCGCCGGTCAGCACCAGGCGGTTATCCGCCAGGACCCGCCCGGTGCTGCCGATCGCCAGCACCAGGCCTTCGCTGCGCGCTGTTTTGCTGGTCGCGGAATTGATGGTCACCCCGTCCGTGGAGCGCGTGTGGATGACGCCCGCATCTCCCCCAACGCGAATCGTGGCGTCACCGCCGCCCAGGGTGCCCACACCGGTAAAACCGGTCAGCGCGGGCCAGAATGCGCCGGAAGCGGCATAGGTGCCGAAGTTGATCCACCACGCCGTCGGCACATTGTTCACGCCCGCCGTGTTGCCGGTACCTTGCCGCCACAGCCAGTTTCCCACGCTGGAACTGGCCCCGGCCAGTTCACCGCTGGCACTCCAGGAGTCGCCGGTAAGGTCGCCCCCGACGTTCAGCCACAGGTTGCCGCCGCCGTCCGGGTACCAGGCTTTGTACAAGCTGTTAGTTCCCTTGACCAGGTTCTCATAGTCAACCGCCAGGTCGCCCGCGCTGGTTCCCAGCACGGTCGTGCCGTTCACCAGACCGCGAGCCTGGTTGTAGCCCGCATCGAGCGCGGCATTGCCCAGGCTGGTCTGTGTCCCGGCCGTGTACACACCGTAGGGTGACTGCATGGAGAAGTTGCGGCCCGCCTCCAGGTCCAGGTCACCGGTGCCGGTGCGCAGCACGCTGAAGACCGGCGCCTTGGCCTTGACGGACACCAGCACCGTGCCGCCGGGCGCGCCTATGGCCGCGCATTCTCCCGGCTCGGCCTCGCAGAGGTTGTAGCTCGGGTCCAGGGCCCAGTCATCCACCGGCGCGCCGGGCGTGCCGCCGTAGGTATTGCCCGCCGTCCACAGCCAGGAGACCAGCACGCATTCGCCGGGCTCAGCCGCGCACAGGTTGTAGCTCGGGTCCGTCGCCCAGTCATCCGCGGGCGTTCCCGGTGCGCCGCCATAGGTATTGCCGCCGCCCCAGTACCAGACGCCGCCGGGCTCGGTCCGGCTTTCCCGGAAGACGCTGTAGTGGGAATCGGCCAGCACGATGCTGCCGGCATTCAGGCGCGTCAGACGGCCGTCGGCCGCCTGGGTGTCGGCGCCCGCCACCAGCCGCATGCTCCATGACTGCGAGCCTGCGGGCAGCATCTGCGCCACCGCCCAATTGCGCGCCTGCCGGCCCGCCGAATCCGCGGGCCGCAGGTTCACCGACAAGGCGCCGGCCGGCAGCACCACGTTCGTGCCGGACGCGATCAACGCGCCGACCGGCAAAAGCCTGGCACCCGCCTGCACCATCGCCACCGGCAACGCTGCGCCCTTGGGCCAGGCCAGGCTCGCCAGCGTCACCGCCACGGGCAGGCGCGCGCCGGCCAGCAGTTGCGCCCCCGCCGGCAACGCCAGGCCGCCGGCCCCTACCACCGTGCCCGCCGCCAGCAACACGCTGCCATTGGCCGCGCGCACGTCCGCCGCCAGCACCGTGCCGGCCGGCAAGGACAGCGCGCTGCTCAGTGTGATCGTGCCGGGCAGCACGGTGCCCGCGGGCAGCGTGACGTCTCTCGCCGTGATGGCGTAGTTCAGCGTCTTGCCCGCCGGGTAGGTGGTGCCGTCGGCCAGGGTGACGCCGGCAACCGGCACCACCACGTCGCCGCCAAAGGCCTGCACCCCCGCCGTCAATATCCAGCCGCCGTCGTCGGGCGTGTCGGGCGGCGGCGCGAAGCCGTCGTTGATGCTGCCGTAGATGGACAGGTCGCCCCCGGCGCGCAGCGTCAGCATGCCCACCTCGCCCGAGCCGTAGGCGGCTGTCCTGGGCGTGTTCGGGTTGAGGCTGGCGTAGCGGTAGCCCGACAGGTCCAGGTCGCCTTGCACCACCATGTCGCCGTCGGGCGTCGCGCTCGCAATTTCCATCGCGGGGCGCAGGTGGAAAGCGTCGCGGTACCTGGCGTTGTTCAGGCCGGCCAGCTTGCTGCTGAGCAGATTGCCGTTGGCCAGCGCCGCGTTGATGAACGTCACGGCCTGGTTGTGCTTGGCTCCCAGGTAGGCCTGGTCGATGACCTGGTAGGGGCGGCCGCTGGCGGCGGGGTCGCTGCCGTAGGGCGCGTCCTTGTACACCTGCCTGCCGTAGACGGCAATCGAGCGGGCGCCCAGGATGTCCAGGCTGCCGCGCGCATCGATGGCGATGTCGCCGTAGGTGGCCGCGTTGGCATCGCCGGCGCCGCCGTTGCTGCCAATGCGCGCCGCGTACAGGTCCAGCGTGCCGCGGTTCTTGCCGTCGCCGCCGGCCGAGCCGGTGCCGTGGCGCAGGTCGATGCGCGCGCCGCCGGCCAGGGTCAGGGTGCCGGTGCCGGCATCGAGCTCCACCATGGCCCGGTTCGGGCTGTCGATGATCTTGCCGTAGCTGTCCACGCGCAGCACCGTGCCGTGGGCGTCGAGCACGGCGGTGTTCGCGAGCGTCAGGCCGTTGGCGGCGGCCAGGCGGATACTGCCGACCTGCTCGCCGCTGGCATCCACGGTGCCGGCCACGGTCAGGCGGCCGTTGTCCAGCGAGACATTGATCTCGCCCGCCCTGAGCTCATTGCCGATGGTGAGGTCGCCTTGCTTCAACTGGAAGCTGCGCTCGCCCAGGAACGCGCCGCCGTTGAGCCGTGTGTTGAAGGCCGCGAACTCATCGCTCAGCGTGCCGCCGCTGCCCAAGTGCTGGGCGCGGATGTTCACGCCGCCCGCGCGGTAGGGCACCAGGGTGCCGCCGGCATCGCGGTGGCCGCTGGCGCCGCCCAGCAGCGTGCCTTGCAGGTTCACGCGCCCGGCACTGCCCGCCAACGCGATGGCAGTGAGCAGGCCCGCGTTGTTGTTCCTGGCGGAGAGGTCGATGATGGAACCCGCCGCTTGGGTGATGTTGCCTGCGGTGCTGCGCAACGTCACGTCACCGCCCCAGGAATAGCGCTTGACGTCGTGCATCACGAGCTCGCGCCCCGCCAGGTCCAGCCAGGCCGAACCGCCCAGGGTGATGTCGCCGTCGGCGGTGATGTCGAGCTTGCCGCTGGGCAGCGCCACCGTGGTGTCGACCCACACCGTGCCACCGGCCAGGTTCAGTTCGGCGCCGGTCTGCACGCCGGCCGCCAGGCTGGTGGCGGCGGCATTGGCCGCGCCGCCGGCAGGTGCCAGCACCCGCAGTGCGCCGCCCGCGGTGATGCTGTTGACGGAGCCGCCCGCGCCGGTGACCAGCGGGGCCGTCAGCGTCAGGTTGCCGCCCTGGTAACGCGGCCCGTCGATGCCGGCAATCTGCGATTGGTACACCGAGAGCGAGCCCTTGTGGTTCGCGGTGATGCGCTCATTGGCCGTCAAGCGCGCATCGGCAAAGCCCAGGATGGTGCGGCTGAAGTTGTCGACGCCGTTGGGCTGGGCGCTGCCGTCGTAGCCGAACTCAATCACGCCGGCATTGACCGCCAGCGTGCCCGAACCGGTGCCGCGGCCGCCGGCAATCGGCGCCGGCGCGGCATTGCCCAGCCCCGCCCAGGTGAGTTTGCCGGTGGTGATGCTGGCGACGTCGCCCGCGCCGCCGTAACCGTAGATGGCCGGTGTGGACAGCACCAGGTTGGCCAGCGACGATCTTCCGGTGGCCGCAGTGGTGGTGTCCAGGCTGACGTTGCCGAAGAAGTTGACCGATTCGGCGGCCGTCAGCACCAGGCGCTCCAGCGCGGGCGCGCCATAGGCGGTGTCGCCGCGCAGCAGCCGGTTGAGCACCGTCTGGTTCAGGGCCAGGCCGCTGGTGAGCGCGCCGCGCGCCGCCGCGGCGGCCAGCGCTTCATTGCTGCCGGCGTTGACGGCGCCGACCGCCAGCACCAGGTTTCGGGTACCGTAGCGCACGCTGTCGCTCAACTCGAAATCGCGCCGCGTCGCGGCCAGCAGCGTGCCTTCCGAATACAGCTGGGCGGTGCCCGTGCAAGTGAGGCCGCAGGCACCGATGGCGATGGAACCCGCCCCCTGGGTGCCGGCGGGGTCCGGAGCCGCTTCCGGCGCCAGCAGGTTCAGCCAGCCGTTGGAGGCGGCCACCACGGCAACCGCACCCGGCCGGTAGATGTAGCCGTCCGTCGAATCGTAGGCCACCTTGCCCGTGCCGATGGTGTTGATGCCGGCGCCGGTTTCTATGGTGATGCCGCCGTTGGTGTTGGCCGCAACCAGGAAGACCTCGGGCGCCTTCAGGATGGCGCCTTCGCGCAGCACGATGCTGCCGGTCTGCCCCGTCACGTCGATGTAGTTGCTGAAATTCGTGCCATCGCCCTGCGCGCCGTGAACCGAAGACAGGTTTCCGCCGACGACAAGGCGGGTCGCGCCTATGGCGTTGAGGTCCCCGGCATGAAGCGACAAGCCGTTGAAAGCCGCGGTCCGCGCCGCGCCCTCGCCCAGTATCTCGATGGCCCCGTCTCCCAGGTTGCCGTCACTGGTCGCGATGCTGGCCGTGCCGCCGTAGCCATTCTTGCCGGGGGCGAAGTTCGCCCGGCCTTCAAAACTGAGCGAACTACCGGCCGAAGACGGCAGCCGCAAGGCCAGCGCCTTGGCATCCGCCGGCAGCATGGCGCGCACGGTGCCGGCCAGCGCCGCCTGCTGCAGCACGAAGTCCGTATAACTGGTTTCGTTGTACTGGGAGTAGCTGCGCAGCACGTCCGCCGGCGTGAGGGTGAGCTGGCTGGACAGGCTGTTGGCCAGGCCGGTGTTGGCGGTGCCCAGCGTGCCGGCCACGTTGTAGGAACCGTTGCGCATGGCGACGGCGGGGCCGGATGACTTGCCCGTCGGCGCACCGTTGACCTCGACGCGGAAGGCGCCCGGCAGCAAGGCGTAATGGGACGGCAGCAGGACGTAGGTGCCGGCGGCCAGGCCGGGAATGTCGTTGGCGCCTATCGTGACCTGCTGGCCTATCCGCGGATCGACCGCGCCGCCGCCGCCGGCGGGGGCATAGGCCGAGGCATAGCCCGGCACGATGGCGTAGACCGGGTTGCTGGCCAGGCCCGGCAGCGTGAAGCCCTTGCTGCCGACCTGCATCAGGGGGTACATGCGCGCATCGGTGGAGCCGCCGCGGCCGGAAACAAAGCCGGCGCCGAGCAGATCGCCGCCCCCCGACAGGTCAAGCAGCGCGCCTTGTTCCACCGTGATGCCTTGGGCGGACACCTCGATGGATCCCGCGCTCCCCACGCCGCGCAGGGCAACGGGTGTTCCGAGGTAGCTGTAGTTCACGCCGTCGGCGGTGCCGCCGTAGGGCATCACCAGGCCCGCGGCGCTGACCGAGGTCAGGCTGCCCGCGGCCAGCGTCACCGAAGCGGTGGTGCCCATGACGGCAGAGTCGGTACCCAACAAGAGGGTTCCCAGCGGCGCGCGCAGCACACCGTTTTGCTCAACGTGGGCCGCGCCGAGAATCAGGTTGCCAAAGACCGAGTACGGCAACGCGGGTGCGGCGGCCTGTGCGTCATGGCGTTCGATGACGAGGCGGCCGGCGGGCTTGTAGGCACTGGTACTGGCCCTGCCCGCAAGTACGCGCGCAGAAACGCCCGTAGCCGGATACACCTGCGCCGCGCGCAGCAAAATATCGCCGGTGGTGTTCAGTTCGGCATCGTAAACAGCGCCGTTCAGCATGCGCGTAGCTTTCACGAAGCGCAGGTCGCCCTCGCTGTCCAGGTTCAACTGCCCAAAGCCGGCACGCTCGACCAGGGATGTCCCGACGGTGTCGTTCAGGCCCAGCGTGACGACGCCCTTGATGTCAATGAGCTTGCCGTGGGCGGTCAGCACCGCGCCGGAAGCCAGCGTGCTCACGCCGCCCTGGTAGGAAGGGCGCACATAGGTGTCGGCGGACTCCCCGTTGTCGGTGATGCCGGCCAGCAGCACATAGGGCGCTGTCAGCGAAACCCTGGTGGCGGAAGCCGCGCCCGGCAGGGCGGCCAGTGCGCCTGAATAGATGCGCAGCTCTTTGCCCAGCGACAGGTCCACGTCGCCGCCGAAACTCACCGTGCCGTTGCTGTACAGGCTCAATGAAGAGAAGCCGCCGTTTTGCACCTGGTCCACGCCCAGCGTCGCCCGGCCGTATTTAAGACCCGCCGCATCGGAAGCCCCCGCCGCGCGCCGCTGGACCAGGGTCAGGTCGCGCAACGCCATGACCGCGTTGTCGGTGGTGCCCGTTTTGTAGTTGGGTGCCTCCAGCGCCACCACCAGGTTGCCGCCCGACGCGCCCGCGCCACCCGCCTGGGCACGCAGGACGCCGTCCAGGTAGAGGCCGCTGGCCGAGGCAATCTGGATGCTGCCGCCGTCGCTGGAGATGCTTCTGCTGCCGGCGCCGTTCAGGTCCAGCAAAGCCTGGCCGCCGGACACATCCACCACGGCGCCCTCACGGATCACCACAAAGACATCCGAGGCCATCGCGCGGCTTGCGGATTCCTGCAGGCTGCCGCCCAGGGTGATGCTGCCGCCGTTGGTCAACACGCCATACGGCCGGCCCAGCACGTCGTAGGCGACATGGACCGCCGCCGATGCATCGAGCACGGCGTGCTTACCCAACACGATGGCGCGCCCATTGGCCGAACCGTCCGCGACGAGTCCGCCATCCGCCAATGCCTTGCCCACGATACTCGTTTGGGGCCCCAGCAGACTGATGCTGCCGCCCCGCGCCTGCAACAGGCCGTCGACCGCCAGGCTGCCCCGGCTGGACAGGGCGATGGACTGGCCGGGATCGACCCGCACGCCGGCGCCTTCGCCCACATACAGGTTTCCGCCATCGCCCACGCCGGCTTGCTCGTTCGCCATGCCCCCGGCCAGCGACAGGCTGGCGCCGCGGCGCTGGGCCACCGTGCGGGCCGCCGGGTTGTCCTGGTACAGCTCCGGCAGCCAGGGCTGCAGCAGGCCCGTGATGCAGCCGCCTGCGGGCAGCGCGGACACATCGCCCCTGAGCACCGGCATCACCACGTCCAGCGACACGCCGTCCGGCACGGCTAGGCCGTTTCGGGCGCGCAGGGTGTATTGGGAAAAACCTGTCTGGAACAATTCGGCCGACAGGACCGTGGTCTCTTTCACCGGCACGGCATCGGTAAAAACCGTGCCGGCCTTGAGCAGCGTTCCACGCTTGATCAGCGCGTCAAAAGGCAGGACGGTCCCGGCCTTTGCGGTTTTCCCATACTCCGTCACCGGAACGCCGCCCGGAAACACGTTCGCGGGAACAACATAGTCAATAGGGAATCCTTCCTGGGAAAGCCTCCCCACAATCCTCGTGCCGGCCGGCAGTTGGTACACCGCCCCATTGGCATTGGCAGCCGGACGCACCTGCATTGAACGTTGTGCGCTTTCCCCAGGCAATATGTAGAAGATGGTGTAGCTGCCGACAGTAGCGCCGCCCACGCCGGTGCCATAGGGAAGCGTCCAGTTCGCCGCCAATACGATGTTCGTGAAAATCGGCGCCGATCCGACGGCCTCCCCCGGAGCTGCGCGCGAGACCCGGTAGGAATAGTCAACCGGAAGGGCCTTACCCGCCGCGATGTTGACGTCGCTGTCCAACACCAGGTCGACCAGGGCCGACTCACCGGCACCCAGCACGCCATCGGTCTTCAACACCCGGCCGCCAATGGAAATCGCGCTGGCCGACTCGATGTCCAGAGTGCCGCCGCCCTTCACACCGTAGCCGCGGATACGGCCGTCCAGCGTCAGCAGCGCCGCGGCGTTGCCCGCCCCGGTGCTGGCCAGGCCCGAGCCCAGTTGCACGGAACCGCCGCTGCCGCCCGTGATGCGGCCACCGGCCTTGACCACCGCGCCGGAGGAGACATCGACCAGCGACCCGGCCGCCAGCGTCACGCCCTCGGTCGAGCGGATGCTGACGGTGCCGCCGTTGATGTAGGCCGTGGCACCCGGGTCCGCGCCCGCGGTGCGCAGGTCGGCCAGCAGGCCGGTGGCGTCGAGCGTGACGCCTTCGCGCACCCATACGCCGCCCTCCACATTGACGGGAACGGCGATGCCGGTGTCCAGCGCCCCCGAGGTGCCCACCTGCCTGAGCACATTGCCCAGCCTGATGGTGCCGCCGTGCGCCGTGAGGCCGGCGGCCACGTCCACGGCCGGGGCATACAGCACGATCTCGCCGCCCGATCCGACCTGCAGCTCGCTGTTGACCGCGATCTTGCCCTTGGCCGCGATCTTGATGACCCCCAGCCCGAAGCCGTTGAGCTGCGCCGTGTCGAGCACCAGCTTGCCCTGCCGGTCCGCCGGCAGGACCGTGCCCAGGTCCAGGCCCGCCGCGATGCGCGCCTGCGTGTCCTTGAGTTCGGCCTGGTTCATGAGGGCGGCCAGGCTGTAGCTCAGCACGCCGCTGCTCTTGTCGTACATCGGCAGGTATTGCCCGATGATGAGCTGGGCCCTGCGCGCCGCCGCGTTGTGCGACTGGTCGTAGCCGTCCAGCTCCGCTTGCGGCGCCTGCGTCTGGCGCGCGCCCTGGAAGGCCTCGCTGGTGATGTCGCCTTCGAGCACCGCGGCGTTTGTGGAAATGACCAGCTTGCCCGCGTCGCGCCCCGCCGTGTAGCCGCTTTCCAGCCTTCTCTGCGGGCCGATCAGCGGGTTGTAGAAGTATTCCGTGGCGTTCTTGCCCCAGCGCAGGTGCTCGTCCTCGAAGCCCCGGTACACCCCGGTGTAGAGCTGGTCGCCCGGCGCTTTGGAGAGTTCGTACAGGCGCCCGTCGGCACCCTTGAGCCAGCTCAGGTTGATGTAGCCGCTCTGCACGTTGAGGGTGCCGCCCGAGAGGTTGATGTTCGAACCCGCCTGCGTGACGACGTCGTTGCCGCCGAAGCTGACGGTGCCGCCTTGCGCCATCCACTCGCTCGCCGTGTGGCCCTGCGTTCCCAGGTAGCCGCCGACCTCGAGCAGGCCGCCGGCGGTGTACCAGCGGTCGCTCTCGTAGCCGTTGGTGCCCTTGGGCACGAACACCAGCGTGCGCCGGTCTATCCAGAGGTCGTTGCTGTTGAGGCTCTGGTTGTCCCGGTTGCCGGGCGCGTCGCGCTGCTCGTTGCCCTGGACGTTGATCTTGACGTTGTTCGACTCCATGGCCAGGTTCACGCCGATGGCGCCCGAGACGTCGAGCCGCGCTCGGTCCCGCACCAGGCTGCGCTGCGCGGCATTGACCACGATCTGCCCGCCGGTGGCCAAGGTCAGGGAATCGCCCTGGAAGTCCACCGTGCCGCCGCTGGTGATCTCGATGCGCGACTGGTCGCGGCGGTCGGTGACCGAAACGATGTTGTTCGCGCCGGGCACGGCCGGGCCGATCAGGACGTCGCGCTGGCCGTCCAGGGCGGTGGACGTGCCGTCGTCTTCAATCACCACCGCGGTGGCGGCGCCCTGGCCCAGGGTCACCTTGCTGTTCGTGCCGGCCGCGGCCAGGTGCACGGTGCCGCGGGTGTTGACGGTGCTGGTGGCAAGCGCCACACCGTTTTGTTGCACGTCGCGCCCCAGCATGGTCACGTCGCCTTCACGGGCGACGATCAATCCGCTGTTGCTGACCTTGCCGGCCAGGCTGTTGGTGTTGAACTGCGGCGTGACCTCGTTGCCGCGGGTGGTCGAGCCGGGATTGCCGTCGGTGCCGTTGCCCTTCCTGATGAGGAAATTGTCGCCGGCCGCAAGCGCCGCCTGGCCCCTGGGCGTGCTGATCTCGCCGGCGTTGTTCACTTCCTGGCCCAGCAGCAGCACGTAGCCGCCGCCTTCGGTGGACGTCCTGGGCGCCAGGGTGGCGATGCGGGCGCCCGCCTGGACTTCGACCTTGCCCTGGGCATTGGTGAACGCGGCTGTGTTGCCGGCGCTGTAGATGCCGTTGGTGTTGAACTGCGCATCGCTGATCCTGGCGGCTGCCGCCACGAGGTTGCCGGTATTGACCTGGCCGCTTCCGCTGAAGATGACGCCGTTGCGGTTCACGATCATCACCGTGCCCTCGCCCTTGACCTGGCCCTGGATCTGGCTGGGGCGGGCATTCGGGTCATTGACGCGGTTGAGCACCGCCCAGCCGGCATCCTGCCTGAAGTCGACCGTGGTGTTGCGGCCGACGTTGAAGGTCTCCCAGTTCAGGATGGCCTTGTCCGCCGTCTGCTGGATCGCCACGCTGGTACGTCCGTCGGCCTGTGATTGCACAGGCGTGTTGGCATTGGCCCAGCCCGCGGTCAGGGAGTTGGTGTCGACCTTCAGGCCGCCTTCGGCCATGCCGTCGGGGACAGACGTGCCGTTGGCCGCAGCCAGCCGGGCCGCCGTCTGCGCGGCCTGCTGGGCCGCGATGCCGCGGGCCGCCAGGTTGAGGTTGTCGATGGAGCGCTGCAGCTGGGCATTGGCCTTTTGCTGCTGGGCCGCGGGGCTGGCGAGCAGCGAGGCCGGCGTGCCGTTGGGCAGCAGGCCGGTCTGGACGGCTGTGTTCTGCGCCGCACCCTTGGCCGCAAACCAGGCGCCGCCGAAGGCCTGCTGCGCATGGATGTCCACCACCACGCCGCTGGCGGCCAGCGCCACGGCGATGGCGCGCGCGATCGGCGCCATCCGGAACACCTGGCTCTCATTGACTGTGAATTGATCCCTGCCGCCGCGTGCGCGTGTGCTCATGTGAATTCCCGCCGATGTAGATGTCGAAGTCGATCCGGCCACACGCGGGCTTGCGTGCGCACCTGGTCCAGAACGTCGCGGCATCCATGGGCGTTTTGCGCACACGGTCCGCGACGGGTTTTTTCTAGACGAGTGCCAACCGCTTGATCCGCAGGAAAAAAAGCGCGATTTTTTTCAGCCTTGGCGAACAGCGTATTCCCGGGAAGGCCCGCACCGAAATGGGCATGGCACACCCCGGAAATGCGTGGGGGTTTGTCATGGCGCCGTCACATTTCAACCGGGCGTTCGCACCGGAAAGATCAGCTCAGGACCAGCACGCCCGCGGGAAATGAACGCGCACCCAGATCGAAGCTGTACTGGATCTGCAGCAAGGCGGTTTCGATCTCGGTGATCTTGATGCGCGCGGTGACGGTCTTGTTTCGCAGCGCATTCCCCAACAGCATCACGCGGCCGGGGCGGTAGCGGTTGATCTCTTCCAGCACGGCGGGCAGCGGCGTCTGCTTGAACACCAGTTCGCCCTGGCGCCAGGGCGACAGGCTGTCCGGGTCGACGGAAGCGATCTCGCTGATGGCCCGGCCGTCGTACACGGCCAGTTGCCGCGCCTGCAGCAGGCGCCGGCTCGCCGGGTGCTCGATGCCCACCTGGCCGTGCAGGCAGGTGACGCAGGTGCGGCCCTCAAGGTACCTGACCTCGAAGCCCGCCGCTTCCGCCACAACCTGCCCCAGGCCCGCCACCACACGGAAGGGCCCCGCGTCGCCGCGCACTTCCAGCGCCGCTTCACCTTCCAGCAATTCCACGCCGGCCATGCGGCCCTGGTCGCTGACCCGGCGCAGGCTGGTGCGGGTGTTCATCGCCACGCTCACGCGGCCGTCCAGCGTGAGCTCGCGCTGCTCGCCCACCGCGGTGCGGTAGTCGGCGCCCCACTGCCCGGCGTCGGGCCACAGGCCCAGCGGCGAATAGGCGGCGACACCCGCGGCCGCGGCCCCGCCTATCGCCGCGCCCAGGAAGGCGCGCCGGCCGACGCGCGGCTGGTGCAGGGTCTTGCGGTGGTAGCGCGCGGCCTCCGCATTGGTGTCCAGCACGCTGCCGCTGGCCGACGCCAGCAGCTGCCACTGGCGGCTCGCTTCCTGGAAGGCTGCCAGGTGGGTGGGGTCTGCATCGCGCCAGCGCTTGAAGGCCTGCGCTTCCCACGCACTGGCGTGGCCCGAGGTGAGCTTGCGCACCCAAGCCTGCGCATCCTTGGACACGTCCGGCAGTTCATTTCGATCGCGGGATATTGTCATTGCTTTAATCTTGACCGGTCATGCGCGGCCGCGCGCGGGGCCGTGCGTTTTCCAGGGCCGGCCCCGCATCCACTAGACGATTGCCAAACCGCAAACCCGCTGAAAAATCCTGCACGTCCGTCATGGAATCCCGTTACGGCCACGCCAGGCGGGCGGCGCAGTATTCCTGGGCGGCCTTGAGTTCGCTTTCCACGGTGCGCAGCGATATGCCCAGCCGCCTGGCGACTTCGCGCTGCGGCCAATTCTCCCACCGCACGAGAATCAGGATTTCGCGGCGGCGCGCGGGCATCTCGTTGACCACGGCCTTCAGGGCTTCCAGCTCGGAGCGCATCTCGGCAACCTGGGCCGGGCCGGGCGCCGGGTCCGGGATGGCGCTCATCAACTCCTGCACGTCCTCGGCCGACAGCATGCGGCTCTGGCTGCGCCGCACGTCGATGGCCAGGTTGACGCCCATGCGGACCAGGTAGGCCTGCGGGTTGACGACCGGGCCGGCGATGTGCGCGTCCCGCTGCAGGCGCAACCAGGTCTCGTGCAGGGCGTCGCCCGCCAGCTCGGCGCTGCCCAGCTGGATGGAAAGGCTGCGCTTGATCTGCTCATAGCGCTGGACCAATACGCTGCGCAGCATGGGCAGGACGTTTTCCGTCACGATGCGGATCCCGTGCGGCACGCCTGCCCGGCAATCCTGCCGCGCGGCAGGATGACAAGCACCAGCGGCTGCCGCAGGCCGGCCGGTGGCGCGTGGTCCATCTGCAGGTGGTCCAGCGCGGTGAGCACGGCCTGGTCGCGCCCGGCGTCGCCGGTCGAGCCGATCAGCGCGGGCGCCGCCAGGCGGCCGGTGGGGTCGACATTCAGGCGCAGCGATGCGCGGTAGTTGCCGGGCGCCGTGCGGCGATCGGCGCACAGCGCTTCCCAGACACGCATCTGGACCAGGCCGTCGTAGCTGCGTTCCAGGCCGGCGCCATCCGCCTGCGCCGCCACAGCGGCCGATGCCTGTTTGAGCACAAAACTGTTCTGCAGCCTGCCGCCCGGGTTCTCCGCCGCGAGGCCGGTGCCCGCCAGCAGCGCCGCCAGCGCCGCCTCGGGGGCGTGGCGGCCTTTGACCGGGGACGACATGCGGCCCGCCACCAGGGTATCGCTGAACAGGACGGTGCGGTCTGTGATGACCGCGTAGCGTTCCAGCGCCGAGCTCAAGGGCTGCGCGGGAAGGTCGAAGTCGAATGAATCGCCGTGGACCGAGGCAGCCTCGGCAGACGGATCACCGGCCGCCCATGCCGGAACGGATTCCGCGGCCATCCACAGTACGCAGGCGCACACCGCCGCGCGGCTTACGTCGCGCGCAACGGCTCGCACCACTGCCCACCCCCACACAATGCCTGGCCGGAAACGCCCCGCGCACCGCCGTCAAAACGACGGCCAGGGGGCAAGGGGTTGGAGGATCGCGTCAGCACGGCACAGGCACCCTGTTAAAAATGGGGATTGTCCGCAGCGCCAGTGACATATCCGTGACAGCAGCAGCCAGCCCGGCCCGCTGTGCCCTCCTGTTCTCCGCCTTTTTGCCGTTAACTTGCGGGAATGCGTGTCCTCACTCGTCTGGAAGAGCAGCCCGATGAAGCCGAAGGCTGCGGCAAGCGAACCACAGCCCCCTCCCAGAAAGTACCCGATGACAAGAATGGCTTTTCGCCAGTGGCTTTCCCTGCGGGCCGACACCGACGAGCACACGGATTACAACGCGCCCAGCACCCTGCACTGGCGCGCGCCCTGGCGAACATGCCAGGTGGCTTCCTGGACTTTGGCGACGGTGACGGCGCCGACCTTCTGGCTGACCGGCCTGCTGCTGGCAATCAACTCGCGCAGCGACCATCCCGCGTTCTGGGTATCGTTGATGGGCATCGTCGCCTTCGTCAATGCAACGACCATCCTGCGCATCAACCAGCGCCAGCACCGGCAGGAATATGCCTGCCGTGAAATGCTGGCGCGCCACTACCTCGGCATGAGCCGGCGCATGGGCGCGGCCTTGTTCCTGGCCTGCGGCTGGGCCAGCGGATTTTTGCCGGACCTTACCCTGCCTGCGGCGCATACCCATGCCTCGCTGGCGGCCGTATCGGCCGCGCTGATGTGGAACCTGCTGCTGGCCTGGCTGTTCAGCCTGGGCTCTTTTGCCCATGCGGGTGTGGTGCACGCCCGCATCGGCTTCGCCTACCAGGCACGCCTGCCGCGGGCCTGAGCCATCTCCCGCGGACTTACTTGTTCAAGACCTGCCCGTCCCGTTCGTTGTGGGCGAGGCCGGCGGGACGGCGCGCCGGCGGATTCATCCTCTCGAAGTGATGGGCCCGCAAGGTGTGCAGCAAGCCGTAGTTGATGCAGAACTCTTCGGTGTCCGCGTTCAGGAAGGCGTCGTTGGTCAGGCAGCGAGACACGATGTCGATCACGCGGGGATGGGCGCTGACCATCTTGATGTCCTGGATGAAAGCCTGCGGTTCCGGCAGCGGTTCGGAGCGCATCAGGTAACCGACAAACCATCGCCACAGCATGTTGTAGCCGAGGCCCTCGCGCACGCGTTTGGGATCCGCCAGCGAATAGACGATCTGCAGCAGCCAGGCGCGCGTGATCACCCGCGCGTCGACACCGCTGGCGCACTGCGCGGTGAGCTCGTTCATGACGTGGCCCTCGTAGGCCAGCGTGCTGTCGATGGCCTCGCGCAAGGCCACCAGCGCGTGGTCCTCGGGAGCGAACGACTTCAGGCAATCGGCTTCGACCCACAAGGGGTGCGACACGATCCACACCCACGGCACGCCATAGCGGTCCACCAGCACGGGCCTGCTCCGGGCGACCTCCACGTGCCTGGACAGTTCCTTGTCCAGCGTCTGCATCGATACGCTCCCGCCCGGGCTGGCGGAGAGATTCGGTCCGGCTTTCTTTTTCAGCATTCAAGCTCCCTGAATACGCCCTTTGCGCGTGGAAACTCCACAGGCAGCAACAAGCGTTTTCCAACCATGATCCGCGACTGCTTTTTTTCTAGACGAGTTCCGATCGGTGAATCCGCAGGAAGCGGTACTAATACCCTTCGCGCCGAAACCGTGGCGTGCGCCCATCAAAAGCCACGCGTACGACAAAAGCGCTACGAGGCCCGCTTCAACGCAATGGCCCAAGCGCACCGCGCAAGGTCAAGGCACTCGCACAATCCCGGACGAGCCGTAGTCGCGGCGCAACGGGGCCGCGATGCGTATCGCCGTGCCGGCGCGCTCCAGCATCACCGCGTCGGGCGCTATGGACTTGAGCGTGACGTCGCGCATCAAGGTCTCCCCGGCCATGAAGGGCCTGGGCGGCGCGCCATTGACCCTCAGCACGGCCACCGCGCGATCGTGCCGGCGTATGAGGCCGACCACCGCGACGTTGAGGCGAACCTGCCCCGGGGCCAGCCAGCCCGCCACCGCCCTGGCCGCGGGGTCTTGCGGGACCACCGGCGCAGCCCGCACCTGCGGCGGGGCCGGTTTGGGCGGGCGCAACGTGTAACCCCAGAAGCACGCGGCGGCAACCACCGCGGCCAGTCCCAGCACATGCGCCATGCGCGCCGGCGATAGCGAAGACGGCCATTTCCATGTTCGTGTCATTACGCAACTCCTTGAATGTTTTCATGCCGCGGACCCAGCGTGTTGAGCGCCCGCGGAGGGACACAGTATTAGCAGATGCATATTGGCGATTCATGTCAACGCCACATTTCGCGCCTATTATTTTCATGACGCGTCGCGCACGCCGCGCACGCACGGAATACCGGTCTCTTTCACATGAATACTTTCTGCCGCCATCGTGGCTTCTCGCTGATCGAGATGATGATCGTGCTGGTCATCATCGGAATCGCGACGGCCGCCATTTCCGTGAGCGTCGCGCCCGACCCGGCCGCGCCGCTGCGGCTGGACGCGCGCGAACTCGCGCAGCGTCTCACGGCCGCGCAACACGAAGTGCGCATCGACGGCCGCGTCATCGCCTGGGAGCCGCGCGGCGACGGCTACCGCTTTGTGCGGGGCACCTGGGCCACCGCGCCCGGCAGCGTGGTTCCCGTGGTGTCCACCGCGGGCGAGCTCGACAACTTCGGCCAGGACGATGCCCTGCGCCCCCGCCAATGGCACGCCACCGCGGTGGAGGTCACGCCGCCGGCGCCGCTGCTGCTGGCGTCCGAATGGATAGGCGCGCCGCTGCGCCTGCAACTGCGCAGCGGGCCCCACACCGTGATGGTCGTGCGCGATGCCACCGGCGGCTTCCAGGTGCAGTGAGCGATGCGCGCGCGGCTGTCTCCACACCGGCTCTTGCAGGCGCAGCGCCGCGCGGGCTTCACGCTCATCGAGGTGATGGTGGCGCTGGCGATCATCAGCGTGGCGCTGGCGGCGTTTGTGCGGCTGACCAGCCAGACTGCCACCAACCTGGGCCTGCTGGAGCAACGCTCGCTGGCCATGCTCTCGGCGGAGAACAGCCTGGCCGAATTGCAGATCAGCGCGCTGCCTGCCTCAGGCGTCCGCCAGGTCGAGTGCCCGCAGGCCGACCAGGCCTTCACCTGCAGGGTGCAGATAGGCCCGCCAGATCAAGGCCTGCGCCCGGTCGCCGTCGACGTCTACCTCGGCCGCGACAGCAGCCAGCGCCTGGCCGGCCTGCAGACACGTTTGCCGGAGCAGCGGCGATGAAACCGGTGCGCCCACAACGGCCGCGCCAACGGCAAGCAGGCTTTACCCTGATCGAGGTCATGATCGCCATCGTGATCATGGCGGTGCTCAGCCTGATCGCCTGGCGCGGCCTGGACAGCATGGGCCGCGCCAACACGCAGCTTCAATTGCGCACCGAAGAGACCGCGCGCCTCATGCGCGCGCTGCAGCAGATCGAGCGCGACCTGTCCTGGCGCACCACTACCGAACTCCCCTCCGCGGCGATCGAGGCGATTCCCGAAAGCCAGGAGGCGGCCACGCCCGGAACGCGGCGCGGCCCGCGCGCGGCCGTGCCGGTGCCCCTGTTGCCGGCCGGCATGGAAGTGCGGCGGCTCACCGAAACGCCCTTTCTGGTCGAGGTGGTGCGCGCCGCGCCGGCCGCACCCGGGCGCTGGCAACGCGTGCAATGGTGGATCCAGTCCGGAACGCTTTACCGCGCAGCCGGGCCGGCCGCGGACGCCTATCCCCTCCCCGCGCCTCAGGCCGCCGACCGTGTCGCGGTGCTCGAGGGCATCGCTTCATTCGAAGTGCGCGCATGGGAGCCCGAGCAAGGCTGGCGCCGGCTTCCGGCAACGGGCCAGGCAAACAATGCCGCGTCGGGGCTTGAGCTTGCGCTTGGCGTGCGCCGCAGCGCGGGCCCGGCGATGCAGTACCGCCGGGTGTTGGCGTTCGATTGAAGGTTCGGACGGTGCGGTGACGGCTTTGGTGCGAATGCCGTTGCCACTGCGCCTGGTCCACATCCATCGACGGCCATACCGTACAGGTGGAAATGCGGCTCCCTCACCAGACTGTTCGATGGAGCCGGCAAGGAGCGGAACCATTGATGGCATGCAGACGCGATGATCCGCAAACGACAAAAGCCGGACAGGTGCATCGCACCTGTCCGGCGTCCATCAAGGCCCCTTGATCCGTCGCGGCACAGGTCCGCGCAACTCACGGAGCATCAATGCCGGTTCTTATGGGCGGCCGATGTTGGCGCAGACGGAGGCATCGTTGATGGCCAGGGTGCCGGAGGTGCCCAGGAAGGCGGCGGCGATAGCCGAGTTCCATGCGGCGGGCAGCTTCACAAAGTGGTTGGCGGTGATGTAGCCGTCATATGTACCGTTGTTGAAGTTGTTCAGGAAGTCCTTGACAGCGATGCCTTGGGGGTTGGCGGTAGGAACGCCGCCGACGAGAACGTCTGCATAGCATTGGCCGACCAGCGCGTTGGTGGTGCCAAGGATCGGGTAGGCGCCGGAAGGAACTGAATAGGCGGGAATCCATTTCAGCGGATCAGCCTGGTCGGCCACTGCGGGTGGTGCGGGAAGCGCTGCCTGGATGGCGGCATCGTTAGGCTGGAAGCCGTCAATCCTGGCGACGACGCTGTTGTCGGTGCCGAGGAAGGAGAAGCTCGGGCTCAGGTAGCCCAGGCGATGGTTGACCGCGGCGGCGGCTTCCACGCCGGCGCTGCCGGTGGCGGCAACCCACACGTCAGGAAGGCCGTCGGCATTGGCGTCCTGGGCGGGCGTCAGGGTCGGCAGGGCCGTGGCGACCATGGTCTTGAAGTCATTCGAAACGGTGAACGACTTGCCGGCAGGCAGGAACGATGGGCAGGCCGCGTTCAGGAAACGGGACAGCAGTTCGGTGGTGCCGCTGCCGCCGGTGCGGTACAGCACTTCGATCGCGCTGGTGGTGCCCACGGCGCCGTCGTCAGCGGCCGTGGTGACCTGGTTCCAGGTGCGCGAAGAAGGCTGGAAGGAGTAGATGCGGCATATCTGCGCCGTGCTCAGGTTGAGCGTCGTGACGCCGGTTTCCTTGTAGGTCAGCAGGACCGGCGTGGCCACCATGGGCACCTGGACCAGCGGGCCGTAATTGGCCACGGTCGCGCCAGGGCCGTTGTATGCGGTGTTGTAGTTGTTGAGTTCCGTCGACGACAGCGCGGAATCGCTGGCTGCGGCGTGAACGGTGCCGGTGGTGCTGAACAGCGCCGAGTTGTTGGTCAGGAAGGCGCTTTTACCGGGACCGCTGCCGGTGCTGGCATAGCTCCACGATCCCAGGATGGGACCACCAGCAATGATGGCGCTGTACATCGGCTGGGGCAGCGTGGCACCGCCGAAGGTCACGGTCTGTGCCGAAGCGGCACCCACCATCATCACCATGCCGGCCGCGAGTGCGGACAGCGCCTTGAGTTTAGAGTTAACGGATTTCATCGAATTGCTCCTTAAGCAAACTAAAAAAGTTGAAAAGTTGAGAATCGGAAACGAACTGACTAACTTGCGGGCGCCGCATACACAGTTGATGTACAAGGCCCCTGTCACCCTCTGGATCGACATGCCGCCATTGCTTTGGCGACGTGTCCAGTTTGAAGAACGACAGTGACGCAGCGTTGAACAAGAACCCCCAACACGCCTGAAAATTCTCCCGAGCTTTCAACGTTTTGTTGCATGCGGGAATCGTTGATGAACACGTTTTGAAAGCACGCGCGCGATCACTGCGAAGAGGGCGCAAGCCGTTGATTTACCACTGCGATTTCGCATCGGCTGTTCTGGTTTGAAGCGCGTCGCGCGGCGGGTTCGCGGCGCTTGAGAGCAGGCCCTTGATGCCTGTTCTCCCGAACATGCGCGAAACGCTCGGGAGGACCATTTGAAGATGACGCCTAAAGTACTCGTCGCGAATTCGCCGTTCGTCGGTTCGCCGCAAAAAATAATTGAGTGCCCGTCTTCACCGGCGGCCTGGCTATGCATGCCGCCCGTTCTTCACTTCACCATCTGGTTTATTTCCATGATGGGCAGCAGCACGGCGAGCACGATCAGCATGACCACGCCGCC
Source organism: Polaromonas sp. YR568 (assembly GCF_943369675.1). GTDB lineage: Bacteria > Pseudomonadota > Gammaproteobacteria > Burkholderiales > Burkholderiaceae_C > Polaromonas. Next base: position 144,385 of record NZ_CALROB020000003.1, on the reverse strand, counting down.
CATGCCGAGGATCATCATGGGCTCCAGCAGCGCCGTGAGGCGCGCGGCGCGGCGCTCCAGGTCGCGCGAGAGATTGGCGGCCGCGCGGTCCAGCATGGGTGCGAGCGCGCCGGTCTTCTCGCCGCTGGCGACCAGGTGAATCAGGTTGGGCGGAAAGACCTTCTGCACGCGCAGCGCGGAGGCGAGCGGCGCGCCTTCCCTGACACGCGCGCTGGTGTCGGCCGCGCAGGCCTTGAGGCGGTCGTTGCCCATGGTCTGGCGCGCGGCGTCGAGCGCGCGCAGCAGGGGAACACCGGCATCCATCAGGATGGAAAGCGTCGACGCGAAACGCGCGGTGTTGACGCCCAGCACGTATCTCCCCACCATGGGCACGCGCAGCAAGGCACTGTGCCAGCGAAGGCGAAAGGTGTCGTCGCGCAAGGACCAGCGCCACAGCGCAAACGCGCCCGCCAATACGATCACGGTGAAACCGCCCCATTCACGCACATAGCGGCTGGCGGCGATCATGACCTGCGTGATCATGGGCAGCTCCTGGCGCGCCTGCGAGAAGGCGCTGACGACCTGCGGCACCACATAGCCGAGCAGGAAGATCACGATGCACACCGAGACGAAGGCCACCACACCCGGGTAGATGAAGGCCGTGAGCATTTTGCTGTTGAGGTTGTCGCGGTTCTCCAGGTAGTCGGCGAGGCGCTCCATCACGCGCGCCAGATCGCCCGAGTCTTCGCCGGCACTGACCAGCGCGCGGTAGATCAGGGGGAAGTCGCGGGGGCGTTCGCCCAGCGCGTCGGCCAGGCGCATGCCGCCGCGCACGTGGTTGCAGACGGCCGTGAGCGCCTCGGCCGTGACCTTGTGTTCGGCCTGTTCGATGGTGGCCATGAGGGCCGATTCGAGCGGCAGGCGCGCGCCCAGGAGGCTGGCCAACTCGCGCGTGGCCCAGCACAAATCCGCGGCGCTGAGCCGGGGGCCCAGCCACGACGCGCCGCCCGCGCCCGCCGCCTCCTGCACATCCAGCGCCGCCAGACCGCGTTCGCGCAGCTGCAGCCGCGCGGCGCGCGGTGATTCGGCATCCAGGGTGCCGGCCTGGATTTTCCCGTTCGCGTCGGCGGCTTCAAAATGAAAGCGTGGCATCGCGCATCGCCCTATCCGTCATCGCGCGTGACGCGCAGGATTTCTTCCGGCGTGCTGATGCCCGCGGCAACCCAGCGCTGGCCGTCCTCGCGCATGGTGCGCATGCCGCGGCGCCGGGCCGCCTCGCGCAAGGCGTGTTCGTTGCCGCCGTCGTGGATGATGCGGCGCGCCTCGTCGTCGATGACAAAGAGTTCATGGATGCCGGTGCGCCCCTTGAAGCCGGACTGGTTGCAATGCGCGCAGCCCACGGCAACCCATCGCACAGTGCCGTCGGCTTGCGGCTCGCCGCGCTTGCATTCGGGGCACAGGCAGCGTATCAGCCGCTGGGCCAGAACGCCCAGCAATGACGACGACAACAAAAACGGCTCGATGCCCATGTCGGTCAGGCGCGTGACCGCGGAGACCGAATCGTTGGTGTGCAGCGAGGCGAGCACGCCGTGCCCGGTGAGCGAGGACTGGACGGCGATCTGCGCGGTTTCCAGGTCGCGTATCTCGCCGATCATGATGTTGTCCGGGTCCTGGCGCAGCGCCGCGCGCAAGGCCGCGCCGAAGGTCATGCCGATCTTGGCGTGCACCGGAATCTGGTTGACGCCGGGCAGGTCGTATTCGACGGGGTCTTCGACCGAGAGGATGTTGCTCACGCTTTTGTCGAGCTGGCCCAGCGCGGCGTACAGCGTGGTGGTTTTGCCGCTGCCGGTCGGGCCCGTCACCAGCACGATGCCGTGCGGCTGGCGGATCAGGCGCGTGAGCTCCTCCAGCGTGTCGGGCGCCAGGCCCAGGCGCTGCAGCTGCAGCCGGCCGGCGTCTTTTTCCAGCAGGCGCAGCACGGCGCGCTCGCCATGCACCGTGGGCACGGTGGAGACGCGCACGTCGATGGGGCGCCCGCCCACGCGCAGGGTAATGCGCCCGTCCTGCGGGATGCGCTTTTCGGCGATGTCCAGCTGCGACATGATCTTGATGCGCGAGATCAGCGCGGCGTGCAGCGCCTTGCGCGGCGAGACCACGTCGCGCAGCGTGCCGTCCACGCGGTAGCGCACGACCGAGTGCGTCTCGAAGGCCTCGAAATGCACGTCGCTGGCGCCGTCGCGCGCGGCCTGGGCGAGCAGCGCGTTGATCATGCGGATGACGGGCGCGTCGTCCTGCGCATCGAGCAGGTCGGTCACCGCCGGGATGTCCTGCATCAGCCGTTCGAGGTCGACCTCGGACTCGGCCGCGCCCACCACGGCGGCGGCACTGCCTGTCTCGGCATGGTTGGCGGACAGCAGCGCATCCATTTCCGCTTCCGGCACTTCGCGCCATGCATAGATCCCGGTTTGGCGCTGCGCTTCGACCAGAGCCCAGCCCGGCGTGCGGGCACTGAGTGCCAGCACCAGGGCTTCGCCTTCACCACACACCACGATGCGCTGGATGCGCGCCCAGGCATGCGGCAAGGCGGCAACTGACTGCGGCTCGGCCGGCTTCATGGCGCCACCACGATCTCCGGCTGGTAGCCCAGCTCGCGCAGCACGCCGACGGCGGTGTCCACCGAGCGGGCATCGCGCGGCAGGTCCACCCGCACCGCATAACCGATGCCGCCCGGGCCGGCCACGACGTACGCGGCCATGCCGCTGATGCGCACGCGTTTGGCGATGCGCACCGCGTCCTCTTCGCGCGCCACGTCGGCGACCTGCAGCACGCTGCGATCATTTTGGGGCGTGGCGTAGAGCACCGAGGGGTCGCCGGTCACGCCGACGTTGGAGGGCAGCTGGTTGCGTATTTCGGCTTCCTTCGGCGTGGCGCGCGCGGGCCGCTCGCGCACCTCGCCGGAGATCTGCGTCGCGGGCGCCGGCTGCTCACGCGTGCTGCTCCACTGTTCCGGCCGCAGGTCCAGCTTGGGCTTGCCGCCGGCCACGGGCACGCCGGCCGGCGGCAGGATGGGTGCATACATGTCCGGCAACAGACTGTTTTTGGCGGGCTGCCCCCGGCTTTGCTGGGTGCGCATGAAGTTGTAGCGGTCCTGGGTCAGGCCGCGGCCGGCATTGGCGTCACGGATCACATAGGGCCGCAGGAAGACCATCAGGTTGGTCTTCACGCGCTGGCGCTTGTCGGAGCGGAACAGTTGGCCCAACAGCGGAATCGACCCCAGCCCCGGCACCGAATCCGTGCTGTTGGTGACGCTGTCCTCCAGCAGGCCGCCCAGGACCATGATCTGGCCGTCGTCGAGCAGCACGCTGGTATCCAGCGCCCGCTTGTTGGTCACTATCCCCGCCGTGCCGGAGTTCTGCTCGTCGATGCTGGAGACCTCCTGGTAGATGTCGAGCTTGACCGTTCCGCCTTCGGAGATTTGCGGCCTGATCTTGAGCTGCAGGCCGATGTCCTCGCGCGTCACGGTCTGGAAGGGGTTGTCCGAGCCGCCGCCGCCCGGCGTGATGTACTGGCCGGAGACGAAGGGCACCGTCTTGCCGACGATGATGGAGGCCACTTCGTTGTCCAGCGTCAGGATGTTGGGCGTCGACAGGATGTTGGCCCCGCCTTTGGTTTGCAGGGCGCGCGCCAGCAGGTTGAGGTTGAGAATCTCGCCCACCCCGGGCAGGTTCACGCTGCCGTCGACAATGCCCAGGCTGAGCCCCTTGGGAAGCAGGTCTACGGTGTTTTTTGCGCTGTTGTTCAGGCCCGCGCCGCCGAGGTTGGTGCCGCCTATGAAGCGGCCGTTGTTGCGCATCCATTGAATGCCGAGCTGTGCGGCGTCCTCTTCCGTGACCTCCACGATCAGGCTTTCGACCAGCACCTGCGCGCGCCGCTGGTCGAGCAGGTCGATTACGCGGCGGATGCTGCGGTACATGGGCTCTGGCGCCGCGATGATGAGCGTGTTGGTGGTGGCGTCGGCCTGCACCGTCACGCCGTTGGACGAAAACGCCCCTCCTGCGCTGCCCTGCTGCGAGCCGCCCGCACCACTACCGCCGCCGAAGCGCGCGCTGCCGCCACCGCTGTTGTTCGACGTGCTTCGTGTGCCCGAGCCCGATGTGGAGGCATTGGCCCTGCCGGTGCCGCCTGCCCCGCCTGTATTGCCGTTGCCGCCGGCAGTGCCCGCGGCGCCGGCCCCGCTGCTCATGCCGCCGGCGCCGAGCGCGGCGCGGGCGCCGTCGCCGCTTCCCAACGCACTGCCGCCCGAATCGCCGGTGAGCAGGCCCCTGAGCACCCCGGACAAATAGGTCGCCTGGGCATTGCGCAGGTACACCACATGCAGGTTGCCCGGGTCTTCCTGCGTGTTGTCGAGCTTGACGATGAGGTCGCGCGCCAGTGAGGTGCGCGCCGGACTGCTGGAACGCACGATCACGCTGTTCGAGCGCGGGTCGGCCAGCACGACGATGTCGTTGCGGCTGTCCTTGCCGCCGCCCTGCAGCAACTCGTTGGCCAGGCCCGCGATGTCCATCGCCACGCCGTTGTGGACCTTGACCACCTCGGTGTCGAGCGAGGCCGGCGTGTCTATGCTTTCGACGATGCGCGCGATGCGTTCCAGGTTGTCGACATAGTCGGTGATGACCAGGGTGTTGTTGGCCGCGTAGGCGGCGATGCTGCTTTCGGGCGCGATCATCGGCTTGAGCACCGGCACCAGCGCATCGGCATTCTCGTAGGCCAGCCGGAAGGTCCGCGTGGCGATGCCGCCCCTGGACTGGGCCGCATTGACGGCGCCGCCCTGCAGCTTGGCGTCGGCGACCGGCACCACGCGGCTGACCTTGCCGACATCGACGATGGTGAAGCCGCGCATGCGCAGGGCCGACCCCAGCATGTCGTAAGCCGTCGCCGACGCGATCTCGCCGTCGGAGACCAGGGTGATCTGGCCCTTGACGCGCGGGTCCATCAGGAAATTCCGTCCCAGGAAACGGGACAGCGCCGAGATCACCGCCTGGATGTCGGCATCGACGAAGTTCAGTATCACCTTCTCCTCGGCGCCCGCCGCGGGCGCCCGCGCCGGCGTGGCGCCTGCCGCGCGCCTGGCCTGTGCCACCGGGCGGATGACGGGGCTGATTTCGACTGGCGCGGGCGGCGTCCCCTGTGTGCGGGGCGGCACGGCGGCGACGTCAGCGCCCGCGCCGGAACTCGGGACGTAATTTCCCTCCCGGAACAGCGTGTCCTCCGGCGCGGTCGCGGCGCACCCCGCCAGCGCCATGCAACACAGCAGCGCATAGCGCTTTCCCATTTGACCCGCGGTGGCTCGCATCATGATCCATTCCCTGTTTGTCGTTTCAGCGCCACCGTGGCCGTGGCCCGGACGTGGCTTTTCTGGCCGGGCGAAGCGCCGTCCTCTGAGCGTTGCAAGGTGGCCTGCTGCACCACCATCCCCAGGGACGCCGGCGCGGCCAGCAGCCAGTCCATCACCCGGGAGGCTGCGGCGGCGTCCCCGAATTCAATCTGCAAGCCGGGGCCGGCCTCGCGCAATTGGTAGGCGCCCGCCAGGCCCGCCGCATCCAGGCTGGCCCGCACGCGTTCGGCGGGTTTGCGGGACGTGTCGGCAATGGCGGAGCTTCCGGCACCGGACAACACATCCGCCAGCGCCGCGGCCTGCGAGCGCAGGCGGGGCAATTCAGTGTTCCAGTGCCGGAGCGTGGCCAGCGGCGGCTTGACCAGCACCAGCCAGACGAATGCCGCGGCCACGACGGCCAGCATGCCCAGGATCTGTTTGCGTTCGCGCGGCGGCAGTCCGCGCCAGCGGCTCTGCGCCTGTGCCAGGACGGGCCGCAGACGGGCCTGAAGGCGCTGCGCGGGGAGCGCACCCGGCCAGGCTCTCACGGCGCCGCTCCCGAAGCCGCCGCCCTCGCCGGGGGCGCCGCCTTGTCGCTCCTGATACCGGAGGCCGCTTGCATGCGCAGCCCGCCGTCCTCGAACTGCACCGCCAGGCCAAGCGCCTGGGCCTGCGCCTGCAAGGCCTTGATTTCGTCCGCGCTGAGCATCGCGCCCTCCCGCCACCGGATGTGCAGCTGGCCGTCACGGAAGTCCAAACTCTGCACCTGCCCTTGGGCGCGTGGCAGCAATCCCGCGGACGCGCGCACCAGCGCGGCGAAGTCCGCCGACTCCACGACCACGCCTCCCGTTTTGCGCGCATCGCGCAGCTGCCGCGCCTGCTGCAGCGGATTGAGGACCACCGACACCTCGGGGAAAGCGGCCTTGACCTGCGCCGCCATCTGCCGCGTCAAGGCCTGGCCCTGTGCGGCGACCCGCGAGGCGTGGAGGTTGAGGCCGAGCAAACACACGGCGGCGGTCGCCGCGGCCCAGCCTATGGCCGGTCGCAGCCAAGGGTGGTCCATGCCGTGGGCTGGGCTTTTACCCATGGGCAGCGTCCAGCTCCACCCGGTTCCTGACCAGGGTGCGGGCGCCTGGCCCAGGCCGGGATCAAACGCATCATCAAAGGGCAACCAGCGCAGCGGCAATGACTCGGGCAGGAGGGGCCGCAATCTCGCCTCGGCCTGCACAGGATTCATGGAGCCCATGGGAACCGGATGCAGGATGCCCGTAGCCACACCGGTGCGCACGAGCGCCCAACCGTCGATCAGCATCGCGCTTGCCGTGTGTTCCGGCGAGGACGCGTCCTCCGGGTTGGGCAGGAAGGCCGGCGGCGGCAACATGGCATGCGCGGGCAGGCCGTGTTGCCGCAGTTCGCGCAGGCAGGCCGACAGGGCATCGGCATTCATCCATGCCACCGCCAGCGTGCCCTTTCCGCTGCGCGGGCCGAAGCCCACCGCGAGCTTCTCTGGTGAGGCCAGCGCCATCAGCTCGACGGCGCCCAGCACCGCGGCGCGCAGGCGCCTGGCCGGCAGGGGGGGCAATTCGATCTCCGCCATCGACACATCGGCCGGGTGCGGGCAGGCCTCGATGCGCCTGGGCCGGCAACTGGCGGCGGCCAGCGAAAGGTCCTGGAAGGTCGCGCTGTGCCACACACCCTGCGGCGTGCGCCACGCGCAGCGCACGGGCGAGCTTTTGAAGTTCCGCGCGGGCGGCAGCATCAGCCGAAGAAGATCGACCCGAGCCATGTCAGGCGCCCTCCCGCAGCCACATCACCTGCGGCAAGGCTTCCTTGTCGTCGTGCACCAATGCCTGCATCAGCAGCGTGGTGCGGGTCATCTGCAACGCGCTTGAGACGCGAAACCACCGGCTGGTGATGCCGATGAGAACCTCGCTCGGCTTGAGCTCGGGCATCTGCAGCCTGTACACAAAATCGCCGCGGTTGATGAACCACTGGCCGCCGTCGCGTGCTTTGAGCACCTCGCGGGCGCGGTCCAGCGCCAGCCCCGGCACCCAGGCGGCCAGCACTTCGGCCTTCGCGGTATTGGCGTTGATCCAGGTTCGCTGCGGCAACACGGTGGCATAAGGGCGCAGGCGCGCGACGCTGCCGGCGTCTATGCCGGGAACGGCGAGCAGGTCTTCGATCACGCGCAGGCGCGGCGCCTGCTCGCGCGCCGGCAGGCTCGCCAGGCCCAGCGCCTGCGCCGCTTCCTGCGCGGCCTTGATTTCCTCCGGCGCGGTGGGCCGGGTGGACGATGGATCTGCTTCCACCACGCTGACCACTACACGACGGGCGATGCGAGCAGCCTGTTCAGCCGGCACACCCACCAGCGCGCACAGCCGCAGGAAGGCGGCGCTCTCGACCGGATCGACCTGCCCGAAGCTCACGAGGTTGCGCAGGTTGAACTTGGCCTGCTCGTCGATGATCTCGGTGAATGCGCGCGCGGGAGAACCCTCGACCTCACCGAGCACTTGCCCGCTCACGGGCTGGTTCCAGAGCCCGTCGAGGCGAATGGCGGCGCTACGCTGCGCCTGCGCGCGCAATACCAGTTGCGCGCGACTGATTTCGCCGCGCAGCAACCAGCGCGCCTGTGCCCGGGTCTGTTCCGTCTGGGCGGCGTGGATGGCCGTGGTCTGCCTTCCCAGAAGCGCCGCAGCCAGCACGACAATAACGGCGACGACCAGCAGCATGCTGACGATGGCCATGCCCTGCTGCGCGCGAAGCCGCTCCATGCGGCCCCTTCTCCGCAGGCCTGCGGACTGCTCCCTGGTTCCACCCATGACGACCGCCTACAACTGCCAGGAACCGACGTCGGCGTTGGCTTTTTCTCCGCCCGGCTCCCCATCTGCGCCCAGCGAGAACACGTCGATCTCGCCATTGGTGCCGGGGTTGAGGTATTGGTAGGCCTTGCCCCAGGGATCGTTGGGCAGGCGCTCCAGGTAGCTGCGCCAGTTCGGCGGAACCTTGCCCGCGGTGGGTTTTTCGACCAGCGCTCGCAGGCCCTGGGTTGCGCTGGGATATTCGCCGTTGTCGAGGCGGTACAGCTTGAGCGCCTGCATGATGGCGCCCACGTCCTGGCGGGCCGCCGTGGCGCGCGCCTGGTCCGGGCGCTCCATCAGGTTGGGCACGATCAGCGCCGCGAGCACGCCCATGATGACCAGCACCACCATGATTTCAATGAGCGTGAACCCCCGCGGCCGCGAGCGCAGGTACTTCTTGTCGAGGATCCCTGCGGCCATGTTTTCTCTCTCCTGGGCTGTGCTTTTGACTCCTGGAGATGATCGCAATTTACTGTGTCAACCTGATGGACAAAGCTCGGGAGGATTTACGCTTTCGGGCGCCAATACGAATGCTTTTTCATTCGTGAATCACAGTTTTCCCGGACCATTTCGGGAGAACTGCATCGATACTGAATGGCTGGCACCCGGATTGGAGATATCCAGGTCCCAGCCCATGCGCAACGCCGATATCGAAGCTTTTACGCCGGCCTGTTGAATTCCGCCAACATCTGATCCACCAACGCTCAAGGATGCGCCGCCAACCATTCGAGGACGACGTCAATCAATTCATTCACTGATTCAACCTTGATCATCCCGGGAAGATCGGCGTCTGAATTCAACGCGAAGACTCGCTTCCCCCACTTGAGGCCAAGCGCAATCTCGGACAACGTGCCGATTCCGCCGCCAATCGCCACGAGGCAGAGACTTGACCGGGCGATAAGGGCATTGCGCATTTCGCCCATACCCGTGGCGATGGCCACCGTCAGATACGGATTTGCCGCCCTGATGTCATCCTCTGGAAGGAGGCCAACTACCACGCCGCCGGCAGCCCGGGCTCCCGCGGATGCAGCTTCCATCACGCCTCCGCGGCCGCCACAAATGATGTGCAGTCCCGCCCGTGCGAACGCCTGCGCGGCAGCATAGGCGGCCTCGCAGTCTTCAATGCCGCCCTCGCCAGGCCCTATCATTCCTATCGGCTGCGTGAAGCGCCTCGTCCCCGCCTGTCTGGACAATAGGGTCGAAATATCAACTTCACGCGCCACGGCTTGAACTCCTGCGATGGAAGCGGGCTGCAAGGTCACCACCCGCCAGGACGAGCATACAAATCCCCATAAGAATCAGCGACATCGCCGCGGCCGCGGGGAAATCTGCTGCGCCATCACTGACCCTGGCGAAGAGCAGCAGCGGCAGGATATTCAACTGCGTCCCTACCAAGGCCAGCGCCGTTCCGTAGGTTCCCATTGCCAATGCGGAGACAGTCGTCGCCGCGGTGATGACGGACGGGAGAACTTCGGGGACTACTGTGTCCCAGAAGGCTCTCAGCCTGGACGCTCCCAAGGTTCGCGCCGCCTGCATGGGCCGCTCATCCAGATTGCTGAATACCGGGTACAGCGACAACGCCACCCTGGGCACCAGGTAGTAGGCATAAGCGAAACCCAGGCCCCACACGCTGTAAAGCCAGCTTCCCACCCGCGCCGCGTCCGCGCCCAACCCCGCGGCCAATTGCGTGACGAGGCCGGCACGCCCAAAGGCCAGGATGAACCCGAAAGCGATCACCAGACCGGAAAACGCGAGCGGCAGACCCAGCAGGGTCATCATCACTCGCCGGCGTGACTCAGGCTGGCGCGACAGCTCGATGGCGATCGCCACGCCCACGAGCGTCGACAGAGCGCCTGAGATCAAGCCAAGCAACAGGGTGTTCCTGATGGCCGTCCCGAAAAGACCGTCTCCTACAACGCGCTCAAACGAAGCAGGCTCAGAGAGCGCTTCCACAAACAACGCGCCCAGTGGAAGTCCCAGAAATGCGGCGAGGAATAACCAGGCCGGCCAGGACCCGAATTGCCGGATCGAGCGTCTTTCCGAAATGGTCATGCTTTACTTCGCCAAGGTTGCCTGGGCCCAGAGTTTGTCGACGTCCGCTTTGCGCTCGGACGCCTTGATCACGTCGAGCGGCTTGAGCTGCGGCGCCGGCGGCATTTTGGCGGCCACATCCGCGGCGAGCTTGATGCCGGGAACGGACGGGCGAACGAAGCCCTGAGCAAACAGGCCCTGGCCCATTTCGCTCATGATGAAGTTCAACCAGAGCTTGGCGCCGTTAGGGTTGGGGCCATTCTTGACCAGGCTTATGGCGTAGGGTGCGGAGACGCTCGCCTCCTTGGGTATCACCACCTCCATCGCATCACCCATGCCATCGACGTGCTTGGCCTTGAGGCCGTCGTTCTCATAGCTGATCCAGACCGGAATCTCGCCTTTGAGGAATTTGGCATAAGGGGTCGTGCCTTCCACGCGCATGACGTTTCCGGCGGCGTGCAGCGCCCCGAAATAGTCGGTGCCAGGCTTGACGTTGTCGACGGAACCGCCATTGGCGTACGCGGCTGCAAACACGATGACCTGACCCACACCCGTCGAGCGCGGGTCCAGGTAGACGACCGAACTCTTGAACTCCGGCTGCATCAGGTCAGCCCAGCTCGTGGGTACGTTCTTCACCAGTTTCTTGTTGACCAGGAAGGCGACGTTGAGCGTATGGATGGTGAACCATTTGCCGGTAGCCTCGCGGAACACCGGTGGCAGCTTCTCAAAGTTGACTGGCTGGAAAGGGGCGACCACGTCCTTCTTCACGGCGTCGACTGCCGAGGCGGCGAAGTAGTAGGCCGTATCCGCCTGGGGCCGTCGCCTGGACTTTTCCAAAGCCACAACGGTGGCGGCTGAGCCCAAGTCGTTGTACGTGAGCTCGACCTCGGGATAGCGCTTCTTGAACTCCCGGAACAGGGCTTTCCAGTTTGCCCACTCCGGTCCGGTATCAAAGGAGACGACCAGGCCTTCCTTCTCGGCGGCGGCGTAGAGCGCCTTCTCGCCCGCATAGAGTTCCGGCCCGTCGAAGGCGAATGCGGGAAGGCAAGAGAGGCTCGCAAGGGGAGTCAGGCCTGCGAATTGGATGAGTGTTCTGCGTTTCATGGAAATCTCCGGTTTGGATGGTCAGGAATCAAGAAGGCGGATGTGATCGGGCGAAATGGCGATACTTTCGCGGGCCTCGCGCAGGCCTTCGGCAAGAATCGGTTCGGCTTTGTCGGGGACGCTGAAGTCGTAGCGCACCACGGGCCCGAGATAGCGGCGGGCAGCCAGGTGGCCCGCCACGCGGTTGATCGCGCTTGTCTCAGGGTCGGCTTGAATGTGCTCCGGGCGGATCAGGGCCTGCACCGTGGCGCCAATTAACCTGTTTCCGGTAGGCGCGTGAAGGATGGTCCAGCCCAGGTCGATCTCGTCCTGGCCCCGCACCTTGGCCTCCAGGATGTTCGACAGGCCAATGAACTCGGCCACTGCACGATTGGCCGGCTCGGCGTAGATCGTTTCCGGGGATCCCACCTGCAGCAGGACGCCGTCTTTCATCACCGCCACCCGGTCGGCCATGGTGAGCGCCTCTTCCTGGTCGTGCGTCACCAGCAGGGTCGTGGCCCCGAATCTTCGCTGCAGCGAGCGAATCTGGTCGCGAAGGTGCGCGCGAATGCCCGCATCGAGCGCAGAAAGCGGTTCATCCAGCAACAAGGCCTTGGGGCCGATCGCCAGGGCGCGGGCCAGAGCAACCCGTTGCTGTTGCCCGCCCGATAGTTGGTCCACAGATTTGGCGGCAGCGTCGCCCATCCCCACGAGCTCGAGCAATTCCTTCGCCTTCCGCGCCCGCTCGGCCGCCGGCACGCCACGCAACTTCAACCCGTACCCGACATTGCCGGCGACATCCAGATGGGGAAACAGCGCATAGCTTTGAAAAACCACGCCGATGTCCCGTTTGTGGACTGGTTTGGAGGAGATGTCCTCCCCATGCAGCAGGATCGTGCCCGAATAGCCGCTGGCCAGGCCCGACACCAGCTTGAGCAAGGTGGACTTGCCGGAGCCGCTGGGCCCCACCACGGCCAGCAGTTCACCGGTCTGCACTTCCAGCGTGAAATCCGTCAAGCCGTGAGACGTTCCCGGATACCGATAACCGACCTGATCGAGTTTGAGGCTCATATTCTCTTGATGACGGACGAGGAGATAACGGCCGAAGCGCTGGCCAGCAGCAACAGAATCACGGTGGCTGCACAGGCAAAGCCCGTGGCGCCGTAGAAAGCCTGGAGCAGGACGACCGGATACGTGCGGTTCTGGAAACTGGTGAGCAGGTTGGACAGGCCGAACTCACCCACGGAGATTGCGGCGACCATGACCAGTCCACTCAGCAGGCTATGCCGCAGATTGGGAATCGCCACGCCCCAGAATCTCTGCCAGCTGGAAGCCCCCAGGGTGGCAGCCGCGGCCTCCAGCTTCTCGATGCCAAGGTGGCGGAGGTCGGCGAGCAGTGTCGCGGTGAGATAAGGCAATGTCTGTACAGCATGCGCCGCAATCAGCAGCGGTAGTGTTCCCAGCCACGGAAGCGTATCCGTGTTGAACACGATGACATAGCCGAATCCGAGTGTGATGGTGGGAACCGCGATCGGGAGCGCGCTCACAAGGCGACCTGCGAAGGCGCCACGCTGTCCTGCGCGGTGATGCAGTGAATACGCCAGGGGGACGGCGATGACGGTGTTGATGCCGCAAGCGCAAAGTGCCACAACGAGGCTGGTGGCAAAGGCTTTCCCGAAGGATGGATCGAACCAGAGATCCATGTACCACCGGGTGGTGACACCGGTCGGCAAGAGTGTGTTGGACCAGGACGCGCCAAAGCTCCCCACAAGCAGCAGCAGGATCGGAAGCGCCAGATAGACGCCATAGATCAGTGAAAGGAAGCGGACCATCTTGAGAGATTTCTAAATTGTTTCCTTGCAGTCCACCTTCACCAATCACCAAGACTGCACAGTCGCAAATTTTGTCTATGATGAAGCCTGAGCACCAGTGAAAAATTCAACGACAACAGTTGAGCACTTGGAAACGATTTGTCATACTGCTTTCATGAAGAGAAGCTGCCCCACCATTCAGGAATTGCTGGCGTTCGATTCTGTCGCGCGTCATGAAAGCCTCACTCGGGCGGCGTCCAGCCTCTGTGTGTCAGTCAGCGCGATCAGCAAACAGCTCACAGGGCTTGAAGCCTTCATCGGCCTGGAACTGCTGCAAAAGTCCGGGCGCGGCGTGAGGCTTACATCAGCGGGACGGGACTACTGGTCCAAGATTTCCCCAAGTCTCAGGTCTATAGAAACGGCGACGTTTGAAGCCCGCTCCGGCGGACCGAGTTCAGGCGTCTTGCGGCTGGCCAGCGCACCTACCTTCTTGAGCAAGTGGTTGATCCCGCGGCTTGCTGACTTCAGGAAGATCCATCCTGGGGTCGAGTTCAGCTTCCGGCAACACCTTGAACCGAATGATCCGCAGCCTTTGGACATCGATGCGTCCATCCGGTACGGCAAGGGCGAGTGGGGAGCCGTCAAGTCCGAGTACATCTCCGGCCGGGAATTCGTGTGCATCGCAGCCCCCTCGGTCGCCAGACAGGGGCGCAGGGAGCGGCCTGCGCGTGAGCTTCTGGACCAGACCCTTTTGCACCACGAGCAAGCGGTCTCCGCATGGCCTCGATGGGCGGCTCATCACGGCATTGACGAAGTCCTGGCGATGTCCGGCCCCACTTTTGCCCAATACTCGGCAGTGATTCAAGCCGTGGTCAGTGGTCTGGGCGTCGGCCTCGTTCCCAGGACGCTGGTTGAGGAGGAGATCGCATCAGGAACTGCCTGCGTGGTGGGAAAGCCCATCGAGCTCGATCAGGGTCACTATCTATGCTTTGCACCAGACAGGCTTGATCGCCCTGTTTTTGCGGCGTTCAGGGCCTGGATTCTGGAATGCGGAGAACACGAGGCAGCAGCGTCAGCCTCCAAAGGCTCACCGGCTTGGGCCGGGCGCTGATGTTCAGGGGTGACCCTGTCCGCCGAATCGCACCGCAGACGGCCTGGCTTGCCGGCGTCGAGGATGACCTTGCCGTGGCGAGTTGGCGTCTACATCACCGTCCGGCCCGAAAGCTTGCCATGTATCCGCGCAAGGCGTGATACCGGCGTTTTTCGTCGGTCATTTTTTTTGGCTATAACAGCAGTAACTTCTCTTCCCAATCCAGCATGGCCAGACCTTCAATACACGTGCTCTTCGTCTCGTGCGCCAATCGCGCCCGCAGCATCCTGGCCGAGGCCTGCCTCAACCAGCTCGGGAAAGGCCGGTTTCACGCTTTTTCGTGCGGCATGCCGGGCCACACCGGCGGACCCATACCGGAGCCGGTATTGGAGGTGCTGGAAACCGCATCGGTTGCGACCGCAGGCCTGCACAGCAAATCCTGGAATGAGTTCACGCGCATGGGCACGCCCAGGATGGACTTTGTGATCTCGCTGGACGAGGCCACCGCCAGGCAGCACCCCAGCTGGCCCGGCCAACCTGATACCGCATTGTGGGGAAGCCCCGCGATCCTGCTGCCCGGCATCGACAGCTCGGAACTGAAAACCATGTCGCTGCAAACCCTCTACTCGCTGCGCCGGCGCCTGGAGCTCCTGGTCGCGCTTCCCATGCATGGATCTGACCGTGCCGCGCTGCGCAGCGACATCCGCGACATGGCACACATGGCGTGAACGCAACTGTTTCATGCATGACATCACTCCGTCATAGAAGGCGGCTAAGGTTTTTTGTTGGCGCGGCTCTCTCGCGCCAGTCTCCGACTGGTGAAAACCCGTTTTTAAATACTGGCTCCGTGCCGGTATTTTTTTGCGCGCACTGTGACCGTCATTCGACGGTCATAGACTTTGCCAAGTTGCGGGGGGAGAGGTTTGTGTGGCCGAATCACTTCGCTACGCGAAGTAAGTGTCCACCAAACCCCGCAGTGCGCTAGCGCGCACCTGTGACCGTCATTCGACGGTCACAGACTTTGCCAAGTTGCGGGGTTTGTCCACATCCGTCCCCCGCGCCACAGCCGTGTGATACGCCAGCAGCTGCAGCGGCACGACGTGCAGCAGCGGGCTGAGGGCGCCGTAGTGTTCGGGCATGCGGATGACGTGCAGGCCTTCGCTGCTTTCGATGTGGCTGTCGGCGTCTGCCAGCACGTAGAGGACGCCGCCGCGGGCGCGGACTTCCTGCATATTGCTTTTGAGTTTTTCGAGCAGGGCGTCGTTGGGCGCGACGCAGACGACGGGCATGGCGCTGGTGACCAGGGCCAGGGGGCCGTGTTTGAGTTCACCTGCGGGGTAGGCCTCTGCGTGGATGTAGCTGATTTCCTTGAGCTTGAGCGCGCCTTCGAGGGCGATGGGGTAGTGCAGGCCGCGGCCCAGGAAGAGCGCGTTTTCCATCTTGGCGAAGTCTTCGGCCCAGCTGATGACTTGCGGCTCGAGCGCGAGCACAGCTTGCAGGGCGGCGGGCAGGTGGCGCATGGCTTTGAGGTGGCCGGCTTCTTCTTCCTCTGTGAGTTTGCCTTTGCTTTGGGCCAGGGCCAGCGTGAGCAGGAAGAGGCCGGCGAGCTGGGTGGTGAAGGCTTTGGTGGATGCCACGCCGATCTCGACGCCGGCGCGGGTGATGTAGGCGAGCTTGCATTCGCGCACCATGGCCGAGGTGGAGACGTTGCAAATGGTCAAAGTCTGCGTCATGCCCAGGCTTTGCGCGTGGCGCAGCGCGGCCAGGGTGTCTGCCGTTTCACCGCTTTGCGTGATGGTGACGATCAGCGTCTTCGGGTTGGGCACGGAAGTGCGGTAGCGGTATTCGCTGGCCACCTCGACCTGCGTGGGGATGCCGGCAATCGATTCGAGCCAGTACTTGGCGGCGCAGCCGCTGTAGTAGCTGGTGCCGCAGGCGAGGATGAGGACGGAGTCGATGTCCTTGAAGACGCGGAAGGCTTGGTCGCCGAAGAGCTCGGGGACGATGCCTTCGACGCCTTCGAGCGTGTCGGCGATGGCGCGCGGCTGCTCGAAGATTTCTTTTTGCATGTAGTGGCGGTAGGGGCCGAGTTCGGCGGCGCCGCTGTGGGCCTGCACGGTCTTGACCTCGCGCTGGACGGGCTTGCCATCCTTGCCGGCGATCCAGTACTTGCCGAGCTGGATGTCGACCATGTCGCCTTCTTCGAGGTAGACGATCTGGTCGGTGACGCCGGCCAGGGCCATGGCGTCGCTGGCGAGGAAGTTCTCATCATTGCCTTTGCCGACGCCGAGGATGAGCGGCGAGCCGGCGCGCGCGCCGACGACGCGGTGGGGTTCGTCCTTGCAGAAGGCGGCGATGGCGTAGGCGCCGTGCAGTTGCGCGACGGTGGCCTTGAGGGCTTCGAACAAATCGCCGTCATACAGGCTGTCCATCAGGTGCACGATGACTTCGGTGTCGGTCTGGCTTTCGAAGACATAACCCTTGGCCTTGAGGCCGGCGCGCAGCTCTTCGTAGTTTTCGATGATGCCGTTGTGCACCAGCGCGACCTTGCCCGGCCTGGCTTGCGATGCGGCGCCGCTGCCGTGGCTGAAGTGCGGGTGCGCGTTGTGCACCACGGGCGCGCCGTGGGTAGCCCAGCGCGTGTGGGCGATGCCGGTGGCGCCTTCGAGCTTGTCGTTGGCGACCTGTTCCTGCAGCTCGGCCACGCGGGAGGTGCTGCGCGCGCGCTTGAGGCCGCCGGCGTAGACGGCGACGCCGCAGGAGTCATAACCGCGGTATTCGAGGCGCTGCAAGCCCTGCACCAGGATGGGAACGATATTTCGTGTCGAAACGGAAGCAACGATGCCGCACATGGAGGTCTCCTGAAAAAGAATGGCTTGATGCTACGGACTTGTTATTTTGTTAAGTGATTGATTTTTGTTGAATTATGGAATTTAATTTCATAATTCTTGATTCATTGAATTTAATTTCATTTAAAGTCATTTAATGGAACAAATTACGCTTGATGATACGGACTTGAAACTGCTGGACAGCCTGCAAAGCGATGCCTCGCTGAGCAACCAGGCGCTGGCCGAGCGCGTGCACATCTCGCCGCCTACCTGCTTGCGGCGCGTCAAGCGCCTGCGCGATGCCGGGCTGGTGGAGCGCGACGTGGCGTTGCTCAACGTTGACAAGCTGGCCGCGATCACGGGCCACGGGCTGACGGCGCTGGTGGAGATCACGCTCGAACGGCAAGGCGCCGAGCAGCAGGAAGCCTTTGAAGCGCGCGTGATCACCGACGAGGCCGTGCAGCAGTGCTACCGCGTGTCGCCGGGGCCGGACTTCATGCTGGTGGTGCATGTGGCCGACATGCCGCGCTACCTGGCGCTGGCGCAGCGGCTGTTCACCAGCGATGCGAACGTGCGCAACGTGAAGGCCTTCTTCAGCACGCGGCGTGCGAAGTTTGAGCCGCGGGTGTTGCTGGCACCCTAGCAGCCAATTGCTATGCGGTGGTGCCCTGCTGCTTTGCCAGCGCCTTGGGGTTGAGCGCGGGCTCGCCGACCTTGACCAGGGTGTTGCGGTCGGTGTGGTCGAAGGGCTGGTCGCGGCCCTGGATCTGCATCACTGTGGTCTGGAAGTAAGACCAGCTGCCGTCGGCATTGAGCGTGACGGCAATGCGCCAGGCCAGCGTGGTGAAGGCGTGTTCGATAAAGGGGTTGGAAACGATGCCGTTGGTCAGGCTGCCGCGCTCGGAGACCAGCTCGAACTGCGTCGCATCGGCCGCGACCTTGCCGCTGGCCATGGCCACCTGGCCGCGCGGAATCGCCAGCGTGTGAAAGACGGTGCTGGTGGCGGGCTCCCACAGCCAGTAGCCGACCTGGTCGTGATAGGTTTTCGTAAAACCTGGCTTGTGGATAAAGGTGTGATAACGCAAGCCGTACAGCGCCTGCGGGCCGTTGGTTTGAGCATCGATGGGATGCAGCTCGTAACGCTCTGTATACGCCTGCGTCTTGGTGCCGGTGACCACGGGTTTGACGTCTGCCCCGCGCGCGCCTTCCCAGATGCCGGCCATGGCGCGCAGCGGGCCCAGGTTGGCGAGGGTGTCGGGGTCGACCTCGGGCTCGGTGTAGATGTCCTGGGGGAAGGCTTCTGTGCTCATGGTTTCATTCCAACAACGATGAGGGTGATGATGATGGATCAGTCCGTCTTTTTGGTTTGCTTCATCAGCACCCAGGCCATGCCGGCCAGGGCCAGCACGCCCAGCAGCAGGATGCCCCACAACACCAGGCTGCGGGTGGGTATGCCGTCGCCGCCGGCCTGCGCCGCGACAAGGGGGCCGGCCACGGCGCCGCCGGTGACGTCGATGCGGCTGATGTCGAGCTGCGCCTGCGGCAGCGTGTTTTCCTGCGAAGCCTTGTAGCCCGGGACCAGGCTGGCCATGGGCAGGAAGGCGGCCGCGGCGCCCGCCGGGCCGGGCAAGCCGGCGGCCAGCGTGAAGGGGCCGGGGCCGCCGGCCAGGAAGACAAGTTGCGCGGGCTCGAACTGCAGGGCGATCTCGGGGGCCGCGGCAAAGCCCGGCGTCTTGGCGTCGGCCTCTATCTTTACTTCACGCACCGAGGCGCCGCCCAGTTCGACGGGGCCGCTGCTCTGCTCCTTGCCGGCCGCGCCCAGGCGGTAGACCACCGAGGTGGCCAGCAAGGCCCAGGCTTGCTCGCGGTTGTTGCGGCCCAGCACGCGTATGGGCACCAGCACGTTGCGGCCTTGCGGCGTGATCTTCAGCGCGGCGACCGGCGTGGCGAAGGGCAACGCGAACACGAGTTCGTGCGCGTTGGTGAGCGCCGGCACGGCCATGGTCGCGCTGACGCGCTGGCGCACCGCCGTGCTTTGCGAGGTGAGCAACGTGGCGCCGCGCACGGTGACGGCGGCGCCGCCCCAGCTGATGCGCAAATAGTGGTCCTTGAGGTCGGCCATGGACAGGTCCAGGCGCGTGTCGCCCAGGCTGGCGGCGGCGCTGGAGGCATCGGCGCGGTACAGCACGGTGTCGGCCAGCGGGCGCCAGCTTTTGAGGTCCTTGCTGGCCTGCACGTTGAAGGTGACGGGCTGGCCGACGGGCAGGTCGGCGTCCAGCGTCATCGCGGCCACGGGCTCCTTGAGCTTGCGCGCGTCGAGCAGCGCGCCCAGCACTTTCTGCGGGGCCGCCGACGCCGTGGTGGCTTTGCCGGTGTTGAGCTGCACCACACGCTTGCCCTGGCGCTCTTCAATGCGCAGCGACAAACCTTCGAGGCCCGCCGCACCAGCGCCCTCCGCGCCCAGGATGGGATAGGCGGGCAGCTTGACGCTCTGCTCCTGCGTGGAGGTCTGCGTCGGCACGCTGGCCAGCGCCATGGGCACGGGCTGGCCCGCCGCGTTGAAAAGGCGCAGGTCGGCATAGCCCGCGCTTTGCAGGCGCACCAGCGCCTCGGCGGGCAACAGCAGGCGCTGCAGCGGTGCGTCGGGCACCGGTGTGACGGGAATGCGGACGGCATAGGACTTGGCGTTGGCCGCGTCCGGCGTGTCGACGGCCAGGGCCGGCAGCGGCGCGGCCAGCCCCGCGGCCAGCGCGAGCGTTACAAACCGGGCGGGAATCTTCATGGCTGGGCCTCTTCTTTCAGGTCTTGGGCATCCGGTGTGGCAGCGGCCTTGGGCGGCAGCGGCGCGAAGTAGCCGACCACCAGCATCAGTATGCCAACCACGATGAAGGCAATAATGCGCTCGGCGCCGCCGGCGTTCGACAGGTCGATGAGCAGCAGCTTGACGACCACCAGGCCCAGCAGGCCCGCGCCCACCAGCCACAGCGGCCGCTGCACGCGGCGGTGTGCGAGCACCATGAGAGTCAGTGCCAGCAGCGTCCACAGAATCGCGTAGCCGGTCTGCACCACAAAACTGCCGAAGAGCTCCTCGGCATCCCAGCGCACACCGAAGAAATGGTGGGCGATGCGCAGCCACACGGTGTTGACCGCGACGAACACCAGCAGGGCCAGCGCCACCAGCGCGTTGCGGCCGGTGACCCAGCCCGCGTTGCCGGGCGCAGGCGCGGCCGTCACCAGCACGCGGCGCCAGAACACCAGCGCGCCCAGCGCCAGGGCCAGCGTGAGGTCGGTGGGGTTGAGCAGCGGGATGTAGGGCAACGGCGCGGTGCGGCCGGACGACAGCACGGCGCCGCCCAGCGCGCCCCAGAACACCAGCACGGCCAGCGGCAGCGCGGCATACCAGTAATAGGCCTGGGCGTGCGGCTGCAGCGGCCAGGCAAAGTTGGCGCGCGCGTCCAGGCGATTGGCGCGGCCGGCCCAGAGCGCCAGCAGCATCAGCACCGCGATGGCGCTGACCAGCAGCACCACACCGGCCCAGGAGGTGCGCCAGAGCTCGGCCCTGGCGATGCCGGACCAGAGGCAGTCGGCCAGCAGCACGGTGACCAGCCAGGCGCTGGCGGCATGCAGAAAGCCGAAAGGCGATGCGCGGCCTGCACCGCCCGCCAGGGCCGGGGCCGCCGCCAGGCGGTCGGTCTGCCGCAGCATCCAGTAGTGCAGCACCAGCACCACGGGCCAGACGGCCCAGGCCGGTGTGGCCAGCACGCGGTAGCCTTCACCGCATTGCGCCACGTAGCCCAGCGCCAGCACGGCGATGGTGGCGCGCGCGGGCCAGGTGGCCACGGCCCATTGTTTCTTCAGGCCCAGCAACATCGACAGCGCGGCGCTGGCGACGACGGCCAGCATCATCAGCAGGCTAGTGCTGCGTTCGCTGAAGACAGCCTGGGGAATGGCGTCGGCTTCCAGCGCCGGCACGCGGCGGGCGATTTCGAGCAGCCAGGCCAGGCACCAGAAGAAAAAGCCGTAGAGGTAGACGGGAACGGAGAGCTGCGCCTCCACGCCGGCATAGGCCTTGGCCCAAGACGATTCGCTGTGCGGCAGCGGGCCGCGCAGCCACCAGGCCAGCAGCAGCGCGGGCAAGGCGATCAGCATCGCACCGATGAAGACGGGGTTGATGAAGGGCATGGCATAGACATGGTGGCCCATGCCGCCGGTACCGTCTTCCAGCCCGCCGAGGAAAGCCATGGCCGCCACGCCCTGCAGCAGCAGGCCGAAGGCGCGCGGCATCCAGCGCGCCTGGCGCATGCCGACCCAGAAAGCGCCCGCGCCTTCGAGCGCCCAGACAGCGGAAGTCCATTGCGCATCAAGCGCCAGCGGCACGGCCAGGGTGGCAAAACCCACGCCGACGGCGATGAAACATTCGATCAGCAGGCGGTAGCTGGACAGCGCGCGCCGCACCAGCACCATGGCCGTCAGCAGGTAGAGCGCGGCAAAACCCAGCGCCGAGAAAGCCGTGCCCAGCTCCATGCCGCGCACCAGCCCGGCCTGCAGGCCGAAGCCGGCCAGCGGCGTGCCGAAGACCAGCATGGTGTCGACCGCATTGCCGAGCCGTGTCGGCGTGTTGCGCGCATAGAGGATGGCGGTGAACAGGTAGATCAGCACAAACACGATGAGGAAGGGCTGGGCGCTGGCATAGTTCTCGGGGACGTACTTGAGAATGCCCCAGGCGGTGGCCACGCCGAAGGTGGCGATGAAACCGACCACGTTGAGGATGCGCCAGGAGCGCTTGTACGCGATGAACAAAATCGCCAGGTTGAGCAGCGTGTAATAGCTGAAGAGCCCGACGTGGCTGCCCTGCCCTGTCGACAGCAGCAGCGGCACGGCAAAGCCGCCGGCGAAGGCCGCCACGGCCAGCGCGCGCGAGTTCTGCAGCAGCGCCAGCGCGCAGCTCAGGGCGCAGACCACGATCATCAGGCCGAAAGCCAGCAACGGCGGCAGCAGGCCGTAGAGACGGAAGGCCGCGAACACCGTGAGGTACATCACCGCCACGCCGGCGCCCTGCAGCGCCAGCGCGAAGCCGGGTTTGTCGTGGCGCTTGCGAAAGCCCACCGCGAGCAGCGCGACGGCCGCCGCGCCTATGGCCGCGAGACGGAGCTCGACGGGAAACAGGCCGGCCGACGCGGCATACCGCGCGAGGAAAGACAGGCCGATGAAGAGGATGACCAGGCCGACCCGCACGATGGTGTTGCCGCCCAGGAACCAGTTTTTGGCGGCGAGCAGGGCCAGCTCCACCGGGTTGGGTTCGGCGGGTTTGTAGGCGGGACGGACAGCGGCTGCGGGAGTTGCGGCCGCGCTTGCGGCTTGCGCGCGCGGCAGGCCGTTGGGGGCCGGGGCCGGCGATGCGGCTTCGTTGTCCGCGGCGCTGACGGGCTGCTCCGGCACGGTGGAAACCTTGGGCGGCGTTTCCGTCAACGGCTTGGTGTCTACGAAATCCTTGAAGCCTTCGCCATCGTCGGGTGCTTGCGCGGCGGCCTTGGGAGCGGCCGCAACGTCGGGCGCCTGGCGGCTTGCCGGTACTGCTGGCGGCAGCGCTTTTTTCCGCGCGGTTTCGATTTCGGCCCGTACCGCCCAGCGCAGCGACAGCCCCGCGAAGAAGCCGAGGAAAGCGCCCACAAAAGCGCCCTCATCCCCATGGCCCGGCCACAGCCAGCCCAGAACCGCGCCCCACACAATGCTCCAGATGATCATGACCCCAGCCTCCCTGTTGTATCAGGCTGATGGTACTTGAAGGGGATCAGGCGGGAAGTGTGGCCTTCAGCACGCGGGCGAAATTGCCGAAGGCGACTTTGTCTATCGTCGCGGCGTCCAGCTTCTGGCCTTCGAGCAGTTGCACGATTTCGCGCACGTGGCTGTAGTCGTTGATGGCCCATTCGTTGCCCACGCCGGCGATGTCGGTGCCGAAGGCGACGTGGTCGGCGCCTATCATGTTGGCGAGCTTGGCCACTTCGCGCGCATAACCAGCGCGGTCCTGCAGGCCGACCTTCCAGCCATAGGCCTGGCCCGGCTGGCGCAGGCCCAGGCCCCAGAGGCCGACCACGCCGCCGCGCGCGGCGATCTTTTTGGCCTGGTCAATGGACAGGCGCCGCATCAGGTAACCGTAGGGGTCGCGATAGCCGCCGGCGTCGCTGTCGACCCAGCCGTGCGACCAGATCATGGGTTTGGTGGCGACTTCCAGCGCGTGGTCTATGGCCGGCGTGCTGCAGTGCGCCAGGTCCAGGAGGATGCCGTGCGACTCGCAGGCCTTGACGAGCTCGCGGCCCAGCGGGCTCAGGCCGTTGTGCACGGGCGATGCGGTGGAGTAGTCGCCTATGGGGTTGCGGATGTAGTGCACCAGCTGCAACTGGCGCAGCCCGAGGTCGAAGGCTTTTTTCAGCGGCGCGAGGTCGGTGCTGATGAATTCGGCCGACTCGCTGGCCAGCAGCACCGAGTGCTTGCCGCCCATGGCCGCGTCGACGTCGGCGCCGGTGCGCACGATGGCCAGCTGGTTTTGCTGCGCATAGGCCAGCATGCCGGCCAGAGTTTTGTCAAAGAATGCCGAGAGCTCGGCGGGCGTGGGCTCACCCTGCTGGATGACGCCCTTGGGGCCGTTGCCCAGCCAGGGCGCGTCGCCCACGATGGACCAGGACACCAGCGTCGCGCCGTGGGTTTTCATTTCGGTGGCGAGGTCTGCCGGCGAACGCGTGCGGCCCACGATGCCCAGGTGCGAATGCATGTCGGCGATCGGGATGATGCGCCCCGGTGCGGGCGCCTGCGCGCGCGACAGCAGCGGCATGAAGGCCGCGGCCGCGCCCACACCAGCCAGCCGGCCCAGCAGGGCGCGTCGTGCGGCCCGGAAATCCCTCGTCGTTTCCCTCATGTTCACTCCTCTTGATGTTGTCGCCCATTGTGGAGGCAGCCGCACGGAACGAAGCCGGGGTTTGCCCCGAAGACACGGTTAATAAGTATGGATAGCAATACGCCAATACGCGTGCTTCAGGCGGCGAGCAGTTTGCCGCGCGCGGCCTTGCCGGCCGCCGGAGCCTTGGCCTGTTCCCGTGCCGTTTCCCAGAAGGCCCGCGCCAACGGTGAAAGTTTGACCACGTCCAGGCAGGCCAGGCCCACGGTGCGCGGCTGCGCGGGCAGCAGCGGCCGGTAGACCACGCCTTCGGGCGCATCGGGCAGCGCCAGGCGCGCCGCGACGGAGACGGCCAGGCCGCGCTGCACGAACTGCAGGATGGAGATGATCTGCGTGAAGTGGTACAGCACCTTAGGCAGCGCGATGTTTTTCTGCAGGATGGGGACGATGACCGGGCCGCAGCCGGCCTCGGTCAGCACGAAGTCCAGGCCCGTCAGCGCAGTGATGGGCACGGCCTTGTGCGCGGCCAGCGCGTGGCCGGCGGGCAGGATGGCGACGAATTCGTCCTGCACCAGCGGCAGCACTTCAAAGCGCTCGTCGGGCACCACGACGAAGCCGAGCTCCACGCGCTTTTGCAGCAGCCAGTCGTCGATGACCTCGTCGCTTTCTTCCTCGATGCGCACCTGCGCGCCGGGGTGGCGCTGCTTGAACGCGGCCAGCAGCGGGGGCAGCAGGTTGACGGTGGAGGTGGGGCCGAAAGAGCCTATGCGCAGCGTGCCGGTTTTCAGCTCTTTGGCATCGCCGAGCTCCTGCGTCATGGTGGCGGCCAGCGCCGTCATTTCACGCGCGCGCAGCAGCAGGCGTTCGCCGGCGTCGGTCATGGAGACGCCCGAGGCATCGCGCAGCGCGAGCTTGACGCCGAACTGCGTCTCCAGCGCGCGCAGCGCATGGCTGACGGCCGATTGGGTGGTGCCCAGACGCATGGCCGCACGCGAAAAGCTGCGGCATTCGTCCAGCGTGATCAGCACTTCGAGTTGGGCCAGGGTCATGATGAGTGAATCCTCATTTGATGGTGAGTCATTTAACAACTAATCTCATGCATTCAATTTACCTTATTTGCCGGTTCTCCACCTGCACAAACCATGACGACTGCCTCGCCACCCGCCGACCTGGCCTCCGCCCCCGCGCCTGTGGCGCACACGCCCGCCCTCTGGAGCCTTTACCTGCGCCTGACCTGTGTGCCGGTTTTATGGGGCGGCACCTTCATCGCGGGCCGCGTGATCTCGGCCCACCTGCCGCCGGCGACCGCGGGTTTTGTGCGTTTTGTGTTCGCCACGCTGGCCCTGCTGGCGGCGCTGCATTTCACCGAAGGACTGCGCGCCATCCGCCGCATCACGCGGCGCCAGTTGCTGGGCACCATGGCGCTGGGCGCGACCGGCATCTTTGCCTACAACCTGCTGTTCTTCACGGCGCTGTCGGTGCTGCCGGCCGGCCGAACCTCGCTGATCATTGCCCTCAACCCGGTGGTCACGCTGCTGATCGCCGCCGCGCTGCTGGGCGACCGCCTCTCGGCCACACGCTGGCTGGGCGTGACGCTGGCGCTGCTGGGCGTGTGGGTGGTGGTGACGCGCGGCGACCTGGCGCAGATCACACAATCGCTGGGCAAGGGCGAGCTGTCGATGTTCGGCGCCGTCTGCGCCTGGGCCGTTTACACCCTGCTGGGCCGCAAGCTGCTGCAAGGCCTGTCGCCGGTGCTGGCCACGCTGTGGGCGGCGATCTGGGGCACCTTGTTTTTAGGCCTGCTGGCGCTGCGCGACATTCCCCATGTGCACGCCGAAGCCTTCATGCCCGAAGTGTGGGCCGGTTTGATCTTCCTCGGCGTGTTCGGCACGGCCGTGGCTTTTGTCTGGTACTACGAAGGCCTGCGGCAACTGGGCGCCGCGCGGACTGTGGTGTTCAACAACCTGGTGCCGGTGTTTGGCGTGCTGTTGGGGTGGTTGATTCTGGGGGAGCCCTTGAGCGCCAGCCTGCTGGCCGGCGGAGCCCTGGCGATATTCGGCGTATTTCTGGTGAATCGGGTCAAGTAGATTTCGCCGGATTTTCCAAGACCGCCTGGAAACTACCCCTGCCCCGAAGCCTCGGTCGCTTCAGCCTTCTTCACCACCCTCACCTGCGGCGAAAGCTGCCAGAAGATCCCCGCGGACGCGAGCGTGATCAGCCCCATCGCGGCGAACGTCGCCTGGAAGGCATGCAATGTGTGCACGGCTTCGCCGGCCCCGAAGAACTCGGTGAAGCCGGCCAGCACCGCGCCCGCGGCGGCCACGCCCATGCTCATGGCCAGCATCTGCACCATGGACAGCAGGCTGTTGCCGCTGCTGGCCATGCTGCCGTCGAGGTCGCGCAGGGTCACCGTGTTCATCGCGGTAAATTGCATGGAATTGACCGCGCCAAACAGCGCCAATTGCAGGATGTGCAGCCACAGCGGCTGGGACGGCGCCACGAACGCGAAGCTGGCCATGCTCAGCCCCACCAGCGCCGTGTTGGTCACCAGCACCCGGCGATAACCGTAGCGCGTGATCAGCGGCGTGGTGACGCGCTTGACCAGCATGCTGGCCACGGCGACCGGCACCATCATCATCCCGGCCTGCAGCGGCGAATAGTCCAGGCTGACCTGCAGCAGCAGCGGCACCAGGAAAGGCATGCACGAGCTGCCCAGGCGCGAGAACAGGTTGCCGAGCAGGCCTATGCTGAGAGTTGGAATAGAGAACAGCTTGGGTGAAAACAGCGGGTCGGGCCGCTTGGCCGCGTGCAGCCAGTACGCGGTGAGGCTGGCCATGCCGAAGACCAGCAGCACCAGCACGCTGGCCTGTTTCAGGCCCAGGCCCGAGAGGCCGTCCACCGCGAGCGACACGGCCACCATGCCGAAGGCCAGGAAAAGATAACCCGGCAGGTCAAAGCGCGGCACCTGCAAACGCGGGTTGTCCTGCATATAGAACACCGTGGCCACGCAGCCGAGCAGCCCCACCGGGATGTTGATGAGGAAGACCCAATGCCAGGTGGCCACCTCGACCAGCCAGCCGCCCAGGGTGGGGCCTATCAGCGGCCCGACCAGGCCCGGGATGGCGATGAAGCTCATGGCCTGCAGAAAACGTTCGCGCGGAAAGGCGCGCAGCACGGCCAGCCGGCCCACCGGCAGCAGCAGCGCCCCGCCCATGCCCTGCACCACGCGCGCGGCCACCAGTTGCATCAGGTTGCCGGAGAGCGCGCAGGCGATGGAGCCGATGACGAACAGCGAGATCGCCGCCACATACACGCGCCGCGTGCCGAAGCGGTCGGCGATCCAGCCGGACGCGGGGATCAGCATGGCCATGGTGAGGGAATAGGCCACCACCACCGACTGCATGCGCAGCGGGCTTTCGCCGAAGCTGCGCGCCATGGCCGGCAAGGTGGTGTTGACGATGGTGGCGTCCAGCGTCTGCATGAAAAAGCCGATGGCCACCAGCCACAGCAACATGCGCAATGATTTTTCTTCTGCCTGCATGGATGAGAGATGAAAAAGGGGCGGCGTTGGTTCACCGCATTGCGGAAATAACCGAAGGGGCCGGATCGGCCCGGACAGCAAAAAGCCGCCTCGAGGGGCGGCTTTCAAGCAGTGGGCGTTGGGCTAGCCTCAGGCCGAGAAGCTGGATCCGCAGCCGCAGGTGCTGGTGGCGTTGGGGTTCTTGATCACGAACTGGGCGCCTTCGAGGTCGTCCTTGTAGTCGATCTCGGCGCCGACCAGGTACTGGTAGCTCATGGCGTCGATCAGCAGGGACACACCGTTCTTGGTCATGGTGGTGTCGTCTTCGTTGGTGATTTCATCGAAGGTGAAACCATACTGGAAACCGGAGCAGCCGCCGCCCTGCACGAACACGCGCAGCTTCAGGTCGGGATTGCCTTCTTCGGCGATCAGTTCGGCCACCTTGGAGGCGGCGCTGTCGGTAAAGACAAAAGGCGCGGGCATTTCGGTCTGGATATTTTCGGCAACGGCACTCATGGGGGACTCCAATACTTGGGGGCGAAGCGGTTCGCGGTTCGAAGCGTTCAGGCTCTGACGGCACTTGTGGGCAAATAGTACAGCAATTCAATCAACCATAACGCCCATGCGTGTTAGGCCTTGCCACCTACTTGTAAGCGCTTACTCGCTTAAATTTCCATACCCTCTCAGATATTGTTGGCTGCCAGCTTGAGCGTGGGCTTTTCTTCCAGCTCGGGGTGCGTGGTGGGGCGCAACTGTCCAAAGATGACGGCGCCCTGGTGCATTTCAAGCGCCTTATAGGACACGTCGCCTTCGATCCTGGCCTTGGGCTGCAGTTCGAGCAGCTCGGACGCATGGACGGGACCCATGACGCGGCCATTGATGATGACGTGGTCGGCATGGATATAACCGGTCACGGTGGCGGATTCGCTGATCACGAGAATGCTGGAAGTGCCTTCCGCGGCGCGAATGTCGCCTATCACCTCACCGTCTATGCGCAGGCCGTCGGTGAACTTCAGGTTGCCTTCAATACAGCTGCCCTGGGCAATCAGGCTTTTGATGGACGGCTGTTTCTTTTTTCCAAACATACAAAGTTTCCTGTGCTGGGTCAGTGTGACGGTGGGCGGGATGGCTGGGTAAATTCAAAGTTCAAAGCTTGAAGGTCTGGGCAGATCTGACCGTTGTTCCCTCAATGACCTTAGCTGTAACAGTTTGTACCACGGCCTGGGGGGGCAAGTCGAGGACACCTTCCACGCGCCGGTACTGTTTGAACTGTAAAGTTTGCGGACCTCCGGGCAAAGTTAACGACCAGGGCTTTCCGTCCTGGGTTCCGTTCACGGTCACGTCCAGTTTGCCGTTGAAATTCGGGGCGGCTTTCTCGGCCTGGATGACCAGAACCTGCCATTTGAGCTGGGTATCCGACAGCTTTTCGGCCTGCAGGCTGCGGATGGTGGCGACTTCAGTGGTGCCGGCGGGTAACAGCTTTTCGAAAAAGCCGAGGTCGTCGCGCAGGCTGCGGTTGTCCGTCTCCAGCTGCTTGATCTGGCTGATCATTTTTTCCTGGGCGGCCTTTTCGGCCGTCAGCAGGCTGCCCGAGGTGTTGGCGATGGACTGGGCCTTGTCGCGGTCGGCGCGCAGGCTGGCCAGTTCCTGCCGCAGCTGGACCAGCTCTTCTTTGCTGCCGGTGTCCGTACCGGTGATGCCCTTGCCGAACTCAAACGCCCACAAGGCGATGGCGCCGGAAAACCCCAGCATCAGGGCACCGGCAATCCAGCGCAGGGGCCAAGGCAGCGAGCTGCGCACCGACATGCGCGGGGAACTGATGGTCAGTCGGCGGCGAAACAGGCGGAATTTCAAGGACGGGTCCTGCGGTTTTCGGTTCGGGAGTGCATTGTGCACGCAGACGGGGGCGCGCAATGCCCAATAAGCCGACATAGCCGGTAAAGCAACAGTAAGGGTTTGCATCCGGGCTTTTTCCTATGTGTTCAAGCCAGCTAAAACTCCTATCTGGAATCGAAAAAACATCAACAGTCCCGATCTGCACCGAAAAGAGCAAAAAAGCATTCGTCCAAGAAAAAAGCCGCCTGGCGTGAACCAGGCGGCTTTTTCGGCAGCGAAGCGGATTAGCGCTTGCTGAACTGCTTGCGGCGGCGAGCAGAACGGAAACCGACTTTTTTACGTTCGACTTCACGTGCATCGCGGGTCACAAAGCCGGCCTGGCTCAGGGCCGGCTTGAGCGTTGCGTCGTAATCGATCAGCGCACGGGTGATACCGTGGCGCACTGCGCCGGCCTGGCCGGACTCGCCGCCGCCGTGGACGTTGACCATGATGTCAAACGTCTCGACGTGGTTCGTCAGAAACAGGGGTTGGCGGCAGATCATGATCGAAGTTTCACGACCGAAGAACACCTGGATGTCACGGTCATTGACCGTGATCTTGCCGGTGCCTTTTTTGATAAACACACGGGCGACGCTGGATTTGCGACGGCCGGTGCCATTGTTCCATTCACCAATCATCAATGGCTCCTTAGATGTCCAGCACTTTAGGCTGTTGGGCGGTATGCGGGTGCTCTGCACCACCGTACACCTTGAGTTTCTTGATCATGGCGTAGCCGAGCGGGCCCTTGGGCAGCATGCCCTTGACGGCTTTTTCCAAAGCGCGGCCGGGGTGCTTGGCTTGCATGTCGCGGAAGTTGGTGGCAGTGATGCCGCCTGGATATCCGGAATGGCGATAGTAGATCTTGTCGGTCGACTTGGCGCCGGTGACGCGCAGCTGGGCTGCGTTGATGATGACGATGAAGTCACCGGTATCGACGTGAGGCGTATAAATGGCCTTGTGTTTGCCGCGCAAACGGAGAGCAACTTCGCTGGCTACTCGTCCGAGGACCTTGTCGGTCGCGTCAATCACAAACCACTCGTGCGTCACGTCAGCGGGTTTTGCGCTGAACGTTTTCATGAGTTTTCTTTCGAAAAAAATGGTTTGTCGGGTTCTTTTCTGCGGTCGGTGTTCTTCTGATGAGAACCTCTTAGGCAGTCAATCCGGCATCGGATTTCTCCATTTGCCGAGCTCCGCCGCGGAACCACTAGGCGCTGCAGAGCCAATGATTATATGAAAAATCAAGGACTTGCGTCAATATTCGGCCGGTTTTAAGGCATTTCGCCCCGGCAAGAAGGTAGGATAGGCCCATGTTTTCCTACCGCCACGCCTTCCACGCAGGCAACCACGCCGACGTGCTCAAGCACACCACGCTGATCGCGTTGATGAAGTACCTGACCCAGAAAGACACGGCCCTGACCGTGATCGACACGCACGCGGGCGCCGGCCTCTATCGCCTGGACGGCGATTACACCGAAACCAGCGGCGAGGCGCAGGAAGGCATTTTCAGGCTGTTGTCCGAGCCAAAAACGCCCGCGGCCCCCGCCAAAAAAGCGCCGGCCGGTACCAAAACCGCAGCAACCGGCACCGCCAAACCCGCCGCCGCCCCGGGCTGGGCGCCGGCGCTGCAAGACTATATCGACCTGTTGCGCGGCCTGAACCCGCAGTTCGCCGAGACCGGCAACATCGCCCACCTCAAGATTTACCCCGGCTCGCCCTTCATCGAGCAGCAGTTCCTGAGCGGACGCGACAAGCTCAAGCTGTTTGAGCTGCACCCGACCGATTTCAAGTCGCTTTCCGGCAACATCGAGCAACTCGGCGTGGGCCGCCAGGTGGCGGTTTCCCGTGAAGACGGCTTTGAGGCCCTCAAAACCTTTCTGCCGCCACCGGCGCGCCGGGCCATGGTGTTCTGCGATCCCAGCTACGAGATGAAGAGCGACTACGGGCGCGTGGCGACCTGCATGGCCGATGCCGTCAAACGCTTTGCGACGGGCACCTATGTGGTCTGGTACCCCATCATTCCGCGGCCTGAAGCGCACGATTTGCCGCGAAAACTCAAAACTCTGGCCGTCAAGGCCAGCCGCAGCTGGCTGAATGCCGCGTTAACGGTGAAATCAAGCAAATTAACGACAGATACGAGCGGCGAGGTGATTCGCCCCGGGCTGCCCGCCAGCGGCATGTTCGTCATCAACCCACCGCATACGCTGAAAGCCGAACTGCAGGCCGCGCTGCCGCAAATGGTTGCCTTGCTGGGACAGGACCGCAACGCGAGCTTCACGCTCGAGCACGGCGGCTGAGAGCAGCGATCTGGCGCCGCCCGCACACACGGGCCTAGCCTGTTTGCGCCAGGATACGCGCATGTTTTCCTGTCTTTACCGCCGCGGTGAGTTGTGGCAAGGTTGCCTGTAGCTCTGTCTCCTCCCATCTTCCTGATTTCCACCCGCGCCTCACGACTTCCCATGCCCGCTCAGGCACACCCGCCCTCCCCAGCCTCGCCGGGCACGACCGGCCGTGGGCCGGGCGCGGGAGAGGAGTCCATGGAGGCTGAAATCGCCCGGCAGGTCGCATTGCGCACACGCGAGCTGGGCGCCTCGCTGGCGCGCTACCAGACCATGGTCGACCTGGCGACCGAGAACATCTGTGTCGGCCAGGGTGGCCTGTTGCGCTTCGCCAATCCACCCTGTCTGGCCTTGCTGGGCACCCAGGCCGCCACCATGGCCGACCGGCTGATGATCGAGTTCATCCATCCGGACGACCGCGACTTTGTGTCCGGCAAGCACAAGCTGCGCGCCGCCGGCAACATCGTCCCGGCCTTTGAGGCTCGCTTCCAGCGCGACGACGGCACGGTGTCCTGGGTGGAAATCAACGGCGTGCTGGTGGACTGGGAAGGCGCGCCCGCGGACCTTTTTTTCCTGAAGGACGTCACCGAACGCAAACGGCTCGAAGCCCTGACCCAGTCAGCCGCCGAGCGTTACCGCGCGGTCGTGGAAAACGTCAACGACGCCATTCTTGTCGTGCAAAAGGGCATAGTCCGTTTTGCCAACACCAGCGCGCAGGCGCTGTTCGGCCGCGCGCTCACCGGCCAGCCTTCGCTGCACCTGATCCACCCCGAGGACAGGCCCCTGGTGCAGCAGCGGCGCGAGCTGATGCAGGCCGGCACCATGGTCAGCGCCTACGAGGCGCGCTTCATCACGCCGCCGCGCGAGGCGATGGAGCCCGGGCTGCGCACCGGCTGGGCCAGCATCTACGGCACGCGCATCGAATGGGACGGCGAGCCGGCCCTGCTGGTACTGATGTCCGACATCAGCGAGCGCCGCCGCCTCGATGAAGAACTCAAGAGCGCGCTGGCGCAGCGTGAGGCCATCCTGGAGACCACCGCCGTCGGCGTGACTTTCCTGAAGGCGCGGCGCCACCAGTGGCTCAACCGCACGCTGGCCGCCATGCTGGGCTACAGCCCCGCCGAATTGCTGGGCCAGGAGACACGGGTGCACTACCCCGACGACGAGGAGTTCGAGCGCGTGGGCGCGTTGGCCTACGCGCAGATCATGCAGACCGGCCTGTTTTCGGCCGAGGCGCGCATGCGCCGCAAGAACGGCGAGCTGATCTGGGTGCAGCTGGACGGCTCGGCGCTGGATCGCAACCGGCCCGAAGACGGCTCGGTCTGGACCTACGTGGACATCACGCGCCGCAAGGAGGCCGACGAGGAAACCCGGCGCGCGCTGGTGCGCGAACGCGAGCTGGGTGAACTCAAGACGCGTTTCGTCTCCATGGCCTCGCACGAATTCCGCACGCCGCTGGCGACGATTCTTTCCTCGGCCGAGCTGATCGAGCACTACGGCGAAAAAATCACGCACCGCGAGCGCCAGGACATCATGGCCGACCTGGTGGTCGCGGTGAAGCGCATGCAAGGCATGCTCGAAGACATGCTGACGGTGGGCCAGGCCGATGCCGGCAAGCTCAGGCTCAACCTGCGCCCGCTGGACATCGCCGCGCTGTGCCGCAAGCTCGTGACCGAAATGCATACCAGCGACGCGGGCCAGCACGTCATCGAGTTCGAGGCGCCGGTCGGCCACGATGCGTTTTCGCAGCTGGTCATGCTCGATGAGCGGCTGATCCGCCACATCGCCAGCAACCTGCTGGCCAACGCCTGCAAATATTCGGCCGCGGGCAGCGTGGTGGTGCTGACGCTGGACGGCGGCAAGGACGAACTGGTGCTGAAGGTCAGCGACGAAGGCATAGGCATACCGCCCGCCGACCTGCCGCGCCTCTTCGAGAGCTTTCACCGCGGCTCCAACGTGGGCAACCGGCAGGGCTCCGGCCTGGGCCTGGCCATCGTGAAACACGCCGTCGACCTGCACCACGGCAAAATCGAGGTGGCGAGCACGCCAGGCGCAGGCACCCGGTTCACGGTCAGCCTGCCCATTTCCCAAGGATAGACATGAGCCTGATTCTGATCGTTGAAGACGACGACGCCATCCGCAGCAACATCGTGCGCCTGCTCAAGCTCGAAGGCTTTGAGACCGCCGCCGCGCCCGACGGCCTGCAAGGCCTGGCGCAGGCCCGCGCCAGCCGGCCCGACCTGGTCATCTCCGACGTCGGCATGCCCGGCATGAACGGCTTCGAGCTGCTGGCGGCCCTGCGCGCCGACCGCGCGCTGGCCAACACGCCCTTCATGCTGCTCACCGCGCTGGACGACCGCGAGAGCATGCGCCGCGGCATGACGGCCGGTGCCGACGACTATTTGTCCAAGCCCTTCAGCCGCGCCGAACTGCTGGACGCCGTCAACGCCCAGCTCAGGAAAACAGCGCGGGTGCGCGAAGCCATCGATTCCGGAGTCGCCGCCGGCGAAGAGCGCCTGCGCGCGGCCTTTTCCAGCCGCATCAGCGGCGGCCGGCCCGACACGGTGCCGGTGGACATCCCCGCCACCGCGCAAACCGAGGAACTTTCCAGCGCCACCGTGCTGGTCGCCAGCATCCGCAACTTCACCTCCATCGCCGAAAAGCTCAGCGCAGCCGAGGTCTCGCAACTGCTCACGGAATATTTCGAGCGAGCCTCCGAGCCCGTGCTGAAGAACAGCGGCCGCCACATCAAGTTCATCGGCGACGGCCTGATGGCGGTGTTTTCCGACACGACCACCGGCTCGCCGCTGCCCGCCTCACGCCGGGCGATTTCCGCGGCCCTGGCCATGGCACTGGCCACGCATGAGTTTCGCGACTGGCTCGATGAACGCTTCGGCGAGCGCGCCCTGCCGCCCTTTGCCATGGGCGTGGGCATCCACAGCGGCGCCGTCACGCTGTGCCAGCTCGGCACGCAGCAGAACAAGGAAATCACGCCCGTCGGCGAAACCGTGACGCTGGCCGCGCGGCTGGAAAGCGCCTCCGAAGAAATGGGCTGGACGGTGATGGCCAGCGAGCATTCGCTCGGCCAGGCCGGCACCGGCATACAGACGGGCACCCACACCTCGCTGGTGGTGCCGGGCAAGAACCTCGCCATCGATGTTGTGGAAGTCACCGGCCTGGTCACCACCATGGAAGACAAGATCCACGGCATGGCCAGCCTGACCGAGCGTGCCGGCGAGATCAGCGACGCGGTGCGCACCAATTCCGACATCACCGCGCGCGCCGTCAAGGGCGCGCTGGACTCCAAGCTCTCGGCCCTCAAGGACTTGCGCTTTGACGCCAGCACCGAGCCGGTGCGGCTCAAGGGCTACCGCATCACGCGCAAGATAGGCGCGGGCGGCATGACCGAGGTCTACCTCAGCGAACGCGAATCCGACGGCCTGCCCATCGTGCTCAAGGTGCTGGACTCGCGCGGCAAGGAGGCCTCCGACCACCTGGTGCGCTTCATCCAGGAATACGCCCTGCTCTGCAAGATAGACCATCCGCACGTCATCAAGATCTATGACCAGGGCTTCACCGACGAGCACGCCTACATCGCGATGGAATACTTCGAGCGCGGCGACCTGCGCAGCCTGTTCGGCCCCAGCCTGGCGCGGCCGCAGGCGCTGACCGTGGCGCGCGAGATCGCGCAGGCCCTCTCGGCCATCCACGCGCACGGCATCGTGCACCGCGACATCAAGCCCGAAAACGTCATGCTGCGCGCCGACGGCAGCGTGGCCCTGGCCGACTTCGGCATCGCCAAATCGATGCTGCAGGCGCACAGCATGGGCCTGACGCAAACGCACCACGGCTACGTGGTCGGCACGCCGTATTACATGAGCCCCGAACAGGCCACGGGCCGCAAGGTCACGGCCCAGTCCGACCTCTACAGCCTGGGCGTGATGCTGTACGAGATGCTGGCCCATCGCAGGCCTTACATCGCCGAGTCGCTCGAATTGCTGCTGGCCAAGCACCTGAATGCCGAAACACCCGCGCTGCCGGCCGCGCACGGCGACCTGCAAGGCGTCGTCAACAAGTTGATGGCCAAAAATCCCGAGCACCGTTATGAATCGGCCGAGGCCTTTTTGCTCGAGCTGGAAGGCGTGGCGCCGGATATCAGTTTGTAACCCCCGTCCAGGCTCACTGCGTGTAGCCTGTTCCACCTTCAAGGGGGCGGCGCCTGCGGTCTGGCAAAGCCAGTCCTGCGGCCCCCCACTGGTAGTGCACCCCGAACTCTTCAACCAGCATGAGCCGCGGAACCGGCTTTGCCGGGCCGCAGGCGCAGCACCCCGGAGGGGCTGGAGCCTGCGGCTCCAAAGCTGCCCGCGCAGCTTTGGACAGGCGACAGAGGCGAAGCGTCTCGCGAGCCGCGGCCTGCAAGGCCTCGAGAACCACACGCAGTGGGGAGCGTGGGGGCTAATATTTGAGCGCAGTACTCTTGCCCCAGAACACGCGATAGGCAAAGATGGTGTAGCCAACGATCATCGGCAACACCACCGCGGCCCCCGCCAGGATCACGCCCATGGCCTCGGGCGAGGCGGCCGCTTTCCAGATGTCCAGGCTGTCGATCACCAGCCACGGGAACAGGCTGTAAGCCAGGCCGTAGAAGGCCAGCAGGAAAACACCCACCGTGGCGCCGAAGGGCACCCAGGCGCCGTACTCATTGCCTTGCGCCAGCCGCACCGGCAGGCGCTGCAGGCTGCGGAAGATCACGGCAAAGAGCACCGCCGTGGCCGCGGGAATCGGGATCAGCAGCACGATGTTGGGGAAAGAAAACCATTTGGCAAAAATCGTCGGGCTGACCAGCGGCGTGGCGATCGAGATCGCCGCCACGCCGGCCATGGTGAACCACAGGCTGGCGCGCGCCCAGCGCACCGCGCGCAGCTGCAGCTCGCCTTCGGACTTGATGATGAGCCAGCCCGCGCCCAGCAGGCAATAAGCCGCCACCAGTGCCAGGCCGATCACCGCGTTGAACACGATGGTCCACCAGGTGCTGGCAAAACCCGTGATCAGCGAACCCAGCATATAGCCCTGCGACCAGCTCGCCAGCAGCGAGCCGGTGTAGAACATGCGGTTCCACAGCGGCTTGTGGCTGGCGCGCGCCTTCACCCGGAAGTCAAAGGCCACGCCGCGCAGCGTGAGGCCTATCAGCATGAAAGCCACCGGCAAATACAGCGCGCCCAGGATGACGCCGTGCGCCATCGGGAACACCGTGAGGAGGATGCCCACACCTAGCACCAACCAGGTTTCATTGGCGTCCCAGAAGGGGCCGATGCTGGCGATCATGGTGTCCTTGTCGTCGTCGCTGGCGCGGCGCATCAGCACGCCCACGCCGAGGTCGTAGCCGTCCAGGATCACGTAGGCCAGCATCGCCAGGCCCATCACCACCAGGAAAACGATGGGCATCCAGCCGGCGGCTTGCGTCAGGTCGGGGGCAAGATCAAGCATTGGGAGCTCCTTCCTTCTCGGGGTAGTTCACGACGTTGAGTTCCTTCTCGGTCTCGCCCGCGGTGCCGTCGTCGCCGAAGGGCTTGTCGGCATGCTTCTTGTGCCGCGCCAGGTAAAACACCACAGAGATATACGACGCAAGCAGCACCGCATAGAGCACCAGGTACAGCGTCAGCGTCAGCGCGATGCGCGGTGCCGGCACCTTCGAGGCCGCATCGGCCGCCGTCAGCACGCCCGTCACCAGCCAGGGTTGCCGGCCGATTTCGGTCACGTACCAGCCCGCGACCAGCGCGATCCAGCCCGCAAAAGTCATGGCCACCAGCAGGCGCGCATGCCACACCGTGAGGGTGCGCGCAGGGTCTTTCTTCCACGGCGCGAGCTGCAGCACGCTGGCCCAGCTGACCAGCAGCATCAGCATGCCCACGCCCACCATGATGCGGAAGGCCCAGAACACCGGCGCCACCGGCGGGTGCTTGCCTTCGAACTGGTCCAGGCCCTTGACCTCGCCGTCCATCGAATGCGTGAGGTAAAGCGATGCCAGCTTGGGGATCGCGATCTCATAACGGTTGGTCTTGGCCTTTTCATCCGGCAGCGCGAACAGCACGGCGGGCACGCCTTTTTCGGTTTTCCAGATGCCTTCCATCGCGGCCAGCTTGGCCGGTTGGTGCTCCAGCGTGTTGAGGCCGTGCAGGTCGCCCGCGACGATCTGCAGCGGGATCAGCATCGCGGCCATATAGATACCGGTCTTCAGACCGGCCATCACTTCGGCGCCGCGGTCATTGCGCAGCCAGCGGTAGGCCGAGATCCCCGCCACCAGAAAAGCCACCGTGAGTCCCGAGGCCAGCAGCATGTGCACCAGCCGGTATGGGAAGGAAGGATTGAAGATCACCTCGAACCAGCTCGTCACATGCGCCTGGCCGTTGATCATTTCAAAACCCGCCGGCGTCTGCATCCACGAATTGAGCGCCAGGATCCAGAAGGCCGACAGCGTGGTGCCGCCCGCCACCAGCAGGGTGGCCACGGTGTGCATGGTTTCGCTGACGCGTTCGCGCGCGAACAGCATCACGCCCAGCATGGTGGCCTCCAGGAAGAAGGCCGTCAGCACCTCGTAGGCCAGCAGCGGCCCGGCGATGTTGCCGACCTTCTGCATATAGCCGGGCCAGTTGGTGCCGAACTGGAAGCTCATGGTGATGCCGCTGACCACGCCCAGCGCGAAGGTCAGCGCAAAAATCTTCACCCAGAACTGGTAGGCGTCCATCCAGTACTGGTCCTGGCTTTTGACGAAGCGCAGCTTGAAGTACAGCAGTACCCAGCCCAGCGAGATGCTGATGGTCGGGAACAGGATGTGAAAGGTGATGTTGGCCGCGAACTGGATGCGGGCCAACAGGAATGCGTCAAGTCCGTCCATCGTCAACTCCTGGTGTCATCGGGAAGATCGGCAGGCAGTGCCGCAGGTTCGGCGCGGGAAGCTTTCGCTGCCACTGTGGGGGATGCGGCGCGGCCTGTCAAACCGGCCTTCATGGTGCTCGCGACCTTGTCCTTCATCTCCAGCAGCTTCTGCACCTTGGCGCCCATCTTCATGAGGCTGACCAGCGTGGCCGAATCCATCTTCTGCACGTCGGCCAGCCAGCCCGTCATCAGCTCGATCAGGTCGTGCATCTGCTTCATGCGCTGCTGGGCGTGGATGTCGTCCGCATGCGCGGGCTGCTCCATCAGCGCATCGCGCAACATCGACAGCGTCGGGTCGATCTCGCGCTTGCGGCGCTCCTCGGCCAGCGTGCGAAAGATGGCCCAGACGTCTTCAGGCGCCTGGAAGTATTCGCGCCTGTCATTGGGCAGGTGCTGCAGGCGCACCAGGTTCCACGACTGCAGTTCCTTCAGGCCCATGCTGACGTTGGAGCGCGAAAACGCCAGCGCCTCGCCGATGTCGTCTGCATTCAGGGCACGCGGCGAGACATACAGCAGGGCATAAATCTGCCCGACAGTGCGGTTGATGCCCCAACGGCTGCCCATTTCACCGAAATGCAGGACAAAACGCTGGGTCAGGGGGGCGAGATTCATGGCGCTGGGCCTTTTTGGTTTATTGAATTTTCAGGAATTACTGAAATTCTAATAAATTGAGGCAATTTCCGCTACCTGTCTTTCATTGACCCTATCGGCTGCCCGGGTGCCGCGGGCACAATGCGGCCCATGTCCCAGCACCTGACCGCCCTGCTCCAGCAAAGCTACGACGAAGTGCCTTACGCGTCGCACCCGTTTCCGCAATCGGCGCCCGAGCACCTGGAAGCGGTGGCCACCTTGTTTGGCCTGGCGCCCACACCGCCCGCCAACGCGCGCGTACTGGAACTGGGTTGCGCCGCCGGCGGCAACATCATCCCGTTTGGGTTGCGCCATCCGCACGCCCAGGTACTTGGCCTCGACTTGTCGGCAGTGCAGATTGAACAAGGGCTGGCGCGCGTGCGGCAGCTGGGCATCACCAACCTCGAACTGCGCCGGATGAACCTGGAAGACGTAGACGCGTCGCTGGGCAGTTTCGACTACATCATTTGCCACGGCGTGTTCAGCTGGGTGCCGGACCCGGTGCGGCAGGCCATCCTGCGCATTTGCAGCACACACCTGTCGCCCGGCGGCATCGCTTACATCAGCTACAACACCTACCCCGGATGGAAGGCGCGCGAGATCGTGCGCGACGCCATGCTGTTTCGCGCCGAAGCGCACACCGCGCCCGCTGACAGGCTGGCTTACGCGCGCGGCATGCTGGACTTCCTGGTGCAGACCTCGCCCGAGGGCGGCCTGCTGCGCAAGGCGCTCGATGAAGTGATGCCCACCATTCAGTCCGCCGGGCCGACCTACCTGATGCATGAGTTCCTGGAGCACTGCAACCAGCCCCTGTATTTCCGCGACTTCGTCGCCTCGGCCCGCGCGCAGGGGCTGGATTACCTGGGTGACGCCGAGCCCCAGACCATGTTTGTGGGCAACCACGGTGCGCAGGTGGCCGAGCCCTTGCTGAAAGAGGCCGGCAGCGACCAGGTGCTGATGGAGCAGTACCTCGACTTCCTCACCAACCGCGGGTTTCGCCAGAGCCTGCTGATCCATGCCGGCGAGAAACCGGCCGTGCAGTACCGGCTCGACGCACGGCACATGGAAAAGCTGCACTACGCGTGGGGCGAAGACCCGCAAACGCAGGCGGGCAAGCGCGGTGAGGCGGCATCTCCGGCGGCCGCGGCCGTGCACGCCGCGCTTGACGCCGCCTTTCCGGCGACCCTCTCCTTCGCCGAACTGTGCGCCGCCGCTGCGCCGCCGGCTGTGGCGGCCTGCGTGGAAGAGCTGATCATCACCGGCCGTGTGCGCTACGTGCGCAGGCCGGTGGCCTGTGCATCGGCGGCCAGCGTGGCGGACGGCCGGGTGCGCCCTTACCCTGCCGCGGCGCTGCTACCGGACTTCGCCTGCAATGTCTGGCATCAGCCGGTGAAGCTGGACGCCGCCGAGCATGAACTGCTGCTGCGCCTGCAAAAAGGCGCTGCTGCGGATGTCGAGCAAGACGGCTATTTGCTGGAGCGCCTGCGGCGCTTCGGCTTGCTGGTCTAGCGCAGGCGGGGCGAGGCCGCGCGCCTCACGGGCGGCGGGCGCTTCCTGGCCGGCAGCGGCGGCGCCACGTCCACCTCGGGTGTGGACTCCGGCACCATCAGCACCACTTCCTTGAAGCCAAGGCCCAGCATGCCCAGCTCTTCGGCCGCGGCGCGGCTCAGGTCGATGATGCGGTTGCCGGCGTAGGGGCCGCGGTCGGTGATGCGCACGTCCACGTCGCGGCCGTTGACCAGGCTGTGCACGCGCACCAGGGTGCCGAAGGGCAAGGTGCGGTGGGCGGCGGTGAACTCGCGCATGTCAAAACGCTCGCCGCTGGCCGTGCGCCTGCCGTTAAAGCGCGGGCCGTACCAGGAGGCCGTGCCGCGCTGGAACTCGCGCGGCACTTCGCCGCCCAGCAACTCGGGGCGCGGACGTTCGGCCAGGGATACGGGTGCCGGCACTTCATCGACAGCCTGGCCGGGCGCGTCATGTGGCGGCGCCATGGTGGGCCGGGGCGCGGCGGCGCGGGGGCTGGGAGATGCGGCGGGAGGCGCCGTCGTGCACGCCGCCAGCAAGGCGATCAAAGCCGCCGCGCCGGCGACTCGCGCAAACTGGATCACACCCTGCCGCATGGCTGGCCGGGTTCAGGCGCGCTGCTGCAGCCGCCGGATGATTTCGGTCGTCGTGGCGGCCTGGTTCATCGTGTAGAAATGGATGCCCGGCACACCCGCCGCATACAGCTGCTCGCACAGGCCGGTGATCACGTCCAGGCCGAAGCTCTTGATGGAGGCCGTGTCGTCGCCGAAGCCCTGCAGGCGCAGGCGTATCCAGCGCGGAATCTCGGCGCCGCAGGCATCGGAAAAACGCATCAGCTGCGTGGAGCTCGTGATCGGCATGATGCCGGGCACGATGGGCAGGTCCACACCCAGGGCCTGCGCGTCGTCGACGAAGCGGAAGTAGGCGTCGGGATTGAAGAAGTACTGCGTGATGGCCGAGTCGGCGCCGGCCTTGACCTTTTTGACGAAGGCCTGCAGGTCGGCGTCAGCCGATTTGGCCTGGGGGTGGATCTCGGGGTAGGCCGCCACTTCAATATGGAAGGCGTCGCCGGTTTCCTCGCGGATGAAGGCCACCAGGTCGCTCGCGTAATGGAACTCACCGCCCGCGCCGTAGCCGCTGGGCAGGTCGCCGCGCAGCGCCACCAGGCGCTTGACGCCCATGGCGCGCAGCGTGGCCAGCTGCTCGCGCACCGTGGCCTTGGTCGCGCCCACGCAGGAGAAATGGCTGGCCGCAGCCACGCCTTCATCGAGGATTTCCTTCACCGTGCCGAAAGTGCCGTCTTGCGTCGAGCCGCCGGCGCCGAAGGTGACCGAGCAGAACTCGGGCTTGTGCGCATACAGCGCCTGGCGCGCCACACGCAGTTTGGCCGCGCCTTCAGGCGTCTTGGGCGGGAAAAATTCAAAGCTGAGGGGCAGGTTCATCTCGGATCTCACTCGTCGTTATTCGTCGTTATCGTCGTTATTCGTCGCTGAATCGTCAGTACTGGTTTTCTTGTCGCGCCGCTTGCCGCGCGCCGGCCCGGGTTGGCCGGCATGCGCGAGTTCGGAGTCTTCGTGCGGCGCGCGGGCGGCGCGCATTTCGGCGCGCGGCACGCGCTTGGCGACCTTGCGCTGCGGCGCGGCCGGCAGCGGCTGGTCTTCGCCTGCCACGTCCTGGCCCTTGACCGCCTGGATGAAGAACTCGCGGTTACCGTCGCCGCCTTCGATCGGCGAGGCCAGCCACGCTTTGACTTCCAGCCCCAGCGCCGCGCAGGCGTCCCGCAAACGCTTTTCCACAAATTCGAAATGCGCGGCATCGCGCACGATGCCGCCCTTGCCGATCTGGCCGGGCTGCAGTTCAAACTGCGGCTTGACCAGCATCAGCAAATCGCCGCCGGGCTTGAGCAGGCGCACTACCGCGGGCAACACCAGCGTGAGCGAGATGAAAGACAGGTCGCCGGTCAGGAAGTCGAAGTTTGCTTCAACGGCCGGGCCGTCTTCGTCCGACTCTTCGTCATCGAAGTCATCGCCGAAGTCCGCGTCGCCGGTGTCACCCGCATGGCCGGCCACCAGATCCGCCGCCGTCATTGACCGCGCATTCACGCCTTCGATGCAGACCACGCGCGGGTCCTCGCGCAGGCTGGGATGCAACTGGCCGTGGCCCACGTCGACGCCCACCACCTGCACGGCGCCGTGCTGCAGCAGGCAGTCGGTGAAGCCGCCGGTAGACTGGCCGACGTCCAGGCAACGCAGGCCGGCCACGCTGAGCCCGGTGGCCTTGAGCGCGCCTTCAAGCTTGAGCCCGCCGCGCGAGATGTACTTGGCTTCGGTGGTGTCCAGCAGTTGCAGCTCGGCGCCCACCGGAATCTCGTCGCCGTTCTTCGCGACCTTCTTCCAGGGCGCCCCGTCTTCCGCGCGCCACTGCACGCCCGAGGCAATCAGGCGCTGGGCCTGCGAACGGGTGGCGGCATGGCCGTGGTCGACGAGGAAGAGGTCAGCGCGCATGTAGCTCCATGGAATGGGCCTCTCACCTGAAATCATTCAGGCGGAGTCCTTGTATCTTGCCCAGGGGGGCTTGTCTTGCTCCCTCTCCCTTTGGGGAGAGGGAGGAATACCAGCCGCCGCTAATTAGTAGCGGTAGGTATTTGCCTTGTAAGGGCCGGCTTTCGACACGCCGATATACGCAGCCTGCTCGTCGCTCAGCTCGGTCAGCATCGCGCCGACCTTCTTCAGGTGCAAGCGCGCGACCTTTTCGTCGAGGTGCTTGGGCAGCACGTAAACCTTGCCCACTTCGTAAGCGGCCTGCTTGGTGAACAGCTCGATCTGCGCGATGGTCTGGTTGGCGAAGCTGGACGACATCACGAAGCTCGGGTGGCCGGTGCCGCAGCCGAGGTTCACGAGGCGGCCCTTGGCCAGCAGGATGATGCGCTTGCCGTCCGGGAAGATCACGTGGTCGACTTGCGGCTTGATCTCTTCCCAGGTGCATTTTTCCAGCGCGGCGACGTCGATCTCATTGTCGAAGTGGCCGATGTTGCAGACGATGGCCTGGTCTTTCATCTTCGCCATGTGGTCGTAGGTGATGACGTTCTTGTTGCCGGTGGCGGACACAAAAATGTCGGCCTTGTCGGCGGCGTATTCCATGGTCACGACCTTGTAACCTTCCATCGCGGCCTGCAGGGCGTTGATCGGGTCGATCTCGGTCACCCACACTTGTGCGGACAGCGCGCGCAGCGCCTGCGCCGAACCCTTGCCCACGTCGCCGTAGCCGGCCACGAGCGCGACCTTGCCGGCCACCATCACGTCGGTGGCGCGCTTGATGGCGTCGACCAGCGATTCGCGGCAGCCGTAGAGGTTGTCGA
Organism: Polaromonas sp. YR568; assembly: GCF_943369675.1. Lineage (GTDB taxonomy): Bacteria > Pseudomonadota > Gammaproteobacteria > Burkholderiales > Burkholderiaceae_C > Polaromonas. The sequence goes on along the minus strand of NZ_CALROB020000003.1, from coordinate 100,260 downwards.
ACTTGGACTTGGTCACCGAGTCGTTCACGTTGATGGCGCGCAGGGCCAGCGTGCCCTTGGCCGACATTTCATTGAGGCGCAGCACGCCGGTGGTGGTTTCTTCGGTCACGCCGATGATGTTCTTCAGGCGGCGGCTGTACCAGGTCGGGTCTTGCGCGAGCTTGGCCTTGATCGAGTTGAACAGGCAGATTTCTTCTTCGCTGGTCGGCTTGGAGATCAGGCTGGCGTCTTTTTCGGCTTTGGTGCCCAGGTGCATCAGCAGCGTTGCGTCGCCGCCGTCGTCCAGGATCATGTTGGGGCCTTCTTCAGGCGTGCCCTTGGCGCCGCTGAATTCGAAGATGCGGTGGGTGTAGTCCCAGTAATCGGCCAGGGTTTCGCCCTTGATGGCGAACACCGGCGTGCCGGCGGCGGCGATCGCGGCGGCGGCGTGGTCCTGCGTCGAGAAAATGTTGCACGAAGCCCAGCGCACGTCGGCGCCCAGGGCCTGCAGGGTTTCGATCAGCACGCCGGTCTGGATGGTCATGTGCAGCGAACCCGTGATGCGCGCGCCCTTGAGCGGCTGCGCCTTCGCGAACTCTTCGCGGATGGCCATCAGGCCCGGCATTTCGGTCTGGGCGATGTTCAGTTCCTTGCGGCCCCAGGCGGCAAGCGAGATGTCGGCAATGATGTGGTCGGTGGAAGGCTTCAAGACGGCGCTCATACGGTTCTCCAAAAATCAAACGTAACTGGGCAAAATCGCCACGGGCATGCGGCATTCAAGGTGAGGGGGAATTCAGTCATTCACCCGGCTTGAGACAGCACATGCGGGTGAGCGTGGTTGCAATGAAGTCCTGAGCCTGGTCCACGTGGTGTGGCTTGCAACGCTCCTCAGGAAGCAGCCATTGTACCCAAGCCGCCCGGGCTTGCCCAGTTCGTGAAAAGCCCCGTCCGGGGCCATGCGAGAATTTCACCATGCAAGAACTAGAGCACTGGCCCGCCGCGCAACGCCAAGCCGTCACCGGCATCTTCACCGACATCGACGACACACTGACTACGGAAGGTGAAATCACCGCCGATGCGCTGGAGGCTTTGGGTGCATTAAAAGCCGCCGGGATGAAGATTGTGGCCATCACCGGCCGCCCGGTCGGCTGGAGCGAGCCTTTCGCGGCGCGCTGGCCGGTCGATGCCATCGTGGCGGAAAACGGCGCCGTGGCGCTGCTGCCGGATGCCGCAAGCGCCGCGCCGCGGCCGCTGTCCAAAATCTACCAGCAGGATGCTGCCACCCGCGGCGCCAACTTCGCCCGCATGCAGGCCGTGCTGGCGCGCATTGAACGCGAATTGCCGGGCGCGCACCGCGCCACCGATTCACCGGGCCGCGAGACCGACATCGCCATCGACCACAGCGAGTTCACGCAGCTCAGCGACGCGCAGGTCGCCGCCGTGGTGGCCCTCATGAAAAGCGAAGGCATGCATGCCACCGTGAGCAGCATCCACATCAACGGCTGGTACGGCGACCACAACAAGCTCGAAGGCGCGCGCTGGATTGTTCGCCAGCTCTGGCAGCGCGACCTGGATGCCGAAATGGACCAATGGGTTTATGTTGGCGATTCGACCAACGACCAGCTGATGTTCAAGACCTTTGCCAACAGCGTGGGCGTGGCCAACATCGCGCGTTTTGTGCCGCGGCTGGCACACCTGCCGCGTTATGTGACGCGCGGCGAGCGCGGCGCGGGTTTCACCGAAGTGGTCCGCGCCTTGCTGGATTAATTAGTTAACAGCCGGCGTGCCCGCGCGGCGCAGCGAAGTCCAGCGCAACCATGCGCCCAGCGCGGCCACCACCAGCACCAGGGCGGCATAGCCCTCCACCGTCGCCGGCAAACCCAGCGGCGCGATCAGCCGGCCGGCCAGCATGGCGGGCACGCTGAAGGCGAGGTAGCTGGTGGCATACAGCGCGGCGAACAGCTCGGCGCGTTGCTGCGGCTGGGCGAGGGGCGCGAGCGTCTGCACCTGCGCCGAGAAGGCCGAGCCGCCGCCGAAACCGGACAGCGCCGTGCCCACGAAGAACAAGGCCACCGAATGCGTGGCCAGCGACACGGCCACCAGGCCGGCGCCCACGGCCAGCAAGCCCATACCCAGGGCGCTCATGCGCACGGGCGGCAGGCTTTTCAGCAAGGTGGGCGCAACAGAGCCGAGGCCGAAGAAGGCCGCAATCGCCAGGCCGTTGACGATGCCGTTGTGGATGCCGAAGATCTGCTGCAGCACCGAGGGCACCAGCGAGAGGTAAAGCCCCGCGAAGGACCAGACGGCCACCATGGTGGGCACGCCGCGCACGAATTCGGCACGCGCCTGCACCGGCACCGAAATGCGCGGCACCAGCGAGGCCAGCGCGCCGGGGCGTGGCGTGACGCTTTCAGGCAGAAACAACGTGGCCACCGCGCCGATGACACAGATGGCCGCCAGCACGCCGAACACCAGCGGCACCGGGTGCAGCGCGTACTGCACGGCAACACCGGTCAGCAGCGCGCCCACGGCCAGCCCCGCCAGCGGCGAAACGCTGCCTATCATCGCGCCCAGCCGTTTTTGCGCGGTCGGCGCGGCTTCCACCACCGCCGCCGTCAGCGCGCCGCTGACCATGCCGGTCGCAATGCCCTGCACAATGCGCGCGGCGATGATGCCGTTGATGCTCTCTGCCAGCAAAAAGGTCAGCATCGCGCCGGCCTGCAACAGCAAGGCGGTAAACACCACGGGCCGGCGGCCGATATGGTCGGAGAGCGAACCGGCCACCAGCAGCGAGACCAGCAGCGCAATCGCATAAATCGCAAACGCCACCGTCAGCAGCGCCGGCGAAAAGCCCCACTGCTGCTGGAACACGACAAACAGCGGCGAAGGCGCGCTGCCCGCCACGAAGAAGGCGAACAGCAGGATGGCCAGCAGCGGGAAGGCAGCCGTGGCAGGCAGGCGCCAGCGGGCGGCGGCGGCAGGGGATTGTGAAGGGGCGGCGGTGGAGGCGGTCATGGGAAACGCTCGACTTTCTTAAAGCGAATTTATTTGCGTTTGTGAATTCTACGCCGGTTTTTTAATTAACGCAAACATCGTTGCTTTAAGCTAAGATCGGCCCATGAACACTTCTGTGACACCCCAAGCCAAACGTCCCGGCGGCCGCAGCGCCCAGGTCCAGGCCGTGGTCCGCAAGGCGCTGGAAGAACTGATTGCCCAGGAGGGCCGTGACAAAGTCACCGTGCCGGCCGTGGCCGAGCGCGCCGGCGTCAGCGCCTCCAGCATTTACCGGCGCTGGGGCGACGTGAACGGCCTGCTCGACGAAACCGCGACCCGGCGCCTGGACCCGGACCGGCCCCTGCCCGAAACCGGCGATTTGAAAGCCGAACTCACGGCCTGGGCGCAAGAGCTGATCACCCACCTCAACAAGCCCGGCAACGCCTCGCTGCTGAAGGCGGCGGCTGCGCTGGCCGGCTCGGAAGAAACCAACTGCCTGAAAAACCGCCGCAACGAAGCGACCGTGCTGGTGAACCGCGCTAAAGCGCGGGGTGACGCCAGCCCCAGCGTGCAGCAGGTGCTGGACCACATGATGGCGCCCATCATTTACCGGCTGATTTTTGGCGCCGGCGTGGAGCCGGCCATGGCGGAGCAACTCGCCGACGAACTGTTCATGTTGGCCGGTCCGGTCTAATCCAGCAGGGGCCGCGGAACCGGCTTCGCCGGGCCGCTAGCGCCGTCCCCTGCAAGGGGAAAAGGGGCTACACGCAGTGAGCCCCGATAGGGGTGTGCTTATTTATTCAACCCGAGCTTGTCGATGAGCACCTTCTCCCGGCCAACCGTGTCCTGCGCGAACTTCGTGTAGTCGGCCGAACTCAGGTAATTGGGCAGCATGTCGTAGCGGGCCAGGGCGGCCACATAACTGGGTTCTTCCATCGCCTTCTTGAAGGCATCGTGCAAACGCTTCACCACCTCGGGCGGTGTGCCCTTGGGCGCGCCTATGCCGAAGGGCGAGTTCTGCACCATGTCGTATCCCAGCTCTTTCAGCGTGGGCGCATTCGGGAATTTGTCCAGCCGCTTCTCACCCCAGGTGTTGAGCACGCGCAGCTTGCCGGCCTCGACCTGCGGCGCAAAACCCGTGCTGTCGGCGCCCGCCATCAGCTGGCCGCTGACCAGCGCCAGCATCAAATCCGCGCTGCCCTTGTAAGGTACGTGCTGCAACTCGATGCCGGCCTTTTGCGCGATCAGTTCGGTCGTCAGGTGCGGGCTGGTCAGCGTGCCGGTGGAGCCGTACGTGAGCTTGCCGGGATTCGCCTTGGCATAAGCCACAAAGTCGGCCCAGGTCTTGAGCGGGCTGTCGGCCGGCACCACGATGCCGAAGGCGTAGCCCGTCACGTTGATCACATAGCTGATGTCCTTGACCGGGTCCCAGTTGATCCTGGTGGTGTAGCCCAGGCGAAACACGCCCAGCGGAATCTGCGCCAGCGTGTAGCCGTCGGCGGCCGCGCTTTGCAGCTGCTGCGCCGGCAGGGTGCCGCCCGCGCCGGGCTTGTTCTCCACCACCACGGTCTGGCCCAGGATTTTGGATGCGTTGTCGGCCAGCGAGCGCATGGTGATGTCGGTCGGCCCGCCCGCCGGGAAGGCGATCACCAGCTTGATGGGTTTGACGGGAAAGGTCTGCGCCTGGGCCGGCATGGCCGCGGCGGCGATCAGGGCGAAGGCGGCGGCGGTGTGCAAAAAGGGGCGGCGTTGCATGGCATGTCTCCTGAACAGGTGGCGGGCGGCAGCCCACATCATGCGTGCCGCCCGGCGGTGCCGCATCAGGGCAACACCTGAAGGGCTGTCGCGTTTGTGTCAGGGTTTGTATGTTCCATTTCTTCGTCGAATGCACACATTCGACGAATATTTGGAACAACTCCCGCTCAACTTCACACTCTGGCCAGCACGCTCCTCAAGGCATTACCCGTGTGCGTCCCCAGCTTGACCACCGCCTCAGGCGGCGCAGACGCCACCACGCGCCCGCCGGCATTGCCGCCGTCCGGGCCCAGGTCTATCACCCAGTCGGCTTCGGCGATCACGTCCAGGTCGTGTTCGATCACGACCACGCTGTGGCCGCCGTTGACCAGGCGGTGCAGCACGTGGATCAGCTTTTCGACGTCGGCCATGTGCAGGCCCACCGTGGGCTCGTCCAGCACGTACAGCGTGTGCGGCGCCTTCTGGCCGCGGCGTGTGATGTCGTCGCGCACCTTGCTGAGTTCCGTCACCAGCTTGATGCGCTGCGCCTCGCCGCCCGACAGCGTCGGTGAGGGCTGGCCCAGCGTGAGGTAGCCCAGGCCCACGTCTTTGAGCAGCTGCAGCGGGTGGCTGATGTTGGGCATGGAGGCGAAGAAGTCCACCGCCTCATCCACTTCCATCTTCAGCACGTCGCCGATGTTCTTGCCGCGCCAGGTCACGGCCTGGGTTTCGGGGTTGAAGCGCGCGCCGTGGCAGGTTTCGCAGAGCACCTTCACGTCGGGCAAAAAGCTCATGCCTATGGTGCGCACGCCCGCGCCTTCGCAGGTCGGGCAGCGGCCTTCGCCGGTATTGAAGGAAAAACGCCCGGCGCTGTAGCCGCGCGCGCGTGCTTCCAGCGTGTCGGCGAAGAGCTTGCGTATGGTGTCCCAGAAGCCGATGTAGGTGGCCGGGCAGGAGCGCGGCGTTTTGCCGATGGGCGTCTGGTCGACTTCGAGCACGCGGTCCACCGCCGCATAGCCTTCGATGCGTTCGCAGCCTGTCCAATCCGGCGTCTTGCCCTTGTCGTCGGCGTCGCGCCCGGCCTTGGTGGATCGCTGCATCACGCCGGCATGCACATTGGTCAGCAGCACGTCGCGCGCCAGCGTCGACTTGCCGGAGCCCGACACGCCCGTCACCGCCACCAGGCGGTACAGCGGCACGGTGACCGAGACGTCCTTGAGGTTGTGCAGGTCGGCATTGACCACCGTGAGCCAGGAGGTGAATTTGCTGGCGGCCGCGGGTGCGGCGTTGTGCAACTTGCTGGCGCTGGCCGCGGCGGCTTTCAGCGCCGCGGCCTTGAGCAGGGCCGCCTTCTGTTTGCTCACAGGCTTGGCATCGGCGTCGGTGACGGCCTCCGCCACCACGGCCGCCGGCGCCGCGCCCTTGCTGGTTTCGCGCCGCAGCTGCAGCGGGTGGATCAGCGGGTTCGCCAGGTAGCGGCCCGTCAGCGATTCCGGCACGGCCGACAGCTGCGCCGCCGTGCCCTGCGCCACCAGCGTGCCGCCGCGCTTGCCCGCGCCGGGGCCGATGTCGATGATGTTGTCGGCGCGGCGAATCGTGTCCTCGTCATGCTCGACCACCACCAGCGTATTGCCGCGGTCGCTGAGCTTGCCCAGCGCGCTCAGCAAAATCTGGTTGTCGCGCGGGTGCAGGCCTATGGTCGGCTCGTCCAGCACATAACAAACGCCCTGCAGGTTGGAGCCCAGCTGCGCCGCCAGCCGGATGCGCTGCGCCTCGCCGCCCGAAAGCGTGGGCGCACCGCGGTCCAGTGTGAGGTAGCCCAGGCCCACGTCTTCGAGGAATTCGAGGCGGCTCTTGATTTCGGGGATCAGGTCGCGCGCGATGCCGGCCTCGCGGCCCAGCAGCGCGAGTTTTTCGACCCAGCGCCGCACGTCGGTCACCGACAGCGCCGCGATGTCGGCAATGCCGACGCCGGCAAACTTCACCGCGCGGGCCGTGGCGTTGAGGCGTGTGCCTTCGCAGGTCGGGCAGGCGGTGCCGGCCACGTCTTCGACCTCGGGCTCGGCAAAACTCTGCTCGCGGCCCTTGTTGTCGTCGTCCATGACCGAGTCGTCAAAGACCTTGCGCTGTTCCTTGGTGAGCTTGACGCCGGTGCCCACGCAGTCGGGGCACCAGCCGTGTTTGCTGTTGTAGCTGAAGAGGCGCGGGTCGAGCTCGGCATACGAGGTGGCGCAGACCGGGCAGGCGCGCTTGGTCGAAAACGCGATCAGCTTGCCGATGTTTTTGGCGCTCGCGCCGGCCATCATCGCGCCGCGCAAACCATCCAGCGGCGCCAGCACGTGGACCACGCCCTTGCCATGCTCCAGCGCTGTCGCCAGCGCGGAACGCAGCGCGGCCTCGTTGTCGGGCGAGACATGGATGTCGGCAATCGGCAGCTCGACCGTGTGTTCCTTGAAGCGGTCAATGCGCGGAAAGCCGGTGGTCGGTAAAAACTCGCCGTCGATGCGCAGGTGGGTGTAGCCGCGCGGGCGCGCCCAGTCGGCCAGCTCGGTATAGACACCCTTGCGCGCGATCACCAGCGGCGCCAGCAGGCCGATGTGCTGGCCGCGGTAGGTCTTGATCAGCTGCGCGGCGATGCTCTCGGGGCTTTGCGGCATCACGGCCGCGCCGTCCTTGGTGCAGTGCTGTATGCCCAGCTTCACGTACAGCAGGCGCAGGAAATGCCAGACCTCGGTCGTCGTGCCCACGGTGGACTTGCGCCCGCCGCGCGACAGGCGCTGCTCGATGGCGACGGTGGGCGGGATGCCGTAAACAGCATCGACCTCGGGCCGGCCCGCCGGCTGCACGATGCTGCGCGCGTAGGCGTTCAGTGATTCGAGGTACCGGCGCTGCCCTTCGTTGAACAGGATGTCGAAGGCCAGCGTGGACTTGCCGGATCCCGACACGCCGGTCACCACATTGAACTTGCCGCGCGGGATATCGACCGACAAACTCTTGAGGTTGTTCTCTTTCGCATTGACGATCTGGATCAGGTTGGAGAAGGCCGGGCGCGTGGCCCACACCTTGGGCCGCGACTCTTCGACGCCGTGCACCTTGCCCATGGCCTGTTCGTACTCGCGCAGCGCAAGCGCCGTGTGCGAAGTCGGGTGCTGGCGCACCTCTTCGGGCGTGCCCTGGGCCACCAGCAGGCCGCCGGCCTCGCCGCCTTCAGGCCCCAGGTCGATCAGCCAGTCGGCCGAGCGGATCACGTCGAGGTTGTGCTCGATCACGATCAGCGAGTGGCCGGCTTCCAGCAGCTTGCGCAACGCGCGCATCAGCTTGGCGATGTCGTCGAAGTGCAGGCCGGTGGTCGGCTCGTCGAACAGGAACAGCGTGCCGCGGCCGGGCTGCCTGAGCGCCAGCGCCTGCTTGCTGGCGCTGGTGGTCTTGCTGGCGTTGGCCAGGAAACCCGCAAGCTTCAGGCGCTGCGCCTCGCCGCCCGACAGCGTCGGCACGGGCTGGCCCAGCTTCACGTATTCCAGGCCCACGTCGACGATGGGCTGCAGCGCGCGCACCACCTCGCGGTCTTGCGCGAAGAGGGCAATCGCCTCGCTGACCGTCAGGTTCAGCACGTCGGACACATTGAGCAGGCGCGGCTTGAGGTCGCCTATCGCCTTGCGTTCAATCGTCACTTCCAGGATTTCGGCGCGGTAACGCTTGCCGTCGCAGTCGGGGCAGCGCAGGTAGACGTCGCTCAGGAACTGCATCTCGACGTGCTCGAAGCCCGAGCCGCCGCAGGTCGGGCAGCGCCCGTCGCCGTTGTTGAAGCTGAACTTGGTGGCGGTGTAGCTGCGCTGTTTCGCCAGCGGCGCCAGCGCGAACAAATCGCGCACCGCGTCCCAGGCGCCCACGTAGCTGGCCGGGTTGGAGCGCGCCGTCTTGCCGATGGGCGACTGGTCGACGAACACCACGTCGGTCAGGTGGTCGGCGCCCATCAGGCGATCGTGCAGGCCCGGCGTTTCGGTCGCCTTGCCGAACTGGCGCAGCAGCGCCGGTGCCAGGATGTCCTGCATCAGCGTGGACTTGCCGGAGCCGCTGACGCCGGTCACGCAGACCAGGCGCTGCAGCGGGAAGTCCACCGTGAGGTTTTTCAGGTTGTGGTCGCGCGCGCCTTCGAGGATGAGGCGCGGCGTGTTGTCGGTCACCGCGCGCTTGAAGCCCATGCCCACCTGCTTGCGCGAGCCGAGGTAGGCGCCGGTCAGCGTGTCGGCATGTTTGATGTCGTCGGGCGTGCCGTCGAACACGATCTGGCCGCCCTTCTCGCCGGGGCCCGGGCCCATGTCGATCAGGCGGTCGGCCGCCAGCATGACGGCCGGGTCGTGCTCAACCACCACCAGCGTGTTGCCCGCGTCGCGCAGGCGGTGCATGGCCTGGGTGATGCGGTTCATGTCGCGCGGGTGCAGGCCAATGGAAGGCTCGTCCAGCACAAACAGCGTGTTGACCAGCGAGGTGCCCAGCGCCGTCGTGAGGTTGATGCGCTGCACCTCGCCGCCCGACAGCGTGCGGCTTTGCCGGTCCAGCGTGAGGTAGCCGATGCCGACGTCGCACAGGTATTTCACGCGCGTCTGGATTTCCTCGAACAGCGACTTGAGCGCCTGCAGTTCGGCGTCGTCGCCCATCACATCGAGCGAGAGGCCGCTGAAGAACTGCCGCAGCCGGTCTATGGGCAGGCGCATCAGGTCGTGCAGCGCCAGGCCCGGCAGGGCTTCGAGCTGCTCGCGGCTCCACTGCACGCCCACCGGTATGAAGCGCAGGCTTGGCGGCAGCACCGCATCGGCGGCCTCTTTGGAGCCCAGGCGCCAGAGCAGCGACTCGAGCTTGAGGCGCGCGCCGCCGCAGGTTTCGCAAGGCGTGTAGCTGCGGTACTTGGACAGCAGCACGCGGATGTGCATCTTGTAGGCCTTGCTTTCGAGGTACTCGAAGAAGCGCTTGATGCCGTACCACTGCTTGTTCCAGTTGCCATCCTTGTAGCCCGGCATGCCGTTGATCACCCAGCCCTGCTGCGCCGGCGTGAGCTTGTACCAGGGCGTGTCGCGCGGGATGCCCGCGGCCTCGGCGTGGCGCATCAAGTCGTCCTGCGCTTCCTTCCAGGCGGGGGTCTGTATGGTCTTGATGGCGCCGGCGCGCAGAGTCAGCTTGTCGTTGGGGATCACCAGGCCGTAGTCGACGCCGATCACGCGGCCGAAGCCGCGGCAGGTTTCGCAGGCGCCCATGGCCGAGTTGAAGGAAAACAGCGAGGGCGTGGGGTTGGTGTAACGCAGGTCGCTGTCGGGGCAATGCAGGCCCGTCGAGAAGCGCCACATCACATCCGGTTGTCCATCCTCGGCGTGCTGCACATAAACATTGAGCCGTCCGCCGCGCTTGAGTGCCGTCTCAATCGCATCCATCACGCGGGATTTTTCCACCGCGTGGGCGCGAAAGCGGTCGGCCACCACGTCCAGCAGCTTGTGCGGGCCGGCCGGCGTGGCGACGTCGCGCTGGGCATGCACGCGCGTGAAGCCGCTGACCGACAGCCACTGCTCGACCTGCTCGGCGCTGGTGTTGCCCGGCAGCTCGACCGGGAAGGTCAGCACCACGCGCGGATCACCCACTTTGGTGCGCGCCATGATCTCAGCGTAGATCGATTCGGGCGTGTCGTGGCGCACGTTCTGCGCGGTCTGCCTGTCGAACAGCTGCGCCGCGCGGGCGTAGAGCAGCTTCAGGTGGTCGTTGAGCTCCGTCATGGTGCCCACGGTGGAGCGCGAGCTGCGCACCGGGTTGGTCTGGTCGATGGCGATGGCGGGCGGCACGCCCTCCACCTTGTCGACGGCCGGCTTGTCCATGCGGTCCAGGAACTGCCGCGCATAGGCCGAGAAGGTTTCCACGTAACGGCGCTGGCCTTCGGCGAACAGGGTGTCAAACACCAGGGAGGACTTGCCCGAGCCGCTGGGGCCGGTGACCACCGTCATTTCACCGGTGCGGATGTCGAGGTCGATGTTTTTAAGGTTGTGCTGGCGCGCGCCGCGGATGCGGATGGTTCCCTGGGACATGAGTGCGGTCTTTCCTGAAGAGGTCAAACATTCTAGGCAAAGCACCCGGCACAGCATGGCGTAGGGATTAATGGCCTTTTTACCGGGTTTGGCTGCGCCAATCAGGGCGAATTCTGGTTTTCCATCTCGCAGTTTTCACACGTTTATGTTTAACTCGGGAGGTCTGGGTTGATTCATCAAGGAGAGAGTGCATGAGAAAAATGAACTGCTTGTTCGCGGCCATCGCGATCGCGGCCATGAGCCAGCTGAGCCACGCGCAAATCCTGATCGGGCAGACCGCGGGCTTCACCGGCCCCGTGGGCGCCGGCGTCAAGGAAACCACCGACGGCGCCAAGCTCTACATCGACGCCGTCAATGCCAAGGGCGGCGTGGGCGGCCAGAAGATAGAACTGATTTCGCTCGACGACAAGTTCGACCCCAAGCTCGCGGCGGAAAACGCCCGCAAGCTGGTGGAAGAGCAAAACGTGCTGGCGCTGTTCCTCAACCGCGGCACGCCGCACACCGAGGCCATCATCCCCATACTCGACAAAAACGGCGTGCCGCTGATAGGCCCGTCCACCGGCGCCATGGTGCTGCACCAGCCGGTCAAGAAGTACGTGTTCAACGTGCGTGCCACCTACCAGCGTGAAGCCGAAAAAGCGGTGACCCATCTCAACTCCATGGGCATCACCCGCATCGGCATCGTGTATGCCGACGACAGCTTCGGTGCCGACGGCGTCATGGGCGCGCAAAAAGGCCTGGCCACGGCCAAGCTGCAACCCGCCGTCCTGGAAAAATTCGACCGCGCCAAACCCGACTTCGGGCCCATCGCCCCCAAGGTCGCCCAGTCCAACGCGCAGGCCCTCATCATGGTGGCCTCGGGCCAGGCCGTGGTCGATGCCATCAAGGCCTTCCGCGCGGTCGGCTCCACGGCGCAGATCGTCACGCTGTCCAACAATGCCTCGGGCGGCTTTGTGAAAAGCCTGGGCGAGAACGCGCGCGGCGTCATCGTGACCCAGGTCTTCCCCTATGAGCGCTCCATCGCTTTCCCGATGGTGAAGGAAGCGCAGGAACTGGCCAAGGCCAAGGGCCTGAACGAAGTCAGCCCGGCCATGCTGGAGGGCTTTGCCGCCGCCAAGGTGCTGGTGGAGGGCTTGCGCCGCGCCGGCGCCAAGCCCACGCGTGAAAAACTCCAGGCGGCGCTCGAAGGCCTGCGCAAGCTCGACATCGGCGGGCTGGAAGTCAGCTACAGCCCCGAAGACCACACCGGCCTGGACTTCGCCGACCTTTCCATCATCGGCACCGACGGTAAGTTTAAAAGGTAGCCCCCCTGCCGACGCTCACTGCGTGTAGCGTCACCTCCCCCAAGGGGGGACAGGCGCCTTGTGGATTCGCCCCCCCCTGCCGACGCTCACTTCGTGTAGCGTCACCTCCCCCAGGGGGACAGGTGCCTTGCGCCCGGCAGAGCCGGTTCGCGGCCCCTGCTTGTGGATTCGCAGACCTCGCGGCGTCAGGCCGTCGGGCCGTGCGGTTGGCTCAGAAGTAGAGCGCGTTTTCGAGTTCCCTGAACTTCTCGGGGCCCACGGCTTCCTTGATCTTGGGCGCCAGTTCCTTGAGCTTGTCGATGTCGCCGGCGGCTTCCACCGCGAGGTTGAGCCGGAAGCCCCGCAGTCCCAGGCCGGCCGTGAGCCGGGTGGCGATGGGGTAGGCCCTTGAATAATGTTCCTGCGCGGTCAGCGTGGGCGAACCGTCGGCATTCTGCGCGGACACGGGTGCTGAGGCGGCGGGTGCAGGCCCTTGCGCCGCGGCCGGCGCCAGCATGCCCAGGCTGATCAGGTGGCCGAAATCTTCGGGTGTGACGCCCAGGCCAGCGGTGGCCTTGACCACCTCTTCCAGGCTGCGTTTGCCGTCAAACATGATGAACGCAGAGCGTTGCTTCGGCGTCAGCGGAATGGAACGGTCCTGAAATGCGGATTGCCCTAATTCCGTCTTGGTGTAAATCATCGGCTGGTCTCCAGTAAATACGCCGGGTAAAACCCCCAGCTGTGCTTAGCGCGAGACATTTGTTAATACTTTTTTGTTGCCCCCGATTCAATTTAACCCATTTCCGCCGCCAATGCACCTGTTTCGGGGCAGGCAGAGGCGGCGTCTGCAACTGGAATGCCAGGCACGGGCGCCAGGCCGGGTTCAGCCGCGGGGCGCCGGCAAGGCCGCGGCCGTGAGAGGCGCCTGCAGCGCGCCGTGTTTTTCACCGCCCATGTCGATGTCCCCGCCCTTGTTCAGCAGGTACAGGGCCAGGCCTGCGATCACGATAAATCCGAGCACGAGTTTCCACATCTTTCTTTTCTCCTGAAAAAGTCCAAAAAAAAGCCCCCGGCACATGAATGACGAGGGCCCGCAAATATCACAAGTATCGAAAAATTTATCACCAGGCCCTTGGGCCCGGTGATGCCGGTGCGGGCAGCGGCCCGTGCCGGCGATCAGCGCGATCAGTCCTTGGCGTAGATGTCCACGTCCTTGGTTTCGCGGATGAACAGCGTGCCGACGATGAAGGTCACACCGGCGATGATGATCGGGTACCAGAGGCCGTTGTACATATTGCCGGTCTGCGCGACGATGGCGAAGGCCGTCGTCGGCAGCAGGCCGCCGAACCAGCCGTTGCCGATGTGGTACGGCAGGCTCATCGAGGTGTAGCGGATGCGGGTCGGGAACAGTTCCACCAGCATGGCGGCGATCGGGCCGTAGACCATGGTCACCAGCAGCACCAGGTAGAACAGGATGGCCGTGACCATGACCTTGTCGATCTTGGCCGGGTCGGCCTTGCTCGGGTAGCCGGCGGTCTTCAGGTCGTCCGCCACGAGTTTCTTGAACTCGGCGTCCTTCTTCTTGGCGTCGTCGGCGCTCAGGCCTTTGGCCGTGTAGCTCGGGATCGCGGTCTCACCGATCTTGATGGTGGCGACGGTGCCCGCCGGTGCGGCGACGTTGTCATAGCTCACCGAAGCGCCTGCCAGCACCTGCTTGGCGATGTCGCAGGAGCTGGTGAACTTGGAGGTGCCGGTCGGGTTGAACTGGAACGAGCATTCGTTCGGGTCGGCGGTCACGATCACCTTGTTCTTGGCTTGCGCGGCGGCGAGGTCGGGGTTGGCGGCCTTGGTCAGTGCGGTGAACACCGGGAAGTAGGTGACCACGGCCAGCAGGCAGCCTGCCATGATGATGGGCTTGCGGCCGATCTTGTCGGACAGCGTGCCGAAGATCACGAAGAAAGGCGTGCCCAGGATCAGCGAGTAAGCCACCAGGATGTTGGCCGTGGGGCCATCGACCTTGAGCGCCTGCGTCAGGAAGAACAGCGCGTAGAACTGGCCCGAGTACCAGACCACGGCCTGGCCGGCGGTCAGGCCGACGAGCGCCAGGATCACGATCTTCAGGTTCTTCCACTGGCCGAAGGACTCGGACAGCGGCGCCTTGGAGGTCTTGCCTTCGGCCTTCATCTTCTGGAAGGCGGGGGATTCATTCATCGACAGACGGATGTAGACCGACACGGCCAGCAGCAGGATGGAGACGATGAACGGAATGCGCCAGCCCCAGTCGGCGAAGGCGGCCTCGCCCATGGCGGTGCGCACGCCGAGGATCACCAGCAGGCTCAGGAACAGGCCCAGCGTGGCCGTGGTCTGGATCCAGGAGGTGTAGGCGCCGCGCTTGTGATGCGGCGCGTGCTCTGCCACGTAGACGGCAGCGCCGCCGTACTCACCGCCCAGCGCCAGGCCTTGCAGCATGCGCAGCGCGATCAGGATCACCGGAGCGGCAACGCCGATGGATGCGTAGTTGGGCAGCAGGCCCACGATGAAGGTCGACAGGCCCATGATCACGATGGTGACCAGGAAGGTGTACTTGCGGCCGATCATGTCGCCCAGGCGGCCGAACACCAGCGCGCCGAAGGGCCGCACGATGAAACCGGCGGCGAACGCGAGCAGCGCGAAGATGAAGGCCGAGCCGGCGTCCAGTCCGCTGAAGAACTGCTTGGCGATGATGGCGGCCAGTGAACCGTAGAGGTAGAAGTCGTACCACTCGAATACCGTGCCGAGCGAGGAGGCGAAGATCACCTTCTTCTGCTCAGCGCTCATGGGTCTGTTGTCGACGGCTGTTGACATGATGTTTTGTCTCCAAATAGTGAGGCTTCCGGTATGGAAGCTACCCCCATTATTTTTGGAGTCCCTGACCTAGCTCTGACGTGAAAATAACAGGAGCTTGCGTGAAACTTATGCGTGGCTGACAACTCAAGGGGAAACCCTTGAGAAACTTTTCAGCATGCGAAGCCTCTCCGGGAAAACGCGTAGAACCTTCTTACGCCACCGAAAAAATTTGCTTACGCGGCCATACGCGCGCTTACGCGCTCAGGCCTTGCGCGAAATGCCCACTGCCACCTGGCTCACGCCATTCCAGCCTTCGCCCTCAAACCAGGCGTTGCCCAGCAGGTATTCGCGCAGCATGGGCAGCGCGTCGAAGCCCCAGAAAATTTTGCCGTCGACTTCCATCGCGGGCACACCGAAGATGTTGAGCGCAATGGCTTCGTCGGTGTTTTTTTTCAGCTGCGCTTTCGCTTCGTCGGCGTTCAGGTGCTGCTGCGGCGCCAGCAGCGCCGCGAGCGCGGCCAGCCGCTGTGCATCGCCAGCCTCGGCGCCGCCCTGCCAGACGTGGCGGAACAGGGTTTCGCACACATAGCGGTTCGTGCTTGCCGGGTCCGTGGGCAAACCACAGGCGGCCGCCAGGCGCAACAGCGGCAAGGGATTGAAGGGGTGGCTGGCCGGCATCTGCATGGCGATGCCCTTGCTGTGCGCATGCCACAGCGCCTGCCGGTAAGTCCAGTCGCGCTTGGGTGCGACTTCCGCCGGGCCGAGTTGCCCGTGGTGCTTGAGCATGGCGGCAAACAGCACGGGCCGGTAGCTCACGCTGTAGCTCAGGCCCTGGAGCGCTTCGGGCAAATGCTCGAACGCGAGGTAGGCGTAGGGCGAGATGAAGTCGAGGTAAAAAGTGATGTGCTTCATGGTCCCTCTCCCGTTCCGTTTTTTGTTTTGTTTTTTAAGTCCGCACGGCCGCCATGCGCTGGCCTATGGTGCGCCAGAGTTCGCGCTGCACCTCGGGGCCGGAACGGGCCCAGCCGGAAATCTCACCCAGCGTGCGGAAGCAGCCTTCGCACAGGCCGCTTTCGGCATTGATGCGGCACACCGAGATGCAGGGCGAAGGCACCACGTCGCCCGCGGCCTCGACCGTGCGGCCGCGCGCCGTCACCTGTTCAATCGCCTGCTCGCGCGCGATGTGTTCCGCGTCCAGGTCCACGGCCACGTCGACCACGGGCGCGCCGGTCAGCAGCTCCAGTTCCTGCGGCATCAGCCTGAACACCGCATGCGGGTGGCCGGCCGCGGCCCAGACTTCTTCAAAGCGCATCAGGCTCAGGTCCATCAGCACCACGACTTCGGTCGCATGCGCCAGCGGCGACACGCCGCCTATCGAGAAACCGGTCCTGGCCTTCACGAACTCGGCATCGGCCCGGCCCACGCGCTTGCCGTCCGGGCAGACCAAGGCCTCCACCTTGCGCTCGTCGACACGCCTGTCGCCCGAGGTCACGACCAGGATGGCGGCATCGTCCGACTTGCGGCGAAAGATGATGCTCTTGGCGATCTGCCCCAGGCGCACGCCCAGCGCGTCGGCCGCCTGCTGCGCCGTGCGCGCCGCGTCGTCGAGCATGACCGGCATATGCGGGTGGCCGCTTTCCTGTAAAACCGCCGCCACACGTTGCACACCTTCAGGCAAAGCTTTCAGTTCAGCACCACACATCATCGGCCCCCACGCTTTTCGCTTCGCGTAATGCGCTGCCCCCCGAGGGGGCGCTGCGCCTGCGGCCCGGCAAAGCCGGTTCCGCGGCCCCTGCTGGGTTGTACGTCATTGCACATTCAGTTCACTCTTTTATTCAGGAGCGCGGTGGCCGCGCGGGAATTCGGCTTGCGGCCCAGGAAGTCGCTGATGAATTGTCCCGCATCGATGAGCTTGTCCAGGTCTATGCCGGTGCTGATGCCCATGCCGTGCAGCAGGTAGACCACGTCCTCGGTCGCAACGTTGCCGGTCGCGCCCTTGGCAAAGGGGCAGCCGCCCAGGCCGGCGCAGGAGGTGTCGAACTGCCAGATGCCCATCTGCAGCGAGGCCAGGGTGTTGCCCAGGGCCTGGCCGTAGGTGTCGTGGAAATGGCCCGAGACGTCGTTGATGTCGAAGTGCTTCAGCGTGGCCTCCAGCGCGCGCTGCACCTTGAGCGGTGTGCCCACACCTATCGTGTCGGCCACGCCCACGTGCTGCACGCCTATGCCCTTCATCAGGCCGGCCAGCATGTCCACGCGCTCGGGTGCGATCTCGCCCTCGTAAGGACAACCCACGGTGCAGGACATGGCGCCACGCACATAAATGCCCTTCTCGCGCGCGGCCTCGACCACCGGGCGGAAGCGCTCGATGCTTTCGGCAATCGAGCAGTTGATGTTTTTCTGGCTGAAGGCCTCGCTGGCCGCGCCGAAGACCACGATCTCGTCGGGCCACAGTTCGCGCGGCGGCGCGATGGCGGCCTCAAAGCCCTTCATGTTGGGCGTCAGCACCGAATAACGCACGCCGGGCTTGCGCTTGATGCCGGCCATCACCTCGGCGTTGTCGGCCATCTGCGGCACCCACTTGGGCGAGACATAGCTGGTGACCTCGATCTCGGTCAGGCCCGCGTCCTGCAGGCGGTGCACGAGTTCTATCTTCACGGCGGCCGGCACCTGGGCTTTTTCATTCTGCAGCCCGTCGCGCGGGCCTACGTCGACAAGCTTGACTCTGGAGGGTAGTTTCATGGGGCTCTTTCAGGAGATGGCGTGCTCGCGCGCACGCACAGGGTCAGTATCCCTTTTTCGGGTCAACCACACCGGCGAGGGTACTTATTGAGGCGCCCCCTGCCAGGCTGCGAATTTTCCCGGCGATCTGGGCAATGCTTTCCTCGCGCAAGGTGCGCGCCGAGGTGTGGGGCGTGATGGTGACCTTGGGGTGTTTCCAGAAAGGATGGTCCGCCGGCAAGGGCTCGACGCGGAAGACATCCAGCGTCGCGCCCGCCAGATGGCCGTTGTCGATCAGCGTGATCAGGTCTTCGTCCACCAAATGGGCGCCGCGCGCGACATTGATGACATAGCCGCCCGGCTGCAGCCGCGACAGCGTGTCGCGGTTCATGATGCCCAGGGTGTCGGGCGTCAGCGGCAGCAGGCAGACCAGGATGCGGCTGGCCGCCAGGAAACCCTGGAAGCCCGCGCTGCCCACGTCGCCTGAATAACATTGCACGCCCTCAATCTTCTTGGCCGAACGGCTCCAGCCATTGACCGGGAAATCAAACTGCGCGAGCGCAAGGCTCACACGTTCGCCGAGCACGCCCAGGCCCATCACGCCGATGGGGAACTCGCTGCGCAGGCGCGGCTTGCGGTAGGACCAGACCCCCTTGGCCACATCGGCCTCATAAACGTCCAGCTCGCGGAAGTGGCGAATCACCGCATGGCACACATACTCGGCCATCTGCGCCGACATGCCGGCATCGTCCAGCCGCACCACCGGCACGCCGACGGGCAGGCGAAGCTTCATGAGCGCATCGACACCCGCGCCTATGTTGAAGATGCCCTTGAGCTGCTTCTGCTCGTCAAAAAACTGCTGGGGCGGCGCCCAGACCACCGCATAGTCGGCCGGCGCCGCGCCCGCCGCCCACAGCGTCACGTCGGCATCGGGAAAGGCGGCCTTGAGGCCGTCCACCCAGGGCTGGGGTTTGGTGTCGGAGCAGCAAAAACTGATGCGCATGGAAAAGTCCCGTTTGGTACTGCTTGCAGTACGAGTGTTCAAACGGCTATTTTCAACAATTCCGCGCCCTCGTTGACCTGGTCGCCCGGCGCATAGAGCAATTCCTGCACCGTGCCATCGGCCGGCGCGGCAATGGTGTGCTCCATTTTCATGGCCTCCATCACGGCCAGCGGCTGGCCTTTGCTGACCTTGTCGCCGGCCTTCACCGCAAACGACACGACCTTGCCCGGCATGGGCGCGGTCAGGCGCCCACCCTCGGCCTGGGCCTCGCCGGCGTGGGCCAGCAGGTCGATGGAAAGAATTTGCGTCGCGCCTTTGGCGGTGAACACATGGTCGAGTTCACCCTGCGCATAGACGGCCGCCGTCATGCGCTGGCCCGCGAACTGCACGTCAATGCCTTGCGCGGTTTCGGCAAACACCAAAGGCCCGGCCACATCGGCCAGGGCCAGGTGCAGCGAACCGTCATGCCCATAGGTCAAGGCGGCCTTGGCCGGCTCGCCATGGAACTCAAATTCAAAACGCCGCTGCACCACGCCATGCGAGCGCCAGCCGTCGCGGCGGCTGAAGGGGTCCGCGCCCTCCACGGCCCGCTCATCGAGCAACTGTTTCGCCACCGCAGCGGCTGCCGCCATGGCCAGGCCCACGGGCTCCTGCTTGAAGAGCACGGCTTCTTCGCGCGGGATCAGCGCGGTGTCCAGGTTGGCCTTGGCAAACGACGGGCTGCGCACCACATAACGCAAAAACTGCACATTGGTGCTCAGGCCCACGATGCGGGTTTGCGCCAGCGCATCGTCGAGGCGGGCCAGCGCCTCTTCACGCGTGGCGCCGTGCACGATGAGCTTGGCCACCATGGAGTCGTAATACGGCGAGATCGCATCGCCTTCACGCACGCCGTCGTCCACACGCACCTGGCCGCGTTCAAACGCCGTGTGCGCCGGCTTTTTGTAGACGTGCAGCGTGCCGGTAGCCGGCAGGAAGTTGTTGTCCGGCGTCTCGGCGCAGATGCGCGCCTCGATGGCGTGGCCGGTGATGCGCAGCTGCTCCTGCGCCAGCGGCAGCTTTTCACCCGAGGCCACGCGCAACTGCCACTCGACCAGGTCCAGGCCGGTAATCGCTTCGGTCACCGGGTGCTCGACCTGCAGGCGCGTATTCATTTCCATGAAGAAGAAGTTCATGGAACCGTCGGCGCGCTGCTCGACGATGAACTCCACCGTGCCCGCACCGACGTAATTCACGGCGCGCGCGGCCGCCACGGCCGCCTCGCCCATCTGCTTGCGCATGGCTTCCGTCATGCCCGGGGCCGGCGCTTCTTCCAGCACCTTCTGGTGGCGGCGCTGCACCGAGCAGTCGCGCTCGAACAGGTAAACGTAGTTGCCGTGCGTGTCGCCGAAGACCTGGATCTCGATGTGGCGCGGGCGCTGCGCGTATTTTTCGACCAGCACCGCGTCGTCGCCAAAGCTGTTGATGGCCTCGCGTTTGCAGGATGCCAGCGCGGCCTCGAAGTCTTCGCTTTTCTCGACCGCGCGCATGCCCTTGCCGCCGCCCCCCGCGCTGGCCTTGATCAGCACCGGGTAGCCGATGCGGTCGGCCTCACGCTGCAGCAGGGCCGGATCCTGGTCGCTGCCGTGGTAGCCGGGCACCAGCGGCACGCCGGCTTTTTCCATCAGCTGCTTGGACTCGGCCTTCAAGCCCATGGCCTTGATGGCGGAGGCCGGCGGGCCGATGAAGACCAGGCCGGCGGCGGCGCAGGCCTGGGCGAACTCCTCGTTCTCGCTCAGGAAGCCGTAGCCCGGGTGAATCGCTTCCGCGCCCGTGGCTTTCGCGGCTTCGATGATGCGTTCCCAGCGCAAATAGCTGTCCTTGGGCGCGCTGCCGCCTATGTGCACGGCCTCGTCGCAAAAGCCCACATGCTTGGCGCCCGCATCAGCGTCGGAATACACCGCGACGGACTGGATGGCCATGCGACGAGCGGTAGCGGCTACGCGGCAGGCGATCTCGCCTCTGTTCGCAATCAGTATTTTTTTAAACATGGTGGTCGTTCTGTTTGGAAAAGGGAGACTTCAAGGTAAAAGCGGCGGCAGTGCCCGGGTCCGGCCTGCCGCTGAAAATCCGGGCCACGCGCACAAACAGCTGGCGCAAAAACCGCCAGCACACGCGTATCAGCCAGACGCTGAGCGCCAGCACGATGGCCAGCAGCACCACAAACACCACCGGGTGCACCACCGCCAGCCACAGGCCCAGCGGCACCATGCCGTCTTCGAGCAGCGAGGCGCCAATGTTGCTGAAGGGCTCGGGCGAGGTGTTGATGGCCGCGCGGCTGGTGGCCTTGGCGGCAAAGCTGGTCGCGGCCAGCGTGCCGCCCAGCAGGGCCGCGACCAGCGCGCCCAGGCCGTTGTCGGCGCCGAACACCGCAGCCGCCAGCGCCGCACCGGCCGGGATGCGGATCACGCCATGCACGACGTCCCACAGCGAATCAAGCCCCGGGATCTTGTCGGCAAAAAATTCAATGAACACCATAAAGCCGCTGACCCCCAGCACCACCGGATGCGCCAGCAGCTGCAGGCCGGACGGCAGAGGCACCCAGCCCATAAAGCCCGCCAGGCCCGTGAGCAGCACCACCAGGTAAAGGCGCACGCCGCTGGCCCAGCCCAGCGCGCCGGCCAGGGCGATCAGTTGTGCGGTGTCCAGGGTGGTCATGATCTGGCTCGGCCTTACTTTGGCGCAAAGGGCACGAACACCACTTTGTCATTGACGGCATACAGACGGCACGGCGACTTGAAGCGTTCACAATTTTCCAGCGCGGTGGCCAGTCCCTCGTCCCCGTATCCGCGCGCGATCGCGCCCTTCTCCGAGATCGCCACAGCGCGCGGGAAGGGCTTGTCCAGCCATTCACGATAAAGCTCCCGGCCCTTCGCGCCCAGGCGAGGCACGGCATCGATATCGTCCAGCGCGGCATAGCCAGTCGCGTCCGGCATGGCAAGCTCCAGCTTGCGCCGGTAGGCCGCGGCGGCCAAGGCCGCTTCGCTGGCAGGGTCCCAGACCACGTGGTCGTCCACCGCATAAAGCGCGCACTCGGTGCCGTGCTGGTTGCATGCGGCCAGGGCTTCCTGCATGGCGTTGGGCCCCACACGCGTGCCTATCGCGCCGCGCCCCGAAATCGCGACGGCCTTGGGCGCCGGGGCCGTGAGCCAGCGCTCGTAGATGCTGAGCCCTTTATCCGTGAGTTTTCGCGGCAGGTATTGAGGGCTGGTGTCAGGGGCAAAACCGGAGGCCGGCGGCACAGGCTGCGCGTGAACCGGCATACGCTTTTCGACGGCCGGCACGGCGGCGACCAAAACCGGCGCGCGCACAACAGGCGCGGGGGTCACAGGCGCGGGCACAGGGTCCGCCACGGCCGATGGCGGCGCCGCAACGCTGGAAGCAGCTCCGGCCACCGCGGCCGAGGGCGCCGCCAGGCCCGGCGGCAGGGAGAACGACACCTTTTCGGCCGCCGCCCCAAAATCACGGGCAACCACCAGTTGCATGATCTCCTTGAGCAGCTTCAGCTGGTCGGCGCTGTAGCTGACGTTCTGGCGCTTCAAGCCCATTTCGGTCCCGTGCACGGCCGGGTTCTGGCCCAGATAGTCGGGGTACTTGTCCAGCGGCTGGCCGGCCCGCTGCAGCGCAAGCATCGCCACAAAGTCCGCGCGCAGATGGTCGGCCTGCGTATACGGCGCCGTGTCGCGCAGCGTGTCGGACATCGGCTTGCCCTTGATGGCGGCCAGCAGGTTCAACACCTGGCCGAAGGTCTGCAGGGAATGGCCCTGGCTGTTGCCCTCCAGTGCAGCGAAGCCCGCGGTGCGCGCCTGCAGGAACACCATCAAAGTGGCGGGATCAAGCCCGGCGGTTCCGGCGATCCGGAGTTCGTCCTCAAGCTCCCCCGCTTTCAGCTGCGCCGCACCGCCGTGGCAGATCGGCAAGGGCTTGATGCTGATCTCGCGCTCCTGCGCGTCGGCGCCTTCGGTCCGGATGCGCAGCACCAGGGGCGCCCCCTTCAGCGCCGCAGCGACGGCGGGCCGCCAGGCCTGCTGCATCAAATCAAGCTGCGTCTGGTCGCCGGTTGCGCGGCTGTTGATTGCCAGCACCGAATCACGGTCACGCAAACCGGCAAGGTAAGCCGGCCCGCCTTCGACCACAGCGAAAGCCTGGACCCGGCGCGCCGGGTCTTTGGGCATGGCGAGGACACCGGCGCCGGCGTCCGGCACCGCTTTCGCCGCGCAGAACGGCGCCAGGGCATGGCCCACCCGAAAAGCGGACGTGCGCAGCAAAGCCCTGGCTTGCGCCTCGCTGATCGCGCGGTCGGCGAGCGGCGCCTGCGCCATCGCGCGCCCGGACAGACTTGCGGCCAGCACCAGGACGGAACAAAAAACCTTGCTCATCGCGGCAGTCATGCAATCCTCCTTGCCTGGACTAGGCCTTGAGGGTCTGACGATACAGCGGAAAGACACATACCTGACTCAGGCCTGCGGCAGCCAGTTCGGCTTGCGCTTTTGCAAAAAGGATTGCACGCCCTCACGGCCTTCAGGGCTCACGCGGATGTCGGCGATCCCTTCCACCGTCATCTTCACCAGCTCGGGCGTGATGGGCTGGCCGGCCACGTCCTGCACGAGCTTTTTACACAGGCGCACGGCCTCGGGCCCGGCATTGACCAGGGCCTGCGCGAGTTCTGCCACCCTGGCGTCCAGCGCCTCGGCTTTCACAACCTCATGGATAAAGCCGATGCGCAGGGCTTCGGCCGCATCAAAGCGGTCGGCCGTCAAAAAGTAGCGGTGCGCCGCGCGCGCGCCCATGGCGCGAATGACGTAAGGGCTGATGGTCGCCGGGATCAGGCCCAGCTTGACCTCGCTGAGGCAGTAGCCCGCCGTGTCCACCGATACCGCCATGTCGCAGGCCGCGACCAGGCCGGTGCCGCCGGCATAGACGTCGCCCTGCACCTTGGCGATCGTGGGCTTGGGACATTCGTAGACCACGCGCATCATGCTGGCGAGCCGGCCCGCGTCCTCCAGGTTTTGCGCGCGTGTGTAGTCGGCCATGCTGCGCATCCAGTTCAAATCGGCGCCCGCGCAAAACGCCGTGCCGTTGGCGGCCAGCACGATGCAGCGCACGTCGGGGCGCGCGCCCAGTTCGGTGAAGGCCTGCATCACTTCGAGGATGACCTCGTCGTTGAAGGCGTTGCGCACCTCGGGGCGGTTCAGCGTCACGGTGGCAATGTGGCCGGCGACGTCTATCAGCAAATGGTTCATGTCCTGCTTCCTTAATACCGTTTGGCCACTTCTTCGAGCATGACTTCCGTCGCGCCGCCGCCTATGCCCAGCACGCGCGCGTCGCGCCACAGGCGTTCAATCGCTGTCTCGCGGATAAAACCCATGCCGCCGTGGAACTGCTGGCAGGTCTGCAGCACCTCGTTGACCAGCTCGCCCGTCAGCGCCTTCAGCATGGAGACCTCCTGCACGATGTCGCGCCCCTGGGTGACAGCCCAGGCGCAGTGGTACATGAACTGGCGCGCCGCGCGGGTCTTGGCGTCCAGCATGGCGATGCGCTGGCGAATGGTTTGTTTGTCCCACAGCGTGGCGCCGAAAGCCTGGCGCTGGCGCACATAGTCCAGCGTCATGCGGATGGCCTGGGTGCAATGGCCGACCGCCATGGCCGCCAGCGCGATGCGTTCGGTCTGGAAGTTTTTCATGACCGAATAAAACCCCTTGCCCTGCTCGCCCAGCAGGTTGCCGGCCGGGATGCGCACGTTGTCGAAGACGAGCTCGGCGGTGTCGGACGAGAGCCAGCCGGTTTTCTTGAGCGCGCGGCCCACCGTGAAACCCGGCGTGCCTTTTTCGACGATGAACATGGACACGTCATGCCGCGCCGTGCCGGTCTTGGCCGCAACGAAATACAGGTTGGCGTGCACGCCGTTGGTGATGAACATCTTGGTGCCGTTGAGCACCCATTCGTCGCCCTCCCGCTTGGCCGTCATGCGCATGCCGGCCACGTCGGAGCCCGCGCCGGGCTCGGTGATGCCGACCGCGGTGATCGTCTTGCCCGCAATCACGTCGGGCATATAGCGCGCCTTCTGCGCCGCATTGCCCGCGTGGAACAAATGCGGGCTGGCCATGTCGGTATGCACCAGCACCGTGATGATGAAACCGCCAAAGGTCGACTGCGACAGCGCCTCGGCAAACACCAGGTTGGTCAGCGCATCGGCCTCGCCGCCGCCGTATTGCTCTTCATACATCAGGCCCAGCAGGCCGGCATCGCCCATCTTGCGCAGCACCTCGCGCGGCACGCAGCCCGCTTCTTCCCAGGAAGATGCATAGGGTTCGACCTCGCGCGCGATGAAGCGCGCGACCTGCTCGCGCAGCAGTTCGTGTTCAGGGGTGACGTAGATGTTGTCCATGCGGGTTTGTCTCTTGTTTGTCTCGTTTTTATGTTTTTGCGGGGCGGCGCACTTACATGCGGAATACGCCGAACTTCGTCTCAGGGATAGGCTGGTTCAGCGTGGCCGACAGCCCCAGCGCCAGCACGCGCCGCGTGTCCGCCGGGTCGATGACACCGTCGTCCCACAGCCGCGCGCTCGAGTAATAGGGGTGCGACTGGTGGCCGAACTGGTCCAGCACCGGCTGCTTGAAGGCGGCTTCCTCTTCAGCGCTCCAAGTGCCGCCCTTGGCCTCGATGGCGTCGCGCTTCACCGTGGCGAGCACGCCGGCGGCCTGCTCGCCGCCCATGACGCAGATGCGCGCATTCGGCCACATCCACAAAAAGCGCGGTGAATAAGCCCGGCCGCACATGCCGTAATTGCCCGCGCCGTAGCTGCCGCCGATGATGATGGTGAACTTGGGCACCTGGGCTGTGGCCACCGCCATCACCATCTTGGCGCCGTGGCGCGCAATGCCCTCGGCCTCGTATTTTTTGCCGACCATAAAACCCGTGATGTTCTGCAGGAACACCAACGGGATCTTGCGCTGGCAGCACAGCTCGATGAAGTGCGCGCCCTTCTGTGCCGACTCGCTGAACAAAATCCCGTTGTTGGCGATGATGCCCACCGGCATGCCCTCGACGTGCGCAAAACCGCAGACCAGCGTCGTGCCGTAACGCGCCTTGAACTCGGCAAACTCGCTGCCGTCCACAATGCGCGCAATGATTTCGCGCACGTCGTAAGGCTTGCGTGTGTCGGTCGGGATCACGCCATAGAGTTCTTCGGCCGGGTACAGCGGCGGCACGGGCGTGCGCAGCACCTGTTCGGGCCGCTTCTGGCGATTCAGGTTGGCCACGGCGCGGCGCGCCAGCGCCAGCGCATGCGGGTCGTTCTGCGCCAGGTGGTCGGCCACGCCCGAAAGCCGCGCGTGCACGTCGCCGCCGCCCAGCTCTTCAGCCGTCACGATCTCGCCAATCGCCGCCTTCACCAGCGGCGGCCCGCCCAGGAAGATGGTGCCCTGGTTCTTGACGATGATGGTCTCGTCGCTCATGGCCGGCACATAGGCGCCGCCGGCCGTGCAGCTGCCCATGACCACCGCGATCTGCGCAATGCCTGCGGCGCTCATATTGGCCTGGTTAAAAAAGATGCGGCCGAAATGGTCGCGATCGGGGAACACCTCGTCCTGGTTGGGCAAATTGGCGCCGCCCGAATCGACCAGGTAGACGCAAGGCAGGTTGTTCTGCTGGGCGATCTCCTGCGCGCGCAAATGCTTTTTGACCGTCATCGGGTAGTAGGTGCCGCCCTTCACCGTCGCGTCGTTGCACACCACCATGCAGTCCACGCCGCTGATGCGGCCTATGCCGGCGACCAAGCCTGCGCAGGGCGCGCTGTCGGTCCCGTCGCGGTCGGGGTACATCGCATGGGCGGCCAGCGGCGCAAGCTCCAGGAAAGGCGTGCCCGGGTCCAGCAGCATCTGCACGCGGTCGCGCGGCAACAGTTTGCCCCGCGCCGTGTGCCGCGCACGCGCGGTGTCGCCGCCGCCATGGGCAGCCTTGGCCACCTTGGCGGCAAGGTCATCGACCACCGCCTGCATGGCGGCGGCATTGGCCTGGAAGTCGGCGGAACGGGCGTTGAGCTGGGTCTCAAGAGCGGACATGGATTTTTTCCTGATGGGGGCGCTGACAAGGCATGGGCGGGCGCAGAGGTCCTACCTTAGCGCCAAACGCCCAGCTTAGCGAAAACCCGCGCCCGGCAGGCCGCCAACAAGGTTGCAAATCCTGCCAACGGAGTTGAGAATCACCTAATGCCCTCCCGCAGCCCCACAAATCCCCCGATTGCCGCCACGCCCATGGCCTTTGCCAGAAGCATTACCGCTGCCTACCAGCGCTACGGCGAAAGCCCTGCCCAAGCCCTCAAACTGGCACAGATCACGCCAACCCAGCTCAAACAGCCAACAGCCAACATCACCGCCCACCAGATGGAACTGCTCTCAGGCGCCGCCATGCAGGAACTCGACGACGAAGGCTTGGGCGCCTTCAGCCGCAAACTACCCTGGGGCAGCTACGGCATGCTGGCCCGCGCATCGATCAGCTCGCCCAACCTGGGCGTGGCGCTCAAACGCTGGTGCCGGCACCATGCGCTGATCGCCGACGACATCACCTTGCGCCTGGCGACCAGCGGCGACACGGCCGCGATCACCGTCGAAGAGAAAGTCCCCGGCCAGGTCGAAGAGTTCGGCCTGGTCCACGTGCTGCGCAATATCCACGGCCTGGCCTGCTGGTATGTGGATTCGCGCATCCCCCTGCAGGGCGCGCGCTTCCCCTTCGAAGCGCCGGCCCACGTCGACGCGTATGCACTGATGTTCCCCAGCCCAGGCCTGCAGTTCAATGCCGCGCAGGCCGAGATCCGCTTTGATGCGCGTTACCTGGCTTTGCCTTTGCGGCGAGATGAGAAAGCCTTGCAGCAGATGCTGCAGCGGGCCTTGCCCCTGACAGTGCTGCAGTACCGGCGAGACAGGCTGCTGGTGGAGCAGGTGCGGCAGGCGCTGGGAAATCCCGCGGTCGTCTCACACAATGCTGAAACCCTGGCCGCGGCCCTGAACATGTCCCCGCGCTCCCTGCACCGCCAGCTTCAGGAAGAAGGGGCTTCACTGCAAAAGCTCAAGGACGAGGTGCGGTTTGAGAAGGCCAAGGACTTGTTGCTGAGGACCTCAAAGCCGATCAAACAGGTGGCAGAGGCTTCGGGGTTTCGGAATGAGAAGAGTTTTACGAGGGCGTTTCGGGAGTGGGCGAAAGTGTCGCCTGGGACGCTTCGTATATCCGCGCACAGAAGCTAATCGGCTAGGCCACAACTCTGACGCGTTGCTGTACTCGCGCGTAAAGTTGGATTTCCGCCTCGTGCTCAATTTCAACGACAACAGCAAAGCGCTGTCGCTGCACGTAATCCGCCCAGCCACTTTCACATCGAACGACTAGGAAGTAAGAATCACCATATGCTGCAACCGTCCGCTTAAATGTCACCTTAGAACATTGAACAGTTCCCTTTTCTCGCTGAGTGGGTCTGGGCACCAAATCGCACGAATACCTCCCAGCCATCTCAGGGAACGGCCCCTCTTGAACGGTACGCTTGCGGTAATGTTCAAAGATATGAGCGGAATCTGTACCTCTAATAAGGCGATAACTCATTCCGACCCCTGCATAGTCCGCACGAGTATGGCGAACGGGTGGATCGAAAGCCAAAGTTACGCGAATACTCCGATCCCCAGGTTCAGACTGAAACAGGTCAGGAATTGGTATTTGGTAAACAGCAAAATGATCGAGCTCCAGTTCATCTTCAGCATACAGGACCACTCGCGCATCGTCCGAGTAGGCGGCTCTCCGTTGGTCTATTTGCCCATGCCCGCAAATCTTGCGTTCCGCATCCGCACCTAGAGGCTGCAGCACATGCCGCGCTTCGGATGGGATTTCTGCGGAGCCAACTAGTAATGCCCTAATGAGATTTGCAGAGGCATTGGGGAGCAACGAGAGTATTTGTGCGGCACTGAAAGCAACGCGCGGCGCAGCATACGACGTCCCCGACCCAGCTGTGAACAATCGATCAAGGTACAAATGATGGGTAGTCAGCACCCCTGCACTTGGCGAAGACTCTCCATTTCTGAGGCTAGCCAGAACGCCATCAAAAACCAAGGTTCCGCCAATATCAACCAAATCCGGTTTTGTCGCACCACCTATACCAGGCCCTATGCGAGAAAAGGGTGAGGGTTCATTCGCACCCGTAATGGCCCGCACCATCACATCTGCAGCAGCATCTGGGTCGAGTCCCTCACCGTGGGAGATTGACCCCACCGTCAACACATTCATAGCGCCTGCCGGCTCGAAGAATCTATTTGCCTCTTCGAGCAGATACTCAGGATATTCGGTAACCGCTTGCTCTATCCTGTTTCCGCCACGAGGGCTTCGGTTACCCGAGGAGACGACTATGACCACATCAAGTTCGCGAGCAAGCTCATCAAGGGTCGCCGCCCACGGGCCGACTTTTCCACCGCTGTAGGGGCGCTTAACATCAGCCAAGGCAATCACGAAGATTCGGCAGCCGAATTGTTGATGCAACGCGCCGATAGCCTCTCGCATTTGAGAAGGGACAAGACGACGATCATCAAATCTGCCTTGGCCGTTGACAACCTTAGCCGAGCACAACCTAGCACCCCGGTTCAGCGTGTTCGCTGCAACTTGCGCTCGAAGATCGCCAAACGCCGCAACACCACCAATTCTGGTTCCATGCCCCCAGTCATCAACGATACCCAAGCTGGCTGGTACACCTATTGAACCGATTAGCACATCCTCTAAAAAGGGATGCGCATTTATCCCGCTATCAATAATCCCTATTAGAGGGGCATCGTCCGGGACTTCATTTAGCGGGGGAGCCACCTCCAAGGTCATCTCTAGCGCGGGGCCAGTTTGTAAGTCCGGCTGTGGGGGAGCGTCTATAGAGGCAATATCTTCAACGGTCAGAAGTGTTGAGAGAAGGGCCCCCGACACTTGAGCCCGAAGCATTGTGATGCTCGGCCCAACATATTGCTCAAATGCCAAGCCCTCTCGAGCAACGATATAGGCGACGATATCCGCCAACTTCCGCTCTCGCAACGCTCTAGTACCCAAATCCCATAGCTCTATGTCAACGAAGTAGAGTTGAGCAGCCTGAAAGTCGCCGAGAACTGCCAGTCCTTCTTCGCGAAACCTCACACCGATTCTGTCTTGGGGTTCTACTGCACCAATAGATTCGATAGTGGAAACAAATGCGTTAAAAGGAGGGTGCAGTTGCCCAGGTGGCGGCCCTGCTTGATATTGATTTAGGCGGTCATGAAAACTTCGCAGCTCATCATTGGAGGAAAAGAGTACGAGTGTCCTGTCTGCATCGCTAGAGAGCACCGTTAGCCCCAAGCGCTGCCAGTCATCCACAAGTAGATCACCTGTCATTTGCACTCGGAGAATTAACGAGGGGTCTACAAACTCGGGCTTTCGCCGTTGTTGTTGCGTAGCGATCGCTGTGTTCAGCTGCTGGTTGAGGTTCGCGGTATGAACAGCCCTATCACGTACAGGGGGAGGACCAGCCCCACCATGTTTACGGCGCTCAAAGCGTTCGGCTAATCTGATTAGCTGTAAATGCTCGTATTGCGCCAACTCGTCTCGCTAAGTCGTTGGTTTGAGCCGCGCACTCACTGTTTTACGGCGGGCCTCGTCTTCCACTGCCACATCAAAATCACGCGCTTGCACTGCACTTTGCGATTCCATCACCATCGCCTTAATTGCCTGCGTACATATACGACCTATCTCGGCATAAGAATATCCTTCGAGACTTGCGGCACGCCCGTCAAGGTCAAAGGCAAGCTGAACATTCTTAAACTTTAAGCGCAAAAATCGTTCAATCATTTTCTGATCAGGTTTCTCGAACCAGATCACTTCATCGAAACGCCGCCATATCGCCATGTCAAGAGACCGATCCAGATTGGTGGCGGCAACTATGAATCCCTTTGGCTGTATTTGATCAATGAATAAAAGCAAGCTGTTCACAACTCTGCGCAGTTCGTTGTGTTCCCCACCATCTTCACGAGATCTCGCAAGAGCATCAAATTCATCAAAGAATAGGACACAAGGGTGTTTTCGCGCGAACTCAAAAATCTTTCGAATATTGGTGGCAGTTTCACCAAGATAAGAGGAGACGAGCCGATCAAGCTTCACAACAAAAAACGGCAACCCCAGCTCAGCAGCAAACACTTCGGCACAAAGAGTCTTTCCGCAACCAGGAGGGCCACAAAACATTAACTTTGATCGAACAGGTAAGCCGTGACGCTTAACCAATTCAGACTGACGATATTCTTTCTGCAGCCCCAACAATATCCGCCCGTTCGTCGCGGTCAGAATGATGTCGTCTTTCGTATGCCGCGTTTCTACACGCTCCACGAAGTCTCCTGCAGCATCGGGAAAAGGTATCAGGGGCGCTAGAGCTTTAGCGGCTACCGGGCGGCTACGGGCGGCTTCAAATGTCTGCCTCAAAGACCGAGCCAGAACACGATTATTCTTCTTCTCTTCTTCATCAATGATTTGCTGAGCCACTGCCCGGAACTCTTCATCCCGACCATAGCTGCCTAGCAGTTTTTTCATTAATTCACCGCGTGCCATATGCCATCAGTCTCGAATGTCGTGTATATGCAGTGATCGTACCCGACCTATTCGCCTTGGCGAACCGTTTTTTATTCCTGCTTTGGCATAGAAATTGAGCAATTCAACCTTCTCCGAATAAAAAGGCTTGGTTTGAGGGTTTTTTGGCTATTAGGCCGCATCACCCGGCAAACTACAGGTCGTCTACGATTTCTCGTCAAATCCTACGATCACAGGATTTATTCAAGGCTGGGCTAGGCTTTCCGGGGAAATCCTGCGATCACAGGATTTCTGACTCAAGCAATGGCCTCTGCGATCTTCGTCCCCACCCCAATCCGCTCCAAAGCCCCCGCCAGGCTCGCCACAGTCCGGTCCACGTTATGCCACTTCTCCAGCCCAAACAGCCCCACACGGAAGGTCTTGAAGTCAGGGCCTTCGTCGCATTGCAGCGGCACGCCGGCGGCGGTTTGCAAACCCTCGTTCAAAAACTTCTTGCCTGACTGGATGTCGGGGTCGGTGGTGTAGCTGACGACCACGCCCGGGGCCTTGAAGCCTTCGGCGGCGACGCTGGGCAGGCCGCGGCTTTCGAACAGGGCGCGGACCTTGTTGCCCAGGTCCTGTTGTTCGGCCTTCACTTTGGCGAAGCCGTAGTCCTGCGTTTCCTTCATCGCGGCGCGCAGGCGTGTGAGGGCGTCTGTGGGCAGCGTTGCGTGGTAGGCATGGCCGCCGTTTTCGTAGGTTTCCATGATCTGCAGCCACTTCTTCAAGTCGCAGGCGAAGCTGGAGCTCTGGGTGGTTTCAATGGCGGTGCGGGCGCGTTCGCTGAGCATGACCATGGCGCAGCAGGGTGAGCTGCTCCAGCCTTTTTGCGGGGCCGAGATCAGCACGTCGACGCCGGTGGCTTTCATGTCGACCCACATGGCGCCGGAGGCGATGCAGTCGAGCACAAACAGGCCGCCGACGGCATGCACGGCGGCGGCGACGGACTGCAGATAGCTGTCGGGCAGGATCATGCCGGAGGCGGTTTCAACGTGCGGGGCAAAGACTAAAGCGGGCTTTTCTTTGGCGATGGCGGCGACGACGTCTGCCGCCGGTGCGGGCACCCAGGGCGCCTGGGCGCCGGGGCCGGTCTGGCGGGCCTTGAGCACGGTGTGGGAAGCGGGGATGTGGCCCATCTCGAAGATCTGCGTCCAGCGGTAGCTGAACCAGCCGTTGCGGATGACCATGACGTGTTTGCCGGCGGCGAACTGGCGCGCGACGGACTCCATGCCGTAGGTGCCGCTGCCGGGCACCAGTGCGACGGAATGCGCGTGGTAGACCTCTTTGAGGATGGCGGAGATGTCGCTCATCACGCTCTGGAAGCTGCGCGACATGTGGTTGAGGGCGCGGTCTGTGTAGACGACGGAGAATTCGAGCAGGCCGTCGGGGTCGACGTTGGGGAGTAATCCAGGCATGTTTGTCTCTCTTTTTTCTAAAAGTCGGGCTGGCAGCTTAGCACCGCAGCCCCATTCAGGACAGCCCCGGCCCGGGTAAACCGCTTCAGCCTTGGGGCGACATGTCTTCGGCCAGCGCGCGGGCCGCGTTGGCATACACCAGCACATCCACGCCCACAGCCACAAACGTGCAACCCAGCGCCAGGTAGTGGCGGCCCTGGGCCGCGTCGCCGGTCAGGATGCCGGCGGCCTTGCCGCTGGCGGTGATGGTCTTGATGGCGCCTTCGATGGCGGCCTGGACCTCGGGGTGGCTGGCGTTTCCGCGGTGGCCCATGGAGGCGGCCAGGTCGGCCGGGCCTATGAAGACGCCGTCCACCCCGTCGACCGCGCAGATGGCGGCGAGGTTGGCGAGGGCGGTGGTGCTTTCGGCCTGGACCAGCAGGCAGGTTTCATCGTTGGCCATGGCCAGGTAGTCGGTGCGGGCGTTCCAGCGCGAGGCCCTCGCGATGGCGCTGCCGACGCCGCGCACGCCCTGGGGCGGGTAGCGCGTGGCGGCGACCATGTGGGCGGCCTGGGCGGCGGTGTCGACCATGGGGACCAGGATGGTTTGTGCGCCAATGTCGAGCACCTGCTTGATGAGGTGCTCGCTGCCTTCGACGACGCGGACGATGGGATGCGAGGGGTAAGGGGCGATGGCCTGCAGCGCGGCCAGCGTGCTTTGCAAATCATTGGGCGAATGTTCGCCGTCTATGAGCAGCCAGGCAAAACCGGCGGTGGCGCTGACCTCGGCCATGTAGGGCGAGGCCATGGAGAGCCACAGGCCGATTTGCGGTGTGCCGGCCTGGAGGGCGGCTTTGAAGGGGTTGTTATTTGTGTTCATCGCGGCTCCGCTTGGCGCTTCATTGGCTGGGAGTCTAACCCTGGTGCCGTGGGAAGTGTTCGGCCCTCACGTGGTGTTGCGTCGCCCGGAAGCTCACCCGCTGAAGCAATCCGGTTAAACGCGTGCCTACAAATAAAAAGAGGCGCCCTCGGCGCCTCTTGGGACAAGGCGCCAGGAAACCTCGCCGTCGATTTACACCCGGCAGTCGGCCGGCGCATGTCTCGCCAACACGGTACCAGGATTGGTCGCCAGGAAAACGGCGGCCCCTGCCGCCTTGCATATCCAGTTGACCTGGGTCGGCGGAATCGTGCCCGCCGTCAGCGCGGTGGGTGCGGCCACAGTGCCCGTGAAAGGAATCAGAAGCATGGTGCCGTTGCCGGCCCTTGCCGCATATGTGATCGTAATAGTCCCATTCGCTCCAATGCCCATACCCGTAACATTGTTGGTCGCGGTGGGCGCCACAAATCCTGTCGCGAACGCCGAGCCGTTTGACGCGTTCTCGGCGACGACGAGCTTCGCGTCGGATGCGAGGACCAGGCCTTCAGATACCCGAGCCTTGATCATGTAATCCTGGTAAGCCGGCAAAGCCACCGCAGCCAGAATGCCGATGATCGCGACGACGATCATCAGCTCGATGAGAGTAAAACCTTTTTGTCGAAGAGAGCGCTTCATAAAAAAACCCTTTGAGATTAAGAACATGGATCCCAGAGCTGTGGGCAGTTGCGCGATGCGTGCTGCCTCTCTGGGGCCATTCTTGGGCTTGAAAATGAGCGCTTGGGGCTTTTCGTACAAACACTTTCTTCACGCGGACAATGTTGTCCCGATGAGCCCACATCAGCGCTTTTTGTGGCGATGAGCACACAGGCGGGTTTCGAAAGATTGGCGCGCTGAAGGCGCAGCGAGCGCCCACGCATAAACAGGCACCGCGTTGCGCGGCGCCATGGTGGAACTATCCGGGTGTGTGGATAAAGCGCGCGGGAAAGAGGCGACGCTGCTCCGGTTGGTCAGCGGGCCGCTTGCCCTTGCGGCTCAGGCCTTGCCTTCGTACTGCTCAAAAAAGCCTATTGGGTGGATGTCGATGTTCCAGCCCACGTCTTCGCCCAGCGTGGCGGTCGGGTGCAGCGAGGCGATGCGTACGGCTTCGTCGCGACTGGCGGCCTCGATGATGAAAAACCCGCCCACCAGCTCTTTGGCCTCGGCAAAGGGGCCGTCGGCCACGGTGGTCTTGCCGCCGCGCGGCTGCAGGCGGATGGCGGGCCCGTCCAGCGAAGCGCTCAGGCGCAGCTGCCCGGTGGCCTTGAGCTCGGCATCCTTGGCGGGGCACTGGCTGACCAGCGCCTTGCGGTCGGCAGGCGACAGGGCAGCCATGTCGGCGGGTTTGTAGTTGGCGAGGCAGAGGTATTTCATGACGTTTCCTTGAGTTAGGTTGGTTGGCTGACACCTCTACGACGAACGGGGCGGGCCGAAATCGACACGCCCCGCCGAAAAAATTCAACCTAACAGCGCCGCCAGGTCCGCCATGTCGGTAAAGACGTGGGCAGCGCCGCTGGCCTTGAGCGCACTGGGCGCGTCGTGGCCCAGCTCGGGCGGGCTGTAGCCGAAGACGGTGCAGCCGGCCGCGACGCCGGCGGTGGCG
Organism: Polaromonas sp. YR568; assembly: GCF_943369675.1. GTDB lineage: Bacteria > Pseudomonadota > Gammaproteobacteria > Burkholderiales > Burkholderiaceae_C > Polaromonas. Next base: position 65,103 of record NZ_CALROB020000003.1, on the reverse strand, counting down.
CCGGTGACGGTGTCTTCGACGACGGCGCAGCGTTTGGGGTCCACGCCCAGGGCTGCGGCGGCTGCCAGGTAGACGTCGGGGAAGGGTTTGGAGCGCGGCAGCTCGTGGCCGCTGAAGATGCGGCCTTCAAAGAAGGGCATGAGGCCGCATTTTTTGAGCTGCAGCTCGACCTTGAAGCGGTCGGCGCCCGATGCGCAGGCGATGCAGCCCTGGTAAAGCGTATGGATCTGGCTCACGGCCTCGACGGCGCCGTGCACGGCCAGCAGGGATTCGACGAGCCCTTCATTGCGGCGGGCGCGAAACTCGTCCAGCCAGGCTTTGCTGAGGGGCTTGCCGGTATGGGCCTCTATGGTGGCGGCCTCGTCGCTGACGGCCTTGCCGACAAAGATGCGCATGCACTCGGCCGAACTGAGCTTCCAGCCGAGTTCTTCGAGCATGTCGCGCAGCACGCCGTTGGTAATGGGTTCGCTGTCGACCAGCACGCCGTCACAGTCGAATAACACCGCGTCGAATTTCATGGTTGCGCTTTCATATCAGTTATTGGTTGTTGCTTGCCCGGGCGCGGCGAGTGTGAAGGTGACCCACTCAGGCCGCATGTTGAAGCGCACCGGCAGGATGCTGACGCCCAGCCCGCTGGTGACGTACATCCGATTGTCGCCGTGTGCTACCCAGCCGTAAGCCCATTCGCGCGGGCCGGCGCCGGGCACCACGGGCGGACCGAAGAAAGGAATGCTGACCTGGCCACCGTGGGTGTGGCCGGCGACGACGAGGCCGCGCACGGGCGGCAGGGTGCGAAGGCTTTCGGGGCCGTGCATGAGCACCAGGGCTTGCGCGCCCGCCGGCAGCTTGCGCGTGGCGAGCTGGGGTTGTGAATGGTCGGTGTAGTCGTCGCCTATGCCGACGACCCAGAGCGCGGTGCCGGGCAGGGGCGCGGCCTCGTTTTCCAGCACAGTGATGCCGGCGCGTTTGAAGGCGGCTGCCATGGCCTTGCCTTCGTGCCACCAGTCGTGGTTGCCCAAAACGGCATAGACGCCGAGGCGCGCCTTGAGGCCGCCCAGCACGCCGGCGATTTCGTCTTCTGCCGTGGCAGCGGAGTCGGGCGTGTAATCGCTGTCGGCAATGAAGTCGCCGGGCAGCAGGATGACGTCGGGTTGCGAGGCGTTGATGTCGGCGACGATGGCGCGGGCGCGTTCGACCGTCATGACGCGCCACAGCGCGCGCTTGCTGAAGTGCCAGTCGGAGGCGACGGCGACCTTGAGGCCGAGCGGGCCTTTCCAGCCGGGGACTGTTTCGGTGATTTCGCGGTGGGCGACCCAGCGCGGCTCGATCAGCACGGCCCAGACCAAAAGCAGCGGCACCATCAGCCGCGCGGACCAGGCGGCGATTTGCCAGCGCCGGCTCAAGCGGGTTTCTCCAACAACAACATGGACGCCCTCTTCACGCTTCCCTCACTCTTTATGCGATATCTCTTTATGCAATGTCGCCGTCCACATAGTACCAACGGCCTTCTTCGCGCACGAAGCGGCTGCGCTCATGCAGGCGCACGGCCGGGCTGCCGGGCGCTTTCTGGCGCGCGACAAATTCAACTTCGGCGCGGGTGGCGTCAAGCTGGCGGTGGCTGCGCACTTCGAGGCCCAGCCATTTGACGCCGGGGTCAAACTCAATCGATGCCGGCCTGTGGCTGGTGTGCCAGGTGGCGAGCAGGTAGTCGGCGTGTTCGGCCACAAAGGCGCAGTAGCGCGAGCGCATGAGCGACTCGGCGTCTGGCGCGGGCGCCGTTTCAAAAAGGTCGAGGTAACGGCCGCAGCAGCCGGAAAACGGCAAGGGCTTTTGGGCCGCGCCTGTGCGGCCGCAGGGGCATGGCCGGGACGGCGGCAGCGTGGCCATCAACCGCAGCTGTAGGCGCGGGACTTGCGCTCTTCGCGTTCTTCCAGCGTTTCGGTGGGCGCGCCCTGCTTGACCCATTCGGCGTAACCGCCGTCGATGTGGGCGACGTTGACCATGCCCATGTCCTGCAGGGTCTTGGTGGCCAGGGCGCTGCGCCAGCCGGCGCCGCAGAAGAGGATGAACTCCTTGCCCTCATCGGCAAACAGGGGCTTGTGATAAGGCGAGGCCGGGTCTACCCAGAACTCCAGCATGCCGCGCGGTGCGTGGTAGCTGCCCACCACGGTGCCGGCGGCGAGTTCGCGCACGTCGCGGATGTCGACGATCTGCACTGCCGGATCGGCCAGCCTGGCTTTCACTTCCTGCACGCTGTAGGTCTTGACCTGGGCCATGGCCTCGTCGACCAGGGCGCGGAATCCTTTGATGATGGGCATCTTGTTCTCCTCAGGCCAGGGCTCGGGTGACGATGATTTTCTGCACGTCGGAAGTGCCTTCGTAAATCTGGCACACGCGCACGTCGCGGTAGATGCGCTCGACCGGGAAGTCGCTGACGTAGCCGTAGCCGCCCAGGGTCTGGATGGCGGCGCTGCAGACCTGCTCGGCCATTTCGCTGGCGAAGAGCTTGGCCATGGCGGCTTCTTTCAGGCACGGCAGGCCGGCGTCGCGCAGGCTGGCGGCGTGCCAGATCAGCTGGCGCGCGGCTTCGATTTTGGTGGCGCAATCGGCCAGGCGAAAACCCACGGCCTGGTGGTTGAAGATGGCGGTGCCGAAGCTCTGGCGCTCTTTGGCGTAGCTGAGTGCGAACTCGAACGCGCTGCGTGCCATGCCCACGCTTTGCGCAGCGATGCCTATGCGCCCGCCTTCGAGCGCGCCCAGGGCGATCTTGTAGCCTTCGCCTTCGCTGCCGATCAGGTTCTCGGCCGGGATACGGCAGTTGTCGAAATTGATTTGTGCGGTGTCGCTGGAATGCTGGCCCAGCTTGTCTTCCAGCCGCGCGACCACATAACCGGGCGCGCTGGTGGGCACGATGAAGGCGCTCATGCCTTTTTTGCCGGCGCCCTTGTCGGTGACGGCGATGACGATGGCGGCGTGGCCGTTCTTTCCGCTGGTGATGAACTGTTTGACGCCGTTGAGTACGTACGCATCACCCTCCTTCACCGCCGTGGTGCGCAGCGACGACGCATCGCTGCCAACGTGCGGCTCGGTCAGGCAGAAGATGCCCAGCATCTCGCCCTGCGCCAGCGGTGTGAGCCACTGCTTTTTCTGCTGGGCATTGCCGTAGCGCATGAGGATGGCGTTGACGGGGCAGTTGGTGACGCTGATGGCGGTGCTGGTGCCACCGTCGCCGGCGGCGATTTCTTCGAGCACCAGCGCGAGCGTGAGGTAGTCAAGGTTGGCGCCGCCGAACTCTTCAGGCACGCAGATGCCGTAAGCGCCCAGCGCGGCCAGGCCTTTGTGCGCCTCGACGGGGAAGTGGTGCTCCTTGTCCCAGCGCGCGGCATGGGGCCAGAGCTCTTCCTGCGCGAAGGCGCGGACCGCGTCGCGGATCATTTCCTGGTCCTGGTTCAGCAGCATGGTGTGGCCTTGCGAGGGATGTCAAACAAAAAAAGGAAGCGGCGCGGTGAAGCTCACCACGTGCTGAAAGGCTTGCCGTCGTAATTGAGGAACGCACCCTTGTTTTCGGGCGTGAGCCCGGCCAGCGCGGCGCGCATGGCGCTGACGCTTTGCGCCGTGGTCAGCGTTGCGCCCTGCCCGCCCATGTCGGTCTGCACCCAGCCGGGCGACATGGCGACCAGGATGGCCTTGGAGTAGTCGTGCTGGGCCGAGGCGACCACCATGTTGAGTGCGGCCTTGCTGGCGCGGTAGACCCAGCCGCGGCTGTCTTCCACGCCGCCTATCCGGGCCATGGCGCTGCTGATGAAGGCAAAGCGCCCGCCACCGCCGCGCACGGCTTCCACCAAGGGCGTGACCTGCGGGATGGCCTGCATGGCGCCCAGCACATTGGTGCGCATGGCGTGGTCGAAGGCCTCTTGAGTGGGCGGTGTCAGCGCATCGCCATGCGGGAAGACGCCGGCCACGTAGAGCGCGACGTCGATTTCCTCGCCGTCGAGCTGCCAGGCCAGGCCGCTGATGCTGGCGGGGGCGGCCACGTCCAGCCGCAAGGCTCTGGCACCCAGGCCGGTGAGGCGTTGCAGGCCTTCGTCGTCGCGCGCGGTGGCGATGACCTCGGCGCCTTCGGCCTGGTACTGGGTGGCGAATTCAAGCCCTATGCCGCGCGATGCGCCAATGACGAGGACTTTCATCGCGGCTTAGACCAATTCAATCGCCATGGCCGTGCCTTCACCGCCGCCTATGCACAGCGTGGCGATGCCCTTCTTGAGGCCGCGCGCTTGCAGCGCGTGGATCAGCGTGACGATGATGCGGGCGCCGGACGCGCCAATCGGGTGGCCCAGCGCGCAGGCGCCGCCGTTGACGTTGACGATGTCATGGCTGATGCCGAGTTCCTTCATCGCGGCCATGGGCACGACAGCGAAGGCTTCGTTGACTTCCCAGAGGTCCACGTCCTTGACGGACCAGCCGGTTTTCTTGAGCAGCTTGTTGACGGCACCCACCGGGGCGGTGGTGAACCATTCGGGTTCCTGCGAGAAGGTGGCGTGGCCGACGATGCGGGCGATGGGCTTGGCGCCCAGTTCCTTGGCGGTAGATTCACGGGCCAGCACCAGGGCGGCGGCGCCGTCGTTGATGGAAGAGCTGGAGGCGGCGGTGATGGTGCCGTCTTTCTTGAAGGCGGGCTTGAGCGTGGGGATCTTGTCGAGCTTGACCTTGCCCGGGCCCTCGTCGATGGAAATCACGGTTTCGCCGGCGCGGCCCTTGACGGTGACGGGCGTGATCTCGGCCTTGAAGGCGCCGGACTCGGTGGCGGCCTTGGCGCGCTGCACACTGGCGGTGGCGAAGGCGTCCTGCGCTTCGCGGGTGAATTTGTATTTGTCGGCGCATTGCTCGCCGAAGGTGCCCATGGCGCGGCCGGGTTCGTAGGCGTCTTCGAGGCCGTCGAGCATCATGTGGTCATAGATGCGGTCATGGCCGATGCGGATGCCGCTGCGGCCCTTGAGCAGCAGATGCGGCGCGTTGGTCATGCTTTCCATGCCGCCGGACACCATGACGTCGCGGCTGCCGGCGACGAGCTGGTCGTGCGCGAGCATGGTGGCTTCCATGCCGGAACCGCACATTTTGGACAGCGTGACCGCGCCGACGCTGGCGGGCAAGCCGCCCTTGAAGCCGGCTTGCCGCGCGGGCGCCTGGCCCTGGCCGGCCATCAGGCAGTTGCCGAACAGCACTTCGTCGACTTTTTCAGGGGCGATGCCCGAGCGCTCGATGGCGGCCTTGATGGCGGCGCCGCCCAGGTCATGGGCCGAGAGGCTGGTGAAGTCGCCCTGGAAGCCGCCCATGGGGGTGCGGGCTGCGCCTAGGATAACGATGGAATCAGACATGAGGAGGTCCTTTCAGGTAGGTGTGAATTGTTTAAGGTGTGAGGCCGCTGAGGCCCGTTAAAACCGGTTCGGGCGGCAGTTGGGTGAGCACTTCGTCATGCGCCTCGCCCGGGCTGTGCAGCGCGATGAAACGTTTCTCGCGCTCGTAGGGGAAAACATCGTGCACGTGGCCGGCCTGGATGCGGGCCTGGTGTTTTTGCCAGAAGCCGGCGTCCAGCAGGTTGGCGTGGTGTTTCATGAAGACCTCGCGCACCGCGTCGTTGCCGAGCAAAAAGGGCTCGAAGGTTTCGGGGAAGACGTCTTTGGGGCCGACGGAGTACCAGACCTCGCCGCTCATTTCCTCTTCCTCGTTGCGGGCGGTGGGCACCTTGCGGAAGTTGCAGTCGGTGATGTATTCGATCTCGTCGTAGTCGTAGAACACGACCTTGCCGTGGCGCGTGATGCCGAAGTTCTTCCACAGCATGTCGCCGGGGAAGATGTTGGCGGCGACCAGGTCCTTGATGGCGTTGCCGTATTCGACGACGGCGCGCTCGATCTGGTCCCTGGCACCGGGTTCATGCATGCCGGCGTCAAAGGCTTCCTGCAGGTAGATGTTGAGCGGGATCATGCGGCGCTCGATGTAGACGTGCTTGATGATGACTTCGGTCTGGCCGTCGCCGTCGCGGTCGCTGATCTCGAGCTGGCTGGCGGCGAATTTTTCGATCTCGGCGATCAGTTCATCGCTGAAGCGCTCGCGCGGGAAGGCGACTTCGCTGTACTCCTGGGTGTCGGCCATGCGGCCGACGCGGTCGTGCTGCTTGACCAGCAGGTACTTGCCCTTGATCTGTTCGCGCGTGGTGTCTTTCTGCGGCGGGTAGTAGTCCTTGATGACCTTGAAGACGTAGGGGAAGGACGGCAGGTCGAACACCAGCATGACCATGCCCTTGATGCCGGGCGCGATGCGGAACTTGTCGGTGGAGTGCCGCAGGTGGTACAAAAAGTCGCGGTAAAAAAGCGTCTTGCCCTGCTTGGCCAGGCCCAGCGCGTTGTAGATTTCGGCGCGCGGCATGTGCGGCATCATGCTGCGCAAAAACTGCACGTAGGCCGAGGGGATGCCCATGTCGACCATGAAGTAGGCGCGCGCGAAGCTGAAGAGGATCAGCAGGTCGTCTTCGCCGAACAGTGCCGCGTCGATCACGAGCTTGCCGGCCTTGTTGTGCAGCACCGGCAGCGCGAAGGGCACCTCGTTGAAACCGTTGATGATCTTGCCGACGACGTAGGCGCCCTTGTTGCGGAAGAACAGGCTGGTCAGCACCTGGATCTGGAAGTTGGCGCGCAGCTTGACGTCGGCGAGGCGGCCGCTGATGGCCTCGAGCACATAACCGGCGTCGCGTTCGAGGTCGTCGAAGGGCAGGCGCAGGTCGAAATCGCGCACCACCTGCAGCAGCACGTCGCGCATGTTGTCGCGCGTGGGGTAGTAGGCGCGATAGGTGGGCTGCGAGGCGAGTTCATCGTTCTCGATGTATTCGGTGCTGACGGCGGGCCGCACGAAGATGAAGTCGTTCTGGAAGTAGCTGCGGTGCAGGATCTTGGTGGTGACCGAGTTGAAGAAGGTCTCGGCCAGCTCGGGCTGGTGGTGGTTGACCAGCAGGCCTATGTAATGCAGCTTGACCTGCTGCCAGACGTCCATGGGCTGCTCACCGGCCTTGAACTCGCGCTCCAGCCGGGTGGAGGCTTCGCGCACGCGCAGGTCGTAGAACTCGATGCGTTCGCGCTGGGCGCGCTGCTGGCCGTGCCAGTCGGCCGTTTCAAAGCGGTGCTTGGCGCGCGCGGATTCGGTGCGGAACAGCTGGTAGTGGCGGTTGAAGCCGTCCATCATCGCCTTGGCGATGTCGTAGGCGATGCTGGAGTCCAGCCGCTGGGGGAACATGGCCGGTTCCGCTCAGACCAGCTGCTGCTGCGTGCCGCCGCCGACGCGCGCCATCCACACATCCCAGACGCGGTCTATGGCCTTGCTGTAGAGCTGGTCGAGCTCGTCGGGCCCGGCGACGCTCATCTGCAGGTCCTGCAGCAGGCCGTCGTGCACGCCGAAGGCCCAGCCGTGCACGGTGACTTCCTGGCCGCGCGCCCAGGCGTCGACCATGACGGTGCTGACCGAGACGTTGACGACCTGCTCGATGACGTTGATGTCGCACAGCGCCTGCGCGCGCACTTCTTCGGGCAGGCTGTCGAGCAGCTGGCGGTGGCGGTGCCGCACGTCCTGGATGTGGCGGAGCCAGTTGTCGGCCAGGCCGATGCGCGCGCCTTCAAGGGCGGCCTGCACGCCGGAGCAGCCGTAGTGGCCGACCACCATGATGTCTTTGACCTTGAGGCGCTCGACGGCGAACTGGATGGCCGAGAGCGCGTTGAGGTCGGAATGCACGACGATGTTGGCGACGTTGCGGTGCACGAACACTTCACCGGGCTCGAGGCCGGTGATCTGGTTGGCGGGCACGCGGCTGTCGGAGCAGCCTATCCACATATACCTGGGCGTCTGCTGCTTCACCAGGCCGGTGAAAAAGCCGGGGCGCTCGGCTTCCATCTGCGCGGCCCAGGCGCGGTTGTGGGCGAAGAGGTCTTGGAGCGAGGTAGTCATGGCTGTATTTTCACCTGCTTGGTTCACATCGTCTCGGCGAAGAGTTCCCGCCCTATGAGCATGCGGCGTATTTCGCTGGTGCCGGCGCCAATTTGGCTCCGGCCGGCGCTTCGCGCCTTCACGTCCTTGCGGACATGAGCCTGCGCCGAATTGGGGCCCCTTGCCAGCATCACATGGTCTCCGCGAAGAGTTCGCGGCCTATCAACATTCTTCGGATCTCGGACGTACCCGCCCCAATTTCATAAAGTTTGGCGTCACGCCAGAGGCGGCCCAGCGGGTAGTCGTTGATGTAGCCGTTGCCGCCGTAGATCTGCACGCCCTCGCCGGCCATCCAGGTGGCTTTTTCGGCGCACCAGAGGATGACGGAGGCGCAGTCCTTGCGGACCTGGCGCACGTGGTCGGTGCCCAGCATGTCGAGGTTTTTGGCGACGGTGTAGGCAAAAGAGCGGCCGGCCTGCAGCACGGTGTACATGTCGGCGACCTTGCCCTGGATCAGCTGGAACTCGCCGATGCTCTGGCCGAACTGCTTGCGGTCGTGGATGTAGGGCAGGACGTTGTCCATGACGGACTGCATGATGCCCAGCGGGCCGCCGGTGAGCACGGCGCGTTCGTAGTCGAGGCCGCTCATGAGCACCTTGGCGCCGCTGTTGAGGCCGCCCAGGATCTGGCTGGCCGGCACTTCAACGTTGTTGAAGACCAGTTCGCCGGTGTGGCTGCCGCGCATGCCGAGCTTGTCGAGCTTTTGCGCGACGGAAAAGCCCTTCATGCCTTTTTCGATCAGGAAGGCGGTGACGCCGCGCGCGCCCAGCTCGGGCTCGGTCTTGGCGTAGACCACCAGGGTGTCGGCGTCGGGGCCGTTGGTGATCCACATCTTGCTGCCGTTGAGCAGGTAGTAGCCGCCCTTGTCTTCGGCTTTCAGCTTCATGCTGATCACGTCGCTGCCGGCGCCGGGCTCGCTCATGGCGAGCGCGCCCACGTGTTCGCCGCTGATGAGTTTGGGCAGGTATTTTTTGCGCTGCTCATCCGTGCCGTTGCGCTTGATCTGGTTAACGCAGAGGTTGCTGTGCGCGCCGTAGGACAGGCCCACGGAGGCGCTGGCGCGGCTGATTTCTTCCATGGCGATCATGTGGGCCAGGTAGCCCATGTTGGCGCCGCCGTATTCCTCGCCGACGGTGATGCCGAGCACGCCGAGCGCGCCCATTTTTTGCCACAGGTCCATGGGGAACTGGTCGCTGCGGTCCACTTCAGCGGCACGCGGGGCGATTTCGGCCTGGGCGAATTCGCGCACCGCGTCGCGCAGGGCGTCTATGTCTTCACCGAGCTGGAAATTGAGTCCTGGCATGTTGGTCATGGGGGTCTTTCTGGGGGCGGATTGTGGGGATGTGAGTTCAGTAAGTCTTGGGCACGGGCACCAGGGTCTGCTGCATCAGGGCGCAGGCGCTTTCCTTGCCGCCGGCGGCGATGTGCGTGACTTCGGCGGTGGTGACGATGATGCGCTTGCCGGCCTTGGCGACGCGGCCCAGGGCGCGCAGCTCGCCGTCGTTGAAGCCGGCCATGAAGTTGATCTTGTATTCGACGGTGGTGACTTCGGAGTCTTCCGCGGCCACCGTGAGGGCGGCATAACCGCCGGCGATGTCGGCCAGCGCGCCCATGGCGCCGCCGTGAAAACCGCCCTGCTGCTGGGTGACGCGCTCCGAGTAAGGCAAGGCCACCTCGCACAGGCCGGGCTCCACGCGCAGCAGCCGGGCGCCCAGGTGCCGCATCATGCCCTGGCGCAGGAAGCTGTCCTCGATGCGGCGGAACAGTGCGGTCGGGGTGGCGGGTGCGTCCATGGGAGCCTTTGCGGGGTGTGGGGGAGGCGGTCTTCTGGTTGACGTTTACGTAAACGTCAATTATGGCGTATTTGCGCCCGGCCCGGCTTTGACCCGGCCGGGGCTGGGGGCAAGCGGCCCGAGTCCTAGGGCTTGCCGGCCTTGGCCTTCTCGGTCTTGGCGAGCAGGGCCTTGGCTTCTTTTTCGTGGGTGCGGATTTCGTCGAGGTTGGCCTGCAGGTCGAGCATCTGGGCTTCCAGCTTCTTGCGGTGCTCCGTCAGGATGGCCAGGAATTTTTTGAGCTGCGGCGCGGTGTCGCGCGGGCTGTCGTAGGAGTCGATGATCTCCTTGGCCTCGACCAGCGACAGCCCCAGGCGCTTGGCGCGCAGGGTGAGCTTGAGCCGGGTGCGGTCGCGCGCGGTGTAGACGCGGTTGCGCCCCCCCGCCCCTTCGCGCTGCGGCTGCAGCAGCCCCATGTCTTCGTAAAAACGCATGGCGCGCGTGGTCAGGTCAAACTCTTTTGCGAGGTCGCTGATGGTGTAGGTGGTAGCCATGGTGATGAATGAGGTCTTGTGCGAACGCGGTTGAAGCGGGTAAACACGGACAAACGCGGACAAACGCGGGTGACAGCGCGAAACGGGCGCCGTCCCTACAATGCCCGTGTATGACGTTTACGTAAACGTCAAATATACCGCGAATGATGACATGAATCTCCTCGAGCAGCAACTCCACTACCCCTTCGGCGACGCCCTGCCGGCCTCCGGCGCGACGCTGGACGTGGCGCCCGGCGTGAAGTGGATACGCATGGCGCTGCCCTTCGCGCTGGACCACATCAACCTGTGGCTGCTGCGCGATGAAATCGACGACCCGGACCGGCCGGGCGAAAAAATCCAGGGCTGGACCGTCGTGGACTGCTGCATCAGCCGCGAGGAATCGAAAGCGCAGTGGGAAGCTATTTTTGAGAGCGAGCTCGAAGGCCTGCCGGTGCTGCGCGTGCTCGTGACGCACATGCACCCGGACCACATCGGCCTGGCGTACTGGCTGTGCGAGCGCTGGACGACCGCAACACACGTGTGCCGTTTGTGGATCAGCGCGACGGATTACCACTCGGCACGCATCGCCTCGCAAAGCACGACGGGCTTCGGCGGCGAAAGCGCCGCGCGCTTTTTTGGCTCGCACGGCCTGGTGGATCCGGAGGCGATCGGGAAAATCCGCGACCGGACCAGCTACTACCCCGGCATGGTGCCCGCGATGCCGGCCAGTTATGTGCGCATCATGGACGGAAAAACCGTGCGCATAGGCGGCCGCGACTGGCGCTGCATCAGCGGCTACGGCCACGCGCCCGAGCACATCGCGCTGCACTGCGAACAGACCGGCACGCTGATCAGCGGCGACATGGTGCTGCCGCGCATCTCGACGAATGTGAGCGTCTACGACATGGAGCCCGAGTCCAACGCACTCACGCTGTTCCTGGAGTCGATCGACAAATTCCTGCCGCTGGACCAGGACACGCTGGTGCTGCCCTCGCACGGCAAACCCTTTCGCGGCCTGCACACCCGCATAGGCCAGCTGCATGACCACCACCGCGACCGCCTGGCCGAAGTGATGCAGGCCTGCCAGGCAGCCCCCTGCAGCGCCGCCGACATCCTGCCCATCATGTTCCCCCGCAAACTGGACCTGCACCAGACCACCTTCGCCATGGGCGAAGCGGTGGCGCATTTGCATGCGTTGTGGTTTCAGGAAAAGCTGACGCGCCGCCTGAACAGCGACGGAATCTACCGCTTCAGCAGCGTGTGATGTAAGGGCTCTCTAACCAAGCAGGGGCCGCGGGACTGGCTTTGCCAGGCCGCAGGCGCAGCGGCCCCCTCGGGGGGCAGAGAGTTACACGCAGTGAACGAACGTGGGGGCTGCGTCTTCACCAGCAGGGGCCGCGGAACCGGCTTTGCCGGGCCGCAGGCGCAGCGCCCCCTCGGGGGGCAGCGCATTACACGAAGTGAAAAGCGTGGGGGCTAACAGCTACTGCCGCCACTTGCGATTGGCCGTCACCAACGCCGTGACATAGCCATGCAGCCAGTCAAAGTTGATGGGCTTTTGCAACAAGTGGGCTTCGGGCGGGAGGCCGCCGCGCGCCTGGACGGCTTCGGGCGCCAGGCCGCTGATCACGACGATCTGCATGTCGTGGAGTTGCTGGTTGCGCTTGCAGGCCTTGAGCATCTCGATGCCGTCCACGCCGGGCATGGAGAGGTCGGTGATCAGCAGGTCGGGCCGCATGCTGGCGATATCCATCATGGCTTCCAGCGCGGAGGGCATGAAGGTGCAGTCGACCGGCAGGTCCCAGTCCTCGAACTGGCAACGGTAGAGCTCACGGGTGTTCTCGTCGTCTTCCACCATCAGCACGCGCAGGCGGTGCTTGGGGTCGGTGTCCACCTTGGAGAGCTGCGGACTGCTTTTGGCGAGGTAGGCATTGATGGACTGCAGCGCGATGCGGCGGTGGCCGCCCAGCGTCTTCCAGGCCTCGATCTCGCCTTTTTCCACGAGGGACTGCACGGTGGCCACGGACAAGCCCAGCAACTTGGCTGCATAGCTTGTGCCGCAGTAATCCTCACTCGAGAAATCCGCGGCGGTAATGGCGGCCTCGAAGGATTTTGGTTCACGCATGGTCGGTCTCGTAAAAGATTGTTTTTCTCATTTTTCTCATTTTAATCAATTCGTGCTGTAAAGCCCCACAAAAAAAACGAGAAAAGAGGTGAAAAGAGCCTTCTGCGCTGGTAATTAATCCAGTTTTAGACACATTAGGACACAACACGACACATTACGACGCATTTGGCGTTTTGGGAAGGGTGAAGAAGAAGGTTGCGCCCTTGCCGGGCTCGGCCTCGGCCCAGAGCCGGCCCCCATGCCGTTTGATGACCCGGCTGGAGGTCGCCAGGCCTATGCCGGTGCCGGGAAATTCCGACGCGGCATGCAGGCGCTGGAAGGGGTTGAACAGCTTGTCGACGTAGGCCATGTCGAAGCCGGCGCCGTTGTCGCGCACGAAAAACTCGGGCTGGCCCGCGGCGTCGAGCGTGTGGCCGACGGTGATCTCGGTCAGCGTTTCATGGGAGCTGAACTTCCAGGCATTGCCGAGCAGGTTTTCCATGACCACCCGCAGCAGCCGGTCGTCGCCGTGGGCCTTGAGGCCTTTTTCGATTTTCACCACGGCCTTGCGCTCGGGATCGCGCGCCTGGCACTCGTCGGCGATGCTGCGCGCCAGCGCCGACAAGTCCACCACCTTGCTGCTCAGGGGCGCGCGCGAGACCTGCGCCAGGGACAGCAGGTCTTCAATCAGCTGCCCCATCTGCGCCACGCCGGCCTGGATGCGCGCGAGGTAATGGGTGACCTTCTCGCCGGCCTCGCTGCCCAGCTGCTTGGCCAGCAGGCGGCTGAAGCCGTCGACGGTGTTGAGCGGCGAGCGCAGGTCGTGCGAGACGGAATAGGAAAACGCCTCGAGCTCGTGGTTGGACAGCCGCAGGGCCGCTTCAATGGCCTTGATTTCTGTGATGTCGGCATCAATGCCCACCCAGAACGCCACCTGGCCCTGTTCGTCGAACACGGGTGAGGCGCGATAGGACATGGTGTGGGAGCTGCCGTCGCGCGCCAGCACGCGGCGTATGCCGTCGTACTGTGATTGCGAGGCCTTGGCGGCCTGCCACTTGGCCTTGACGTCGGGCAGGTCCTCGGGGTGGATGACGGAAAACCATTGTGTGCCGGTCCAGTCCTCGAGCTTGCCGCCCACCAGGTCGAACCAGGCGCGGTTGAAATAGGTGGCCGCGCCGTTGGGGCTGATGGTCCACACCACCTGGGGCGCCTGCTCGGCCAGCGCGCGGAACAGCGCCTGCTGGCGTTCCAGCGCCAGCGTGCGTTCGGCGACTTTTTGCTCCAGCCCGGTATTGAGCTGGCTGACTTCCTCGAGCAGGCGGGCGTTTTCAATGGCGATGGAAGCCAGTTGGGCCAGCTCGAGCGCCACATATTCGTCCTGCTGGGTGAACTCGCCTTCGTATTTGTCGGACAGCTGGAGCAGCCCGATGTTGCGGCCGTCGCGCCCGGTCAGCGGCACGGCCAGCCAGCCGCGCATGGCGGGGTGCTTGCCGGCATAGCTGCCGAAGCCGCGCCAGCGCGGATGGGCTTCGAGCTCGGCCTGCGTCATGCGCATGGAGCGGTTGTTCTGGCAGACCATGGCGTAGATGCCGGTGCCGTCGGGCGGCTCGAACTGGTCGCGGTATTTGGCGTACTTGTCGGAGAAGGACAGCGCGTTGACGGCCTGCTTCCAGTCGCCGCCCAGGGTCAGGCTGACGCTGGACTGGTGCGCGCCTATGACGCCCCTGGCCTGCTCGGCCACCTCGCGCATGGTGCCCTCCAGCGTCTGGTGCCAGGTGATGGCCTGGGCCGCGTCGGCCGCGCGCTGCAGGGTAAAGAGGTGTTCCTGCACGTCGCGCTCGGCCTTGAGCTGGGCCGTGATGTCCATGGCCACCACAAACCGCGCCGGCACGCCGCCGTACTGGATGGGCCGCGACACCGCGTGGACGGAGAAGATCGAACCGTCCTTGCGGCAGTGCCGCCAGGTGCCTTTTCTTTCGGGCGACTCCTCGCCGAGCTGCCGCTCCAGGCGCGCGTGCTCGGAGTCGGGGCGGATGTCGAACAGGGTCATGGCGCGGAACTCGGCAGCCGAATAACCATAGCTGTCCACCGCCGCCTTGTTGACGTTGAGGAAGCGCCGCGTGGCGTCGGAGAACACCCACATGGGCACCGGCGCCATTTCAAACAGGGCCGCGTAGCGCTGCTCGCTGTCGACCAGCGCCTGCTCGGCGCGCTTGCGCTGCGTGATGTCGCGCTCCACCGCCACCCAGTGCGTGTACCAGCCCTTGGCGTCGGCGATGGGGACGATGTCCAGGTCCACCCAGAACTCCTCGCCGCTCTTGGTGTAGTTGATGAGCTCGGCGCGCACCGGTTGCCATTTCTCCAGCGCGGCGCGTATGCGGTCGAGTTCGGCGCGCTGCGTCTTCGGGCCCTGCAGCAGGCGCGGCGTCTGGCCCAACACCTCTTCGCGGGTGTAGCCGGTGCGGCGCTCGAACGCGTCGTTGACGAAGACGATGCGCGGGCCCGGCTGGTCGAAGGGCTCGGCCTCGGTGATGAGCACGATGTCGTTGAGGCGGGACACGCAGGACTCGAGCAGGCGCAGGTGCTCCTGCGCCTCGTGCTGCTCGGTGATGTCCTGCAGCACGCCGACCAGGCTGACGACCTTGCCGTCGCGCTGCAACGCGCGGCCCCGCGTGCGGGCCCAGATGCGCCTGCCCTTGGCCGTGATGAGCGGCAGTTCGAGGTCCCAGGGCGTGGCGCTGCGGAAGGCGGCTTCGGCGGCGGCCCTGACGATGGGCTGCGCTTCCGGCGCATAAAACCTGAGCGCATCGCCGACACCCAGCACGGCGCCGGGTTCGAGTTCATAGATGCGGTAAATCTCTTCGGACCAGTAGGGCGTCATGGTCTCGACCTGGATTTCCCAGCCGCCGACCCGGGCCAGCTCGCCGGTGCGGTTGAGCAGCTCGGTGCCGCGGGCGATCACGAGTTCGGCGCGCTTGCGGTCGGTGATTTCCTGGATCACGCCGGAGCGGCGCGGCCCCTGCCCCGGCTGGCCGTCCTCCCGGCCATGGGCGCGGCCCACCAGGTGAACCCAGCGCTTTTCCCCGGTGGCCGTGATGACGCGGAACTCGGCGTCCAGCGGCAGCCCGGCTTCGACGGCGGCGTCCCGCTTCACCCTGAATTCCTCGCGGTCGGCGGGATGGATCAACTGCAGCAGGGCGTCACGGCTGCCCGAGAACTGCGCCTTGCCGACACCCAGCACGTCATAGACCTCGTCGGACCACCATGTTTCGCTGGTGAGAAGGTCGAGCTGCCAGTAGCCGATGCGGCCCAGCCGCTGCGCGTCCTGCAGTTTGCGCTTGATGGCTTCGCTGTTCGCGAGTTCCGCCTCCAGTGCGCCGCGGTGCTTCTGCAGGGAATCGGCCATGCGGTTGAAGCCGGCGGATATCCGGTAGAACTCCCCGCCGTCGTCGGACGCGCCCAGCGCAATCCGCACGTCCAGCCGCCCGTCCTGGATCTGCCGCGTGGCGTCCAGGATCTTGCGGGTGGGAACCACGATGGCACGCCCGCCTATCAACCAGGCGAGCAAGGCGCCCAGCAAGGCCAGCAGTGTCAGCACGGCCAGTTCCAGCCCGAGCTGGCGCTGGCTGTCGCCCACCACGAGGTTGTGGTCCATACTGACCGCGACAAAAAAAGCCTCGTTGGCATGCGCGCTGCTGGGCATGTAGGCCCACAGCCGGCGCTGGCCCTGGGCGTCCGGGCCGTCGGCAGTGCCCGCCCGCATGGTCTTCACGGCCTCCCGCAGCACCGGGCTGCGGGCCTTCTGGCCGATGCGGATGGGCAGGGCCGGTTTTCCGGCCAGCAAGACGCCGTTGCGGTCGTGGATGCCCAGCGCAGCGCCGGGCGGCAGCTGGATTTCCACCGCCGACTTCGCCATTTCGGCCAGGTCGACCGAGGCATAGGCCACGATGACGACGCGCCCCTCGCTGTCGAGCAGGGGCAGCGCGAAGCTGATGGAAGGCTTGCCAGAGGCGCGGCCCACGATGTATTCGCCGGCCACGAAACCGCGGTGAGACACCGCGTCGCGGAAATAGGCGCGGTCGCCCAGGTAACCCAGCGGCGAGCCGGGAAGGCCGTTGCACATCGACTGGCCGTCGGCCGCCACGATGCCCAGGTTGGCGTACAGCGGAAGCTGCCGGTTCAGCTCCGCCAGGTAATGGTCGCAGCGGGCGCTCCTGCCGCCTTTGATGTCGCGCAGGTCGGGCGCATGGATGATGGCCGTGAGCACCTGCCGCGCCGTTTCGGCCAGTTGCTGCTGGTTGGAGGCGGCAAGCGACCCTGCGAACTGCAGGTCGGCCATGGCCCGCCCGACGGCGGCATCGGCGTTGTAGACGGCCTTGTAGATGGACAGGCCGAACAAAGGAACAATCGCGGCCAGCACCAGCATGACCAGTCGGGTCCGCAGCGTGATGGGGACCTTCATCGCATCCCTCTTCCAGGAGCGCGCCGGATGATAGGGACGCCCCGCGTCCTTGAACTATTAACCGGCCGCGATGGATTCATTGACGTCCAGCCAATAGGCCTGGAGCCGCTGGAGTTTTTCCGTCAGGTCGCCGAAATCGACGGGCTTGCGAACGAAGCCGTTGGCGCCGGCCTGGTAACACGCCACGATGTCGGAGCGCTCGCTGGAGGACGTCAGCATGACGACCGGCACCAGCGCGGTGAGCGGGTTGGCGCGCAGGCTGCGCAGCACGTCCAGCCCCGACAGCTTGGGCAGCTTCATGTCGAGCAGGATGAACGAGGGCTGCCTTTGCGTGTCGCGCCCCGCGTGGCTTCCTTGCCCGAAGAGATACTCGAGCGCCTGCACGCCGTCCCGCGCCACCGCGATCTCGGCCGTCACGCCTTGTTCTTCCAGCGTCAAGACCGTCAACTCAAGGTGGTCGGGATTGTCTTCTACTACGAGTATCAGCTTGTCGTTCATGGAGGTGCTTAAGGAGTACGACATCAATTCCCTGGTGGTTTTCGCAATTTTGGTATTTTTGTCATATTAACAAGTAACGCCGCTTTCCACTTGCTGAATTGCGAGTGGACAAGGGTTTGTCCTGCGCGGCGGCATCCCCTGCGAAGGGCTTGCCGCTCAAGGCTACCAGCGGGGAATCGCTTCGTCCTTGAGCTGACCGCGCAACTCGGCGTAGTCCGGCACGACGGTGCGCACCGTGTCCCAGAAGCGCGGGCTGTGGTCCATGACACGCAGGTGGCTCAGTTCATGCACCACCACGTAGTCGATCACGGACTGCCTGAAATGCACCAGCCGCCAGTTCAGCCGGATGGAGCCGTCGGCGCTGGCGCTGCCCCAGCGCGTGCCGGCGCTGGACAGGCTGAGCTTGTGCCACTGCACGCCGAGCTGCGGCGCGAAATGGTTGAGCCGCTCGATGAAAATGCGCTTGGCCTGGCGCATCAGCCAGGCCTGCACCGCATCGCGGATCTGGTCGGCCGACGCGTTGTGGGGCAGGCCCACATGCAGCGTCAGCTGCGCCACGCCGGGCAAGGTGTCGTTGGCCGCGCCGTCCGCGCCCTGCAGCAGCACCTCGGGCATGGCGGGCGCGCGGGCCTTGAGTTCGGCCCCCACGCCGCCGAAAGCATGGCGCGGGTCTATCACCACGACCACGGGGTCGCCCAGGAAAGGCAGGGTCGTGCCGTCCTTCCACTCGATGCGCGCGGACTCCATGCGTTCGTGGCGCGCACGGGTTTCCTGCAGCTTGGCGAGTATCCAGCCGGATTTTTCCAGCACGGCCTTGTCGATCTCATACAGCGGCACCCATTTGGGCGCGCTCACCGTGAGGCCCTCGGCGCCGGCTGAAAAGCCGATGGTCTTGCGTTTGCCGCGGCGGAATTCGTAGGCCACCAGGATGCCGTCCAGCACGGTTTCGCGCGTGGCGCGCGGGTGGCGGAAGGTGGCCGGGGCCAGCGCCTGCTGCAGGCTTTGGGCGGGAAGTTGCGGGCCGATGAATTCGGCCTCCGGGGGCGCGTCGGCAAGCGCTTGCGGGCGCGGGACTGGCGTTACCGGTTTTTTGGCGCGGGGTTTTGCGGGCGGCTTGCCGCTTTTCGGGTCTGCACTGCCGGAAAGTGGCACCGGCGGCGCGGGATGGGCATCAAACAGGTCGAGCGTGAACTGGAGAAGCCGTTGCATCATGGCAGTTTAGCGCGGCAGGGCTGGCGTGGGGCGCTGTCAGGTATTCAGGAATTGGACGCGGCCGGCGCCGCGTAGGCCTCGGGATCCAGCCGGTGCATTTCGGACTCGATCCAGGCTTCCACTTCGCGCATCAGCTCGTCCGGCTGGCGGCCGGCGCTGGGGATGGGCTTGCCGATGGAGATATCGACGATGCCCGGCGTCTTGACGAAGGCCTTGCGCGGCCAGCATTTGGCCGAGGTCACGGCGATGGGAATCACCGGCGCGCCGGTTTCGATGGCCAGGCGCGTGCCGCCGGATTTGTAGGTGCCCTTCTGCCCGCGCGGGATGCGCGTTCCCTCGGGGAACATGATGACCCAGGTGCCCTGCGCCATCAGGCGCTTGCCCTGCACCACGACCTTGTTGAAGGCCTGCGAGCGCTGGCTGCGGTCGATGTGGATCATGTCCATGCGCGCCATGGCCCAGCCGAAGAAGGGCACGTAGAGCAGCTCTTTCTTGAAGACGTAAGCCAGCGGGTGCGGCATCAGCGTGGGCATGCACAGGGTCTCCCAGGTGCTCTGGTGCTTGAGCAGCAGCACGGCCGCGCTGGTTTCGCCCGTGGGCAGGTTTTCCATGCCGGTTACCCGGTTCTGGATGCCCAGGATGAAGGTGCCGCCCTTGACCGCCACGCGCAGCCAGCCCGCGCACATCCAGTACATGGTGGTGCTGCTGACGAAGAGCGACGCGATGACCACGAAGGTGGCCCACGGAATGATGGTGACGGACATCCACAGAAGGTGCAGGACGGAGCGGATGAAAGGCATGAGAGAGGTTCCAGGTTCCGGCTGTCGGGTCAGGTTGGGAAGGCGGGCCGGCGCTGTGCCCGCCCGCTGTTTATATCGCCACCGGCAGCGGTCGGGCGCCGCGCTCCAGCAGGAAATCGGCGAAGGCCGGCAAATCGGCGTGCAACTGCGTGCCCGGAGGCAGGCCTTCGGGCTGGCCGCCGCCGCGGTAGCGCGCCGACTTGCCGGTGAGCACCAGGTGCGGCTCGCAGCCGGCCGCGGCGCCGGCCTGCAGGTCGCGCAGCGAATCGCCGGCCGTGGGCACGCCCGCCAGTTGCACGCCGAAGCGCGCGCCTATCTGCTCGAACAGGCCCGGCAAGGGCTTGCGGCAGGTGCAGCTTTCCTCGGGGCTGTGCGGGCAATAAAACACCGCGTCGATGCGGCCGCCCACGGCGGCCAGCATCTTGTGCATCTTGGCGTGCATGGCGTTGAGCGAAGCCACGTCGAACAGGCCGCGCCCCAGGCCCGACTGGTTGGACGCGATCACGACATGCCAGCCCGCGTGGTTGAGCCGCGCAATCGCCTCCAGCGAACCGGGCAGCGGCAACCATTCGTCCGGCGTCTTGACGAAGTCGTCGCTGTCGCTGTTGATGGTGCCGTCGCGGTCGAGGATGACGAGTTTCATGCGGAAGCTTCCTGTGCGCGGCGCTCAGTCCAATGGGTAATGTGCGCCAGGTCATGCCTGGACGCGTCGAGCAAACCAATGCGCTCAATCAAGGTGTCCAACACCACCAATTTGTGCGCCAACAAAATACGGACGAAATCAGCGTCCTTGCTTCTCCCGGCCGCACACTTGGAAACCGTCAGGTCGTGCAGGTCAGGGCAGATGGCGGTCACGTCACCCACGTAACGCAGTACTGCGCGCGTCATCCAGTCCGCCGGCAAACTGGCCGTTTCGGGACCGACCCCGTCCGCGTGATACCCGAAGGTATCGTGAAAAGTGGACAAGGCGCCGATGGCGCCATCAATCAGATCCGCTTTCTCAGGGTGCAGCGAAGGGTACAGGTCGATTTCGGTAGACCTCAGCAATTCGGGCGGCGGCTCATCCAGAAGCAGCAAAACAGCCTGGCTGCCGATCAGGACGAAGCTTGTTTCATTGGCTATGGCTGAGCTGGCACGCAGCACATGGGCAAGTTCACTACGCTGCATGTGAAACTCAAACAATGCTCTGGGTACGCAAGGCATGGCGCTCCGCAGGCGTCAGCACGAAGCCCAGCGGAGACGTGTTTCGCAACGTGGCGGCATGGTCGTCGTCAGCACAAACACGTTGTTCCAGTTCGAATAAATCACCGCCAAGCAACACCCGCCACTCCTGCATGTAGGGGTCGGATGCACCCGGGCCACGCTGATCCTGCCAGCGCTGCAATGTCTGGAGCGCACGCGTCACCAACGCGGGCGCGACCGCAAGCCGCCGGATGGCGGCACGGTGAAACACCTGCGTGAAGGCGTCGATTTGCTGCTGGGAGGGCATGGGTGAATTATCAAGCCGAACGATCAGCTTGCCAACCTGGACAAATCGGCCACGCGGTTCATCGCCTGGTGCAAGGTCGCCAGCAAGCCAAGACGATTGGCGCGCAGCGAGGGATCTTCGGCGTTGACCATCACGCCTTCAAAAAATGCATCCACAGGCGCCTTGAGAGCGGCCAACGCCTGCAGGGAAGCGGCGTAGTCACCCGCCGCGAAAGCCGCATCGGCCGTGGGCACGACGGATTGGAGCGCTTCGGCAAGCGATTTCTCGGCGGCTTCCTGCAGCAGCTCAGGCTTGATGGCGGCGTCAACCGTGCCTTCGGCTTTTTTCAGGATGTTGCCGACGCGCTTGTTGGCGGCTGCAAGCGCGGGCGCTTCGGGCAACGCGGCAAAAGCGCGCACGGCCGCCAGGCGCTTGGCGACGTCGCCCAGGCGCTGGGGTTTGAGCGCCAGCACGGCGTCCACCTCTTGCGCGCTGTAGCCCTGCTCGCGCAGGGAGCCGGCGAGGCGGTCGTAGATGAAATCCACCAGGGCAGCGGAAGCATCCTGGATCTTGTCGCCGAACACCGGCTGGGCGCTTTCGACCAGTTCGGCCAGGCCCAGGGGCAGGTCTTTTTCAACCAGCATGCGGATCACGCCGAGTGCATGGCGGCGCAGCGCAAACGGGTCCTTGTCGCCGGTCGGCAGGTTGCCGATGCCGAACATGCCGACCAGGGTTTCGAGCTTGTCGGCCAGCGCGACGATCACGCCGACATCGTTGCGCGGCAGTTCGTCGCCGGCAAAGCGCGGTTTGTAGTGGTCTTCGATCGCATCGGCCACGTCGGCGCTGAGGCCGTCGTTGAGCGCGTAGTAGCGGCCCATGGTGCCTTGCAGCTCGGGGAACTCGCCGACCATGTCGGTCACCAGGTCGGTCTTGGCGAGTTCGGCGGCGCGCTGCACGTCGGCCACATTGGCATTCAGGCGCTTGGCGACGGCCTCGGCAATCGCGCGCACACGCTGCGTGCGTTCGCCCTGCGTGCCCAGCTTGTTGTGGTACACCACCTTGCCCAGGCCTTCGACGCGCGAGGCCAGCGTTTTCTTGCGGTCCTGGTCGAAGAAGAACTTGGCGTCGGCCAGGCGCGGGCGCACCACGCGCTCATTGCCGCCAATCACGGCGCTCGCGTCGCTGGGGCTGATGTTGCTGACGACCAGAAATTGGTTGGTCAGCTTGCCGGCAGCATCGAGCAGCGGAAAGTATTTCTGGTTGGCCTTCATCGTGAGGATCAGGCATTCCTGCGGCACGCCCAGGAATTCTTTTTCGAATTCGCAGACCAGCACGTTGGGGCGTTCGACCAGCGCGGTCACTTCGTCGAGCAGGGCGTCGTCTTCAATCGCCTTGACGCCGCCGCCGACCTTGGCCGCGGCCGCCGCCAGCTGGCTGGCAATCTCGGCCTTGCGTTCGGCAAAACCGGCGATCACGGCGCCGTCTTTTCGCAACGTGGCAGCGTAGCTGTCGGCGTCTTTCAGCACGACAGGGTCCACCGCCGCTTCAAAGCGATGGCCGTGCGTGCTGTTGCCGGCCTTCAGGCCCAGCGCCTCAATGGCCACCACGTCGCTGCCATGCAGCGCGACCAGGCCGTGAGCCGGGCGCACAAACTTCACGTCGCTCCAGCCGTCGGCCAGCTGGTAGGTCATCCGCTTGTCGATAGGGAGTTTTGCAATAGCTTCGAGCAAGGCTTTCTGCAAACCTTCAACCAGCGAGGCACCCTTGACGGTGCTGTCATAGAACAGCGCCTCGGCCTTGCCGTCGGGCGCGCGCTTGAGGCCGGCCACCGCCGATGCATCGGTGCCCAGCGCCTGCAGCTTTTTGAGCAGCGCGGGCGTGGCATTGCCGGACGCATCCAGCCCCACGGCCACCGGCATGAGTTTTTGCGAGACAGCCTTGTCGGCGGCCTGGCCGGCCACCGCCGTGACGTGCGCGGCCAGGCGGCGCGGCGAGGCAAACGCGGTGAGTGCGGAACCGGCAGCCGTCAGGCCATGGGCCTTGAGCTGCTCGAACAGCACGCCGGCAAACGCGTCGCCGAGCTTTTTAAGCGCCTTGGGCGGCAGTTCTTCGACAAACAGTTCTACGAGAAGGTTTTGGGTCGTCATCGTCATCGCTCTCACGCAGCCTTCTTCGTCATCGGAGTCATTTGTGCCACCCACTCACGCGGCGCCATCGGGAAGCCCAGGCGCTCGCGGCTTTCGTAATAGCTTTGCGCCACGGCGCGGGCCAGGTTGCGGATGCGGCCTATGTAGGCGGCGCGTTCGGTCACGCTGATGGCGCCGCGCGCGTCCAGCAAATTGAAGCTGTGCGCGGCCTTGAGCACCTGCTCGTAGGCCGGCAGGGCCAGTTGCACCTCGATCAGGTGCTTGGCCTGCTTTTCATGCGCCGTGAAGGCGGTGAACAGGAAGTCGGCGTCGCTGTGCTCGAAGTTGTAGGTCGATTGCTCGACCTCGTTTTGTTTGTAGACGTCGCCGTAGCTCAGCCTGGAGCCGTCGGGTCCTTCGGTCCAGGTCAGGTTGTAGACGTTGTCCACGCCCTGCAGGTACATGGCCAGGCGTTCCAGGCCGTAGGTGATTTCGCCGGTGGCGGGCTTGCAGTCGATGCCGCCGACCTGCTGGAAGTAGGTGAACTGCGTGACTTCCATGCCGTTGAGCCAGACTTCCCAGCCCAGGCCCCAGGCGCCCAGCGTGGGATTTTCCCAATCGTCCTCGACGAATCGGATGTCGTTCTTCTTCAAATCGAACCCCAGGGCCTCGAGAGAGCCGAGATACAGCTCCAGGATGTTGGCGGGAGCGGGCTTGAGGACCACCTGGTACTGGTAGTAATGCTGCAGGCGGTTGGGGTTCTCGCCGTAGCGGCCGTCCTTGGGGCGGCGGCTGGGCTGCACATAGGCGGCTTTCCAGGGCTCGGGGCCGAGCGCGCGCAGAAAGGTGGCGGTGTGCGAGGTGCCGGCGCCGACCTCCATGTCATAGGGCTGCAGCAGCGCGCAGCCCTGGTCGGCCCAATAGGACTGCAGCTTCAGGATGATTTGCTGGAAAGTGAGCATAGGAATGGGTTGAGGGCAAAAGCGCGGCGCCAGTTGTGGCGCCGGGAGGGCGGGGCCGCACCGGGCGGCTCCGCAAAGACGTTCATGAAAAGGTTCATTTTACGCGGCGGCGCGCAGGCGCCGGGGCGGCTGTGGCCGGCGCCGCGTCGGACGGCACGTACCAGGCCGGCGCGGCCTTGAAGGCTTCGACCAGGAAGTCGACCATCACGCGGACTTTGGCGCTCAGGTGGCGCCGGCTGGGGTAGACGGCGAGTATGTCGATGTCGGGCATGCGGTAGCCGGGCAGCACCTGCACCAGCCGCCCTTCGCGCAGATCTTCCCCGACCAGGAAGGCCGGCTGCCAGATGATGCCCCGCCCGGCCAGCGCCGCCTGGCGCGCCGTGTCGCCGTTGTTGGTATGCATGACGTAGTTGACCCTGACCATGTACGGGCGCGCCTCTGCGTCCACAAAGTGCCACTCGTTGGCGGTGGCCGCATAGGTGTAGCCCAGGCAGCGGTGCGCCTCCAGGTCGGAGGGCACCCGGGGCGCGCCGTGCTGCTTGAGGTAAGCGGGCGACGCGCAGACGATGTTGTTGGAGGCGGCCAGCTTGCGCGCCGCATGGGTGGCGGGGCCGGCGCGCGAGATGCGGATGGCGAGGTCGAAGCCCTCTTCCACGATGTCGACCAGGCGGTCGGTGAGCGAGACGTCGAGTTCCACGTCGGGATAGCTTTGCATGAAGCGCGGCCACAGCGGCGCCAGCTGGTGTATGCCGAAGCTCAAGGGCGCGTTGATGCGCAGGCGCCCGCGCGGCTGCAGGGTGGCCGAGGAGGCCAGCGCTTCGGCGTCGGCGACTTCCTCGAGGATGGACTTGCTGCGCTCGTAGAGCGCCTCGCCGCTCTCGGTGAGCGAGAGCTTGCGCGAGCTGCGGTTGAGCAGGCGCGTGCCCAGGTGCGCCTCGAGGTCGTTGATGTAGCGCGTGACGTTGGCCGGCGAGGTGTCCAGCGCATCGGCCGCGCGCGTGAAACTACCGCGCCCCACGACGGCGGCAAACACCTCAAAAGCGCGTAAACGATCCATGGCGGCTTCCCCAGTCCTTGATGTTCATAAAACCTGAATGATTAAACCATCTTTCACCTCTTCTTCACATAGAACATAAACCATACATTGGACACATCGGCAGGCGAACAACACAGGCCGACCCGGAAAGTTTCATCAATTCACTCGAACAGGACACTGAAAATGACCACGCAAACCACCTCTTCACCATCCACCGCTGCACGGCGCTTTGACAACAAGACAGTGCTCGTCACCGGCGGCAACAGCGGCATCGGCCTGGCAACGGCGCTGCAATTCGCCGCCCAAGGCGCCCGCGTCATCATCACCGGCCGCGACCAGGCCACGCTGGACCTGGCCAAGGCCCAACTGGGCGCAGGCGCCATCGCGCTGCGCAACGATGCCGGCGAGCAAGGCTCCGCCAAGGCGCTGGCCGGCGCGCTGTCGGCCCAGGGCATCACGCTGGACGCGGTGTTCATCAACGCCGGCGTCGCCAGATTCGCGCCGCTTGAAGGCGTGGACGAGGCGCTGTGGGACCAGACTTTCAACGTCAACGTGAAGGGCGCCTACTTTGCGATCCAGGCGCTGTCACCGCTGCTGAACACGGGCGCGGCCGTCATCCTGAACGGCTCGATCAACGCGCACATCGGCATGCCCCACTCCAGCGTGTACGCCGCCAGCAAGGCCGCGCTGATTTCGCTGGCCAGGACGCTGTCGGCCGAGCTGGTGGTGCGCGGCATCCGCGTGAACGTGGTGAGCCCCGGCCCGGTCACCACCCCGCTGTACGGCAAGCTGGGCGTGCCCGCCGACCAGCTCGATGCGCTGGCCGCCGGTATCCAGGCGCAAATCCCGATCAAGCGCTTCGGCACGCCCGACGAAGTGGCCAGCGCCGTGGTCTACCTGTCCTCGCCGGACGCCGCCTTCATCGTGGGCGCGGAACTGATCGTGGACGGCGGGATGAGCCAGCTCTAAGCGCTATTGACTCATCGCGCCAATGAAAAAAGGGCGATGCCGGCAACGGCATCGCCCTTTTTTGTTTCGGCGAGGATCAGCGGCGGCGGAACAGCAGCGCCAGCACGGCAATGCCCAGGCCCAGCGCCCACAGCGGCCACAGGCCGTAGCGCGAAACCCAGTCGGCATAGGGCGTGATGCCGTTGCGGCCCTCGACCTCGCCGACCAGCACGCCGCGCGTGTGGCGTTCCAGCGAGTGCGTGACCTTGCCGGCGTGGTCGATGATGACGGTGGCGCCGGTGTTGGTGGCGCGGATCATGGGGCGGCTGAATTCCAGCGCGCGCATGCGCGAGATCTGCAGGTGCTGGTCTATGGCCACGGTGTTGCCAAACCAGGCGATGTTGCTGACGTTGACAAAAATCGTGGGCGCCAGCGCCGGGTCGATAAAGCGCGCGCCCAGTTCCTCGCCGAACAGGTCTTCGTAGCAGATGTTGGGCGCCAGCCGCTGGCCCTTCCAGTCGAAGGAGGCCTGGCCGACCGCGCCGCGGTTGAAGTCGCCCAGCGGGATGTGCATCATGTTGATGAACCAGCGGAAACCCGGCGGAACGAATTCGCCGAAAGGCACCAGGTGATGCTTGTCGAAGCGGTAGGGCTCGGCCTGCCCGGGCTTGAAGCCGAGCACCGAGTTGGCATAACCGGCCTGCGAGTTGCCCACGGGGATGCCGACCAGCGCCGCCTGCTGCCCGGCGGCAAAACGCCGCTGCAGCGCCTGCCAGTAGCCTTCGGGCAGCTGCATGGGCAGCAGCGGGATGGCGGTTTCAGGCGCCACCACCAGCGGCGTTTTTGCGTCGCGCAGCTGCTCGCCGTACCAGCGCAGCGCGGTGGCTACACCGGTGCCGCTCTGGAACTTTTCATTTTGTGGAATGTTGCCCTGCAGCAGCGTGACCTGCAGCGGCTCGCCGGCCGGGGTGAAGGCCGCCGCGCCCGGGAGGGCGCTTTGCACCGGCAGGTAGGCGCCGACGATGCTGAGCACCACGATGCAAACCGCAGTCACCCAGCGCGTGCGGGAGGCGCGCAAGGCCATCGCCAGCCACGCTGCGGCCAGCGCCGCCAGCATGGTGATGCCGTGCACGCCGATCCAGGCGGCCAGCGGCCTGGCCCAGCCGTCCACATGGGCATAACCGCCCTCGCCCCAGGGAAAGCCGGTGAAAAATTCAACGCGGGCCAGCTCGGCCAGCAGCCACAGCGCGGCGAACACCACGGCGCGCGGAAACTTGCGGGCCGGGGCCAGCCGCACGAAGAGCGCGCCGGCCGCGGCGTAATACAGGGACAGGAAGGCGGCCAGCAACACGATGGCCAGCACCGTCAGCGGCGCGGCCAGGCCGCCGTAGAAATGCATGGAGATAAACATCCACCAGAAGGTGCTGCACAGCATCGCCGTGCCGAAGAGGCCGCCCAGCCAGGCGGCGCGCTTCCAGGAGCGGCAGCTGTCGATCTGCGCGGCGAACAGGAACATCGCCAGCAGCTGCATCCACCACACCGGCAAGCCCTGCGCGAAGCCGAAATCAAACGGCCAGGCCATGCTGGCGGCGTGCATGCAACCGGCAATCAGGACGATGACGGCCTGGAAGGGGGAAAAGCCCTTGCGCGGCGGCAGGTTGCGCGCGTGTTCGAGCAAGGCGGGCAAGGTCGGCAGATGGGACATCATGCTGTGAATGGAGTCCCGTGCCATAGTTGCCCTCTATATATATTGTGTTGTCAGGCGCCGGCGGAAACCGGCGATACCTTGAACCAGCGCACCGCGCCACCCTTGGTGTGCAGCACCGTGAATTGCAGGCCGGCCAGCGCGTAGTGTTCGCCGCGCTTGGGAACGTGGCCCATCTCATGCGCGACCAGCCCGCCTATGGTGTCGAAATCGGTTTCGGGCAGCGTCACGCCGAAAGCCTCGTTGACACGCTCGATCGAGGTGTCGCCGCTGACGCGGTAGGTGTGGTCGGTCAGGCCGAAGATGTCGCCGTCGTCCTCGGCAATGTCGAACTCGTCCTCGATCTCACCGACGATCTGCTCGAGCACGTCTTCAATCGTGATCAGGCCGGCCACGCGGCCGAACTCGTCGATGACGATGGCCAGGTGGTTGCGGTTGCCGCGGAACTCGCGCAGCAGGTCGTTCAGGCCCTTGCTTTCCGGCACGAAGACGGCGGGGCGCAGCAAGGCCTTGATGTTGAGTTCGGGCGCGCGCTGCAGCTTGAGCAAATCCTTGGCCATCAGGATGCCGAGGATGTTTTCCTTTTCGCCTTCATAGACGGGAAAGCGCGAGTGGGCGGTGTCGATGACCAGGTGCAGCAGCTCGTCGAAAGGCGCGTCGATGTTGATCACATCCATGCGCGGCGCGGCCACCATGACGTCGCCGGCCGTCATGTCGGCCATGCGGATCACGCCCTCGAGCATTTCACGGCTCTGGGCGCCGATAACGTCATTGTCCTGGGCCTCCACCAGGGTTTCGATCAACTCATCTTTAGAGTCGGGACCGGGGTGGAGCATTTCAGCGAGCTTTTGCAGAAAGCCTCGCTTGTCTTCCGGCCTGGAAGACCGACTGGGGGGAACGTCGGACACGTGATGGCGGTCGGTAGTTGTGAAGGGGGTAAGGATAGCTGAAATCTTTGACGGTGCGGGGCATGGATTGGGCGGGAACTGGTTTAAAGGTATTTTCCCGTTCTCTGCCATGGAATGTGGGGTTTCTTCGCTACTTATTTAATAGCAGATCAGGTTCGTTTTCAGGCGGACGAATCCTTTGGTTGTATTGGCCGCCGGGGTGGGTTCTGGGCCGGGTCTTGCGCCGGCCTTGCGCGCTTGTGGACTTTGCATAGGGTGGCTGGCCGGGAGTGGCCCGGCCAGCAAGCCTCATCAACGAGCACACCCCAAGAACAAGAGCCGCCCCCGACCTGCAAGGTCAAAAACTACATGGGCATCCGGTCCCGACCTGCCCTCACCCCTTGCCGCACTTCCTGGATCACCCCCAGCAAATCCCAGAACTGCTTGGCCTGGACCTTGAGCCGGTAGTCGGTCTGGGCGATCTGCTCTTCAACCATTTCGGTCATACGCGAATCCAGGTCGGCCGGCGGCAGCTTCAAGTAGGCCTCGCTCTCGGAGCCGTCGCGCACGATGGTGGCACCGGCCTTGCGGGCGATGTTGAGCATGGCGGTGTTTTCGCTGAGCGCGTGGATGAACATCATGTCGACGCCGTCGTTGCGGGCGTGCATGACGGCGCGGTCGAACAGGCGCGAGCCGTAGCCGCGGCCGCGGGCCTGGGCCAGCACAGAGACGCCGAATTCGGCGCAGCTTTTAAGGTTGGGGTCGGTCGAATGCGCCAGGTGGGCCATGGCGATCAGTTGCAGCTTGCGGTTGTAGATGCCGAAGATCTCGTCGCGGTCGAAGTTCAGGCCGTCGACGTAGCGGCGTATCTGTTCGTCGTTGGCCGAGTAGCCGAAGCGCAGGTAGCGGTCGTTCGGTTCCAGCGCCAGCAGGTGGGCGGCGATGCGTTCCCCGTGGCTGGGGCCTATGGAACGGATGGGGACCATGACGGGCTGGGCGCGTGGGCTGGCAGGCTGCTGTGGAGCGTGCGCCGTCCCGACAACGGGCGGGCGGAAGAACTCCTTGCTCGCGTTGTAGGAGGCTTTGAAAAATGTGCCGGGTGAAACCATGGCGTCAATATAAGGGTTTTCCCTAGAATACCCAGTCTAGGGGCTTCTCCCCTGGCGTCTATAGGGAGGCTTGCGGGTTTCCGGATCATGGCGCGTGGACTCCATCCATGGGAACTTTTGGACTACAAACTCTCGCCGCGAGGGCCGGCGGTGGGTATTTCACAAAATGGCTGAACGTTGCACTGCAACAACAAATCCAGGAGCCCCAGCCTTGTTCGCCATTGGCTACCCGCTTGTTGACGCGGAGCTGACTCGCCCCAGGCCTTACAAAGGCACGGCCGTGGTGGCTTTGACCCGGTCCAGCACAAAGCTGGTTTTGCAGTCCTGCACGCTGGGGTGCTTGAGCAGGGTGTCCATGATGAAGCGGCTGTAGTGGGCCATGTCTTGCACCAGCACGCGCAGCAGATAGTCCATTTCGCCGGTCAGGGCCGCGCATTCGGCGACTTCGGGCCAGGTCTGCACGCTGGCGCGGAAAAGGTCCATGGGGTTGCGCTTGTGGCTTTCGGTGTGCTTTTCGAGCCGCACGTTGAGGTACGCGGTCAGGCCCAGGCCCACAGCTTCGGGTTTGACCAGCGCGACATAGCGGTCAATGACGCCGCTTTCCTCCAGCCGCTTGACGCGCCTGAGGACGGCGCTGGGCGACAGGCCCACCTGTTCGGCGAGCTGGTCATAGGTGGCGCGGCCGTCGTCCTGAAGCTTGCGCAAAATCTGCCGGTCTAGCTTGTCGAGTGTTTCCATGTCGCTAATTTTGCAGGTTTACTGCGTCAAAGGCAATTCAAGCGCCCTATTTCGCAGTAAAACTGACGCCCGACGCCGCTAAAGTCAAATGCATAACCCCCATTTTGGAGACAAGCATGAACGCACGCACCGACACCGCCCTGAACTTTGAAAAAGGCGCGGCCTGGGACAACCCCATGGGCACCGACGGTTTTGAGTTCATCGAGTACGCCGCGCCGGACCCGGCCGCCATGGCCGCGCTGTTCGAGCGCATGGGCTTCAAGCCGATCGCCAAACACCGCCACAAGAACGTGACACTGTACCGCCAGGGCGGCATCAACTTCATCCTGAATGCCGAGCCCGATTCGTTCGCGCAGCGCTTTGCGCGCCAGCACGGCCCCAGCGTCTGCGCCATCGCCTTTCGCGTGAAGGACGCCAAGTTTGCGTACGAGCGCGCCATTTCGCTGGGCGCCTGGGGTTATGCCCATACGGCGGGCCCGGGCGAGCTGAACATCCCGGCGATCAAGGGCATCGGCGACTCCATCATTTATTTCATCGACAAATGGCGCGGCAAGAACGGCGCGCAACCCGGCGACATTGGCAACATCGGTTTTTACGACGTGGACTTCGAGCCGCTGCCCGGCGTCGACGGCGACGCGCTGAATCCGGCGGGCCACGGCCTGACCTACATCGACCACCTGACGCACAACGTGCACCGCGGCCGCATGGACGAGTGGGCCGGCTTTTACGAGCGGCTGTTCAGCTTCCGTGAGATCCGCTACTTCGACATCGAAGGCCAGGTCACCGGCGTGAAAAGCAAGGCCATGACCAGCCCCTGCGGCAAAATCCGCATCCCGATCAACGAAGAGGGCAACGAGAAGGCCGGCCAGATCCAGGAGTACCTGGACAAATACCAGGGCGAGGGCATACAGCACATCGCCATGGGCAGCAACGACCTGTTCGCCACGGTGGACGCGCTGCGCGCCAGCGGCGTGAAGCTGCTGGACACCATAGACACCTATTACGAGCTGGTCGACAAGCGCATCCCGGGCCACGGCGAAAGCGTGGCGGACCTGAAGAAACGCAAGATTCTGGTGGACGGCAAGAAGGGCGCGCTGCTGCTGCAGATCTTCAGCGAAAACCAGCTGGGCCCCATCTTCTTCGAGTTCATCCAGCGCAAGGGCGACGACGGTTTCGGCGAGGGCAACTTCAAGGCGCTGTTCGAGAGCATTGAGCTGGACCAGATGCGCCGCGGGGTGCTGGCGGGCGGGAAAGCGGCCTGACGGGCGGGCGCACAATAAAGCTCCCATTGACCCAACCCCTCACGGAGATTGCCATGTCCTTTTCGCTGGTCCCCTTGAAATCGCTCGGCTTCGTCACAGCCGCCCTGCTCGCTTGCGCCGGCGCCTCGGCCCAGACCGTCGTCAGTGTGCTGCCCGTATCCAGCCTGGACACCGTGCAAAAAGCCGGGGTGCTGCGCATCTGCACGCCGGGCGACTACAAGCCCTTCAGCTTCCAGAAGCCGGACGGCACGTTTGAGGGCATTGACGTGGACCTGATGGCCTCGCTGACGGCCAGCCTGGGCGTGAAGCCCGAGTACACAAAAACCAGCTGGTCCAACCTGATGCCCGACATGGCGGCCGGCAAATGCGACATCGCCGTGGGCGGCATCTCGGTGACCACCGAGCGGCAGAAAAAGGCCTTCTTCAGCGCGCCCTACATGGTCAACGGCAAGACGCCGATCGCGCGCTGCGCCGACGTGGCCAAGTACCAGACGGTGGCCGACATCGACAAGCCCACGACGCGCGTGATCTTCAACCCGGGGGGCAGCAACGAGCGTTTTGCGCGCGCCAACTTCAAGCAGGCGCAGATGCGGCTGAACCCCGAAAACCTGACCATCTTTGACGAAATCCTGGCCAATCGCGCCGATGTGTTCGTCACCGAGTCGGCCGAGGCCATCACCCAGCAAAAGCTCAAACCGGGCCTGTGCGCCATCAACCCCGACAAACCGCTGCAGTACGGTGAAATGGCGTACCTGCTGCCGCGCGGCGACGTGCCCTTCAAGGCCTACGTCGACCAGTGGCTGCACCTGGCGCGCGCCGGCGGCGACTACCAACGCGTGGAGAGCCAATGGCTGAAGTAGCCGACAGCCAGAACAGCGGAGGCACCCCGCCGCCGGCGATATACGGCCAGTCCGACCGCCCGCCGCGCGGCGATTATGCGCGCGGCGGCCAGGTCAACGCGGACTACACCTGTCCGCAAAATTACGCGGCTTACACCGCGCAAGACCACGAGACTTACCGGCGCCTCTACACGCGGCAGTCGGCCCTGCTCGCCGGGCGGGCCTGCAGCGCCTTTATCGAAGCGCTGCCCAGCCTGGGCGCCAGCGATGCGATTCCGCGTTTTGAAGGCATCAACGACCGGCTGTTAAAGGCCACCGGCTGGCAGCTGGTGGGCGTGCCGGGCTTGATCCCCGAGGTGCCGTTTTTCACGCTGCTGGCGAACCGCAAGTTTCCGGTGACGGACTGGATACGCACGCCGGCCGAGTTCGACTACATCGTCGAGCCCGACATTTTTCATGACCTGTTCGGCCACGTGCCGCTGCTGTTCGACCCCAGCTATGCCGACCACATCCAGGCCTACGGCAAGGGCGCGCTGAAGGCGCATGCGCTGGAACACGGCGCCAATGGCGCAGCGCCGATTCCCGGCGCGGTGGAGATGCTGTCGCGCCTCTACTGGTACACCATCGAATTCGGCCTGATGCGCGACAAAAAGGGCGGCGATGAGGTCCGGGCCTACGGTGCGGGCATCCTGAGCAGCCCGGGCGAGTTGGCCTGGAGCGTGGAATCCACCGAGCCCCAGCGCATCGCATTGCGGGACAACGCCGACCTGCTGCGCTGCATGTCGTCGACCTACAAGATCGACAGCTTCCAGCAGCAGTACTTTGTGATCGACAGCTTTGAGGGGCTGCTGCGGCTGACGGAGCCGGACTTCACGCCCTTCTACCGAACGCTTGCGACGGCGCCAGCCGCCGCCTGAGAGCCTCAGGCCGGATTGGCCATCCACCCATTGAGCGCCTGGCGGGTCCGCTCAGCCAGTTCACACAACCGGCCCACCTGCTGCGCCGCATCCACGGGCCATTGGCCCTGCAGGCAGGATTGCTCCAGCACAAAACACGCATCGCTGAGCGCCTCCGCGCCCACGTTGGATGCCGAACCCTTGAGCGCATGCGCGGCGCGCGACAGCTCGGCGCTGTCCGACGCCGCCAGCGCGGCGCGGATATCGGCCATGCGGTTGGGCGCATCGCTGGCGAACAGGGCAATGACCTCGCGCGTCATGCTGCGTTCCTCGTCGTCGAATTCCTTGAACTGCTCCAGCCGGCTCCAGTCCATCAGGATCACGGCGCCCGCTGAGGCGTCGCCGCCGTTCGCCAGCTTGCCCTCGGCGGACACGATCTCGGCGCCCATGATCTTCGCGGCATCGGCGTCTTCGGGCTTGCGGGCATAACGGGCCAGCGCCTCCGACAGCTCGTCGATGCGCAGCGGCTTGGGCAGAAAGCCCACCATGCCGGCGGCCAGGCAGCGCTGGCGGTCTTCTTCCAGCACCGAGGCCGTCAGCGCGATGATGGGCGGCGCGGCCGCGCCGTGGGTGGCGAGGATCTCGCGCGAGGCGGCAAAACCGTCCATCAGCGGCATGTTGGCGTCCATGAGGATGGCGGCATAAGGCCGCGGGCCGTCGCGGCTGCTCACGCCGCCTTCGGCGCGCAGCGATGCGGCGACCCGGTCGGCCGCCTCCCGGCCATTGAGGGCGGTGGCCGCCTCGTAGCCCAGCTTGGCCAGCATGGCCAGCGCCACTTTCAGGTTCACCGCGTTGTCGTCGGCCACCAGGATGAACTGGTTGCGCGACTCGGGCTTGCCGGGCTCGGCCACCGCCTTGGCGGCTTCCGGCGCCGAGGTGACGCGGGCGATCGCCTCGAACAACTGGGACTGGCGGTAGGGCTTGAGCAGGCGCGCGTCGAACACCCTGGCCTGCTCGCCGGTGGGCATGGTGCCCGAGGTCAGCAGCACGATGCGCACGCCCGGCTGGTGTTGGCGCAGGGTCTGCGCAAAGGTCTGGCCGTCCATCTCGGGCATGTGCATGTCGGTGACGACCACGTCCACGGGCGGGTGGCCGCGCAGCCAGTCCAGCGCTTCGCCGGCGCGCTCGAACAGCGCCGGCTCCATGCCCCAGCGCCTGAGTTGCTTGTCGAGGATGCGCAGGTTCACGGGGGTGTCGTCCACCACCAGCGCGCGCTTGCCGGCCAGACTGACCATGTGCAGCGACGACAGCTGGGCGATTTCGGGCGCGTCGGCATAACCGAGGCGCGCGGTGAACCAGAAGGTGGAGCCCTGGCCCGGCGCGGACTCCAGGCCGACGCCGCCGCCCATCAGGCCGGCCAGGCGCTTGCAGATGGCCAGCCCCAGGCCGGTGCCGCCGTATTTGCGGGTGGTGCTGGTGTCGACCTGGGTGAAGGACTGGAACAGCGCGGACTGCCGGTCCAGCGGGATGCCGATGCCGGTGTCCTTGACGCGGAATTCGATCAGGCCGCCCTGCTGCGGCGTGGCGTCTTCCAGCACGTGGGCCGAGACGATGACCTGGCCGTGCTCGGTGAACTTGACGGCGTTGTTGACGAAGTTGAGCAGCACCTGGCGCAGGCGGGTGACGTCGCCGCGCACCCAGGTGGGCAGCTCGTCGCCCATGTCGACCAGCAGCTCCAGGCCTTTTTCGCGCGCGCGCGGCGCGCCTATGTCGCAGGCCTCCTCGATGGTGGCCAGCAGGTTGAGCGGTTCGTTTTCGAGGTCCAGCTTGCCGGACTCGATCTTGGAAAAATCCAGGATGTCGTTGATGACGCCCAGCAGCTGGTCGCTGGAGATGCGCATGGTGTGCAGGTAGTCGCGCTGCTCCGGGTCCAGCGGCGTGTCGGCCAGCAGGGTAGTCATGCCCACCACGCCGTTGAGCGGGGTGCGGATCTCGTGGCTCATGGTGGCCAGGAAGGCGGCCTTGGCGCGCGCCGCGGCCAGCGCCTCTTCACGCGACGCGGCCAGCTCGGCGGTGCGGCTGGCGACGCGCGCCTCCAGCGTCTCGTTGGCGTCCTGCAGGGCGATGTTCTGCGCGTCGATGGCGGCGCGGTTGCGCACGATTTCCTCGGCGCTGTCGTGCATGGCCTGCGAGAGCTGCCGCACCTCGGTGATGCGGGCGTTTTGCTGCACCTGCGGCACCTCGGCCCGCGCCAGTTGCGCGGCGGCAAGGCTCAAGCCGCGGAAGCGGCGGCTCAGGCGGTAGGCCAGCCAGGTGGCCAGCAGCGCGCCCAGCACCAGAGCCAACACCATCACGGCCAGCGTCTGCCGCAGGGCCGCCTGGCTGGCCGCGGCGAAATCGCTCTCAGGGGCGGCCACCACCAGGCTCCAGCGCAGCCCCAGGTTTTCGCCGAAGGGCTTGAGCACGACGATCAGGGTGTCGTCCTCCATGGGCACGCGGCGCAGGAAGGCCACGCGCTGCACGCTGTCGGGCAGCGTCTGCCCGAGGCTGGAGGCCGCCTCGTTGTAGGCGCTGCGGATGATGCCGTTGCGGCTGTCCAGCGGCTTGCTGCGCTCCAGCCTGCCGCCGGCGCTGGTGAACAGGGGGTCAATCGTCGAATTGGCGACCAGCAGGCCGCGCTCGTCGAGGATGAAGGCGGTGCCGTGGGCGCTGAAGACCATGGTCTGCAACTGCTCCTTGAGCTGCGCGAGGTGCAGGTCCACCGCGAACACGCCCAGCGCGCCGCCGTCGGCGCCGTAAACGGGTTGCGCCAGCGTGATCAGCAGTTGGTTCTGCGCCACCGACGGGGACACGGCGGTGAAGCTGCGGCCCTTGTTCTCCATGGCGGCCTGGTACCAGGGCCGGGTGCGGGGCTCGTAGCTGGCGGCGTCGTCCTGGGCCTTCTGCCGGCGGTCGCCCGGGTACTCGGCCGAAAAATAGCTGCGCCCCTGCGCGCCTTCCTTGCGCACGGCCACCTGTGTGGCGCCTGTGCCGCTTTGCGTCAGCGCCTCCACGCCCAGGTACTCGCCGCGGTGCGTGGCCAGGGCCATCTGCGGCACGCGGGGCGTCATGCGGGTCATGGCAAATGCGGTCTGCTCGAACAAAACCGGGTTCTGGATCAGCTGGCGCGCGCGCGCCACGCCGGCCTCGCCGGGCTGCTCATGCACCAGGCCGTTGAGCACGACGTGCGCCTGCGCCAGGTGTTCCTGGGCGACGATCTGCACCCGCTGCGCGACGCCGTCCACCGTCTTCTCGGCCAGCGTCTGCACGCTTTGCAGGTTGCTGCGGTACAAAAACCAGCCCACCGTGGCGGCCGGCACGACGGAGAACAGCAGCAGGCTGGTGACCAGCACCGTGCGCAGCGACCAGCTGCGCCCGCGCAGGCTGCCGGCCGCGGCCGCGAACCAGCGCGGCCTCATGCCAGCCCCACGATTTCCACGGTGTCCAGCGGCTTGGCGCGCCCCGCAACCTGCACCAGCGCGCGGCGGCCGGTGCGCACCGCGCCGGTCACCAGCCGCGTGGCCTGCACGCTGGCGGCGATGGTCCAGTCCAGCGGCGGCTGGCCCTGGAACAGCCTGAGCGCCGTGGCCACGGTGTCGCCTATGGGCGTGGTCTGGCCGGAACGGCCTATCAGGCCGTCCAGCCGCGCGAAGGCGACGGGGCCGCTGTGAACGGCCACGCCCAGCGAGAAGTTGGGCAGGCCGCGCTCCGCGAAGCGCTGGCGCACATAGGCGTCGATGCGCTTGGTGGCATCGGCCAGCCCCAGCGCGGCGCGCATCGCGCGCAGGCCGTGGTTGACCGAGCGGGTGTCGGCGGCGTCGACGAACACGCACAGCATGCCGTCGCCGACGAACTGCATGTAATGCGCGCCGAAGAGGTAGACGGTGTCGCCCACGCTGCTGTAGAGCCGCTTGACGACGTCGCTGAGCTCCGGGCCGGACAGGCACTGTGTCCACAGGCCGTAGTCGCGCATGTCGGCGAACAGCACCGTGGCACTGGCGAATTTGTCGTTGTCCTGCACCGTGCCGGTTTCGGGCCATTGCTGGCTCAGCGACTGCGCCATGCGCATCTCGTAGAGGTCGCTGATCTTCTGGCCCTGCTCCACCAGCGCCAGCTGCACGGCCTTGCCCACCACCTGGGCGCGCATGGCTTCGGCCCGGGTCAGCTTGTTGAGCTGGGCGTTGACCGCCTCGCGCAACTCCTGCGGGGCGAAGGGCTTGGTCAGGTAGTCGTCGGCGCCGGTGGTCATGCCCTGGCGCATGTGGGTGCGGTCCTGCAGGGACGTCAGCAAAATCACGGCGGTGGTGGCCAGCACGTCGTCGTTGCGCACCCGGTCCAGCACCTCGAAGCCGTCGAGCTGGGGCATCTGGATGTCGCTGACCACCACGTCCGGCCTGAATTCGCGGATCAGCTCCAGGCCCTTGGCGCCGTCGTCGGCTTCCATGACCTCATGGCCTTCTTTTTTCAACACCTGGGTGACCAGCATGCGTGTGCCTGCGTCGTCATCAATCACCACAATCAAGGGCATACCAAAACTCTCGCTATTCTGTTTTCCAGGGACTGAAGGTTCTTGCTTATTTTGTCTGCAACTGCAGGGAAATCGCAGCGCCGGAAGGCTCACCGGGACGATTTTGGCGCAGCCCCGGGCCGGCGGCACAAAAGAGCAGTCCTGAATTGTCACAATTCGCCGGGGACATCTGCCGCCCGCCCCCGTAGGTTACGCAATTCCACCACGAATCCGGCCTGCCCGGTTCTGCGCGAAAACCGGTTCCCATCGCCTTCAACGCGGCTTCTTTCCGGACCCAGTGGCGAAAGAACGCATCCTCCGCGTCCCGGCCATGGAGCGCGCCTATCGCTTCGGCTTCTTCCGGTGCAGTGCCACCCGGCTCATTCCGCGTATGTCTTCGAGGGGCTCTTTTTTTCTCGATGTCGCAGCCGATCTCCGCGTCACGCGCGAATGCCAGCAACTGAACCCGCCCGAATGCGGCACACTGAAACCGATGACCCGGGAACCCGCCAGGCAAGGTTTGCCACAGGCTCCCTTGCCGATGCCGACGTCGGCGGCGGCTACACCGGTCAATTGCCCCAGCACCATCCTCAGAACCGCGCGCGTGGCCTGGCGCCGCTTGCGCTCTTCGGGCGGAACAATAGCGGCGTATTGCCGCCACTCGCTTGCCGACAGACAGGATTCAAGGTTTTGCAGGCCGGGCCATGGAAGCATGGAGGTGTTCACCAGCAAACACAGCGAGGCGCCTGACACGAGTTCGACCTTGTTTACGCGGATCACGGGCAGCGTCGATGCCTGGGACACAGCGAAATTACCCTTCGTGTTTTGTACGCTTGCGAGTCGCCGTGGCGTATTGGCCTGATTCAGGGGCTTCATCAGGAACTTGTATCCGAATTCGCTTGCGATAGCAGTACCCAGTATCCAGCCATCGTGGCGGGCTAGCCGTCAACCCATCCCACGCACTCTTCAGCGCATAAAAGCAAGAGCCACGCCAACATCCATAAGCGGGGGATTATTCATACACAAACTTTTGAACTTCAGGGGGATTTTCGAATGACAGCAATCAGCAAATGGCGCATTATTCAGCGCTGATACAACAGTCGAGCAGGCCACGAGGGGCTCACACCCTATCAAGTGCCCGACTTACGCCATTCCTCCTACAAAATGAGGAGGTAAAACTTTGTTACTCCGCTTACGATGCACTCCCTGATTGAATTACCCACCCCCATGAATCGAAGCACCAAGGTGCTGTTGGTCATGGACGTGGTGGAGTCTGTCAGGATCATGGAGCAAGACCAAGATGGGTTCGTACGACGATGGCAACAACTGGTTCAGCAGGCTGAGCAGAAAATCCTGCCGCAGCACGGCGGCCGCATCGTCAAAAGTCTGGGTGACGGGCTGATGCTGGAATTTGCCAGCGCTCAAAGTGCCGTCAAGGCGGCGTTTGCCTTGCATCACTTCAGCCAGCAAGCCAATTCCGGCCTGCAGCCTGAGCAACAAATGCATCTGCGCATCGGTGGGCATCTGGCGAGCTTTGTGACGGATCAGCATGACATTTACGGCACAGACGTCAACTTGACTGCCCGCTTTTGTACGCTGGCGGATCCCGGCGAACTGGTGGTAACAGCCGAGTTGCGCGACAACCTCACGGCCAACCTGGATGCCGACATCGAGGACTTGGGCGAATGCCACCTCAAGCACGTTGAAAAACCCGTGCGCGCTTACCGCATAGGCCCGATCGGCGAGCATCCGCCCATTACCCCCGGCAGCGCTGTGCGCCTCGACTTGCGACCCACCGTCGCGGTCATCCCCTTTGCCATGCGAAGCTACGAGCCCGGACATGAAATGCTGGGCGAAGCGCTGGCAGACGAGGTAATCGCCGCACTGTCCCGGACATCCGAACTTCACGTCATCTCGCGGCTGTCCACAACGGCATTTCGCGAGCGGCATGAGGCAATTGAGGACATCCGAACACACCTGGGTGCCAGCTATATCCTATCGGGTACCTGCCGCAGTATGGGTATGCAGCTTGCACTGTTTGTCGAACTAATTGACGCAAAAACTGAGCATGTGGTCTGGGCAGACAATCTCAAAGGACAAGTACACGGCGTATTTGCGACGGATGACGAACTGATTTCGCGGGTGGTGGCGGCCATCAGTTCCTCCGTCATGTCTCAGCAATTGGAGCGAGCCCAAAGTCAGGCCTTGCCGACTCTGGACGGCTATACCTTGTTGCTGGGTTCGGTAACGCTGATGCATCGTACAGCGTTCAGTGAATTTGACCGCGCTCGCGCGATGTTGGAACATTTGATCGACCGCAACAGCCGCCATCCGATCCCTTACGCGTGGTTGGCGAAATGGCATGTCTTACGAGTACAACAGGGATGGGCGGAACACCCTGATAAAGAGAGGCAGCGTGCATTGGACTGCACAAGAAAGGCGCTGGACATTGATCCAAAATCATCGCTGGCGCTCACGATAGATGGTTTTGTTCATACGAATTTACTGAAGGACCTGGACGGCGCAACACAACGTTATGAAGCGGCCCTGCGAGTTAATCCCAATGAATCGCTGGCATGGCTGCTAACAGGAACACTGAACGCATTCAAGGGGAACGGTGAAGTTGCGCTTTTAAATGCGGAGAAGGCGTTAGCCCTTTCGCCGCTAGATCCTCTTCGCTACTTTTACGATTCCCTTGCAGCTACCGCCGCTTTGGCGGCTGGAGAATACGAAAGAGCCAATTCTCTGGCGTCGCGTTCGCTACGAGCCAACCGCACACATGCGTCAACACTTCGCGCCTTGATCATCTCCAATGTGATGCTCGGTCGCATCGAGCATGCTCAAAGCTCGGTTGCAGAACTGCTATTGATTGATCCCACATTCACAATTTCACGTTTCGTCGATCAGTCGCCTAGCAGCCTGTACGACACTGGGCCGGTTTGGGCCCAGGCTTTAACGTTAGCCGGCGTTCCCGTTTAAAAATCTTTCAAAGGAATAACTATGAGCATTCTTGGTGGTGTAGGCGGTGTTGGAGGCGTCGGGGGCGTCGGTGGTGTAACTATCCTTGGAGGTGTAGGAGGCGTCGCAATCGTGAGGGAGGATCCGCTGCAGGCAGACGGTTTAACCAAAAGTCGCGCGGCACTGGTTGGCCCCTTCCAGGGCCCCACTCTGCCAGTCAACCTACCTCTACCTATCGACAAGCCGGACCGGTTGACGCAATGGGCGGCGGATCGCCGGCTGCAGATCTGCGAACTTGAACTCCTGGGCGGCCTTCACTTCGGCGTGCAGCAGGCCCGCGAGTCGGTCACCCTGGAATTCGTTGATCTCAACAAAAAACCGCTCAAGGACCACGCCATTGTTCGCCTGATCCGCCCCACGGCCAAGGTGTTCAAGCAACAGGTGGGGCTGGTGGCCAATTACGCGGAGCTGCGTGAAGACCGCGGCAGCGAAATCCTCAGCCAGATGACGCCCCAGGTCCCGTATTGGGGATCCATCGTGGGACTGCAGCCGCACCGCCATAAATGGACGCTGGAACTGATTACGCTGGTACTGATTTTCACGTCCGACGTGGAAATGCGCTTCAAGCATGCTTTCGCCTGCCCGCGCCCCATGGAGCTGTCGCCGCAGATTCAGCCCATGATTGACACCCCCGGCCATGCCAGCTGGCCCAGCGGGCATGCCACCGAGGCTTTCGCGGTTGCCACAGTGCTGCTGGCCTTGCTGGAGAACGCCAACGGCACGGGAGCCAAATACCGGGAGCAGTTGGAGCGGCAAGCGGCGCGCATCGCGGTGAACCGGACGGTGGCGGGCCTGCATTACCCGGTAGACAGCGCCGTGGGCCGGCTGCTGGGCACCGCGCTGGGCGAGTTCTTCGCGGCGCGCTGTCTTGGCAGCAACCAGCTGCATGAACGCGGTTTCGACGGCCGGAAATTTCACACGCCGCAAGGCAACGTAGTGGATTTCGACCTGCGGGTTCCCATGGACGACAACCAGAGCGGCTACTACCAATACCTCACCAGGATCGGTACCGTGGCGGCCTCGCCGCTCCTTGCCTTCATGTGGTCCAAGGCGGCCAAAGAGTGGGAACCCCTCAAGTAAGGATACCCATGACCTGGCACAAACTTCCCAAAGGCGGCTTCACTGGTATTGACTGGGCCAAGCCGGACGCGACGAGTGGCTTCGATCCCTACCTGGTATGGGCCGAGGCCGGCTGCTTCGCGGGCTATGGCGGTACACAACCGAAATGGCTCCCTGTGGCGATTGAACTCAGCCCTGGCGTCAGCATCGCCCAATTCATAGGCGCGGCCTCGCCGCAATGGCTGCATGTGCCGCCGGTGTATACCTCCAGCGCCGCGCCGGTGGGGCTGCGCTATTGCACGGCCCGGGTCAAGCCCGCGTTCTTCAAGCACATCCAGCCGGGCCGCAGCTTGCATGCCCTTGTCAAACGGCTGGAGCTGGGTTTGGCCGCGGGCCCTCACACCGACGGCCCGGGCTCCGGCGGCACGGGCGGCCCCCAGCCCCTGCTCAAAGGCAAAGTCATGGCCCTTATCGACGACGGGCTGGCTTTTGCCAATGCCAGTTTCCTTCACAAGGGGAAGGCGCGCACACGCTATTTCT
Organism: Polaromonas sp. YR568; assembly: GCF_943369675.1. Taxonomy (GTDB): domain Bacteria; phylum Pseudomonadota; class Gammaproteobacteria; order Burkholderiales; family Burkholderiaceae_C; genus Polaromonas. The sequence goes on along the minus strand of NZ_CALROB020000003.1, from coordinate 22,555 downwards.
GGCGGCAGGACGGCAAAGGCGTGGGCCAATCGCCAGCAGGCTTAGGCTATGGGCATGAGCTGACAGCCGCCGTCATCAACCAGGCGATGCAGCAACGAAGCTACAACGGGCTGGTGCATGAACACGAGGTGTATCGACACTTCAAACTCAGGGCACTGGAAAACCGCGCCAACCACGGCACGCATGTGATGGACCTGGCATGCGGCCCGCGCACGATGATGGCGCAGATGGCGGATCTCCCTCCGGGCTTTGACGGTCCGGCCAGTTGGGCCATGGCCGATGACGATGCCAGCCGCTGCGACATCATCGCCGTGCAGCTGGACTACGACACCGTGGCCGATACGTCGGGCGGCTCGATGAACGTACACGTCCTTGATGGATTGATGTATGTTCTTTCCCGTTGTGCGCACGACGCGAAAATCGTGACCAACATCAGCTTCGGCACCCTGGCCGGCCCGCATGACGGGAGTTCACTCCTGGAAGCCGCGATGGACCAGTTGATCACACTGTGCGGCCAGCGCCTGCAGATTGTGCTTGCGGCGGGTAACAGCTACCAGGAGCGCACGCACGCCAACGTGACCTTGGCGAAAAATGAACACGCAGTGCTGCATTGGCGGGGGCAACCGGATGACTCCACCGAAAACTTCCTGGAGTTGTGGTTGCCACCGCAAGCGCACGGCATCCGGGTTGAAATCACGCCGCCTGGACATGCCGCACTGCCGGCCTTGGGCTTCGGCGAATCCCGCATGTGGACGGGCAACGGCACGCAACCCCTGTGCGCGCTCATCTACCCCAAAAGCGTGGCCACCGGCACGCACGGCACTTGCGCGTTGGTCGCGTTGGCGCCCACTTTCAGCTTTGACAAGGACACCGCCACGGCACCCAGCGGCGTATGGCAGATCAAGTTGACCAACTCGCTGCCGGGCAAGGTCACGATAGACGCCTATGTGGAGCGTGACGACGTGGTGATCGGCACACGTGGCGGGCGCCAGTCGCACTTTGAAGACAAGCTGTACGACATGAGCGGCAACCCGGACTCTTTTGTGGATCATCCGAACAACCCGACCCTGATCCGGCGTAGCGGCAATTTCAACAGCATTGCCACCGGCCGCAAGACAGTGTCCGTGGGCGGCACGCGGATCACGGGATCGCATTGGGCGCTTTACTCTCCGCAGAAGCCTGATCCCGATGCAGGCAGGCCCGAGCGCCCCGGCGTGGTCAAGATCGCCCGCACCGCGGCGTTCAGTGATGAAAACCCGGCCATGACGGGCCTGCGGGCGGCGGGCACCTATAGCGGCTCGGTTGTCCGTCTGAAGGGCACCAGCGACGCGGCGCCGCAGGAAACGCGGCGTATTTTTAACGCGATGTAGACCGCCCCACGCCGCTAACGCTACCAGCGGCTGGGCAGTTTTTTGAGCAGCGTGATGCGCTTGGTGCCCATCTCGATGTAGCCGCCCTTTTCAAGGTCTTTGAGCAGGCGGCTGACCATCTCGCGGGAGGCGCCGACACGGCTGGCAATGTCCTGGTGGGTGATGGACTCGAGGGTCAGGCCTGCGGCGGTATTGCGGGTGGTCACGTCGTCGTGCTCTTCCAGCACGGCTATGAGGCGGCCATAGACGTCCAGCAGCGCCATGTTCCGGGCGGCCTCCGTTGCCGAGCGGGCGCGGCGAATGACCTGAACGACCAGGTTGATGGCAAACCCGGGCTCGTACACAAGATGCTCGCTCACTTCCGTACGGCTCAGTACGGCGCAGGTGCAAGGCTCCAGGGTGATGACCGAGGCGGAGCGGGGGCCGCCGTCGAGCGACATTTCGCCGAAGTAGTCGCCTGAATGAATCCTGCCGTAGGTGATCTCGCGGCCGCTTTCGTCCATGGAGAACACTTTGACGCTGCCCTTGAGCAGCACATACAGGCTGTCCCCGATCTCGCCTTCGTTGATGACGATCGCCTTCTTGGGGTAACTTCGCACCACGCCGCGCATGGCTAAAGTGCGTAATTCAGGGATCAGGTTGGCGTAAAGGTCTTCTTCGGGAGGCATATGCACAGACAGACTCGTAAGGAGAGTCGTAATCTAGCATGTGCGGGCCCGTTGCGGGGATCAATCTGTCAATGGATCTGCCCGAGCGGCAAGGGGGCGATGGGCGGCAAGATCGCCACGCGGTTGACCAGCTCGCGCACGCCGCTGGAGGCGGTCTTGGCGCACAGGCTGCGCACGTGGCTGCGCACGGTGGAGACAGCGACCTTCATCTGGATGGCGATTTCGGGTGTGCTAAGGCAGCGGCACAGCAAGGCCAGCACCTGTTCCTCGGTATGCGTGAGGCCGTGATTGCGGGCAAATGCGCCGAACACACCCGACTCGCTGACCCCGAGGCGCGACAAAACGAGTGCGATCCGGTCGCAGGAGATGCCCGCCTGGCGCTGCAGCGGAACAAGGGCCAGGGTGAAATCCACGCCCTCGGCCGCCAGCCTGATGAGGCCGCGTTTGCCGGCAATGGCCTTGCCCATCGCACCCTGGAAAATCTTCGCGTCGGCCGGCATGAGCACCCTCAGCTCGCCCCGCTCCACGCCCAGGACAGCAGCGCGGTCGAGCTCGCGCCTGGCCGCCTGGTTGGCATGCAGGATGCGCCCCTGGGCGGTGACGACCAGCACCCCATGCGCCAGCTCGTCCACCAGCAGCATCAACAAGCCAGGCGCCGAATCGGCGCTGGTTTCATCCGGGGGAAATGACGGTGCGACCTCCAGGAAGGCGGCATTGGGCTGTGCATACAGTGTCACGGGACGCTCCATCCTACAAATAGATGAGCATAGAAAGCCCCATCGAATGTGGATAGTGAATATGGCGGGTCATTCTTGTGACAAATTTACATGAATGCACCGGCGCCCGAGAATGCCGTCCAGCTCCCGTCTTCAGGCCGGCTCGTGCTCCAGCATGGCCAGCGTGGCATCCATGACCTGCGGCAAAAACGCCATCTGCACATGGGCTGCGCCGCGCACCAGGCGGTTGTCCGCGCCTGGCAGGGTGGCTGTGGAGGCCGGGAACACGATGTTGTCGCAGTTGGAATACCAGCAGGTGAACAAGGCGTGACGGCCAGCCGGCATGTCGTGGTCCAGTTGCGCCTGCCAGTCGGACAACAGCCGCATCTGCCTGCCGTTGTGGCCATGGCCGAAGCGCGCCAGCCAGGTTCCCCGGTGCGGCGTCCCTATGGTGACCACATGAAAGACGCGCTCCTCGGCTCGCATGCGCTTAAGCCAGGCCCGCACGGCCAACCCGCCCATGCTGTGGCACACCAGCAGCGGCGGCAAGCCCGTGGCCTCGGTCACCTGCCGCACCGCCTCGTCGATCTGGGGCGCGTAGTCGTCGATGGAGCCGAAAAGCGGTTCGAGGTTGACGGCGACAAAGGCGCGGCCGTCGGCCTCAACGCGCTGCAGCCAGGGTGTCCACAAACCGCGGTTGCAGAAGAAGCCGTGCACAAACACGATGCCGCGGCGCCCCTGCACTGCCACGGCGGGCGCTAGCCGGTCCGGCACCACGTTCATGCGAAAAGGCTGGCGCCAGCAGAACACGCGCGGCGCCGTCAAGGTCTCGCCCAGCCAGGCGCTCAGCAGTTCTAACCAGGTGGGCTGCGGCGCAGGGTCCTGCTTGCTGACGTGGTGCAGAAAGACAAATTCGAGTGCGAGGAAAGCGGTGTAACCCAGCGCGATGACCAGGAAACCCGTGACGGCCAGGACGGGGGAGTCGCCGCGAAACCAGAACAGCCAGCCAAAAGCCGCAGCGGCCAGGGACAGGGTGATGAGTCTTTGTAGGTGGGCCAGCATGCGTCAGGCGAAAAAGGGAAAGCGGCGGAATCAACCCGAGTATCTCAGGCCAGTGTGACAGACCGGCCGGAAAGCCGCGCAGCCAGCCCCTGTGCGAGGCGGTTCACGATGCCGTAGATGGACAGCTGCGGATTGGCGCCTATGCTGGTCGGGAACAGCGAGCCGTCATGAATGGACAGGTTCTCAAGCTGCCAGTGCACGCCGTCCGGCCGTGTGACACCGTGGCGTTCAGCGCCGGCCAGCCCGCAACCGCCCATGACATGGGCGCTCACCACTCGGGTCAGCAAGGGCTTCATGGGCAGGGCATTGACCGCATCGCGCGCCTGCTCCCACGAGGTGTAGGGTTGCGCCATTTCATGCAACGGCAGCACCTGTCTGGCACCCGCCGCGAACTGGATCTCCACCATGGACAGCATGGCCCTGCGCGCGCCCTCCATGACGTAATCGGTCAGCGGATAGTCCAGCACGGCCGAGTTATCGCCGCGCAGCTTGACCTGGCCGCCGCGGGACTCCTCATGAAAACCGTCGCGCAGCAGCGCGAGCAGGGTGTGGTTGTAGGGGAAGGATTTGAGCAGGTCATGCTGGCCCTGGCCGAAGCCAGGCACCGTCGACGCAAAGATCACAGGGTGCAGCGGCGGCGCCTCGAGCTTGTAGCCGATGGGCCCGTCGATCGCCTGTGTTTCCAGGAAATGGTCGGAGTAAATGGTTTGCGGCGCGCCTGCCCAGGCCTCCACTTTTTGCTCGAACACGCTGGAGGACATCACCACGGGATGCAAAAAGGTTCGCGCGCCCAGCACGCCATGCGGGTCGGGCGCCTGCGAGCGCAGCAGCACGGCCGGCGAGTTGATCGCGCCGCCGGCGAGCACATAGTGTTTGGCGATGACCTTGATGACAGGGCCTGCCGACGTGCCGTTGGCATTCAGGCTGCGGCACAGCAGCGCGGTGACCTTGCCGTTGGCCAGCTCAAACTTTTCCGCGCGGGTTTCGGTCAGCAATTGCGCGCCTTTGTCCAGCGCCGCGGGAATGGTGGTGACCAGCATGGACTGCTTGGCGTTGGTCGGGCAGCCCAGGCCGCAAGAGCCGAGGTTCCAGCAGCCTTTGACGTTGCGCGAAATCGCCGAAGCCGGAATGCCGAGCTTGGCCGCGCCCCTGCGCAGCAAGTCGTTGTTCTCATTGGGCGGCACCAGCCAGGGCGTGATGTTCAGGCGCTGCTCCGCCTGCGCGAAGTAGGGTGCCAGCGCGTCCACGGTGTAATCGCCCAGCCCATAGCGCTCTTGCCAGAATGCGAGTGTGGAGCCCGGCGTGCGAAAAGAGCTGGTCCAGTTCACCGTGGTGGAGCCGCCCACGCAGCGCCCCTGCAGGATGTTGATGGCCTTGTCTTCGGTTTTACGCGCGGCGCTCTCCTGGTACAGCGACGGGTAGGCTTCGGATTCTTTCTGGTTGAAGTCGCTGCTGCTTTTGAGCAGGCCTTCTTCGATGATCACCACTTGCAGTCCGGCTTTGGCGAGCAGTTCCGCAGTGACACCCGCGCCCGCGCCGCTGCCGATGATGGCGACGTCGCAGCGGATATTCCGCGGCGCTGGCACCAGCGCGCCGCCCATGACTTTCCAGCCGTGCGCAATGCCTTCGCGGATCGGGTCTTTCAATTGGCTCATGCTGCTTTCGGTGGCCTTCAGATTTTCAGCGGGCCGGGATAGCCCAACAAGGGCCAGCTGGACGGGTCGGAAAAATACGCACCCGCCGTGATGTCGTGCAAGGCGGCGTAGGCCTGCTGGCGCAAGGCCAGCCTGGACAAGCGCATTGCCTGGAGCGCCTGCTGGATGTCGGCGACAGATGCCTCCGGCCAGGGCGGGTTCAAGCCGGCCAGCGTGCGCCGGCCCGCGGCACTTGCGAGCAGGGCCAGCAATTGCGACAGCTCGGCCTGCGCGTGCGGCGGCAGGGACAGCACCAGCACGTCGATGCGGCTGAGCAGGCCGCTCAATGCGATCTCCCGTGCCCCCTCATCGGTGGGCAAGGTCTTGTCCAGCACGGCACGACCCACGGCGGAGAACACTTCACGCCCCGAAACGCTCAGGCTGCCACCGGCGAGGCCAGGCTGCAGCAAAGCGGCCGTGCCTCCGGCAAGCAGCAGCACGGCGGCCGATGCGGCGCCGAGCTTGAGGAGCGTTCTTCTTTGCATCCCGGCAGTTTCGCATGGGCATTTAAGTTTCAATAGGGGCCCGTACCTAGATAAACTCCGGGTTTGTATGGACGCCACCGCACAACAAATACACGACGCGCTTGAGACCGTGGCGAAGCTTCGGCAGCAGCACAGTACCGACCCGCCGCTGGCCCGGGCCAGCGCGGAGGTCAAACGCTTCCAGGCGCGCCGCTTTCAGGCCACCTACTCCGACCTGCTGCACAGCCACCGGTACAAGACCGCAGCCACATTCTTCCTGCAGGAGCTCTACAGCGACAAGGACTATGCCGAGCGCGACCAGCAGTTCGCGCGCATCGCCGGCACCATTGCCAAGCTGTTTCCGCAACCGGTGGTGAACACCGCGGCTGCGCTGGCGCAGGTGCATGCACTGACGGAGCAACTCGACGACCTGATTGCGCGCGAATGGCTGGCTGACACGGCAGCCCTGTCACCTGGCGACGAGTGTGCGCGCTACATCCGTTGCTGGCGCAGCGTGGGCGACATCGCAGCACGAAAGCGCCAACTCGAGGTGGTATTGCATCTTGGGCAGGAGCTCGATCGCCTGACAAAGATGTTTGGGCTTCGCACCCTGCTCAAGATGATGCGGGGGCCCGCGGCGGCCGCCGGCCTCAATTCACTGCAGCACTTCCTGGAGACCGGCTTCGATGCGTTCGCCAATATGCGCGGCGCCGGCGAGTTCCTGAAAGTGATCAAGGACCGCGAGACGGCGTGGATCCACTCGCTGTTTGAAGACGATGCTGTCACCTGCGAGACCAGATTGGGCCATTTGCTCGCCGCCGGCCCCTGATACCGCGCCCGCATTAGGACAAGCCCCATACGGATTCCGCGAAGCGCCTCCCACAATGAGCCGCAAGGAGTTTGTATGAACAAGCATTGGCTCAAGAGTTATCCCGAGGGCGTCTCGCACGAGATCGACACCGAACAGTTCCGCTCGCTGACCCATCTGCTGGAGGACTCGTTCAAGAAGAATGCGTCCAAGCCCTTCTCGGTGTGCATGGACCGCTGGATGAGCTACGGCCAGCTCGACGATCTTTCATCGGCATTGGGCGCCTGGCTGCAGAGCCTGGGCCTGGAACCCGGCGCCCGCGTCGCCATCATGCTGCCCAACGTGCCGCAGTTTGCCGTCACCATGTCCGCCATCCTGCGCTCAGGCTACACCTGCGTGAATGTCAACCCGCTGTACACCGCGCGCGAACTGGAGCACCAGTTGCGCGACTCGGGCGCGACGACCATCGTGATTCTGGAAAACTTTGCGGCCACCCTGGCAGAGGTGATTGAGCGCACGCCGATAAAGAACGTCGTCATGGCGTCCATGGGTGACCTGCTGGGTTTTTGGTATGGGCAGTGGATTACTTTCGCCGTCCGCCATCTCGCGAAACTGGTGCCCGCGTACAAGCTGCCTCTGGGTGATGGCCGCAGCGTCACAACATTCAACCGTGCGATTGCCGACGGCAGCCGCCTGACGCTCAAGCCCGCGCAAAGCACGCTGGACTCCGTCGCTTTTCTGCAATACACGGGCGGAACCACCGGGTTGTCGAAGGGCGCGGTGCTCACCCACCGCAACATCGTTGCCGCGATTTTGCAGGCGGAAGAATGGTTTACGCCCGCCTTGAAGCGAATAGGCGACATCAGCAAGACCAACAACATCGCGGCCTTGCCGCTGTATCACATCTTCGCGCTGACGCTGTGCCTGCTCACCATCCGCTGGGGCGCCCACCTGACGCTGATTCCCAATCCGCGCGACTTCGGCAAGTTCATTGAAGTCCTCAAGAAACGGCCCTTTCATCTGCTGCCGGCGGTCAACACCCTGTTCAATGCGTTGCTTCAGCATCCGCAGTTCAAGACGGTGGACTTCTCGAGTCTTTGCGTGTCCCAGGCCGGCGGTATGGCGGCGTCCGAAGGCACGGCGAAACACTGGCTGCAAGTCACCGGTTGCGCCATGATCGAAGGCTGGGGCATGAGTGAGACTTGCGCCATCGGCACCAACAACCCGGTGACCAACAAGGAGTTCACCGGGGCCATCGGCCTGCCCCTGCCCAGCATCGAGATCGCGATCAAGGATGACGATGGCGCTTCGCTGTCGCTGGGTGAATCCGGCGAGATCTGCATCAAAGGCCCACAGGTCATGACGGGCTATTACCAGCAACCGGAAGAGAATAAAAAAGCGTTCACTTCCGACGGCTTTATGCGCACCGGCGATATCGGCATCATGGACGAGCGCGGTTACACCAAAATCATCGACCGCAAGAAGGACATGATCATCGTGTCGGGCTTCAATGTCTTCCCCAATGAGCTCGAAAATGTGATTTCCCTGTGCCCCGGCGTCATCGAATGCGCCGCCGTCGGCATCGCTGACGACAAACAAGGCGAAGCCATCAAGGTTTTTGTCGTCAAAAATGACCCTACACTGACCGAAGACGACGTGAGCGCCTATTGCAAGCAACATCTCACGGGCTATAAACGTCCCAAATACATTGAATTTCGCGATGACCTGCCCAAAACCAATGTCGGAAAGATACTCAGGCGCGAGTTGCGTGCATCGGCCTGAGTGTTTTTTCGCCGGCCTTTGCTGATGGGCGCGTCTGATTTCCCCGGCGGCTTGCATGTCTTCGAGCGCGGCTGGCTTTCCGCCAACAATATTCTTTTCACCGGCGGCGGTGAAACCGTGTTGGTCGACAGCGGTTATTGCACGCATTCACCGCAGACACTCACGCTTGTCGAGTCAGTTTTAGGCGCACGGCCGCTGGATATTCTCGTCAACACACATTTGCACAGTGATCATTGCGGCGGCAATGCGGCTTTGCAGGCACGTTATCCCGATATCCAGACACTTATCCCTCCCGGCCATGCGCAACAGGTCGCCAATTGGGACCCTGTTGCGCTGACTTATTTGCCGACGGGGCAGCTTTGCCCGCAATTCGGTTTTACACGGGCGCTGCAACCGGGCAGTTCCATCCGTTTTGGCGCGGAGATGTGGCAGGTCCACGCCGCGCCTGGACATGATCCGCACTCACTTATCTTTTTTGAACCCGAAAATCGGCTGCTTATTTCCGCCGATGCCTTGTGGGAAAACGGATTCGGCGTGGTGTTTCCCGAGCTAGAGGGCGCCGATGCGTTCGCCGAGGTCGCCGCGACCTTGGATTTGATTGAGCGCCTGAACCCCAAAACCGTTATTCCCGGGCACGGCCGTGTCTTTGCTTACGTGCCTGAAGTGCTGGCGCGCGCGCGCCAGCGGCTGGAATCGTTTGCCGGCAATCCACCCAGGCATGCACACCACGCGGCCAAGGTCCTTTTGAAGTTCAAACTTCTGGAAATCCAGCGCCAGAATTTCGATGAATTTGCGCAATGGGCCATCGAGACACCCTATTTCACGCAAATCAAGAAGAAGTTCTTCGCAGATGTTCCTGCGCGAGCATGGATTGATCAACTCATCACCGAGCTGGTTGCTGCCGGCGTCGCAAAAAGAGAAGGCGCGTACATCCTGAATGCTTGAATCGGCTAGGTCCATTGCGTCTGATGCCAGAATATTGCTCCGTCGCACAAGCAGATTGGAGTTCAAGGCGCCCTGTTTCGATTCGTACAGCCCGTAAAAGCAAAAAACCCCGCATGGACCCATGCGGGGTTTTTTAGTTTTTCAGCCTGGCGACATACCAGACGTATAAAAGCAGACGCACAAAAGAAAACGCCCGGTTGATCAAAAATCAACCGGGCGTTCCTTGCTGTAAGAGCCTGACGATGTCCTACTTTCACACGGGAATCCGCACTATCATCGGCGCTAAGTCGTTTCACTGTCCTGTTCGGGATGGGAAGGAGTGGTACCAACTTGCTATGGTCATCAGGCATAACTTGTTGACAGGTTGTCCAAAGAACAACCCATCGAATTCATAGAGTAAATCAGCTTGTATTTAGATTCGCACAGCTGCTGAGCTGTGCCTTTTGAATGCGTCAACTTGGCATAACAACTTCGAATTAATCAAAGTTATAGGGTCAAGCCGCACGAGCAATTAGTATCAGTTAGCTTAACGCATTACTGCGCTTCCACACCTGACCTATCAACGTCCTGGTCTTGAACGACTCTTTAGGGGGCTCAAGGCCCCGGCAGATCTAATCTTGAAACGAGTTTCCCGCTTAGATGCTTTCAGCGGTTATCTCTTCCGAACTTAGCTACTCGGCAATGCCACTGGCGTGACAACCGATACACCAGAGGTTCGTCCACTCCGGTCCTCTCGTACTAGGAGCAGGCTTCCTCAAATCTGCAGCGCCCACGGAAGATAGGGACCAAACTGTCTCACGACGTTTTAAACCCAGCTCACGTACCTCTTTAAATGGCGAACAGCCATACCCTTGGGACCGGCTACAGCCCCAGGATGAGATGAGCCGACATCGAGGTGCCAAACACCGCCGTCGATATGAACTCTTGGGCGGTATCAGCCTGTTATCCCCAGAGTACCTTTTATCCGTTGAGCGATGGCCCTTCCATACAGAACCACCGGATCACTATGTCCTGCTTTCGCATCTGCTCGACTTGTCAGTCTCGCAGTTAAGCACGCTTATGCCATTGCACTATTAGCACGATGTCCGACCGTACCTAGCGTACCTTCGAACTCCTCCGTTACACTTTGGGAGGAGACCGCCCCAGTCAAACTGCCTACCATGCACTGTCCCCGATCCAGATAATGGACCTAGGTTAGAACCTCAAACACACCAGGGTGGTATTTCAACGTTGGCTCCATGCGATCTAGCGACCACACTTCAAAGCCTCCCACCTATCCTACACAGATCTGTTCAAAGTCCAATACAAAGCTACAGTAAAGGTTCATGGGGTCTTTCCGTCTTTCCGCGGGGAGATTGCATCATCACAAACATTTCAACTTCGCTGAGTCTCAGGAGGAGACAGTGTGGCCATCATTACGCCATTCGTGCAGGTCGGAACTTACCCGACAAGGAATTTCGCTACCTTAGGACCGTTATAGTTACGGCCGCCGTTTACTGGGACTTCAATCAAGAGCTTGCACCCCATCATTTAATCTTCCAGCACCGGGCAGGCGTCACACCCTATACGTCGACTTTCGTCTTAGCAGAGTGCTGTGTTTTTAATAAACAGTTGCAGCCACCGATTTTTTGCAGCCTCATTGGGCTCCCCAAGTAAATGGTTCACCTACTAAAGGCACACCTTCTTCCGAAGTTACGGTGTCAATTTGCCGAGTTCCTTCTCCTGAGTTCTCTCAAGCGCCTTAGAATACTCATCTCGCGCACCAGTGTCGGTTTGCGGTACGGTCGTGTGTAGCTGAAGCTTAGTGGCTTTTCCTGGAAGCAGGGTATCACTCACTTCGTCTGCAAGCAGACTCGTTATCACTCCTCATCTAAGCCCGGCGGATTTACCTACCAGGCACGACTACAAGCTTGAACCAACATATCCAACAGTTGGCTGAGTTAACCTTCTCCGTCCCCACATCGCACTACACATCGGTACAGGAATATTGACCTGTTTCCCATCAGCTACGCATCTCTGCCTCGCCTTAGGGGCCGACTCACTCTACGCCGATGAACGTTGCGTAGAAAACCTTGCGCTTACGGCGAGGGGGCTTTTCACCCCCTTTAACGCTACTCATGTCAGCATTCGCACTTCTGATACCTCCAGCAGGGTTTACACCACCACCTTCACAGGCTTACAGAACGCTCTCCTACCACTTGCAATAAATTGCAAATCCGCAGCTTCGGTAACTGGCTTAGCCCCGTTACATCTTCCGCGCAGGACGACTCGATCAGTGAGCTATTACGCTTTCTTTAAATGATGGCTGCTTCTAAGCCAACATCCTGACTGTTATAGCCTTCCCACTTCGTTTCCCACTTAGCCAATTTTAGGGACCTTAGCTGGCGGTCTGGGTTGTTTCCCTCTTGAGTCCGGACGTTAGCACCCGGTGCTCTGTCTCCCAAGCTGTACTCATCGGTATTCGGAGTTTGCATTGGTTTGGTAAGTCGCCATGACCCCCTAGCCAAAACAGTGCTCTACCCCCGATGGTAATACTTGAGGCACTACCTAAATAGTTTTCGGAGAGAACCAGCTATTTCCAAGTTTGTTTAGCCTTTCACCCCTATCCACAGCTCATCCGCTAGTTTTGCAACACTAGTCGGTTCGGACCTCCAGTGCGTGTTACCGCACCTTCATCCTGGCCATGGATAGCTCACTTGGTTTCGGGTCTACACCCAGCGACTGATCGCCCTATTCGGACTCGATTTCTCTACGGCTACCCTATTCGGTTAACCTTGCCACTGAATGTAAGTCGCTGACCCATTATACAAAAGGTACGCAGTCACCCCTTACGAGGCTCCTACTTTTTGTAAGCACACGGTTTCAGGATCTATTTCACTCCCCTCCCGGGGTTCTTTTCGCCTTTCCCTCACGGTACTAGTTCACTATCGGTCAATGATGAGTATTTAGCCTTGGAGGATGGTCCCCCCATATTCAGACAGGATTTCTCGTGTCCCGCCCTACTTGTCGTTAGCTCAGTACCACAAGTCTCTTTTTGCATACGGGG
>NZ_CALROB020000003.1:0-5000 GCF_943369675.1 Polaromonas sp. YR568 | reverse complement strand
GGCCGCACCCTGGGCGCGCCCTCGGCCGCGTAGTCGTCCACCTCCAGCGGATGGAAAGGCAGGCTGCCGACCAGCATGGCGACATTGCCGTAAATCGTGTCGGCGCCGGCCTGCTCGATGCTGACCCGCGCCAGGGGCACATCGAGCTCCTCGGCCACCAGCATGGCCAGCGCGGTGTGCACGCCCTGCCCCATTTCGCTGCGCGGCATGGCCAGCACCACGCCGCCGTCGGCCTTGATCTTGATCCAGCCGTTGAAGACCACACCCGTGAGGTCGGGCTCGGCCCCCGCCGGCCAGGGCTGGGCCGCGCTGCCCAGGCGGGAGCGCGCCGGCAGGGCACTCCAGCCGACCAGCAATGCGCCGGCCGCGCCCGCCGCTGTGAACAGCCAGGCCCGCCTTTTCATGCTTTGGCCTTCTTCACGGCGGCGCCGGGCGCCATGCCGGCCGCACGCTTGATGGCCACGCGGATGCGCTGGTAGGTGCCGCAACGGCAGATGTTGGTCATGGCCGCGTCAATGTCGGCATCCGTCGGCTTGGGGGTCTTGTCAAGCAATGCGGCCGCCGCCATCAGCATGCCGGACTGGCAATAGCCGCATTGGGGCACCTGCTCGGCGATCCAGGCGAGTTGCAGGGCATGGGGCTTGTCGGGCGTTCCCAGCGCTTCAATCGTCTGGATGCGCTTGCCGAGCACGGCAGACACCGGAACCACGCAGGAACGCACCGCCTGGCCGTCGACCCGCACCGTGCAGGCGCCGCAGGCCGCCACGCCGCAGCCGAACTTGGTGCCTGTCATGTTCAGCACGTCGCGCAGCAGCCATAACAAGGGCATGCCGGCATCGGCGTCGGCCTGGACGACCCGGCCGTTGATTTGCAGTTCCACAAAGCCTCCCTCAGCGATGCGTCGCCGGAAGGAAAGACTATATAGACGAGCTCCGGCAGGCGATAGGGCGGCGACGCCACACCGCCGTTGCGGGCTCGCCACGCAGCGGCCCGGCGCCTGCCGGATGGCCTTGCGGCGCCGGGGAAATGCCTGCGGTCACAGAGGGGGCGGATAATCTGCCCCCTTATGGCACTTATTACCTTACTGGACGCCCAACTCGCTTTTGGGCACGTCGCACTGCTGGACCACGCAGATTTTTCCCTTGAGAGCAACCAGCGCATAGGCCTGATCGGCCGCAACGGCACCGGCAAATCCTCCCTGCTGAAGATTCTCGCCGGCCTGGAAAAACCCGACGACGGCACCCTGCAACTGCAGCAGAACCTGCGCATCGCCTACGTGCCGCAAGAACCCAGCCTGGACCCGCACGCCACCGTCTTCATCGCGGCCAGCGCGGGCCTGGCGCGCACCCGCCATGTGGTGGAGCTGTACCTGGCGGCCGACGAAAACACCGATCTGGACGCGCTGCAGTCGGAAATCGAGGCGCTGGACGGCTGGACCTGGGAGCAGCGCGTCGAGGAAACCCTGCACCGCCTGCACCTGGACAAGGACGCCATCGTCGGCTCCCTCTCAGGCGGCACCAAAAAACGCGTGGCGCTGGCCCAGGCGCTGGTCGCCAAGCCCGACGTGCTGCTGCTCGACGAGCCGACCAATCACCTGGACCTCGATTCCATCGCCTGGCTGGAGGAATTGCTGGTCAATTTCAACGGCAGCATCATCACCATCACCCACGACCGGGCCTTCCTGGACCAGGTTGCCACCGTCATCGTCGAGCTGGACCGCGGCAAGCTCAACAGCTACCCCGGCAACTTCGCCCAGTACCTGGTGCAAAAAGAAGAGCAGATGGCGCAGGAAGCCGTCATCAACGCCAAGGCCGACAAGCTGCTCGCGCAGGAAGAGGTCTGGATCCGCAAGGGCGTGGAAGCGCGCCGTACCCGCAGCGTGGCCCGCATAGGCCGCCTCGAAGCGCTGCGCGACAACCGCGCGGCCCGGCGAGATGCCGTCGGCCGTGTCAACCTGGATGTCTCCAGCGGCGAGAAAAGCGGCAAGATCGTCGCCGAACTCACCGACGTGAGCAAAAGCTTCGGCCACCCCGGCAGCGAAAAAATCATCGTCAACAAATTCACCGGCACCTTGCTGCGCGGCGACAAGGTCGGCCTGCTGGGCCCCAACGGCGCCGGCAAGACCACGCTGCTCAAGCTCATCCTGGGCGAGTTGCAGCCCGACGTGACCACGCCCCCCGGCAAGATACGCCAGGGCGCCAACCTGCAGGTGGCTTATTTCGACCAGATGCGCGACAGCCTGGACCTGGACGCCACGCTGGAAGACTTCATCAGCCCCGGCAGCGAATGGGTGGAGATCAACGGCGCCAAAAAACACGTCAAGAGCTACCTGACCGACTTTTTGTTCTCGCCCGCACGCGCCAATTCGCCGGTGCGCACGCTTTCGGGCGGCGAACGCAACCGGCTGCTGCTGGCGCGCCTGTTCGCGCGGCCGGCCAATGTGCTGGTGCTGGACGAGCCGACCAACGACCTGGACATCGACACGCTGGAGCTGCTGGAAGACCTGCTGCAAAACTACGAAGGCACGGTCTTCCTGGTCAGCCACGACAGGCGCTTCCTCGACAACGTGGTGACCAGCACCATCGCCTATGAAGGCACGCCCGAGAACCCCGGCTTCTGGCGCGAATACGAAGGCGGCGTAACGGACTGGATCACACAGTCCAAGCGCGCCGCGCAGATCACCGGCAGCAACAAGCCCACGGCATCCGTCCCCAAGCCGTCCGGTAAAACCGGCAGCGAACCCAAAAAGGATGCAGGCACGGGCGACACCTCCGCCAAAAAGAAGCTCAGCTACAAGGAGCAGCGCGAGCTCGACGGCCTGCCGGCGCTGATCCAGCAACTCGAGTCGCAGCAAAAGGCGATCGAGCAGGAACTGTATGACGGCACGCTCTACACCACCAATGCCAAACGCGCGGCCGAACTCAACGCGCGCAACAGCAAGATAGAGGAAGAACTGATGGCCGCGCTGCAGCGCTGGGAAACCCTCTCGACCTGATCTGCGCCTGAGGCCTGGAAGCATCCGGCTGCGCTGTCGAGCCGGATGCCTACAGAAAGAGTGGGTGGAACGGACGGTTTGACGGGGCGTAAAGACACCCGCTTGCGCTAAAGTGATCGGCATCATGCCTACACCTGCCGCCGCTGGCCGCGCCACCGTTTTTTCGCCGATTTCCCGTGCCGCTTTGGCCGCGCGCTGGCTGGCCCTGCTGCTCCTGAGCCTGTGGATCACCGGATGCGCTTCCTTGCCCAGCGAAGTGGACAGGCCGGTGTCGACCGCTTTGCCCAACCCCGCACAAACGCGCCTGGGCGCGCTGGTGGCCGCCCGCGCCGCCACGGCGGGTACCCGCAACGACTCCGGCTTTGCGCTGGTCGGCGATGCCGAACTGGCTTTCACCAGCCGCATGACCCTGATCAAGGCCGCGCAGAAGACGCTGGACATCCAGTACTACGCCATTTTTGCCGACGACACCACCGAGCGCATGTTCGACGCCTTGCGCGAGGCCGCGGGCCGGGGCGTGCGCATACGCATCCTGCTGGACGACTTCAATACCTCGGGCAAAAACGCCCAGGTGCTCAAGCTCGCCTTCGAGAAAAACATCGAACTGCGCCTGTTCAACCCTCTGCCCGGCGGCCGCAGCTCCCTGGCCCTGCGAATCCTGAGCAACCTCAAGGACACGGCGCGCATGCAACGGCGCATGCACAACAAGATTTTTGTGGCCGACAACGCCGTCGCCATCACCGGCGGCCGCAACCTCGGAGAAACCTATTTCGGCCAGAGCCAGGGCACCAATTTTGTGGACATCGACGTGATCGCGGCCGGCCGCATCGCGCGCGACCTGTCCGCCAGCTTCGACCAGTACTGGAACAACCCGCTGGCCTACCCCGTGCAGTCGCTGATGACCGCCGAGGAGATAGACGCCCTCAAACTGCCGCCCCCCGGCACCCAGCCCGCCCACCTCAACCGGGAAGACCCGGCGGCGCTGGCGGCCGCCACGCAGGCCGCCATCGCCGAGTCGAACGCCTCCGCGGCTTCCGTCGCATCAGCCGCCGCCCTGCCCGACTCGGCCGACCTGCGCCTGCTGACCTGGACGTGGGCGCCTTCCGTCCTGCTGGTCGACAAAGCCTCCAAAATTGCCGCCGACGCCGACACCACGGAAGAATCCCAGGACACCACAGTGGACGGCCTGCTGCAGCTGATGTCGCAGGCCAAAAGCAAGCTGCTGATCGTGTCGCCCTACTTCGTGCCCGGCGAACGCATGATGAAAGAGTTCGCCGAGCTGCGCGGGCGCGGCGTGCGCGTGCGCGTGCTGACCAATTCGCTGGCCTCCAACGACGCGCCCGCCGCGCACGTCGGTTACGCGCGCTACCGCAAGGCGCTGCTGGACATGGGCATAGAGCTGTATGAAATGCGCGCCGAGCAGCAAGGCTCTTTCTCAAGCTTCGGCTCGTCCGCGCTGAGCGGCGGCTCCACGGGCGGCTCCACCGGCGGTTCGCGCGCCAGCCTGCACTCCAAGGTGGTGGTGATCGACGACCGCCTGCTGGTGGTCGGCTCCATGAACCTGGACCTGCGCTCGCAGCTGCAAAACAGCGAAGTTGCCATCGTCATCCGCAATAGAGCCATTTCCGCCGAAGCCACGCGCCTGATCGAGCCCACGCTGTCCACCGGCGCCTACCACGTCGAACTGGACGAAGGTCGCATGGTCTGGCGCGCGCCGCAGGGCTCACAGCTGGCCGACTCCATGGTGGAGCCTGATGCGAGCTGGGGCTTGAAGTTGATGCTGAAAGTGATCGGGCCGTTTGCGCCGGAAGAGATGCTTTAGCCGGGTCTTGCGCCGGCCTTGCGCGCTTGTGGACTTTGCTAAGGCTTGCTGGCCGGGAGTGGCCCGGCGGCCAGTAACTTTGGCGAAACCCGCAAAGCGGGTTTTCTTTTGTTCGCCAAAAGGCGCGCTGCGCGCGCGGGGTTCGCTCACTTCGCGCAGCGAAGTTACGCGAACACCAAAGTC
>NZ_CALROB020000002.1:0-195243 GCF_943369675.1 Polaromonas sp. YR568 | reverse complement strand
CAACGCGGCCTGCGCGCCGGCGTCCAGCCGCAAGCTGCCCAGGCCGAGGCGTGAACGGTTCTGCTCCAGGAAATAGCCGGCCAGCAGCAGCACGTCGTGCCCGCGTTCGCGCAGCGGCGGCACCACCAGCGGGTAGACGCTGAGGCGGTGGTAAAAGTCGGCGCGGTAACGCCCGGCGCGCACCTCGGCTGCGAGGTCGCGGTTGGTGGCGGCGATGACACGCACGTCGACCTTGTGCTCGCGGTCGGATCCCAGCCGCTGCAGCTGGCCGTTTTGCAGCACGCGCAGCAGCTTGGCTTGCACGGCCAGCGACAGCTCGCCGACTTCGTCGAGGAACAGGGTGCCGCCGTCGGCCAGCTCGAACTTGCCGCGCCTGTCGGCCACCGCGCCCGAGAACGCGCCGCGCACGTGGCCGAAAAGTTCGCTCTCCACCAGCGTCTCAGGCAATGCCGCGCAATTGAGGCTGATCAGCGGGCGCGACGCGCGCGGCGACGCGGCGTGCAGGGCCTGCGCCACCAGTTCCTTGCCGACACCGGTCTCGCCGGTGATGAGCACCGTGAGTTCGCTGTTGCCGACCACGGCGATCTCCTCGGCCAGGCGCTTGTGCGCGGCGCTTTGCCCCATGAGCGTGGGCTGCCCGCTTTCACCGGCCAGCGCGCGATAGGTGTCGGCGCGCTGGCGTTCATCTTCCACGCGCGAAGCCAGGCGGTGAATGCGTTCAGCCACGCTGACGGTGGCCGCCGCCAGGCTGGCAAAGGCCTGCAGGTCGCCCAGGTCCACGGTGGAAAACCGTTCTTTGTCGAGCGCGTCAATCGTCAGTACGCCCCAGGGCTTGCCCTGGCTCTCACCGAGCTGCACCGGGCAGCCCATGCAGTCGTGGACTTCCAGGTGCCCCTGCAGGCCGTCGACCAGGCCGTCGTAGGGGTCGGGCAGCTCGCTGTCGGGCGGGAAGCGCGTGGGCCCGTCGGCCGCCAGCAGCAGGCGAAAGCGCGGATGCTCGGCCACCTTGAAGCGCCGCCCCAGCGCGTCGCTGCTCAGGCCGTTGACGGCCAGCGGAACCAGCCAGTCGCCGTCCAGCCGCAGCAACGCCGCCGCGTCGCAGGGCAGCAAGGCGCGCATGGTGTCCAGCAGGCGGCGGTAGCGTTCGCTGTCGGGCAACTCCCGCGAGAGGTCGTCGACCAGGGACACCAGGGCCTGCATCATGGATTTTTCAATCATTTTGATTCTTTTAAGATCTTTTTGACTTTTTCACAGCGTTATCTTTTTGACTCCATTTAAACACAAGCCATTGATTTATATGGAAATTCCGGGTGGCACAGGTCTTGAGTAACAAGGTCGGCCCTCACGGGGCACTTAACCAGCTTCACGCTGCTTCCATGAAAGAAAAAGCCATGCTCACCGACTCGCAACGCGCCATCGTCAAATCCACCGTTCCCCTGCTCGAAAGCGGCGGCGAGGCGCTGACCACCCACTTCTACAAAATCCTGCTGGCCGAGCACCCGGAAGTGCGGCCCTTCTTCAACCAGGCCAACCAGGCCAGCGGCGACCAGCCGCGCGCGCTGGCCAACGGCGTGCTGATGTACGCGCGGCACATCGACAAGCTTGAGGCGCTGGGCGGACTGGTCTCACAAATCATCAACAAGCACGTGTCGCTGCAGATCGAGCCGGCGCACTACCCCATCGTGGGCGGCTGCCTGCTGCGCGCGATCCGTGAAGTGCTGGGCGCGGACATCGCGACCGACGAGGTGATCGCCGCCTGGGGCGCGGCCTACGGCCAATTGGCCAACATCCTCATCGGCGCCGAAGAAAAAATCTACGCCGCCAACGCCGCCGCACCCGGCGGCTGGCGCGGCGCGCGGGCTTTCCGCGTGGCGCGCAAGGTGCCCGAAAGCGCGGAGATCACCTCTTTCTACCTGGAGCCGCAGGACGGCGGCGTGCTGGCCGATTTCCTGCCCGGCCAGTACCTGGGCCTGCGCCTGGTGGTGGGCGGTGAAGAGATTCGCCGCAACTATTCGCTCTCGGCCGCGCCCAACGGCCGCAGCTACCGCATCAGCGTCAAGCGCGAAGCGGGCGGCCTGGCATCGAACCACCTGCACGACACGCTGCACGAGGGCGGCCTGCTCGACGTGTTTCCGCCGGCCGGCGAGTTTGTGCTGGCCGACAGCGACAAGCCGCTGGTGCTGATCAGCGGCGGCGTCGGCATCACGCCCACGCTGGCCATGCTGGATGCCGCGCTGCAAGGCGGCCGCTCTGTCCACTTCATCCACTTCGCGCGCAACCGCGCGGTGCATGCTTTTCGCGATGCCATCGACGCGCGCCAGGCGAAGCATGCGCAGCTCAAACGCTTTTACATCTACGACGAGCACGCGGAGGAAACCGGCAAACCCCATGCCGTGGGCCGCCTGAGCACCGAACAGCTGGCGCAATGCTTCCCCGAGTCACGCGACGTCGACGCCTACTTTCTCGGCCCGAAACCGTTTATGAGTTACATAAAGAAACAATTAACGGGGATCGGCGTTCCCGCGGCACAGACACGCTACGAGTTCTTTGGCCCGGCCGGCGCATTGGATTAAAGGCGTGAACAAAGGCCGGTTCTCCTCTGTAGCTTCCCGACTGAAAAGTCATGGGCTGCGAAATTCAGTCCGCATTTTCATGACAAAGTTCCGGTTTTAAAACCGCGGCCGGTTGACTTGAAAGTCGGGCTCGTCGACATTGTTAACACTTTGTAACATACGACGTCTGCCCTGGTTCCGGTGTGGAAGACACCTTGCCAGACAGGGCCGGCGCCGCAAAACCGACGCGCGCGCACCATGAAAATCAACCAGCTATTTGGCGTGAAAAGCCAGCCCACAAGGCCTGCCGCAAGCACCACGCCGCCCTCCCCGCCTGAATCGGAAGGCTCCGTCCCCAGCGAAGAGGCCTCCGTCATTGCCGTGCGGCAGCAGCTCATTCAGGTGCTATTGCGGGACACCGCGCGGCGCTCGGGCATCCCGCCGCAGTGGCTGGACTGCCAGATGCTGCTGACCTCCGGCCGCAGCCAGGGTGAAGGCATGTACGTGCGCATCATCATGAAGCACTGGGACCAGCGCCTGCTGACCTACGCGGCGGCCTTCCAGAAGGCCTTGCTGGCGGACATCATGCGTTTTGAGCCGCATGCCACGCAATGGCTGCACGGCATTTCATGGCAGCTCGACGGCGGCGACAGCTGCCCCCACCAGGAACTGCCCCACCCCAGCTTCTGGATGCAATCCAACGCGCAGCGGCCCGCAGCAGCGGCAACGCCCGCGCAAGCACAAAGCCCGGCGCATCACTAGGGCGCCGGCGCCCGGCCCGGCTTAATAGCTGCCGATGTAATCCTTCTTGCCGATTTCCACGCCGTTGTGGCGCAGGATGGCGTATGCCGTGCTGGTGTGGAAGAAGAAGTGCGGCAAGCCGTAATTGAGCAGGTAAGACTGGCCCGTGAAACGCTTTTCCTTGGGCGTGCCGGCCTGCGTGACGATCTCGCGCGTGGCGGCGTCGTCAAACTTTTCCGTGCCAAGGCCTTCGATGAAGGCCAGGATGGTGTCTATGCGCGCCTGCAGTTCGGCGAAGGTGGTTTCCTTGTCTTCAATCTTGGGCACTTCCACGCCGGCCAGCCGGGCCGACACGCTCTTGGCGAAGTCGCTGGCGACCTGCACCTGGCGCAGCAGGGCGAACATGTCGGGGTAGAGGCGCGCCTGCAGCAGCGCGTTGGGGTCGATGTTTTTGGCGGCCGCGTGGGCCTCAGCCTTGGACAGGACGCCCTTCAGGCCGCCCAGCATCTGCTTGAAAACGGGGATGGACGTGGTGTAGATGCTGCTGGTCATGGAATGCTTTCGTGAGGGGATAGGGTAGCGGGCCGCACCCTGCGCGCGGCGCCCCGCATTCTCGCCGGATTGCGGCCGGAGCGTCCGGCAGCCCGCCAATGGCCTCGCCGCGGCGGCGCGGCCCTTCGCAAAATAGTATGCTGTCATACCAATTTCACAGTCCCGCACGCCGTCCCATAAAGGCCCACCATGAACGCCCCCCTCCCCACCGCCGCACGCCAGGCCGTGCAAGCCGCCGACCTCGCCGCCCTGCCCTTCATTGAAAAATGGGTGTCCTTCGCCTCCGTCTCGCGCGACAGCAACCTGCCCCTGCTCGACTGGACGCAGGCGCTGCTGGAAGCCCAGGGCATCGAATGCCGCCGCAGCTACGACGACAGCGGCAAGAAGGCCAACCTGTGGGCCACGCTGCCCGCGGAAAACGGCGAAACCAAAGTCGGCGGCCTGGTGCTGTCGGGCCACACCGACGTGGTGCCGGTGGACGGCCAGCCCTGGGACACCGACCCTTTCGCGGCGCAGATCATCGGCGACAAACTGTACGGCCGCGGCGTGACCGACATGAAGAGCTACGGCGCGACCGCGCTCATGATGGTGCCCGAGCTGCTCAAGCGCAAACTCAAGCGCCCGGTGCACCTGGCCTTCAGCTACGACGAGGAAGTCGGCTGCATAGGCGTGCGCCGCCTGATCGCCGACATGGTGGACCAGGGCTACAAGCCCGCCGGCTGCATCGTGGGCGAGCCCACCGGCATGCAGGTGGTGATCGCGCACAAGGGAAAACACGCTTACAAGACTTCGGTGCGCGGCTTTGAGGCGCACTCCTCGCTCACGCCGCAGGGCGTCAACGCGGTGGAGATCGCCTGCGAATTCGTCGCCAAGCTCAAATCCATGCACCGCCGCCTGGTGGCCGAAGGCCCCTTCGACCCCATCTACGACGTGCCGCACACCACCATACACACCGGCGTGATCGCCGGCGGCACGGCACTCAACATCATCCCGCGCGACTGCGAGGTGACCTGGGAGATACGCCACCACCACATGAATTCGCCGGTCGTGCTGTTCAACGAGGCCAAGGCCTTTGCCGACAGCCTGGTCCCGGCCATGCAGGCCGTGGCTGCCGATACCGGCATCACCCACAAGCTCAACTCGGTGCTGCCGGGTTTTTCGACGGAAGCCGACAGCGAGATCGCCCGGTTGTGCTTCAAGTGCGCCGACGTGGATGCCAACTCGGGCGCCGGCAAAGTGTCCTTTGGCACGGAAGCTGCATTGTTCCATCAGGTCGGTGTGCCGACCATCGTGTGCGGCCCCGGCCACATCGCGCAGGCACACCAGCCCAACGAATGGGTCACGCTGGACCAACTCGCCTGGTGCGAGCGCTACATGCGCCGCCTGGCCGACGAGATCTGCGTGAACTGACAAACTGATCCGAACCGCAACCAACACTTACCCGAAAGAAACCATTCCATGATGCAACGCCGAGATTTCCTGGGCACCGGCCTGGCCCTTGCCGCAGGCGGCGCCCTCGCCCAGTCCAACACCAAGATCGCGCGCATCGTGGTGCCCTTCGCGCCGGGCGGCGTGCAGGACTTGCTGGCGCGCGCCATGTCCACCGAACTCGGCCTGGCGCTGGGCCAGACCGTCATCATTGAAAACCGGCCCGGCGCCGGCGGCACCGTGGGCACGGGCTACGTCGCCAAGTCGGCGGCC
Source organism: Polaromonas sp. YR568 (assembly GCF_943369675.1). Lineage (GTDB taxonomy): Bacteria > Pseudomonadota > Gammaproteobacteria > Burkholderiales > Burkholderiaceae_C > Polaromonas. The sequence goes on along the minus strand of NZ_CALROB020000002.1, from coordinate 189,697 downwards.
GACAGCGGCGCCATGGTGCTGGGCGCGGCCAGCCACAACATCGCCGGCACGCTGTACACCAAGCTCAGCTACGACCCGCAAAAAGACTTCGCCCCCATGGCGCACATCGGCACGGCCGACTACGTGCTGATGATCCACCCCGACGTGCCGGCCAAAACCGCCGCCGAATACATCCGCTACGCCAAGGCCAACCCCGGCAAGCTCAACTACGCGACCGCCGGCGTGGGCAGCGCCACGCACCTGTCCATGGCCTACTTCAACGGCCTGGCCGGCATCGATGTGGTGCATGTGCCGCTCAAGGCCACGGGCGAGGCGATCAACGAGGTGATCTCGGGCCGCGCCCATGCCGTGATCGCCGCCAGCATTGGCGCGCTGGCCTTTGCCAAGGACAGCCGCATACGCCTGATCGGCGTGACCTCGCCCAAGCGTTCCAAATACCTGCCCGATGTGCCGACCATCGCCGAAAGCGGCCTGCCCGGCTACCAGTTCGATTCATGGTTCGGCCTGCTGGGCCCCGCCGCCACGCCGGTGGCCGAGATCAACCGCGTCAACGCGGCCATGGCCAAGGTCCTCAAAGACCCGGTGGTGCTGGAGCGCCTGGACAAGCAAGGCATCGAGCCGCTGGCCATGAACAACGCCGACTTCGCCAAGCTGCTGGCGGTCGACTACAAGCGCATGGCCGAAGTCGTGAGGGCTTCCGGCGCCAAGGTCGAATAGACCCGATTCAGCGGGCAGCCGTCGCCAACTGCTCGACCAGAAAATCCACAAAGGTCCTCACGCGCAATGAGAGATGGCGCGCGTGCGGATACAGCAGGATGAAGGGCCGCGAGCTGCCGCCGAACTGCGGCAGCACCTCCACCAGTTCGCCGCTCTTTAACTCCTTTTCCAGGATGTAGCGGTAGGTCTGCACCAGGCCGGCGCCGCTGCGCGCCAGGGTGGCGACGCCCAGCACGTCTTCCGAGCAGCAGTAGCTGCCCGGTGTCGCGACGTCGAGGTCCTTGCCGTCGACCCGGAAAGTCCAGGGAATCCTGCGGCCCGTGCTGGGCAATTCAAACTGGATGCATTCGTGCGCTTGCAAATCCTCCAGCGTCTTCGGCTTGCCCGCGCGCTTGAGGTAGGAAGGCGTAGCCGCCAGCACCAGTTCGGCGTCTTCCAGCTTGCGCGCGATCAGGCTGGAGTCGTCCGGCGCACGCCCGCGTATCGCGAGGTCATAGCCCTCGTCCGCAAAATCGATGTTGCGGTTGCTCAGGTGCACGTCCAGTTGCACCTGCGGGTAGCGCTTGCGAAACAGCGGCAGCAGCGGCAGCACGCGGTAATGCGCATAAGGCGTCGGCATGCTGATGCGCAGCAACCCAGCCGGCGCGGCCTGCTCGCCGGTCACCAGGCGTTCGGCATCGACCAGCTGCGACAGGGCCTGGCGGCACTGCTCGAAATACACACGGCCGGCGTCGGTCAGCCTGATCTGCCGCGTCGTGCGCACAAAAAGGCGCACGCCCAAGCGCTCCTCCAGCCGCGACACGGAACGGCTGACGGCCGCCGGCGTCACGCCGGCCGACGCGGCCGCCGCGGTAAAGCTGCTGAACTCGGCCGCCAGGCAGAACAGCTCGATGCTGCCCAGCAATAAATCGTCGAAGTTTCTCTTCACCAAAGCCTCCTAATTCACCTTATTCATTACGCGATGTATCAAGTAATTTGTGAAAACCCATATTTATCTTCACCGACCACATAAATATAGTTCATCTCACCGGGAAGCAACAACACATTCCGGCCGGTGCGGGATTCAAAAAGAAACCGCGCCGCCCAGCCAACCCACTGAAGGAGTATTTGAAATGAGCAACAGCAACACAACCGTCGTCATCACCGGCGCATCCAGCGGCATCGGCTTCGCCCTGGCCGAGGCCTATTTGAAACGCGGCTACAACGTGGTCGGCAATGCCCGCACCGCCGCGCGCCTGCAGGCGGCCGCCGCCAAACTCGGCAACCCCGCCAATTTTGTCGGCGTCGAGGGCGACATCGCCCAGCCGGCCACCGCCAAAGCCCTGTTCGCCAAGGCGATTGCCGCTTTCGGCAAGGTCGACATCCTGATCAACAACGCCGGCATCTTCACCGCCAAGCCGGTGGGCGACTACACCGAGGACGACCTGGAAACCATAGTCGGCACCAACCTCAAGGGCTTTTTCTACCCTTCGCAACAGGCCGCCACGCACATGGCGAAAAACAAGCAGGGCCACATCGTGACCATCACCGCCAGCATCGCGATGCAGCCCACCATGAAAGTGCCGGCGCTGCTGCCCGTGCTGATCAAGGGCGGCCTCAACGACGCGACCCGCGCGCTGGCGATTGAGCTGGCTGCTTCCAACGTGAAGGTCTCGGCCGTCGCGCCCGGCATCATCTCCACCCCCATGCACAGCCCCGACGAAGGCACGCGCTCTTTCCTCGCGACCCTGTCGCCCGCAGCCCGCATCGGCGCGACCCAGGACGTCGTCGACGCCGTGCTCTACCTGACCGACGCGCAGTTCACCAGCGGCGTGGTGCTGGCGGTGGACGGCGGCGCCTCGGCCGGCACCTGGTAATTCATGACGCATTTCTTTCAAACCACGGCGACAACGCCAAAACCCTGAGGAGTTCCTGCCATGCCTTACGTCAATATCCGCATCACGCGCGAAGGCGCTACGCCCGAGCAAAAACTGCAGCTGATCGAAGGCACGACCGACCTGCTGGTCCGCGTGCTGAACAAAAACCCGGCCACCACCTTCGTCATCATCGATGAGATCGAGACCGACAACTGGGGTGTCGCCAGTGAGAACATCACGACGGTGCGCAAGCGCGAGGCGGCCGCAAAAAAAGCAGCGGGTTAACCCCCGTGGATAGCCGACCACGGTGTGAAACCATCGGCCCCAGGATGGAATAGACTCCGGTTGGCTGGCGGGCCTGCAACGATGCGGGCCGCCGGTGCATGGCATGATTCATGCGTCATCCGTTCCATGACGAAATCGCCGCGAGGCGGTTTTTGTTTCCGGGGAGCAAGCCAGACGCCTCACCAAGGGCGCAGCTGCTGACGAAAGTTTTACATGACGTGGTCCCTCATCGCGCGCGATTCATCGGGCGCGTTTGGCGTGGCGGTTGCCAGCAAGTTTTTTGCCGTGGGCGCCCTGTGCCCGCACGCCCGCAGCGGCGTGGGCGCCCTCGCCACGCAGGCGCTGGTGAATCCGCTGTATGCCGCGCCTGGCCTTGACCGCCTGGCCCAAGGCGAGTCCCCCGCCGCCATCATCCAACGTTTGACCGCCGCCGACGAAGGCCGCGACCACCGCCAGTTGCACCTGATAGGCCCGGACGGCCAAGCTGCCGGCTACACCGGCAGCGCCTGCATAGACTGGTGCGGCCACACGGCGGGCCCTGGCTATTCCGTCGCCGGCAACATGCTGGCCGGCCCGCAGGTGATTGAAGCCACGGCCCGGGCTTATGAAGCCAACGCCGGCCTTCCGTTTGCCGAACGCCTGATCACCGCGCTGGCGGCCGGTGAGGCCGCGGGCGGCGACAAGCGCGGCAAGCAGGCTGCGGCCCTGCTGGTCTTCACGACAGAAGACTACTGCGCACTGGACATCCGCGTGGACGACCACGCCGAGCCCATCCAGGAACTGCGCCGCCTTTATGACAAAAGCCTGGAGCGCTACCAGCCCTTCAGCGCCTTCCTGCCCTCGCGCCGCAGCCCGGCGGGCGTCACCGACCGTGCGGTCATCGAGGCCGGGATCACACGCTTTCACGCCCAGCGCGGCGGAGCCACCGCATGACGGCATTGCTGGAAGTGAGCGGCCTGCGCACCAGCTTCAAGCTCGAAGGCGGCGGCGAATTCGCCGCGGTGGACGGCATCAGTTTTTCGGTGGATTCGGGCCGCACGCTGGGCATCGTCGGCGAATCGGGCTGCGGCAAAAGCGTCACCTCGCTGTCCATCATGGGCCTGCTGCCCAAGGGCCAGGGCCGCGTCTCGGCCGGCTCCATCCGCTTTGAAGGCACCGACCTCGCCACGCTGGGGCCGGATGCGATGCGCGCGCTGCGCGGCAACCGCATGGCCATGATCTTCCAGGAGCCCATGACTTCGCTGAACCCGGCCTTCACGATAGGCGACCAGCTGATTGAAGGCATACGCTGCCACCGCGACATCAGCGCGGCAGAAGCCCGGGAGCATGCCATCGCCATGCTGCGCCGCGTGCGCATCCCCTCGCCCGAGCAGCGCATCGACGAATACCCGCACAAGCTTTCGGGCGGCATGCGCCAGCGTGTGATGATCGCCATGGCGCTGGCCTGCGAGCCGCAGTTGCTGATCGCCGACGAGCCGACCACCGCGCTGGACGTCACCATCCAGGCGCAGGTGCTGGACCTGATGCGCACGCTGCGCGAGGAAACCGGCACCGCCATCATCCTGATCACGCACGACCTGGGCGTGATCGCCGAACTCGCCGACGACGTGGCCGTGATGTATTCCGGCAAGGTCGTGGAGCGCGCGCCGGTTGCGCGGCTCTTCGCCGAACCGCAGCACCCTTACACCATAGGCCTGCTCGGCTCCATCCCCAAGCTGCACCTGGCGCAGGACCGGCTCAACGCCATCGAAGGCCAGGTGCCCACGCCCATGACACGCATGGACGGCTGCCGCTTCGCGCCGCGCTGCCCCTTCGCCGCCGACAAATGCCGGCAGGAGGTGCCGCCGCTGATGGACATGGGCGAAGGCCACGAGGCGGCCTGCTGGCGCGCGCCGCTGGATCCCGGCATGGCGACCCATCGCCGCACTCCGGCCGTATCGAACGAGGTGATGCCGTGAGCGCGCTGCTGAAGGTTGAAAACCTGGTCAAGCATTTCCCGGTTCGCTCGCACCTGTTCAGCCGCTCCAAAGCGGTCGTGCACGCGGTTGACGGGCTGAGCTTTGAATTGAACGCCGGTGAGACCATGGCGCTGGTCGGTGAGTCGGGCTGCGGCAAGTCCACCGTGGGCCGCCTCGTGCTGCGGCTGCTGGACGCCACCTCGGGCCAGGTCTGGTTCGACGGCGAGGACCTGATGACACTTCCGGCCGGCCGCCTGCGCGCCAAGCGCCGCGAGCTGCAGATGATTTTCCAGGACCCGTATTCCTCGCTGAACCCGCGCATGACGGTGGAGCAGGCGCTGACCGAGCCGCTGGCCCTGCACGGCCTGGCGCGCGGCCGGCACCGCGAGCGCGCCGCCGAACTGCTGGACCTGGTGGGCCTGGCGCCGCAATACCTGCAGCGTTACCCGCACGAGTTTTCGGGCGGGCAGCGCCAGCGCATCGGCATTGCGCGCGCCCTGGCGGTCGAGCCTCGGCTCATCGTCTGCGACGAGGCCGTGTCGGCACTGGACGTGTCCATCCAGGCGCAGGTCGTCAACCTGCTGCAGGATTTGCAGCGGCGCCTGGGCCTGGCCTATGTGTTCATCGCGCACGACCTTGCGGTGGTCAAGCACATCGCCTCGCACGTGGCGGTGATGTACCTCGGGCAGATCGTCGAATACGCCGACAAACAAAGCCTGTTCGCACAGCCGCGCCACCCGTATACACAGGCGCTGCTGTCGGCGATCCCGGTGCCCGAGCCCGGCCTCAAACGCGAGCGCACACTGCTGCAGGGCGACGTGCCCAACCCCATCACCCCGCCCTCGGGTTGCCGCTTCAGGACGCGCTGCCCCTACGCGCGCGATCGCTGCGCCGAGGAAGTGCCCGCGCTGCGTTCGCAAGGCGGCCACGCCGTGGCCTGCCACTTCTGGGAAGAGATCAAGGCGCCGGCCGGCATCACGGGCGGCGCCGTCGTGAACGAGAGGCTGCTCCGGCTCCAGGCGGCTTTTCATGCGCAAGCGGCCTGATGGAGACCCACCATGTTCAGCAGAATTTCCGGCGCAGGGCAGCCAGGCCAACCATCAAAACCATCAATCATCGCAATCGACAACCGTGAAGGAAGAACCATGAACAAGAAATTTATGCTGGCCCTGACGCTGGCCGCCACCGCCTGCGTGACGCAGGCCCAGACCCTGCGCATAGGCCTGGCCGAAGACCCGGACGTGCTGGACCCGACGCTGGCGCGCAGCTTCGTGAGCCGCATCGTGTTTTCCTCACTGTGCGACAAACTGGTCGACATCGATGAAAAACTCAACATCGTGCCGCAGCTGGCCACCTCCTACAGCTGGTCGGCCGACAACAAGGCCTTGACCATGAAGCTGCGCAGCGGCGTGACTTTCCATGACGGCGAAAAGTTCGACGCGGCCGCCGTGAAGTTCAACATCGACCGCCACAAAAGCCTGGCCGGCTCCAACCGGCGCGGCGAGCTGTTGCCCGTCACCACAGTCGACGTCATCGACGACCTCACCGTCAAGATCAACCTGAGCGCGCCGTTCTCGCCGCTGCTCAGCGTACTGGCCGACCGCGCCGGCATGATGGTGTCGCCCAAGGCCGCGTTGGCCGCGCCCACCAACTTCGGCACCAGGCCGGTGTGCTCGGGCCCCTTCAAGTTCACCGAACGCGTGGCGCAGGACCGCATCGTGCTGGAACGCTACGCCGGCTACTGGGACAAGGCCAACATCCACTTCGACAAGGTCGTTTTCCTGCCCATCGTCGACGCCACCGTGCGCCTGGCCAACCTGCGCTCCGGCCAGCTGGACTTCATCGAGCGCGTGGCCCCATCGGACATCGCCTCCATCAAGGCCGACAAAAAACTCGGCTTCTCGCGCATCGTCGAGCTGGGCTACCAGGGCATCACCATCAACACCGGCAAGAGCGACCAGGCGCAGAAGAATCCGCTGGGCCGCGACCCGCGCGTGCGCGAGGCTTTTGAGCTCTCGCTGGACCGCGCCGGCATCGTGCAGGTCGCGATGGACGGCGAAGCCACGCCGGGCAACCAGTGGGTGCCGCCCGCCAACAGCTTCTACGCCAAGAACGTCCCCATTCCCAAGCGCGACATCGCACGCGCCAAACAGCTGCTGAAGGAAGCCGGTGTTCCCAACCCGACCTTCACGCTGATGACGCCCACCACTTCCGATGCCCAGCGCGTGGCCCAGGTGGTGCAGGCCATGGCCAAGGAAGCCGGCTTTGACGTGAAGATCCAGTCCACGGAATTCGCCACCTCGCTGAACCTGGCCGACAAGGGCCAGTTCGACGCCTACGTGCTGGCCTGGAGCGGCCGCGCCGACCCGGACGGCAACCTTTTCAGCTTCTATGGCTGCAAGCAGCCGCTGAACTACAGCGGCGAATGCCGCCCTCAGTGGGACGAATTGCTGAACCGCTCGCGCAACACGCTGGACACCGCCGGGCGCATCAAGGTGTTTGCCACGCTGGCCGCGGAAGCCGACAAGGTCAAGCCTGTTGTTTACCTGTACCACCGCAACTGGCTTTGGGCCTACAACAAGAAAATCACCGGCATGCGCACCGTGCCTGACGGGCTGGTCCGCCTCCAGGGTTTAAAGATGTAAAAGCAGGCCGCGCCCGACTCACATGCTCCAGTACTTCCTCAAGCGGCTTGCCGCGATCATCCCGACCGTGTTCTTTGTCACGGTCATCATCTTCGGGCTGCAACAACTGCTGCCCGGCGATGCCGCGTCCGTCCTGGCCGGGGAGAACCAGGACCCCGAGGTGATCGCCTACCTGCAAAAAAAGATGCACCTCGACGAGCCGCTGCCGATGCGCTACGCCTACTGGATTTCCGGCGTGTTCCACGGCGACCTGGGCGAATCGATGCGCATCCAGCAGCCGGTGCTGGACCTGCTCAAGGAGAAGCTGCCGGTCACGCTGCAGCTGGCGGCCATGGCCATGGTCATCGCGCTGCTGATCGGCATCCCGGCCGGCATCGTCTCGGCCGTGGGCAAGGACTCGGCCTGGGACTACCTGGCCAATGTGATCGCTCTATGGGGCCTGTCCACGCCCAACTTCTGGCTGGGCATCTTGATGATCCTGGTGTTCTCGGTGCAGCTGGGCTGGCTGCCGGCCTCGGGCTACGTCAGCCCCTTTGACGACCTCAAGGCCAACCTGGCGGCCATGATCATGCCGGCCTTTGTGCTGGGCAATGCGATTGCCGCCGTGCTGATGCGCCACACACGCAGCGCCATGCTGCAGGTGCTCAACGCGGACTACGTGCGCACCGCACGCGCCAAGGGCCTGACGGAACGGCGCGTGGTGCTCAAGCACGCGCTGCGCAACGCGCTGACGCCCATCATCACGCTGGGCGCGCTGGAGTTCGGCACGCTGCTGTCGGGCGCGGTGCTGACCGAGCAGGTGTTTTCGATCCCCGGTTTCGGCAAGCTGATCGTGGACGCGGTGTTCAACCGCGACTACGCCGTTGTGCAGGGCGTGGTGCTGTTCACCTCCAGCGTCTACATCCTGCTGAACCTGCTGGCCGACCTGGCTTATTTTGTCGTCAACCCACGGCTGAGGGGTTGAGCATGAGCGCTGTTCTTCCCGCCATCGTCCCGCGTGAGGCCACGCCGGCCCGCCGCGCCCTGCGCCGCCTGGTGCGGCGCCGCGGCGCCATGCTGGGCCTGGCCATCGTGCTGGTTTTTATCGTGCTGGCGCTGTTCGCGCCATGGATCGCGCCCTACGACCCGATTGCCACCAGCTGGAGCGCGCTGCGCAAGGCGCCCAGCATGCAGTACCTGTTCGGCACCGACGAAATCGGCCGCGACGTGCTCTCGCGCGTGGTGTGGGGGGCGCGCGCCTCGCTGATGGCGGGCCTGGTGTCGGTCTGCATCTCGATGGCGCTGGGTGTGCCCATTGGCCTGCTGGCGGCGTACGTAGGCGGATGGACGGACAGCCTGATTTCGCGCTTTACCGACGCCATGCTGGCCGTTCCCTTCCTGATCCTGGCCATCGCGCTGGCCGCCTTCCTCGGCCCCAGCCTCAGCAACGCGATGATCGCCATCGGCGTCTCGGCCACGCCCATCTTCATACGCCTGACGCGCGCCCAGGTGCTGGCCATGAAGGTGGAGGATTTTGTCGAAGCGGCGCGCGCCGTGGGCAACCCGCACTGGCGCATCGCGTTGCGCCACATCCTGCCGAATGTGCTGCCGCCGCTGATCGTGCAGGCCTCGCTGGCGATTGCCTCGGCCATCATCGCCGAGGCCAGCCTGTCCTTCCTCGGCCTGGGCCAGCAGCCGCCGGCGCCCAGCTGGGGCAGCATGCTCAACACCGCCAAGAACTACGTGGACAACGCACCGTGGATGGCGGTCTGGCCCGGCCTGTCGATCTTTTTGCTGGTGCTGTCTTTCAACCTGCTGGGCGACGGGCTGCGCGACGCGCTGGACCCCAAGCACAAGTAAGCACACTTACAATCAACGGGAGCCTGAACCCGCGCCGGTATGGCGCGCTTTTCCTTCATCCCCCCATCCACCATGCCCACCTTCGACGCCCTCCACTACCCCTATGCCTCCCGCCGCAACGTGGTCTATGCCAGCAAGGGCATGGTCGCCACCTCGCAGCCGCTGGCCGCGCAGGCGGGCCTGGCGGTGCTGCAGGCCGGCGGCAACGCGATTGACGCAGCCATCGCCACGGCCGCCGCGCTCACGGTGGTCGAGCCCAATGCCAACGGCATAGGCGGCGATGCCTTTGCACTGGTCTGGCATGGCGGCAAGCTGCACGGCCTGAACGCCAGCGGTCCGGCGCCGCAAAGCATCACGCTCGACAAACTCACCAGCCAGGGCCTGGCCGAAGTGCCCAAGTACGGCCCGCTGCCCGTGACCGTGCCGGGCACGCCCGCCGCCTGGGCCGCGCTGGCGCAACGCTTCGGCAAGCTGCCCCTGACCACCTCGATGGCGCGTTCCATTGAACTGGCGCGCGAAGGCTTTCCGGTCTCTCCCACGGTGTCGTCCGCCTGGCAGCAGGCCACTGCGCTGTTCCGCGAAAAATTCAAGGAACCGTACTTCAAGTCCTGGTTCGATACCTTTGCCCCCGAACGCGCGCCGCAGCCGGGCGAACTCTGGCGCTCCGCCGCGCATGCCGACACGCTGCAATCCATTGCAGAGACAAACGCCGAAAGTTTTTACCGCGGCCCGCTGGCCGAGAAGATCGCGGCCTTTGTGCAGTCGGCCGGCGGTTACCTGGCCAAGGAAGACCTCGCCGCCTTCCAGGTCGACTGGTGCGACCCGATCAGCGCCAACTACCGCGGCTATGACGTCTGGGAAATCCCGCCCAACGGCCACGGCCTGGTGGCACTGATGGCGCTCAACATCCTCAAGGGCTATGAATTCAGCGAGCGCGACAGCCTGCGCACCCACCACCTGCAGATCGAGGCCATGAAGCTGGCCTTTGCCGACGGCCTGGCGCACATCGCCGACCCGGCGCACATGCGCGTTTCGGTGGCCGACCTGCTGTCGGACGCCTACGCGGCGGAGCGCCGCGCGCTGATAGGCGCGCGCGCCCTGCAGCCCATGCCGGGCGAGCCCTCGCGCGGCGGCACGGTCTACCTGAGCACGGCCGACGGCGAAGGCAATATGGTCTCGCTGATCCAGAGCAATTACATGGGCTTCGGCTCGGGCATGGTGGTGCCGGGCACCGGCATCGCGCTGCACAACCGCGGCAACAATTTTTCACTGGACGCCAAGCACCCCAACTGCCTCGCACCGGGCAAGCGGCCGTACCACACCATCATCCCGGGCTTTCTGACCAAGGACGGCAAGGCAGTAGGCCCCTTCGGCGTGATGGGCGGCTTCATGCAGCCGCAAGGCCATGTGCAGATGGTGATGAACACCGTGGACTTCGGCCTGAACCCGCAAGCCTCGCTGGACGCGCCGCGCTGGGAATGGGAAAGCGGCAAACGCGTGAGCATTGAGCGCTCCACACCCGAGCACCTCTTCCATGGCCTTGCGGGCCTGGGCCATGAGGTGGTGTGGTCCGCCAACCGCATAGGCTTCGGCCGCGGGCAAATCATCTGGCGCAATGCCGACGGCGTGCTCTGCGGCGGGACCGAGCCGCGCACCGACGGCTCTATCGCCGCCTGGTAAGCCTCCCGGCGTTCACTTGAGCGCCAGGCCGGCCGTGCTGGCCAGGTACTGCTCCATCACCGCCATCTCGGCCGCCGTGGGGGCGCCCTTGCCCGCGACAACGGCGTACAGGTTGCCCCGGAAACCTTCACGCGGGTAGTAGCTCACATAACCGCAGCCCATCAGCATCTGGGTGAAAGCGCTGGGCGCGAAGGTCGCGGCGCTGCTGCCGACTTCGGCGGAATTCAGGCGCAGCTTTTGTGCACCCGCCACCGACACCAGCGCCAGCACCGCCGGCGTGTTGGCCGCGAGTTTCGCGGGCGCCAGCAGTTGCACTGTCTGGCCTTTTGAATCCACCCATTTGGCGCGCGGCTGGCCGTTGGTGAAACCGAGTTCCGACACCTGCAGGTCTTCGGTCCTGGAAGCCTGGAACACCACGCCGGTGTTGTTCTGCGCGGGGACGCTGAGGGCCGCGATCGCGAAGTGCGCGTCCTCGAGGTTGTAGGGCACGCGGTTGCGCGGGTTGGGCTGCACGCCCGCCACTCGGCCGGACTTTTTGCACCAGAAGCCGAAGGATTCGGGCACGGCGTGGTCAGAGTTTTTCTTGCCGTTGGTCACGCGCATCACGGGCAGCGACATGGGGCCCGTGGCGCCGCTCTCCTTGTTGATCCAGTTGATCATTTCCATCGCATTGCCCGGGCTGGACCCATAACCCGAATCCGACACGGCGCGCACCACCTGGCCCGCCGCGGCCGGCGCGCCCAGCAGGTAGTCGGTGTAGCCGTCGGCCAGCTCCCATTTGCAGGCGCCGTATTTGGCGACGATGGCGAGCGCGGCGTCGGCAAGATTTGTTGCGGCATAGCCTGCGGGGTCGGCCAGCGAAAACACCTTGCGTGACGGCGGCACCTGGCCCTCGCCCGTATAGCTCAGCGTCGCGACCTGGTTGGCAAGAGGCGTGTAGGTGAAGCTGTCCTGCCCGTTGGCGCCGGCCGGGATAGTCAGGCGCGACTTGCTCAATGTGCCGCCTTTGTTCGATGCCACCGTGAGCGTCACAGGCTGGGCCAGGTTGCCCCGTGCATAGACCGTGATGGTGAGCGGTGTTCCGGCCAATGCATAGCCTGGCCCGTCGTCGAACAAGGTCGCCTGCGCAATGCCGACCGCGGCCTTGAGCACGCCGGACACCGCCGGCTCCAGCGTCTTGTTCTGGTGCCAGCCCGGCACATGGTTGATGGCGTAGTTGCGTATCGGCCAATGGTTGCCGCCCATCCAGGTGTAGACCTCGCAGCCCGACTGCGCGGCATAAGCCGCGGCCTGCGTGAACATGGCCTCCCAGCGCGGGTCGTCAATCGGCATGCCGACTTCAGTGAGCGCCAGCTTCACGCCCTTGGCTTTGGCCCAGTCCACCGCGATCTTCAGGCGGTCCACACCGGTCGAGGCCTTGATGGGGCCCGAGCCGAAACCGGCGCTGTAATTTTTCGCGACCTCGGTGTCGTAGTCAAAAAAGGCACCGTTGCTGAAGGCGTCCAGGTACATGTGCACTTCGTAGACCAGGTTGGCGCCCGCCAGCGGAAAGCCCGGGTTCTTTGTGCCTATGGCCATGGCCGAGTCGTACTGGTTGCCCGCCACATAAATCGGGTTGACCGTGTCGACGGCGCGTATGGCCTGGATGGCCGCCTGCGCGAAGGTGGGCCAGATCGTCAGGTCTTCGCCGCCCTTCACCGCTTCTTCGTTGGACGCGATCACGCCGCCGGGCTTTGGCATGTCGTGCGGTTCGTTCATGAGGCCGTAGCCGCCGAAGCCCGGGTGGTTCTTCCACTTGGTGGCCGCGCGTGTCCAGAAGTCGGTGAAGTGCGCAATCTTGAGCGTCGCGCCCGGTGCGAGTGAAAAAATCCGCGACTGGATCTGCACCGCATCGTTGGTGTAAGGCCTCAGGGGGCTGGGCGGCACCGTGAGGCCTATGACGGAGCCGTCGGGCTGAAAGCGGAAATCCTGGTAGCGGCCGTAATTGTGGTTGTCGATGATGCAGCGCGTGCCGGCGGCGGCGTGCGCGTCGAGCACGCCGGTGATGAAAGCCTCATAGCCCGCATGGAAGGCGCCCGGGTTGCCGATGGCCGCCTTCGCGGCCGCATTGGCCGCCGTGTCGTGCAGCATGGGCTGCAGCAGCTCCCACTGGATGGGCAAGCGATTCTTCAGAAAACCGCAGGCCGCGAGGTAAGCCACGTCGGCCTTGCGCGGCACGGTGAAATGCAGGTTGGGCGCGGAACTGGTGTTGGCACGCAGGCCGGGTTTGGCCCATTCCATGCCCGAGAGGTTGGTGCCCATGGCGGGCATTCCCGCGGCTGCGCGTGCAGCGGCGGCCTGCGCTTGTCGGCTCACGGCGAAAGTGCCGAGCGCCGCCAGCGCGCCGGCGGCCAGGGCGGTTTTGGAAAATTCACGTCTTTGCATCGGAAGGCCTCTCCTGTTTCACTTCAAAGAAACAGGTTAAGCCCCGTATCACGGCCTCTTTACAGTTTGAAGCACCGCAGTGCCCCGCTTACATTTCAGGTTCTTTTGGGCCTGTCAGTCCTGACAGGTTTTTGCGCGGTGCCAGCGCAAGGACGTAAGGTGGGCGACAATAGCGGCAAGTATTTCTGCCGCCATCGCATGCGCCCTGGCAGCATTCACAACACCGGTTTCGTGCAGGGCCAAGGCCCTTTGTCAGCAGTGCACGAGCGGCCTGATTCACTTCCATTTCATGACCAAAAGTTTCTTCCGGGCAGCCCTGGTGCTGGGTTTGCTGTCCGCCATCGGCCCCTTCGCCATCGACATGTACCTGCCCGCCCTGCCCTCCATCGGGCAAAGCCTGGGCGCCTCCATGGGCGCGGTGCAGGCCAGCCTGATGGCTTTCTTCATCTCGCTGGGCATAGGCCAGATCATTTACGGCCCGGTGTCGGACATGGTCGGCCGCAAGGCGCCGCTCTACTTCGGCCTTGTGTTGTTTGCCGCCGGCAGCATAGGCTGCGCGCTGGCGCCGGACATCCACACGCTGGTGGTGCTGCGCTTCATCCAGGGCCTGGGCGCCTGCGCCGGCATGGTGGTGCCGCGCGCCATCGTGCGCGACCTGCATACCGGCACCGACGCGGCGCGGCTGATGTCTTTGCTGATGCTGGTCTTCAGCGTCTCGCCCATCCTGGCGCCGCTGGCCGGCAGCATCCTGATCGAGTCCTTCGGCTGGCGCAGCGTGTTCTGGGCCGTCACGGTGGCCGCTGCCGCCGGGCTGCTGCTGGTGGGCTTCACCCTGCCCGAAACACGGCCGCCCGAGCAGCGCGTGGACAGCAGCTTCGGCAGCGCGATCAAGGCCTACGGCGTGCTGCTGCGCGACCGCCACTTCATGGGCCTGGTCTTCATAGGCGCTTTCGGCATTTCGAGCTTCTTCGCCTACCTGGCCAATTCATCCTTCGTGCTGATAGACCACTACGGCCTCACGCCGCGCCAGTACAGCATCGCCTTCGCGGTCAACGCCGCCTCCTTTATCGGTGTCTCGCAATTCACCGGCAAGCTCGCGGCGCGCTTCGGCCTGGTGCCCATCGTGAAGGTGGCGGTCACCGGCTATGCGGCGGTAATGGCCCTGCTGCTGGTCGTCAACCTCGCCGGCATTGAACGGCTGGACGTGATGATCGCCCTGCTGCTGGTGGGCTACGGCTTCCTGGGCCTGGTGGTGCCGACCACCGCGGTGCTGGCGCTGGAAGAACATGGCGCGATCGCCGGCACGGCCTCGGCGCTGATGGGCACTTTGCAGTTCGTCACCGGCGCGGTGGTGATGGCGACGGTCGGCGTGTTTGCCGACGGCACGGCCCTGCCCATGGTGGCCGGCATTGCGGGTTGCGCGCTTCTGGCGTATGCGATGTCGCGCGGCACGCTGGGTGGCGTGCGCGCTGCGGCGCCTTAAACCTGCATGCGGAGGCGCCGCGCGGCTTCCTCCGCGCGCGCGTCGTCAATCTCGCCCATCACCGCGCCCAGGTTGACCGGGCCGGTCTTGTGCGCGAAACGGCCCGTCAACGCCGTCTCGGGTTGCAGCACGCCGCGCTGGTACAGGTCCCAGATTTCGCTGCCGTAGTCCGTCTGCAGCAACTCGGGCGCGAAGCGGCCGAAAAAGCCGCGCAGGTTGGCCACGTCGCGCAGCAGCATGCGGCCCGCGTGGTTGTTGCCGGCGGCGTCCACCGCCTGCGGCAAATCGATGATGACCGGGCCGGGCTGGCCGTCGGTCATGCCCAGCAGGATGTTGAACTCCGACAAGTCGCCGTGCACCACACCGGCGCACAGCATGCGCACCACTTCCGTGAGCAGGGTGGCATGGTGCAGGCGCGCGTCCTCGGGTGTGAATTCGACGTCGTTCAAACGCGGGGCGGCGTCGCCATGTTCGTCCGTCACCAGTTCCATCAGCAGCACGCCGTCGCAAAAGTTGTGCGGTTTGGGAACACGCACGCCGGCTGCGGCCAGGCGGTAAAGCGCATCCACTTCGGCGCTTTGCCAGGCCGCTTCGGTCGCTTGCCGGCCGAAGCGCGTGCCCTTGGCCATGGCGCGCGCCTGGCGTGTGTTCTTGACCTTGCGGTTTTCGGTGTAGTCCACCGCCTGCCTGAAGCTGCGCTCGGTGGCGTCCTTGTAGACCTTGGCGCAGCGCGTGTCGTCGCCGCATCGCACCACGTAGACCATGGCCTCCTTGCCGCTCATGAGCTGGCGCACGACGCTGTCGATCAGGCCTTCTTCGAGCAGGGACTGCAATCTCTGGGGTGTTTTCATGAGGGCCATTTTGCGCCCGGGCCGAAATACCCATAAAAAAGCCCGCCCGTTTGACCGGGCGGGCTCTCGCTTGGCACAGCGTGATCAGTTACTGAGCACCAGCTGCGCGATCAGGCCGGTGGCAACGGCGATCAACGCGTAGTCGGTGCCGACCTGCACCCATTGCTGGCCGCGTGGGGGTGCATGCAGATGGTGGCCGCGCCAGTCGTTCACCACATACTGCCGGCCGCGGTACTCGTTGGGGATGTGGCCGCCGCGGTAAAACTGCCGGCCGTGGCCGTTGAAGTGGCGGTCGTTGCGGACATCACGGTGCTCAACCACAACGCGGCGTTCCCCAGGCCGGTAAACGGGACCATGGCCGGGGCCGGCGGGGCCGCGATGCTCGACGCGTGGCGGCTCGCCCCGCGGGCCACGTCCGTCATAGCCTTGCGCAAAAGAGAGCGAGGCAAAGCCCAGCGACGCTGCGGCGATGGCACACACAATGGCTGTTGATTTCATGTCGACTCCTTGGGGTTGGTGAGTCTTCATGGTGTTCCCCTGCCGTGTAGGGGTTGCAAAGCCGAAGGCGTGTTTGTGTAAAGCCTGGTTGCAATGTGTGCGGGTATCGCCCGTCTTCAAACGGTTTCGGGCAGGAGTGCGCGCACGGCAGCTTGTTCAGGAACGTCGGCCCGCAACGCCTGCACCAGCCACGCCTCCACCAGCACCGGATCATTCACCGTCTTGATCGCCTGGTAAGCCGCCTCGGCCTCCGGAAAACGACGCCGCAAAAAATTGAGCCACTGCTTCAGCCGCCCGGCCCGCGCGCGCGGTTCAATGCGCGAACACACGATGCGCCAGAAGTCGGCGATCAGCGGCAACAAGGCCGGCCAGCCCACGGCCGCCTGCGCGCCCCGCCTGTCGGCCTTGATCGCCAGACCCAGGCCCGGGTCGCGCACCGCGCCGCGGCCGATCATCAGGATGTCGCAGCCCGAGACTTCGCGGCAACGCCGCGCGTCCTCCACCGTCCATATCTCACCGTTGGCCACCACCGGGATCTTCACCGCCGCGCGGATGTCGGCAATGCGTTCCCAGTAAGCCGGCGGCCGGTAGGCCTGCGCCTTGGTGCGGCCGTGTACCACCAGCTCACCGGCGCCGCCCGCTTCAATCGCCAGCGCGCATTCGACGGCGCGCGCATCGTCTTCGTAGCCCAAGCGCATCTTGGCCGAGACCGGCATGTGGGCCGGCACTGCGCGGCGCACCGCGCCAACAACGGCCGTCAGCGTTTCGGGTTCCCTGAGCAGCGAAGCCCCGCCGCCATGGCGGTTGACGACGGCGGCCGGGCAGCCGAAGTTGAGGTCTATGCCGTCCGGTCCCAGGCCGGCGAGGCGCGCCGCGTTCTCGGCCATGCAGCCCGGGTCCGAGCCCAGCAGCTGCGCGCGCACCGGCACGCCGGCCAGCGTGCGGCCGCCGTTGTGCAGCTCGGGCACGATGCGGTAGAACACGCGCTCGGGCAGCAGCTGGTCGGTGATACGGATGAATTCGGAGACGCAGCGGTCAATGCCGCCGACCCGCGTGAGGATGTCGCGCAGCACAAAGTCCAGCAGGCCTTCCATCGGGGCCAGCAGGACGGTGGCGTGTGCTTCAGCCTTCATCGCACCCGAAAATTATTTGGCAGCCAATCGCCACAGGGACGTGACTTCCGCCGCGCGCGCCGCATGCAGCGCATCGCTCGCGTCCGCAGCCTTGGGATGGTGCGGCTGCGCGTCAAGCCGGTCCACCACCTTGAGCCCGGCGGCGTCGATGGCGGCCAGCAGCCAGGCGCGCGTGCGCAGGCCCAGGTGCTCGGCGAAGTCCGACAGGATCAGCCAGCCTTCGCCCTTGGGCTCCAGGTGCGCGGCCAGGCCGTTGAGAAAGCCCAGCAGCATGCGGCTGTCTTCGTCATACACCGCGTGTTCGACCGGTGAGCCGGGGCGCGCCGGCAGCCAGGGCGGGTTGCAGACGATGATGTGGGCGCGGCCTTCGGGGAACAGGTCGGCCTCGCGCACCTCGATCTGCGGAAAGCCCAGGCGCTTGAGGTTGTCGCGTGCGCAGGCCAGCGCGCGCGGGTCCTGGTCGGTGGCGATCACACGCTGCACGCCGCTGCGCAAAGCCAGCACGGCGGCCAGCACGCCGGTGCCGGTGCCGATGTCAAAACCGAGCAGGTCGGCCGTGCCTTCAGGCACCGGCGCCTGGGCCACCAGGTCAATGTATTCGCCGCGCACCGGCGAGAACACGCCGTAATGCGGGTGAATGCGGTTGTGCGGGCCGTCCTCGCCCAGGGCGGGGATGGGCACGCCCTTGCGGCGCCATTCATGCGCGCTGATGAAGCCCATCAGTTCGCGCAGGGAAGCGACCGAAGAACCGTTAGCCTCCTTCGCGGGGCCCCAGGCTTCGGCGCAGGCCTTTTTCGCATCCGGCGCGCGGCGCAAAGGAATGCTGTAGTCCGCGTCAAACGGGATCAGCACCATGGACAGCACACGGGCGCGCTGCGCCTGCGCCTGGCGGTGCAAGTGAAAGGCTTCAGGGAAAACTGGCGCCAATGCTTCAACCGGGGCAATGGCCTCAGCGGCCTCGCCGGCCTTCTGGGCTTTGACGCGTTTGTCGCGCTTGGGTTTGGCCGGTTTGTCGACACGGCGCGCCAGGGCCTGCACCAGCATGCGGGCGTTCTGGAAGTCGCCCCGCCACAACAGGCCCGTGCCCTCGCAAGCCAGGCGGTAGGCCGCATCGGCGCTCAGGCTGTCGTCGGCGATGACCACACGTTTGGGCGGCGCGGCGCCGCGTTCGGAACGCCAGCGCGCGGAGCGGGCTTCACCGCCCTCCGTCCAGTGGATCAGGGGTGCAGGGCTGGAAGCCTCGGGAGAAATGGGCAAGTTGGTGGGCATCAGGGGCTTTATGGGCAAATCGGGAGCGTCGCAGGAGCGGGAAGGCGTGCAACCCAGGGGGATACATACCGTTTTAACAGATGTGGGTGCCGGCGCCGGTCAAAGCGGGGCCGAGCTGTTTCACCGCCCCTGCGCAAGTGATGGCGGCCCAAGCCGTCTGGTCACTGGACACACAGGCCTGTGACGGCATGAAAGGCGCCCTCGGCAGCCCGGGTTCACACCCCAATTCGCATCTTTTTTCAAAAACCTCCGTTCAATTATCTGCCTGCGGACAATTGACGCCAATGGCTGCGGCTAAATCACCTATGGTGCGGCAACTGGGATGCAACACAGCACCGCCGGGCGGACAAATCAACGAACCACCGCCGGGCTTTTTTGGGGAAGCGCCATGAGATTTGAGATCCAGCCCATTGATCAGGAAACCCTGGATGCGATCTACACACCGGAAATCGCGGAGCAACTGAAAAACTTCATCTATCCCACGCAGAACTGGTGCGATTTAAGCCGCCGCAGATGGGTGGTGAACCGAATCCAGAACGCCTTTTTTTTCGAGGTCAGCCTCGCGGACCGGCTGGACTGGGCTTTCAGTTACGTTTTCATCCAGAACGGCGAGTTTGCCCTGGTCCGCACCGTGGGGGACGGCCTCTACGCTTTCGTGACGACCTCAGCCGGCATGGCCGCCCGGATTGAGAGGGCCAAGTGCCAGATTGCGGAGGCACTGCGGGTGGGAGGCATCTTCCTCGACGGCCAGTACGACCTGTCGTCCGAATTCGGCGTGAACCTGCCCAATATCAACGCCGTCCCCAACGCGCAGTTTGTGCCTTACCTGCCCGCCCGCCACGACGAGGATGCGGCCATTTCAGGAGCCCTGTCCGCCGATGCCTTCAGATTGAGCGATTCCCAACTCAGCAAGCTTACATCCATGGAGAAAACAAATGGCTAAACCGCAAACATCCGCCCAAAGCCAGGCCACGCCCGACACCACCAACCCGGCTTCCGGCCAGGGCGTGGTGCTCACCGATTCCCTGGGCCGTGAATTAAAAATCAAGCCCATCGGCGTGCTCTACGAAAGCCAGCTGGTCAGGATGCTGGGCACCGAAGTCGCGACCAATCCCTCTTACATGATGGGCTTTGTCTATCCCGCCACCTCGGTCTATGAAATCGACGGCGTGCCCTGCCCGCGCCCCAGCAGCCAGCACGAAGTCGACCAAGCCATCCAGCGCCTGGGCCGCGAAGGCTTTGCCGCGCTGCTGGTGCATATGCAGACCGAGCTGGAAAAAATCCAGAAGATGGTTGAAAACAACCCCGAGGCAAAGCCGCAGTAAAAGCGGCGGCCTGTGGCGGAGAGGCGCGCCCGGCTCCCCGCCCCTGACAAGTGGGGGCCGGGGTCCGGCTTTGCCGGCCCACAGGCGCCCGTCCCCTGCAAGGGGAAAAGGCGCTACACGCAGTGAGCGCCGATAGGGGTGTTCAAGTGCTCCAGCCGCCCCCCAAAGCCCGTATCAATCCCACAGTCGCCAGGTACTGCGCGGTCTTGACCTGCAGCGCCTGGCGGCGGTTGCGCAGCTCACTGCGCTGGGCGTCCAGCAATTCAAGCTGGCTGACAAAGCCGTTGCGGTAGCGCGAGTCCGACAGCACCGTGGCGCGCGTGGCTGAAGCCACCGAGCGCGACTGTGCTTCCGATTGCTCGGCCAGCAGGCGCAAGGCCGAGAGCTGGTCTTCCACGTCCCTGAAGGCAACGAGGATCTGCTCGCGGTAGTTGGCCAGCGCGATGTCGAGTTCGGCATTCGCGTTCTGCACACCGGCTTCGCGGCGGCCGCCGTCAAAAATCGGCAGCGACAACAGCGCGCCCACGCCCCAGGCCTGGGTTGAGACCTTGAACAGGTCCTTGATCTCGGGCGCGGCATAACCACCGTTGGCCGTCAACGAGAAGGTCGGGAACCAGGCGGCTTTGGCCACACCGACACGGGCCTGCGCGGCCTGCATGGTGGTTTGCGCGGCCGAAACGTCGGGACGGCGCTCCAGCACCGTGCTGGGCACGCCGGCCGGGATGACCGGCAGCGCGGTAGCCCATTCGGTGGGGGCGACGGCAAAACTCGATGCCACCTCGCCGACCAGCACGGCCAGCGCGTGTTCGAGTTCGGCACGCCGGCGGTCCAGCGCCAGCGCTTCGGATTCGGTGGCCGCGACCTCGGTGCGCACGCGGGCAACGTCGAGTTCGGCCACGTCGCCTTCGCGGAAGCGCACTTCCGTCAGGCGCAGCGTGTTGCCGTAGGCTTTCAGGGTGTCGCGCACCAGCGTGCGTTCTGTGTCAAGCGCGCGCAGGTTGAGGTAGGTCTGTGCCACGTCGGCCTGCACCAGCAGCTGGGTGCTGCGCAGCAGGGCTTCGCGGGATTTGGCGTCCAGCGACGCGGCATCAGAGTTCAGCGAGAGCTTGCCGATCAGGTCGACCTCATACGACAAATTGGCGGCCGCCGTGACCGTGGTCTGCGCGACGCGGTTGGTCGTGAGGTTGTTCTGGCGCACGGCGCCGCCGCTCAGGCCCACTTGCGGCAGGCGATCGGCGTCGGTGTTGCGCAAAATGGCGCGGGCCTGGGCCAGCCGCCCCGCGGCCACCTTGACGCTGTTGTTGTTGGCCGCGGCCTGCTCGACCAGCCGGTCGAGCACCGGGTCGGAAAACACCTTCCACCAGGTGCCCTGCGATTGCGGGGCAGTCACCGTGGCGTTGGCGGCGGGCGTGCCGGCGTTCTCTTTGTAAGCCGCGGGCGCGGCGGGAATGCTGGCGGGGTCTACCGATGCGCTGGTGGCGCAGCCGGCCAGCACCAGGGCGGCCAGCAAAGGCAGCAGCGCGGTGCGCAGTTTTGACGATGTGTGGTTCATGATGAACTCCTGTACTTGAT
This sequence comes from Polaromonas sp. YR568, assembly GCF_943369675.1. Taxonomy (GTDB): domain Bacteria; phylum Pseudomonadota; class Gammaproteobacteria; order Burkholderiales; family Burkholderiaceae_C; genus Polaromonas. The sequence goes on along the minus strand of NZ_CALROB020000002.1, from coordinate 168,162 downwards.
GCTTGTTGTTATTCGTGAAGCTTGACCGGCGCGGCCGGCTGGGCGTGCGCGCCCGCACCGCCGCTGCCCGCGAAGGCCTCGATGTGCGGCACCTCGCCGTGCAGCTTGAGCGGACGGTTGCCGGTGAGGCGGCGCAGGACGACGTAGAACACCGGCGTGAGGAACAGGCCGAAAGCCGTCACGCCTATCATTCCCGAGAACACCGCCACGCCCATGGCATGGCGCATTTCGGCGCCGGCGCCGGTCGACAGCACCAGGGGCAGCACGCCCATGATGAAGGCCAGCGAGGTCATCAGGATGGGGCGCAGGCGCAGGCGGCTGGCTTCAATGGCCGCCTGTATCGGCGTACGGCCGGCGAACTCAAGTTCGCGCGCGAACTCCACGATCAGGATGGCGTTCTTCGCCGACAGCCCCACCAGCACGATCAAGCCGATCTGCGTGAAGATGTTGTTGTCGCCGCCGGTCAGCTTCACGCCCAGCATGGCGGCCAGCAGGCCCATCGGAACGATCAGCACGATGGCAATCGGCAGGGTCAGGCTTTCATACTGCGCGGCCAGCACCAGGAAGACCAGCAGCAGCGCCAGCGGGAACACCCACATGGCCGAGTTGCCGGCGATGATTTCCTGGTAGGTCAGGTCGGTCCACTCGTAGCTGATGCCGGGCGGCAGGGTTTCGGCCGCGATGCGGGCGACCGCATCCTGCGCCTGGCCCGACGAATAACCGGGGGCGGCGCCGCCGTTGATATCGGCCGAGAGGAAGCCGTTGTAGCGCATGGCGCGTTCCGGGCCGAAGCTCGGCGTGACTTTCATCAGCGCCGACAGCGGCACCATCTCGCCGGTCGTCGAGCGCACCTTGAGCAGGCCGATGTCTTCGGCGCGGGCGCGGTAAGGCGCGTCGGCCTGGACCCGCACGGAATAGGTGCGGCCGAACTTGTTGAAGTCATTGGCGTAGAGGCTGCCCAGGTAGATCTGCATGGTGTCGAACACGTCGGTCACCGGCACGCCCAGCTGGCGCGCCTTGGTGCGGTCGATGTCGGCATAAAGCTGCGGCACGTTGACCTGGAAGCTTGAGAACAAGCCCGCCAGTTCAGGCGTCTGGTAAGCCTTGGCCATGAAGTCCTTGGTGGCCTTGTCGAGCGCGGCATAACCGAGCGAGGCGCGGTCTTCCAGCTGCAGCTTGAAGCCGCCGGTGGTGCCCAGGCCCTGCACGGGCGGCGGCGGGAACATCGCGATGAAGGCTTCCTGGATGCCGCCGAACTTGGCGTTCAGTTGCCCGGCGATGGCGCCCGCGCTCAGGTCCTTGCTCTTGCGTTCTTCAAAAGGCTTGAGCGCGACGAACACGATGCCCGAATTGGAGCTGTTGGTGAAGCCGTTGATCGACAGGCCGGGGAAAGCAATCGCGTGCTCCACGCCGGGCTGCTTCATCGCGATGTCGCTGATGCGGCGGATCACGTCTTCGGTGCGATCCAGCGTCGCGCCGTCAGGCAGCTGCGCAAAACCGATCAGGTACTGCTTGTCCTGGCCGGGCACGAAACCGCCGGGCACGGCCTTGAACAGGCCCGCGGTGACCAGCACCAGCACGCCATAGACCACCAGCATCACGGCCTTGCGCGAGATCGCGCCCTTGACGCCGCGGCTGTAGTTTTCCGAACCACGGCTGAACATCCGGTTGAAGGCCCGGAAGAAGCGGCCGAAAACCTTGTCCATGCCGCGGGTCAACGCGTCTTTCGGCGCGTCGTGGCCCTTGAGCAGCAAGGCGGCCAGCGCTGGCGACAGGGTCAGCGAATTGATCGCCGAGATCACCGTCGAGATGGCAATGGTCAGCGCGAACTGCTTGTAGAAAGTGCCCGACAAACCGGAGATGAAAGCCAGCGGCACGAACACGGCGATCAGCACCAGGGCGATCGCGATGATGGGCCCGGACACTTCGCGCATGGCGCGGTAGGTCGCGTCGCGCGGGCTCAGGCCCGCCTCGATGTTGCGCTCCACGTTCTCCACCACCACGATGGCGTCATCCACCACGATGCCGATGGCCAGCACCAGCCCGAACAGGCTGAGCGCGTTGATCGAAAAACCGAACAGGTGCATCACCGCGAAGGTGCCGATGACCGAGATGGGCACTGCAAGCAGCGGGATGACGGAAGCGCGCCAGGTCTGCAGGAAAATGATCACGACCAGCACCACCAGCATCACGGCTTCGAGCAGCGTGTGCACCACGGCCTCGATGGACGAGCGCACGAACTGGGTGGTGTCGTAGACGATTTCATAGTCCACGCCTTCAGGCATGTTCTTCTTCAGGTCCTTCATCACGGCCTGCACGTCGTCGGAAATCTGGATCGCGTTGGAGCCCGGTGCGGCGAACACCGGCACGGCGACCGCCTGCTTGTTGTCCAGCAGCGAGCGCAGCGCGTAGTCCGAAGCGCCCAGTTCCAGGCGCGAGATGTCGCGCAGGCGCGTCACGGCGCCGTTCTTGTCGGTCTTGACGATGATGTCGCCGAACTCTTCTTCACTCTGCAGGCGGCCCTGGGCGTTGATGGACAGTTGCATGTCCACGCCCGGCAGGCCCGGCGAAGCGCCCACCACGCCGGCGGCGGCCTGGATGTTCTGCTCGCGGATGGAACGCACCACGTCGCCGGCGGACAGGCCCCGTTCGGCCACCTTCTGCGGGTCCAGCCAGACGCGCATCGAGTAGTCGCCCGAGCCGAACAGCTGCACCTGGCCCACGCCGTTGATGCGCGCCAGGCGGTCCTTGACGTTGAGCACCGCGTAGTTGCGCAGGTAGGTCATGTCATAGCGGTCGTTGGGCGAGAGCAGGTGCACCACCATGGTCAGGTCGGGCGAGCTCTTGATCGTCGTGATGCCCAGGCGGCGCACTTCCTCGGGCAGGCGCGGCTCGGCTTGCGAGACGCGGTTCTGCACCAGTTGCTGGGCCTTGTCGGGGTCGGTGCCGAGCTTGAAGGTGACATTCAGCGTCATGATGCCGTCGGTGGTGGCCTGGCTGCTCATGTAGAGCATGCCGTCGACACCGTTGATGGATTCTTCGAGCGGCGTGGCCACCGTCTCGGCGATCACCTTGGGGTTGGCGCCGGGATAGTTGGCGCGCACCACCACGGTGGGCGGCACGACGTCGGGGTACTCGGCAATCGGCATCGAGCGCAGCGCGATCAGCCCGGCGATGAATATCAGCAGGGACAGCACGCCGGCAAAGATGGGCCGGTCGATAAAAAATTTCGATAGATTCATGGCAATTCTTCTTGGTCAGGTGTCAAGGGGCGGGCTCAGGACTTGGCCGCGACCTTCACGGCTTTTTCGGTGAGTTCGGCCTTGGCGGACATTTCCACCGTTTGCGGCGCGACCAGCGCACCGGGGCGGATGCGCTGCAGGCCGTTGACGACGATGCGTTCGTTGGCGGCGAGGCCGCCCTTGACCACGCGCAGGCCGTTGATGTTGGCGCCCAGCGTGACTTCGCGGTAAACCGCCTTGTTGTCGGCGCCCACCACCAGCACGAATTTCTTGTTCTGGTCTGTGCCGACGGCGCGCTCGTTGATCAGCAGGGCGGTGGCTTTGGTGGCCTGGCCCATGCGGATGCGCGCGAACTGGCCGGGCATCAGCTGGCCGTCCTTGTTGTCGAACACGGCGCGGGCGCGCACGGTGCCGCTTTTGGCGTCGACCTGGTTGTCGACCAGTTGCAGCTTGCCCTCAAACGGCGTGTCGGTGCTGGCGGCGGTGCCCATCTGCACCGGGATGCGGTCCAGGTTGCGGCTGGCCGGGCCGCCGTTGCCGCCCACGTCTTTCAGCGCCTTGGTCACGACCTGCTCGTCCGCGTCAAAGCTCGCATAAATCGGGCTCACCGAGACCAGCGTGGTCAGCACCGGCGCGCCGGGGCCGGCGGCCACCAGGTTGCCCACGGTCACTTCGAGCTTGCCGACGCGGCCGGCGACCGGCGCGCGCACCTGGGTGTAGCCCAGGCTCAGCTGCGCGGTCCGCAACGCGGCCTGCGCGGCGCGCAGGTTGGCGTCGGCCTCGCCCTTGCCGTTGGTGCGTTCGTCGAACTCACGTTTGGAAATCGCCTGCTCGCCCCACAGGCGCTGCGAGCGTTCCTGCTCGCCTTTGGCCTGGGTGACGCGGGCCTGGGCGGCCGCGACCTGCGCATCGGCGCGTTCCACGTCGGCGGCATACGGGGCCGGGTCTATCGTCAGCAGCAGGTCGCCCTTCTTGACGAGCGCGCCTTCACGGAAGTGCACGGACTGGATGGTGCCGGCCACGCGCGAACGGATGTCCACGCGCTCGACCGCTTCCAGCCGGCCGGAGAACTCGTCCCAGGCGGAGACGTCGCTCTGCACGACGGTGGCGACCGACACCGGGGTGGCTTGCGGTTCGGCGGGCGTGGACTGCGCGCTGGTGGTGGAGACGCCGAACACGGCGGCGGAGATGCCGGTGACGGCCAGCACGGCGAGGGCTACGGCCAGAAGGCGGCGCTTGGGGGTATGGAGTTGGATCGATGGCATTTTGAATTCTCTCGAAGATGGATAAATGAAACTGAAAACGGATGGGGTGAAGGAGGTGCGGATGAGGCAACAGCGGCGACTGTAAAACCTCAACTTAAGTTGAGGTCAGGCACTCAGCGCCCAACACGATGCGCGGGAAGGGGTATCAGCCCGCCGCGGCCCTGCCGCGCGGTGCTGTTGGGTATTCGGATGAATCAATGGCATGGACAACTCCCTCAAGAAAAATGGTTTTGGATTTGTGAACTCAGGAAACGGTGCTGTGCGCGGCCGTGCGCGCATCCAGCGCGGTGGCAAAGAAACGGCCGAAGCGCTCGTGCAGGATGGGCCCCCAGGCCTTTTTTTTGTCCGCCGGCTCCAGGTAACTGCAGGGCCAGCCGGTGGGAACAGGCAACACCGTGTCGTGCGCGACCAGGCCGGCGTCGCGCAGGCGCGCGGCATAGGCCAGCGTCTCGTCGCGCAGCGGGTCGTCCTGCGCGGTGACCAGCAAGGTGGGCGGCAGGCCGGCCAGGCGGAAGGCCGAACCGGGCGCGGCATAAGGGTGGCTGGCGTCTTCCAGGCGCGGCAGGTAGTTGTGCCAGCCGTCGGCCCAGGTGCAGCCCACCGGGCCGGCTTCGGCGTCACGCAACGAAGCGGTGGCCAGGCAAGGGTCCAGCATGGGCGACAGCAGGATCTGCCCGGCCAGCGCCGGCTGCTGCAGGTCGCGCGCCATCAGCGCCACGGCGGCGGCGATGTTGCCGCCGGCTTCCTCGCCGGCCACAAACACCGGCGCACCGGCGCCGGCCAGCTTGTGGCGGGCCTTGAAAGCCCACTCCAGGGCGGCATAACCCATTTCAATGGCGCTGGGAAACGGGTGTTCTGGCGCCAGCGGATAGTCCAGCGACATCACCACCGCACCCGCGTCGGCCAGCAGCCCGGCCACGCAGGAGCCGCTTTCCAGCGAGCCGCCCACAAAAGCGCCCGCATGGAAGTGCACCACCAGCGGCGACACGCCCGTGCCGTTGCGACGGCCGTAGAAACGCACATCCAGCGGCTTTTTCAGCGCAAGCTGGATCTGTTTGTCTACCCACGGGGGGCTGGTTTTATCGGCGCCGGTGAGGGCGGGCTGCTGGCTTTTCATCGTCGTGACCGCGTAGGGCCTCCGGTTTGTTGCAATGCAGCAGAAGATACGCGCCGGGGATCACTTAATAAATAGCCGTTTTGTTTATTCTTTATTTCACCGGTGCAACAATGAGGGTATGAATACCGCTGTGCAGGGGATCTACGAGGCGATTTGCCATAAAAAGGCCCCTCCCGCCTGGACGCCAGCTTTCGGGCATCCGGGCGCGAAGTGTGGGCCTTGCGTACCCGGTAAGGTTCACAGACCAAGGGAAAACCCGGACGGACACAAGGGCTATTGGGCCCCAGCCGCAGGAAGCGGCCATGATCGTCACAATCGCCCCTCGACGCTCCCCCGGTGGCCTCCCGCCGCCGGATTTCCCCGACTTTTCCTTTCCCCTTGTTGCCCTGCGGCCATCCGCCGCCCAGGGGTATGGCAGCCGGTCCACCCGCCGGCATGGCTTGAAGCGCACTGACAGACCCTTACCAGGACAGGACTTCTCATGGACAAGTTTTCCGCAATGCAGGCCTTTGTACGGGTCGTGGAAGCCGGCACATTCACCAAGGCCGCCGATTCCATGGGCATGCCCAAGCCGACCGTAACGCGGCTGATCCAGACCCTGGAGCTGTCGCTGGACACCAAGCTGCTCAACCGCACCACACGCAAGGTCACCGTCACGGCCGACGGCGCGGCCTATTACGAGCGCGCCGGCCGCCTGCTCGGCGAGATGGAAGAACTCGAATCGAGCATGTCGCGCGCCAAGGCCAGCCCGCGCGGCCGCCTCAAGGTGGACATTCCTTCCTCCCTGGGCATGGCGGTCATCATTCCCGCCCTGCCGGATTTTTACGCGCGCTACCCCGACATCCAGCTGGAGCTGGGCGTGAGCGACCGGCCGGTCGACATCCTGGCCGAAAACGTGGACTGCGTGATACGCGGCGGCGAAATCACCGACCAGTCGCTGGTGGCGCGCCGCATCGGCGAGTTCTATTTGATGTCCTGCGCCTCGCCGGCCTACCTCAAGCGCCACGGCACGCCCCAGCATCCGAAGGAACTCGTGCACGGGCACAGGCTGATCCGATACATGTCGCCGCGCGACGGCAAGCTCTACGGCGTGACGCTGCACAAGGACGGCGAAAGCGTGGAAGTCGAGGGCTACCACCAGCTCGCGGTCAACGACTCGAACGCCGGCGTGGCGGCGGCGCTCGCCGGCCTGGGCATCCTGCAGACCGTCACCTTCCTGGTCCAGCAGCACATCAGCAGCGGCGTGCTGGAGCCGCTGTTCAACGGCTGGTGCTCCGAGGCCAAGCCCATCCACGTGGTCTATCCGCCGAACCGCCACCTGAGCAACAAGGTGCGCGTCTTCGTCGACTGGGTCGCGGAGCTGTTCGCCAAACACGACCTGATCCAGCGCAAGAGCACCTTGCCCGGCCGCGTCACGCGCGCCCAGGCCGCCGCCGAAGCACTCGTCGATTAAGCGCGCGCAGAGCCCGCCGGACTACTCCTTCTCCCTCTGGGAGAAGGTTGGGATGAGGGCTGACGGCGTGTGATGTTGCATTGCGCCTGAGTGAAGGCTGCAGGCCCTCACCCCCGCCCTCTCCCAGAGGGAGAGGGAGCAAGGCCAGTGCAGACGGAGTTCGTGGCGACGGCCACAGGCCTTCCCAGCCTCTCCTACAGCCGCCGTCATCGACAGCCTACATCCGGTGCAGCTCTCGCGCATTAAGGTCGGAGGTCTGTTGGCGGTCGCGGGGTTTTCGCGTACGTCGACAACCATCCGCCAACGCCTTGATTTGCGAAAGACCCCTCAATGCCAAGATTGAAAGCACCCGCGCCCGATGCCGAAAGCCGCAAGGCACTTGAGCAGCGGGCCCGGGAAGCAGCCTTGCCGGCCGCGCCGCAGCAAAAAGGCCGCTGGCCATTTCCCGTGACGGACAACCAGCCCGCCGGCGAAGCAGAAAGCCGGGACGAAGAGCAGCAGGACAAACCTGCTCGCCCCGGTAAATCCGGCGCTTAGGCGCGCCGCCGCAAACGCTTGACCGTGCCGACAGCCAGCAGCACCAGTGCGCCGGCGACCAGCCCCACCACGGCATCCATCAGCAGCGGCGTCAGCGCCGCCAGGAAGGCACCCGCGCCATCAGCCACCCGCTGCGTGATCACTTCAATGAAATGGTGCAGAGGCCCGAAACCGTGCGTGAGGATGCCGCCGCCCACCAGGAACATCGCAATCGTGCCCGCCACCGACAAGCCCTTCATGAGCCAGGGCGCGGCCCACAGGATGGCCAGCCCCAGGCTGCGCTGCAGGCGCGGCCAGGCCCCCTCGCCCGCGCGTTGGCTTAAATAGAGGCCGCCGTCGTCCAGCTTCACGATGCCGGCCACCAGGCCGTACACACCCACCGTCATCAGCAGCGCAATGCCGCACAGCACGGTGACCTGCGTGACGAAAGGGCTGCCTTGCACCGTGCCCAGCGTGATCGCGATGATTTCGGCCGACAAAATAAAGTCCGTGCGCACCGCGCCCTTGATCTTGTCTTTTTCCACCGCGACCAGGTCCACCGCGGGGTTGGACAAGGCGGCCGTCAGCGCCTCGTGCTCGGCCGCCTGCTCGTGGGCGCTGTGCATGAACTTGTGCGCGAGCTTTTCAAAACCTTCGTAGCAGAGGAAAGCGCCGCCCACCATCAGCAGCGGCGTCACCGCCCATGGCGCGAAGGCGCTGATGGCCAGCGCCGCAGGCACCAGGATGGCCTTGTTGACGAAGGAGCCCCGGGCCACGGCCCAGACCACCGGCAGTTCGCGGTCGGCCTTGACGCCCGAGACCTGCTGGGCGTTGAGCGCCAGGTCGTCGCCCAGCACCCCGGCGGTTTTTTTGGCCGCCACTTTGGAAAGCAGCGCCACGTCGTCAAGCACGGTGGCGATGTCGTCAATCAATGCAAGCAGGCTGCTGGCCATAGGTGTTCTTTTTCTTCAGGGCCGCGGCACCAGGCTGCGGCGATGTGACAGGGAAGGAAAGGCATCCGGCGCATGGTGTTGTCGTTGTGGCGCACCGAGGAAGAGCCGCCACTTTACCTAACTTCCGCGCGGGCCAGAGAAAAGCCGCCCGAAGGCGGCTTTGGCTTGGGCGCTGAACCTGCGTTCAGCGCGCGGTCAGCCGTCCCAGGATAAAGCCGATGGCCAGGGCTGCGCCCACGGCTTCCAGCGGTTTTTCCTGCACCCAGGATTTGGACGCTTCCAGCGCCTGCGCGGGTGCTTCGCTGATGCGGCGCGTCTGGTCGGCAAAACGGTCGGCCACCCCGCTCGCGGTGCCGGCCAGCTTGTCCACGCCCTGGTGCGCCGCCGAGGAAGCGCGTTCCACCGCGCTGCGCGCGGGGTCGGCCACTTTGTCGATGCCGCTGTGGAGCGCGGCGCCGGCGGATTCCACACCGCGTTGGAGTGGGTTGTCGTTGGCAGGTGATGCTGTGGTTTTGTCCATGATGCTTCTTTCAAAAAAATTCCACAAAATAGCGGCAGGCGCTGCCGGTGAATGTGTCGGTGAACGGGGAGTGTCCTGGTCGACTGTAGGCAGCACTTCGGCGCCGGTATGTGCGTCGCCCGGCAGGCTGGGTGTAGGACAAGAGAGGGTTGCGAAAGCCCGAAGCTTGTCGGCCTGCGCTGACAACGAGACAGCCGCTTGGCTTGGCGGGCCCTGCCGCCCGCCGCATGCATCATCAAGGCTACTCGTTCGAGCGTTCAACAGACAGTGCCACAAGGAGAAGACCATGCCCAGGATAGCCAACAGACCCGCACTGCGAACAGGCGCAGCCGACAACGGCCAGCCGCGCAACGGCCCGCCCGAGGAGTCGCCGGATGACGACGATGCGCTGGAACTGCCGGTGGAGCCCGATGAGGGAACACCGCTGATTCCGGATGATGAACGCGTGGTGAATGTGCCGTCTTGAGGCCAGGTCCTTGATCCGGCCTCACCCTGCCAGGGTCTTGAACATCACAAACGCATCCACCAGCCCCAATCGCTGATGCCGGAAAGCGCCCGGTAAAGTCGCCACCACATCAAAACCCAATCTACGCCATAAGCTGACGGCGCGCTCATTGGTCGACACCACGAGATTGAACTGCATTGCCAGAAATCCCATGGCCAGTGCCTCGCGCTGTGAGTGTTCGCACATCGCCGATGCCAGGCCCCGGCCTTGCGCTTCAGGCGCGACCACGTAGCCGCAGTTGCAGACATGCGAGCCCAGGCCGGGCTGGTTGGGTTTGATGAAATAGGTGCCGAGCACCGGCCCTTGGCCTTCGCGTATCACATAAGTCGCGCGGGGCGCCTCCATCCAGACGGCGCGGATGTCGGCTTCGGTGCTTTGGGGCGAAAAAGCGTAGGTGTCGCCGGCTTCAAAAGTAGCGCGCAGCAGCGGCCAGACGGCGGGCCAATCAGCTTCTTCGCAAATGCGAATTTGCGTCATGGCTTGGGCGCATCCACCACTTCAGCAGCCGTGCGGAACGCCTCCACCGAAGCCGGCAATCCGCAGTAAATGCTCGCGTGCAGCAACACCTCCTGCAGTTGCGCGGGTGTCACGCCGTTGTTGAGCGCGCCGCGCACATGGCCTTTGAGTTCATGCTGCTTGCCCATGGCGGCCAGCATGGCGACCGTGATCATGCTGCGGGTCTTCAGGTCCAGCCCGGGCCGTTGCCACACGTCGCCCCAGGCATTGCGGGTGATGTACTGCTGGATGGGCATGGAAAACTCGGTCGCCTTGCCGAAGGCATTGGCCACGAAGTCTTCCCCCATTACCTGCTTGCGGGTGGCAAGGCCCTTGTCGAATTGGGAATCCATTGTTGTGTGCTCCTGAATATAGAAGCCGCCAGCATAGCGGGCCGGTCGTCATCCCATCGTCAAATGCCAAAGCCAGACTGCACCAAAGTTCACTTGCCTATCGGTGCTTTGAGAAATTACTATCGGCAAGCGCTTGCACCGTTGATAGTCTTTAGCCACAATCAATTCACCTTCAATAGATTCGATCTATTGATTGAGCAAAGCAACCGGGGGGTAAACCCAGAACAACGAGCCCGGTCCAGATTGATTCACTCCAGCCACTTTGACCCAAAGGAACCAGCCATGAGCAAACTCACCACCGCCGCCGGCGCACCGGTCGTCGACAACCAGAACACGCAAACAGCGGGACCGCGCGGCCCGGTGCTGCTGCAGGACGTCTGGCACCTGGAAAAGCTGGCGCATTTTGCGCGTGAAGTGATTCCCGAGCGCCGCATGCATGCCAAGGGCTCGGCCGCCTACGGCACCTTCACCGTCACGCACGACATCACGAAATACACCAAAGCCAAAATCTTTTCCCAGGTCGGCAAGAAGACCGATCTGGTGCTGCGCTTTTCCACCGTGGCCGGCGAACGCGGCGCGGCCGATGCCGAGCGCGACATCCGCGGCTTTGCCGTCAAGTTCTACACCGAGGAAGGCAACTGGGACCTGGTGGGCAACAACACACCGGTGTTCTTCCTGCGCGACCCGCTGAAGTTCCCCGACCTGAACCGCGCCGTCAAGCGCGACCCGCGCACCAACATGCGCAGCGCCGAAAACAACTGGGATTTCTGGACGCTGCTGCCAGAGGCCCTGCACCAGGTCACCATCGTGATGAGCGACCGCGGCCTTCCGAAGTCCTACCGCCACATGCACGGCTTCGGCAGCCACACTTTCAGTTTCCTCAATGCGCAGAACGAGCGCTTCTGGGTCAAGTTCCACTTCGTCACGCAGCAGGGCATTGAAAACCTGACGGACGCCGAAGCCACCGAACTGGTGGGCCGCGACCGCGAAAGCGCCCAGGCCGATTTACTGAACGCCATCGACAACCAGGACTTCCCGCGCTGGAACCTGAAGATCCAGGTCATGCCCGAAAAAGACGCGGCCACCTACCACCTGAACCCCTTCGACCTGACCAAGGTCTGGCCGCACAAGGACTACCCATTGATCGACGTGGGCGTGATGGAACTGAACCGCAACCCGGAAAACTATTTCGCGGAAGTCGAGCAGCTGGCCTTCTCGCCGGCCAACGTGGTGCCGGGCATCAGTTTTTCTCCCGACAAGATGCTGCAGTCGCGCCTCTTCAGCTACGGCGACGCGCAGCGCTACCGCCTGGGCGTGAACCACCACCAGATCCCGGTGAACGCGCCCAAATGCCCCGTGCACAGCTACCACCGCGACGGCAGCATGCGGGTGGACGACAACAAGGGATCGGAGATCGGTTACGAGCCCAACAGCAAGGGCTCCTGGCAGGAGCAACCCGACTTCGCCGAGCCGCCGCTGTCGATCGAAGGCGCGGCCGACCACTGGAACCACCGCGTCGACGAAGATTACTATTCGCAGCCCGGCAACTTGTTCCGCCTGATGACGCCGGCGCAGCAGCAGGTACTGTTCGAGAACACCGCGCGTTCGGTGGGCGGCGCCTCCAAAGCCATCCAGGAGCGGCACATCGCCAATTGCAGCAAGGCGGATCCGGCTTATGGGGCCGGTGTGGCCAAGGCGCTGGCAAAAGGGGTGGTTTCTCCTTCACCCAATCCAGTGGTCTAGTTGGGTTTGCTTCGGCGGTTGCGGCGGCACGCAGAGCGGCGAGTCGCTGTCCCTGCGCGCCACGCCACCCTGGTGGCCCCGAAAAAAAACCGGCGCCTGACGCTGCCCGCAGGCGCTTTTTTCAGGGCGCGCAGGAACGAAAGCCGCAGAACACGTCGTCCCGCTCCGGCAAGGCAAAGCCGCGGTGTTTGGGGTTTTTCATGCGCGCGCGCGTCGCGAACGAGGCGCCGCGCAACACCTTGTGCGTGCCGAAGTGCGGCTGCGAATAAGCCTGCCAGGGACCGGGCGCAAAACCCGGATAAGGCCTGAAGGTGGTGCCGACCCACTCCCAGACGTCGCCCCAGTGAAAACCGCGCCGCGCCGCCGCGTGCGCGGCCACTTCCCATTCCACTTCCGCCGGCAAGCGGCGCCCGGCCCAGCGGCACCAGGCGTCGGCCTCCCACCAGCTCAGGTGCATGGCGGGCTGGCTGGCCTGCATGCGGTGCGGCACGCCGAAGCGGTTCTGAATCACCGCGCCGCTGGCGATGCCGATCTGGTCCACATAACGCGGGCCGCGCCGGCCCTCGCCCGCGGCCAGGCCCTGCAGCCAGCGCCAGCCGTCCGCCTGCCAGAGTTCCTCGCGATCGTAGCCGCCGTCGCCGACAAACTCGACGTACTGCGCCCAGCTGACGGGCTGGGCGTCGATCTCGAACTCCGGCACGCTGACGGCGTGCTGCGCGATCTCATTGTCAAAAGCAAAGCCCGCGCCCTCACCGGCCGCGCTGCCCATCTGCCACACCGTGGCCGGGATCAGCAGCGGCCCGCGCACCGCCATGGGCGCGGGCGTGAAGGCCGCCTGCAGGCCTTTGTCGAGCGCCAGGCCCAGGGTTTGCGCGTTGCGCACCAGCGCTTCGCCGCGCATGTCTTCGTAAAACAGGCAGAGGCGGTAGAAGTACAGGGCGTCGTCGCTGCCCTCGCCTCTGTGCCCGCCATGGCTGGCCGGAGCGGTTTTTTCGAGCAGGTCCAGCGTGCCTTCCAGCGTGTCGAGCAAATAGGCGCGGCAGTGGCCCATGTCGGGCAAATCCAGTGCCCAGCGCGCGTCGCGCGGCCCGGCCTGCGCGCCCCACCAGCGGTCCGCGCCGGGCTCAATGGACGCCAGCCGGGCGTGCGCGGGCTCGCAGCGCGTGCCGAGGGCGCGCTGCATGTTGCGGGCGATCCACCATTCCTGGAACCAGCCCGCATGGCCGAGTTCCCACAGCGGCGGGTTGACCGTGGCCAATGGCGCCATGGCGAAGCCGCCGGACTCCAGCGCCTGCTGGTATTGCGCGAACAGGTGCAGGGTGTGGTTGCGCGCATCCATCAGGGCCAGCGACAGGAGTTCGCGGCCGGCGCCGCGCATGGCCGGCGAGCGTGTCAAGGCGTCGGCCGCGGCCGGCGATGAAGAGGGTAATGAATTAGGTGTAGCGTCTGAAGCCAAAGCAGCCATCCCGGCGGGCACGGTGAGGGTGGGCTCCCACAAGGCGCCGTCAAGGCGCCATCACATCCGCGCACGCGTTGAAACCAGAATAGCAGAGACCGGCCGGCCAGACGGCTATAAGTCAATAGCGTGTATCGGCCGTTCCTCAGCGGCGGGCAGCGGCGGCACGCCAGTGTCGCCCCTACGCATCTGATTTCCATTTTCCGCTTCGGATTCGGCGAGGACGCGGATAGACTGCGGCAGCCACCCCCACGATTGACGCGCGCCGGGCGGTGCAGCGTTTGACTCCGGTTCCTTGATTTCATGACCCTGAACTTCGGCCCTCCAGCGGCCGGCCACCTATGCAATTACATGATCTGAATTCATCGCCCGCCGAACTCGACCTGACCCTGCTGGACCTCGGCCCCCTGGCCTGGGTGCTGGAGGAATTGCGAAAATCACTGGAAGGCGCGTCCAAGGCCCTGAAGCGTTTCATGCGCGAAGCCGAGGCTTCGCGCGACTCCGATCTCGCCGCGCTGGATGCAACCCAGCTGCGCACCGCGCGCCAGCAGTTGCACCAGGCCGTGGGCGCGCTGGAGATGGTGGGCATGAGCGCCCCGGCGCTGGTGCTGCGGGCCATGGAAACGGCGGTGCAGAAGTTCATCCAGTCGCCGGTGCTGTGCACGCAGGACGCCGCGGCCAAGATCGAGCTCGCGGGCTTCTCCCTGATCCACTACCTGGAAAACGTGCTGGCGGGCAAGCCGGCATCGGCCGTCTCGCTGTTTCCCCAGTACCGCGACATCCAGGGCCTGGTCGGCGCGGACCGCATCCACCCGGCCGACCTGTGGGTCTTTGACTGGCGCTGGATAGAACCTACGCTGCCCATCACCGTCCCGGCCCGGGAATACGGCGACGAATCCCGGCAACTGCTCGACAAGCTGATGCTGACCCTGATCCGCACCGGCGACCCCGAGGCCGCGCGCAGCCTCAGCGACATCTGCCTCGGTTTCGCGCAGGGGCAGACCGGCATCGAACCCCGCACATTCTGGAAGATCGCCGCCGGCTTTTTCGAGGCGCTGGCGCAGGGCCTGCTCAACGTCGACCTCTACGTCAAGCGCGCGACCTTGCGTGTGCTGCTGCAATACGTGTGGCTGGCCAAGGGCACCGACGCATCGGCCAGGCTCGCGGAAGACCTGCTGTTCCTGTGCTCGCAGGCGAAAGTGCAGCGCGCCGCGGACTCGCCCGTGCTGTCGGCGGTGCGCACGGCGTACGGCCTGAAGCGCTTCAAGCCGGTCGACTATGAATCGCTGCAGTTCGGCCGCTTCGCGCCGGCCCTGATCGCCCAGGCCCGCAAGCGCATCGCCTCGGCCAAGGAAACCTGGTCGTCGGCAACCGCCGGCGACCTCAATAAATTCAAGACGCTGACCGACCAGTTCAGCCTGGTGACGGATTCGCTGGTCAAGCTGCACCCGCCCAGCGAGTCGCTGGCGCGCGCCATGACACGCGTGATCGAAACCACCGTCAGCGCCGGCCAGGCGCCCCGCCCCGAGCTGGCGCTGGAGTTCGCCACCGCCGTGCTCTACCTCGAAGCCGTGTTCGACGATTTCGACCCCAACGACCCCCAGCTGTGGGCCCGCACGGCGCGGCTCGCGGAGCGGCTCGAAAGCGTGCGCGGCGGCGGGCAGGCGCAGCCGCTCGAATCGTGGATGGAGCAGCTCTACCAGCGCGTCAACGACAAGCAGACCATGGGCAGCGTGGTGGGCGAGCTGCACGCCTCCCTCGCCGCGCTGGAAAAATCGCTGGACCTGTTTTTCCGCACGCCCGAGGACACCCAGCTGCTGGCCGTGGTGCCCAAGCAGCTGTCGCAGATGCAGGGCGTGCTGTCCATGCTGGGGCTGGACCAGGCGGCGCTGGCGGTGACGCACATGCGCGAGCTGGTCGAAAGCCTGCTCAAGCCGGACGCCAACGAGCAGCAGGCCCGCGCGGACGGCATCTTCGACCGCCTCGGCAACAACCTGGGCGCGCTGAGCTTCCTGATCGACATGCTCAACTACCAGCCCGCGCTGGCCAAACGGCTGTTTGTCTACGATGCCGCCAAGGGTGAACTCAGGGCGGACAAGGAGCACGAAGCGGGCTAGCAGTCTGGACGCCTAGAGCCAGCTCGTATTGGGCGCCGGGTTGTTGTACAGGCGGCTGAACTCGAAGGCATTGCCCTGGAACTCAAAACCCGGCACACGGATCTCGCACCACAGCCCCCAGCTGTAGGGCGCGCCGACAGCCACCAGGGTCATGGTAATGGTCTCCTGCTGCGCCGCCGAGGGCGTGGCCGGCAACACCAGCGGCGGGGTGTAGCCTTCACCGCTGAACGGGCCGGCGGCGCTCTTGATCTGGATCTCCATCCTCTCGTACTCACCGTTGTCGCCGTAGTACAGCAGGAAGACAAAAAAATAGTCTTCACTGGCCTGCCAGCTGAGCCTGACCGGCAATCTGTCGCCGCCCACGGCTTGCGGCGTGACGGGGCCCGGTGTCCACGGCCCCAGCGTCACCAGGACGCTGGCCGGGCTGGCCACCGAGGTCGCGGCATTCAGGTCTGAACTGAACCCTCCCTGGTCGTCAAACGGCAAGGCGTAGGCGCGGCCGCCTGTCATGACGGCGGGGTTGTGCAGGAAGTTCGCGAAGGCGCTCCAGGTGCCGCCGGCGGGATAGAACTGCGAAAAAGTGAGCAGGTCCGGGGTGGTGGGCAAAATGTCCAGCGGCGACGTCACGCTGAAGCTGCTCACCGGCGCGCCGACCGGGATGGACGCCGTCATGGGGATGTTGGCGATCTGGAAGGAGGCCATGTCCATCCCGTCCACCAGGCCGGCCGTGGTGATGCCGGCGCTCAGGCTGACGGTTGCGGTGGTGGCGGGGCTGCCGGGGGTGATGCCGCCCTGCAGGAATTTCCAGGTGTTGGCGTAGCCGCGCTCCAGCGCGGTGACGACGACGTTCTCAATCGCGCCCAGCACCGCGCTGCTGTTGTTGGGCGCATACGGCGGCTGCTGGGTGTTGTCGGCGAACACGCCGCTGGCGCCGAACACCATCAGCGAAGGCGGCGCGTAATACATCAAGCCCTTGGACGGCGCCCACCACGCGGGCGGCGGCGGCACGGCCGCGCCGAAAGGCGTGGTCTTGCCGGCAACGGAATTGGTGCTGAAGAAGGGGTAGTAGAGGTTGTAGGCCTCGCCGTTGCCGCCGCTGAACTGCAGAACGGTGTAGGTGTTGCTGTTGCCGTTGATGTCGATGATGCCCCCGACCTGCACCACGTTGCCGGCATAGATGTGGTTGCCGTTGTTGTTCTGCTCGACCTGCAGCAAGCCGGGATTCTTCTTGTACCAGGTGAAGAAATTGTCGATGGCCGCGTCGAAGTACGTGGCCAGCGCGGTGCCAGGCGGCGTGATGAAAAACAGCTCCACCGGGCTGGTGCTGGCGGTGAAGGGATTGTCGGCGGCCGTGCTCGCGCTGGCCATCACCACGGTGCTGCCGGCGGGCGCGTCCGGCAGGCTGCTCACGACGGTGCCGGCCGGGATGAAGGGGCCGCTTACCTGCATGCCCGTGCCAAGGCCGCCGTTGGTCGGCGCCGGCGTGCCCGGCCCGGTGATGGTGAAGGTGGCCAGCCAGGCGCCGCACACGCCCGAGACGGCCAGGGTTCCCTGCAGGCTGGTGGCCAGCAGCTGGCCGCCTATCACGTCGCCGGGATTGAGCAGGCGATAAGGCGCTGACGCATCGATGCCCTGGGGATAGACACAATCGGCAAAAGGCGCGAGCGGACCCACCGCCATGGCCTTGAAATTACCGACCAGGGTCTGCCGGTCCAGCGTGGGCACCACGCCCGAGCCCTCACTGAAGTTGGGATCCGGCGGCGTGACCTGCAGCGTGAGCGGAATGCCCAGCTGGTCCACCTGGGTGGTGTCCACATTGAGATTGTCCGGTGCGCTTTGGGGCGGCGCGCCGGGGGTGGTGCAGGTGAGCGCGAGTTCCACGAAGTCGTAAAAGAAACCGGCCGTGCCGGCGGTCGGCCCGCTGACATTGCCGGCCGCCGACAGGCTCACCGCATTCGGCGAACTGCTGAGATACAGGCGCGCCGAGGCGACCTGCACACCGGCGTCCAGCTGGATGGCGCCACCGGCCGCCGCCAGGTCGGCCAGCGTGAACGAGGGCGCCAGGGTGCCCGGCGCGGACATGGGCGTGGCGATGCCGGTGGCGGGGTCCATGCTCCAGGCCAGGTTGATTTTTTCCTGGGTGAAGAACAGGTAGATCGCGTCATCAGCCAGCCCTGAGGCGCTGCCGTTCTTCTGGCTGTTGTTGACGATGCTGAGGGTGACGTAGCTGCTCATGGCGATCCTTGGGCCTGGGGTGGTGGGAGCGGCGAAGTCAGCGATTCAAGGTCGGCTTGCTGGAACCAATTCTGGTCCACATCGCCGGCCACGCCGGGCACCGGCGTTGCGCCGTTGACGCTGCCGTCGCTGTACTGCCAGCAGGACCATGCCTGCCACGGCGAAGGGACGGTCGGGTCGGCCACATAGTCGGCCAGCCACAGCGGCCGCGCGGCCAGTGACCGCGCGGCCGCCGGCTCGCGAGCCAGGATGGGAACCAGGTTTTGCCAGAAACCATCGTCGGTGTAAACCATGGTCCGGCGCCCGAACAAGGTGTCGGCGGCGGCGGTGAAGTCCAGCACCCACTGCAGGGCATCCTCAGCACTGCACTGATTCAGGGTTTCGATGTCCAGCACCGGCGGCAAATCATGCGGCCCCAGCGTGCCGACGGTCGAGAAAAATTGCTGTGCCTGGGTTTGCGCATCGGTGCCGGGCCGGCCGAAATGGTAAGCGCCCCGCAGCAAGCCGGCGCCCGCGCATCCGGCCCAGTTCTCCTTGAAAAAAGGATCCACGACGTAAATCCCTTCCGTGGCCTTGACGAAGCAAAAAACCACGCCACCGCCGGCTACCTGGGGCCAGTCGATGGCGCCCTGGTAGTGGCTGACGTCTATGCCTGGAACCAGCATGGCGGGCCCCTCAGACGACGTTGTTGAGCATGTCGACCTGCGCCCGCAGCAGGCCGTCCAGCCTGAGCACGGTTTCCAGAGGCAGGTGCTCGTCCCACATCACGCCGCAGTTGTATTGCAGGGCTTGCGGGTTCGCCTGGCTGCCGCTGACTTTCTGCTGCCAGGTGGTGGTCACGCCGTCGGTGGCCTGCACGCCTATGCCCCAGTGGTCCCAGCCGTACCAGCTGCTGGACTTCATGACCATGGTGTAGACCTCCGGGCCGTCGACGCCCAGCACCGTGTGGCCGTTGAGCTGCGCGGTAATCGACATCAGCGCCACGCGGCAGACGTCCTGCGCGTCCTCGTCGCCGTCCAGCGCGGCGTCAAAGTTGTCGGTCAGCACCTGGTGAAAGGGCACCGTCTGCGGAAAGATGATGTCGGTGGTGTTGAAGAAGTCGTCATTGAGCCCGGTCGGCACGCGGTCGTTGTCGAACACAAAAGCGCCTTCGTCGGAGTTGTAGATGGTGGCGGCGGTGTAGGCGTTGTCGACGCTCTCGTATTCGCCGGTCAAGGCCCAGCCCCAGCAGGCGGCATTGGCAAAAGGCACCTGGTCCGACGTGGGCACGGTCTCGCCGTCGCGTGGATGGTCTTCACCGGCCGGGGCCAGCAGGTTGCGTTGGGCGTTGCTGAGATAAGGCATGGACTTCTCCGTGAATGGAATCGCTGCGAATGGCGGCCGCCGCCTCGCTGAACAAATTGTCGGCATGGACCCATGCGCTGGCGATTACAGGGCATTACAGGGCGACTGCGCCGCCGCATGCCCGCAAGGCACGCGCTAAGACTTTGAGATTCAAGCCGGCCCGCGCGTGATTTCTTCATGCAACGTTTTGACTTACCAGCGATGCGCCGTGCAAAAAACAGGCGCAAAGTTCTGCCGCAAACCGGCAGCAACCCTCTTGAACAGCGCTTCAAATTGCGCCATGCTGTGCGCGAAGGCATGGCTCGAATGGAGCACACGAACACAAGCGGCCATGGATGATTTTCAGCGAGTTCGCATGCCTTGTGAAACGTGAATCCCGGCAATTAATGCCCAAACGGAGTTGTTCTGAAAAATGCCGGCCCCTGCCGCTTGACGACGATGGAGCGTCTCGCGATACTGCGGCCGACCGATACGGTTTTCCGACAATGACAAGATGCTGAGCGCCGCAGAGTGAGGGTTCTTGTCAGGATGGGTGATGGCAAGAAAGAGGGGAAGGCGAGTGGCTATTCTGAGAAATCGCGCCACGCAGCGCAAAATTTACCTGCGGACACACCACGTCTTCGGGCGAGGCCGTTCGGCCGACACCCTGCTGGAAAACCTGGATGCCTCGCAACTGCACGCGTCAATCCGCTGGACCGGAAAAGCCTGGGAACTGCGCGACCACAGCCGCAACGGCACCCTGCTCGACGGCATCCTGATCCCCAGCACCAGGGGACTGGAATTGCGGGTGGGCGGCATCATCGCCTTCGGACATGACGGAGATAGCGCCTGGCTGGTGGAAGAGCTGTCGCCGCCCTGCAACCTGCTGTGGCCGCTGGGCCATGACGAAGCGCACATCACGCTGGGCCGTTCCAACCTGCTGCCGCAGGGCCCTGCCGCCGAGCTGTCGATTCACCACAGCGAAAAAGGCCAGTGGGTATGCACGACCCCCGGGGGCAGCTGGATCCTGGAAGACGGCGACGAAGTCCGTTTTTCCGGCAAGCTCTGGTGCTTCCTGCCGGTGGCCGAGGTGGTCTCCACCATGGACAGCATGGCCGGCGGCCAAACACTCTTGAAGCGATCGCAGCCGTCCCTTTCGTTCAGGGTAAGCCAGGATGAAGAGCACGCATGGCTGGCACTGGACGACGCCGGCCTTCACCTGGACCTCGGTGAGCGCTCGCACCACTATGCGTTGCTGATCCTGGCACGCTTGCGTCTGGCCGATGCGCAGCGCCAGCTGGCGCCCCACGCCCAGGGCTGGGTCGAGCTCGAGCGCCTGGCCAAGATGCTGGGCCTGGACCCGGGCCACCTGAACATCCAGATCTTCCGCATGCGCAAGCAGCTCGCGCTGGCGCTGCCGCAGGGCGCGCATGTGCCGGAGCTGATCGAGCGCCGCCGCGGATCCTTGCGTTTTGGCAATCTGCGTTTCCGGATCACGCGCGGCGCCGACCAGGAAGCCGACTTCGACCCACTGGCCGAGGGCCGGAGCTACCCTCAAGAATCGCTCACCGCCTGATCCTGCACCCATCTCCATGACGCCGGTGCCCACGCACGGCTTCCCCGTGGGCGCGCCGGGTTACCAGCCGCTGGGTTTGCTGGGGCAAGGCGCATCAGGCCAGGTGTTCAAGGCCAGGCAGCGCAGCACGGGCCAGTTTGTCGCCATCAAGATTCCCCATCCGGCTTCGGCGCACGACCCCGCGGCGAACCGGCGCGTGCAGCAACGCCTGCACCAGGAGACGCGGGTGCTGGCGATGCTGCAGCACGCCCATGTGGTGAAACTCATCGACAAAGGCATGGCGGCGGGCGGGCTGATTTTCGCGGTGCTTGAATTCATCCCGGGGGAGACGCTCAGGGATTTCCTGCAGCGCAACGGCGGCCTGCCGCTGCCGGACGCCATGGCCTTGATGGCACAACTGCTGGACGCCCTGACCTTTTTGCACCAGCACCAGGTCGTGCACCGCGACCTCAAGCCCGAAAACATCATGGTCGTTTCCACCGGGAGGGCGCTGCACCTCACGCTGCTCGACTTTGGGCTGGCCAGCCACCACGGCGAGCCGCGCTTCATGGCGGGGGCGGAAGGCACACCCGCCTATTGCGCGCCGGAGCAGTTGCGCGGAGAGGCCTGCGTCCCCGCGACGGACATCTATGCCTGGGCGCTGATCTTCCTGGAGTGCCTGAGTGCCAGGCCTTGCGTCCAGGGTGCGGACGTCAACGAAGTGCTGCATCACCAGCTGAGCGCGGCGCCCATCGCCCTGCCCGACGAACTGGCCGGCCAGCCGCTGGCGCCGCTGCTGCGGCAGGCCTTGCACAAAGACCTGCGGCAGCGCACGGCCGACGCGGCCGGCCTTTACCTGGACCTGGCGCAATGCCTGGCGCAACTGCGCGGCACGCGCCAGGGCCAGCTCGCGCCTGCCGCCCCGGTGGATGCCGTGAAGCAGCTGACGCTGGACAGCATGGACATCGCGGCCCAGCCCTCCAGCGGGGAACATGCACTGGGCATCCTGTGCGTGGGCCTGCGCCTGTACCCGGCGAGGAACGCCTCGCTGGCCCTACCCTACCTGCAGGAGATACGGGAGCAGCAGATGCGCTGGTGCGCCAACGCCGTGCAGGGCGGCCAGGGCCAGAGCGCCGGGGTGCTGGGCGACTGCATGCTGTTTCATTTCGAGCAGGGCGCGAGCGGCGAGCAGAACCTGCGGCAGGCGGCCGTCGCCGCCATGGACCTGTGCACACGCGTGCAGCGCCGCAGCCGCTTGCTGGAGGTCCAGCACGGCGTGCGGCTGGAAATATCGGGCGCCATCCACAGCGTGACGCCGGCCTCGCGCGGCGATGCCTCCAGCCGCAACCGCGGCGCCAACGTCGCGCTGCACCTGAACAGCGTGGCCGGGCCGGGCGCCATCGTGGCCAGCCAGCATGCCCGCCGCGAGCTGGCGGCCAACATGCGCTTTGAAGCCTATGCCGGCACGGCGGCGGCGCGGCATGAAGAGGAAGACAAGGAGGAAGACAGGGTGTTCAGGCTGATGGAAAGCCACCCTTCCTGAACCATGCGCGAGGCCTCACAACATCAGCTGCTCAACCTGCTCGACGGGGCAGCTGCGCCAGCGCCGGTTCAGGGTCTCCTTGGGGCTGGTGTTGCGGGCATGCACGCGGGCCACGTACAAATGCTGGTCGGGGTTGACCACGATGCGCTTGTGCTGCGGCGCCCAGACGAAAGCGTTGTCCTCGCCCACGTTGATGTCGGCAAAGGGCGCGGCGCGCCAGAACTCCCTGCGGTAGCAGAGGGTGCCGCCGCACACCCAGGGCGAGCGGCCGTCGTACACATACTGCCAGGCGCGCCGCCCTTGCGGCGCATAGAAGAACACCTTGTCCAGCCCGCAGATGTCCGCGCCCTGCGCCAGCAAGGCCCTGGCCTGCGAACTGAGCCAGCCCGGCGCCATCCAGTCGTCGTCGTCCCAGTGCGCGATCAGCTCGCCGCGGGCCAGTTCGCAGGCGATGTTGCGCTTGGCGCCCAGGGTGCATTTTCGGTCCAGCCGCAGGTAGCGAATGCTTTCGTGTTGCGGAATGAGGTCGGCCACGCTGTCGCGCCCGTCGTCCAGCACGATCAGCTCGCAGGGGCTGTAGTCCTGCGCCAGGAAGTTGCGGATCGCCTGCGGCACGAAGTCGCGCCGGTCGGCGGTGGGCATGATGCAGGACACCATCGGGCGCGCCGGCGCGGCGCCGGCCTGCGCCGCGGCAACCGGCGAAAAGTAGAAATCGCGGTCGCGCCACAGGCACTCCGGCTGCGGCATCAGCGTCCAGGCGTCCTGCTGCAGGTAGTGCCCTTCCTTGAACTTCCAGGTGTTGCCGTGGTGGCGCACATAGACGCACAGCTCGCGCCCCGGGACACGGCACAGGCGCGCGCCGCCGCCCAGGACTTTCTGCAGGAAGTCGGCGTCCTCGCGCAGCGAGGTGGCCGGGTAGTGGCCACGCGTCTCCCACAGGCTGCGCCGGTACAGCAAGGTGCCGCCGCTGACGTTCTCGACAAACAGGCGGCGAAACAAGGCCCGGCTGGCGGCCCAGAACTCGGCCTGCGGCCGCGCCATGAAGAGCATGTCGTTGAGCCCGGTGATGTCGGCGATGTTGTGCAGGATGGGCGCGGCCTGCCGGCTCAGGCGCTGCTCGCCGTACCAGTCGTCGTCGTCCCAGTGCGCGATCAGTTCGCCCCGGGCCAGGCGCACCGCCTCGTTGCGCTTGGCGCCTATGCTGGTTCCGGGGGCCATGCGGATGCAGCGGATGCGTGCGTCTGCGACGTCGGCGGGCAGGTCGCCGTCGTCCTCGTAAACGATGATGAGCTCCAGCGCCGGATAGTCCTGGCGCTGGAAGTAGCGGATGGACTGCGCGACGAACCCGGGCCGCGCGCGCGTGGGCATCACACAGCTCAGCAGGGGCGGGGCCGTGGCCGGCATCGCGGCCTCGGTGATCGCTTCCGGGACGGCGGCAAACGGCACGAAGATGCGCATGCGCTCGGGCATGGCGAAGTAGCGGCACTGCTCGCCGGCGCAATGCGCGTGGTAAGGCGCGGGCTGCTGCTGCGCCTGGCCGCGCCAGGCGCAAAAGCGGTCCTGGTAGAGATGTTTGCTGGTTTCCAGCAGGCCGTCCTGCAGCAGCGACTGCCGCGGGCACGGCGGCGCCCGGTGCACAAAAGCGCCCTGGGCCCAGACCCCGCGAAAACCGGCCCGCGCGGCGCGGATGTTGTAGTCCATCTCCCAGCACGGCCCCTGGGCGTAGGCCGCGTCGGCGGCGCCTATGGCGGCCACCACCTCGTTCCTGACCACATAACAAAAGTCGGACAGGCTGTGCAGCGGCTCCAGCGGCGTGTACGCGTTGCCGAATCTTGCCGCCAGCGCATCGGCCTGGTTCCACAGGGCTTCCTGCGTGGCGCCGCAAGCCGGTGCCGCGGCCTGCTCGTTCCAGCCGCGGTTGGTCGAAGGGCCGGCCAGGCCGTGGCTGGCATCGGCATCCAGCGCGGCCAACAGCAACTCCAGCCAGCCCGGCGTGACACGCGCGCCGTTCTCGAGAAACACATAGACGTCGGCCGGCACGCCGACCAGCCGGTTGAAGCAGGCGGCCGCGCCTTCGTGCACGGGCCCGGGCAGCTGCGCGATGCCCGGGTGGGCCGCGAACCGCGCCTGCAGCGCCCGGGCCTGGTCCTCGCCGGCCGGGTCCGGCAGCAGCCGCAGGCCGAAAGGCATGGGCGTATTCTCAAACAGGCTGGCCAGGGTGGCGGCCAGCGCCTCGGCATGCGCGGCCACATACACGCCGATCAGGATCTCGCGGTCTTGCGGGGCGGGCATCTACCACGCCTCATGGCTGGCCACCAGGCCCGCGCCCAGCAGCATTTCAAGCTTGCGCCAGGGGCTGCCCGGCGCTTCGTCGCCCCAGTCGCCCACCGCATCCAGCAACTGCGCCAGCGCCACGCCCCGGGCATCCACCGCGCTGTAAAAGCGCGGGTAGCACAGCAGCAACTCCTCCGCGCAGGCGCGTATCAGCGCTTCGCGGCGCGCCGGCTCGGGAGCGTGGAAGGAAACATACAGCGTGGGCAGGCCCAGTTGCGGCAGGCGCCGCCACAGGCCGGGAATCACGGCGTACTCGCCGCCCTCGATGTCCATCTTGATGAAGTTGCAGTCATCGATGGCATTGAGCGCCAGGAAGCGCTCCAGGTCCATGCCAGGGACCTCGCGGCAGGGCTGGCCGACGGCGCCCGGGGCGGCCAGCATGCCCGACATGCTGTCGCCGAAATGGCTTTGCTCGCCGAAGTAAAGCCCGCCGGCGTACAGCCGCAGCGGGCCGTTTTCGGGGCCGATGCCGCATGGATGCAAGTGGATTTTCCGCCGCAGGGCAGGGTTGGCATCGACGTTGGCCGCCAGCTCGGCAAAGGCCACCGGGTCCGGCTCCAGGGCATGCACGCGGCGCGACAGCAACGCGCCGTAAAGAACCGTGGGCCCTATCCAGGCGCCCACGTCGATGTAAGAACGGTCGGGCCGCAGGAAGCGCTGGAACACCTCGAAGGTCTGCGGCTCCCACAGGCCGGCTGCCACGCGGCCCCAGAAAGCCTTGCGCGCATCGCCGGAGCGAACCCGGAAGGCGCGGCGGTGGACGAACACGCTGAGTTCGTGCTGCGCATCCGCGTGCGCGCCGGCATGAAAGCTGTTGGCTTGCACGAGCAGTCCCATCGCCGGCTACCAGACCGTCAAGGGGGGAAGGCCGGACGTGTTGGCGCTGAATTCGAAGGCATTGCCCTCGAAAATGAAGCCCGGCACGCTGATCTTGCACCAGACCGCGCCCGCGTAGGGGCTGCTGCCCACGGCCAGGCGCATCTGGATGCTCACGGCCTGCTTCAGGGAGTCCTGCATTTGCAGCGACAGCGGCAGGTAGTAGTTGTTGCCGTGGAAGTTGGTCTTCCTGCTGCGCGCTTCGCACATCATGGTCACGTAGCTGCCGTTGTCGTCGTAGACCAGCAGGAAGACGAACTGGTAGTCGGCGCTGGCCTGCCAGAAGAGCCGCACGGTGCTGCCCGGGACGGTTTGCCGGGCCGGTATGGCGCGCGCAGGGTAGATGTTGACCACGCCGGGGCCGCTGGCGTACAGGGAGTTGACGGGCACGTCCAGCACCGGCGACGTGCTCTGCAGCGCTATCGGGTCACCGCTGACCGGCGTGCTGGTGGAAAGCGCCACATTCACCAGCGGCGGCACCTGCTGGGCCAGCGTGGAATGGCGGGCGGCCCGCGAGCCGTCGCAATTGAACACGTAGCCGCCGAACTCGGTGATCACGCTCGGGGCTTGCACACCCATGCCGCAGGAAGGCACCAACTGCAGCTGGACCAGGTTTTCGCCCGGCAGCTGCGGTGACCTTTGCAGGCGGCGCACCGTGCCGAGGTGGTCCAGGCAGACCTCCAGCCCCCAGGTGATGCCGGCCAGCTCGAACACGCCGGCGCCGTCGTAGTTGACCACCTGCTGTTCGCGCCCGCGGCCGCCGGTGGTGGAAGGCGCCAGGTGCTCGACGTCGCCCAGCAGCAGGCCACCGGGATTCGCCGCCGCCGCAATGAAGTCCACGCCGGACATCAGCTCCTTCATCACCACGCGCGCGCCGGTGTCGCCCTGCACCGCCACACCGCCCAGTTGCACCAGCGCGAAGTTATAGACCTCCTTGTTGGCCAGAGGGTCGATGTCGTAAGGCGGCGTGTTGAGCGTAGGCGAGGACACACCCAGGATGGTGCCGAAGACGAATACCCAGTCGAGCCACTGGTCGTCGGCGGCGATGCGCTGCAGCGCCGCGATGGCCAGTTGCACGTCGTCCATCTGGTAGGCGCCCGATGCGCCGCGGAAAAAGAACTCGGGCGCCATGAAGACGTTCAGCGTATCGCCGGGCGGCGGCGGCGGGGACTGCGCCGGCAGCGCATCGCGCGCGGTTTTCATGGCGCGCAGCATCAGGTCGCAGCGCGCCTCGATGTCCTGCTGCGGGTTGTTCAGCCCGAGGTAGGTTTTGGAACCATCGGGGTTCAACTTGGGCGCCGTGTCGATCACGTAGCCCATGAAGCGGACGTTGTTGTAAGCCATGCTGTTTCTCCTGTGAAGATGCTGGGTGGGTCAGTCGGAAGTCATCGGATGAAGGGCGCCAGACCGTAGGTGAACTTGATGATGTGGTTCACGTAGACGTTGATCGGGCGCGTTTCGTACTGGCTTACCAGCACCGGGCTGGGCGGGGGCTGGCCGGGCACCGGCTGGCTTGGCACCGGCCCGCCGGTGGTCAGCGCGGTGGTCGTGCTGGGCGCACCGGCGGCCGTGCTGGGGGACGAGGAAATGGCCGGCGCGGGGACGCTGTTGTAGGTGTGCTCGTGGGTCTCCACGGCGAAGGGCTGGGTCGAGCCCACGCCGCTGCTTTGCCCCTGGCCGCCCGGCGGCACTTTGCGCGTGGCGATGTCGGGGTCGTTCTGCGTGCCCGTGCCGTTGCCGCGCAGGAAGAAGCCGCGGTAATCGGGAATCAGGAACTGGTTGCCGCTGCCGCCGTAGACATAACCGAGCACCGCGAACAGCTCGGGGTAGTCGCAAGCAGTGAGCGTGCGGCCGTCGCAGAACATCCAGCCCCAGGCTTCGACCGGGTCGGTGACGTAGTCCTGCGGCGTCACGGTGGTGGCCGCGCCGGCGCTGTCGGGCGCACCCAGGGTGCCGGCGAAGGCCGTGACGGAGCCGACCGGCAGCTCGCCAAAGCCCGGGCGCACGAAGAAGGGGTTGTTCATGCCCGGCGCCATCATGGTGCGGCACTCCCGATGGCGGCGGCGGGCACGATGCCCCCGCCCACGCCCGTCACGGCGCCGGCTTCGTCAATCACCTGCATGGCGGTGGGCACCACCACTTCCCAGCACGGCCCGACGTGCCGCGCGGGACGGCGCGCAGGCCCGGCATGCTTGAGGTCGTCGACCAGGGGAATGTCGCCGGGATTGACGGGCGCCAGGCTGTCACCGGACGGCCACAACATGCCGGCCGAATAGAAGTAGAGGAAAGCCATCACATGCGCGGGCTGCACCGGCAGCAGCACACGCGCCTGGTCGGCCTGCAGGAAGCTGGCGAACAGGGCATCGTCGTCGGCGGCCAGGCTGCCCAGTTCCGGTTCGGCCCCGCCGGCGCCCAGGCCGGGGCTGGCGTAAAAACTGTAGACCATCTCGTTCCACTCCAGCACCTCGTCAAAGAACTGCAGGTAGCGCGGCTCGTTGACGCTGAATTCCGCGGGCGGCGACAGCGCTGTGGCCTCGGAGGCCATGCCGGTCAGCGCGAGCAGGCGCTCCAGCAGCAGGCGCAGGCAGGCGTTCTTGAGTTCGCGCTGCTCGATCTGCCGGTTCGCCAGCGGCGAGCGTGGGGCGATGCGCCCCTGCGGGCCGCCGTCGGCGCGTGCATGGTAGGCGGCCAGCCGCTCCTGGTAGGCGCGCATGATGCCGGCGTAGATGCGGATGCGCCATTCGTCCATGCAGCGCGCCGAAGGGACGCAGGCGATTTCCACGTTGACCTGCACCTGCGGGTCGGCGGGCGGCGACAGGCTGGGCGGGTAGTCCAGCACGGACACCGGCACGCTGTCGTCCTCGCCGAACAGCGTCATCCCGTCCGGATCGGCGGGCGGGTTGAACGTCTGCCGTCCCACCAGCACCACGGGCGCGGGCACGCCGGTGGGCGCGCTGACGTAGCTGACATAGGCCTTGGCGGCGCAGTAGCCGCCGGGAATCGCGATCTGTTTTTCTTCCCCGTCGCGCAGGGTCGCCGAGGCGAAGCGCTGCGCCAGCGGCGGCGGCTCCAGGTCCAGCACGCCGTAGTAAGCGCCAAGGCGGGCGTAGTTGCGCGGGTTGATGTCTTCAAAGGTGGCGATGTGCAGCCGCAGCGGCGCCACCGGCTTGACGAAGTCCTGGCCTGCCAGGGCCTGCTCGCCCGCGATGAACGCCGCAGCGGGCCTGCACACCATGAACTCCATCATGAGGCGCTGGCCGTAGTTGACGACGCAGGCCTCGTACACCTTGTTGAGCCAGCGGAACACGCCGCGCATGCCGTGCGTGCCGCCCGTGTTGTCGACCAGGCTGACCACCGAGTCCTCGGTCTGGCTCATGGTGCTGCTGGAGCGCGTGAGGCTCACGCTGCGGCTGATGCGGTTGACGGTCTTGTTCAGGATGTCGCGCGCGAAGCGGGTGGTGTCGTCCAGCCCCGGCGCGGCGCCCGGCTGCACGGTCTTGGTCCAGGAGCCGTCCAGCGTGGCCTGGGTGGGCGGGCCGTAGCTGCTGGTGAACTTGTTGTACTGGTTGGTTTCGCTGGCCTCGGCCACGGTCTTGCGCGACTCCTCCTGCAGGTTGCTGCGTTCGTCCGCGGCGTCGTTCTGCAGCAGCTGCTGTTCCTGCGTGCTCTGGTGCCGCTCATCGACCTGGCGGTGGGTGCGCTTGTGCGTCACCTCCCGGCGTTCGCCGCGCATCACGTTTTCAATGCGCGCGATCTCGCCGCACTGGTAGCGCAGCAGGCGCTGGCGCACCATCTGCAGGTCGCCGATGGCATAGGGCTCTATCCAGCCCGGCGGCCCCGGCGGCGGGGAGGCATCAGGGGCACGGGCTTGCGCGGCGGGCAGCGGAAACACCTGCGCGCTGAGCGCGGGCGTGGCATGGAGCAGCTCGGTGATCTGCTGCGCGGTCAGGTGGGACTGCTCCGCCACGACCGGTTCCGTTGCCGCAACTCCCGCGCTTTCGGCGCTTTCGGCGCTTTCGATCGGTCCGGCAGTCGATGCGCCGGTGATGCTGGCGTAAGGCTGCAGCGCCACCTCGACCAGGTGCGCCATCAGCAATACCCGGGTCAACTCATCGAGCAGCGCCGTGTCGTAGCCCAGGGTGATCACCAGGGCAAAGTAGCTCTGCCAGACGCGGTCCAGCGCTTCGGCATAGGCACTGGAATCAAAGTAGCGCCAGTCCAGCGCGTAGCGCGACAGCAGCCGCGTGACACGTTCGCAGGCCTTGGCCAGCCAGGCCGCCGGCGCGCCGTCCGGTTTCGGCAGGCGCATGAAAACCCGCGCAAACTGGCCGACGGGACCGGCAAGGCTGTCCATGCCGCCGACGAAGCCGCCCGGGTAACCATCGCCGTCGATGAAATTCAGGGCCAGTTCCTGCGCGGCCTCGCGCCCTCCCTGCGGCTGGTTGCGCGCATCCACCAGGTCGCCGAAGAAAGCGCTTGAAGGCGGGCTGGCGCCGGCGTACTGGACGAAGCCGTAGAGCAGGTCGCCAGCGCTCACCTTGGGCCAGCGCCGCACGTAGACATAGGGAAACAGTTCGTCGGGATGGCTGGTGACGATGGAAATGGGTTCGACCGGGCCTATGGGAGGGTCCGGCTCTATGGGCGGCGGCCCCGGCGGCCAGGGCGGGCCTGGCGGCGGCAGCGGCCCGCGCGTGGGGCAGGCCACCATGATGCCCTCGAAGTGGTGGTCGTCGCTCTGCCCTCTCATGCCGTAATGGATGTCGGCAAAGATGGCGGTGTTGGTCACGCCGTCGATGTGCACCGGCGTTTTTTGCTGCAGGTAGCCCGAGACGTAGCAGCCCGAGCGGAACCTGAATTCAAAAGGCTTGGCCGGCCACAGCCGCGTGATGGTGAGCAGCTGGTTTTCGGCCGGGCCGGACCTGCAGGACACGCCGGCCATGGACGGAATGTCGTCGCCCGGTTCGCGATTGATGGTGAAGTCGAAGACCAGGCAGCCGTCCATGGCCGACCAGCTTCTTTTGACCATTTCGTTCACTCGGGTGCTCCTGTGGGGGCGGCATGCGGCCCGCGTCGCCGGCGCGCGGCCGGGGGCCGCGCGCCGGTGAAGCGGCTTTAGCACATCACGATGTTTTCGAGGTTGAAGGCGAAAGGCGTGGAGTTGGCGCCTGGGCCGCCGCCGGTCATGACGATGTCGGCGCTCGCGATGCCCAGCAGCGACAGCTCGGTGTTGATGTTGGAAATGATCGCCGAGTCCATGACCTGGCCCTGCACGATTTGCGAGGCCACGCCGATCCAGATGGTGGGCTTGAACTCGAACACCGCTTTTTGCTGCGGGGCGATCGAGGTCTTGACCGCCAGCAGTTTTCCGGCCTTGTAGATGCTGGCATTGATGGCGCCCACGGGCAGGCTGTTGAGCACCTGCACTTCCTTGGAGCTGGTGCCGCTGCCGGCTTGCACCAGCCGGTCGCCGGAGGTCGTCAGCGCCATCTGGAACAGCTGGCCGTTCTGCGCATCGAGCTGCGGCGTGTAGTTGCCGTAGCTGTCGCTGGCGCCGACCTGCATGGTCATGGGGAAGGTGAAGGGATGGTTGTCACCCTGGCCGCAGTAGCGGATGACCTGCCAGGCCACCGCGAGTTCGTCGAAATTGGTCGCGACGTTCTTCTGGAAGATCACGATCTCCGAGTTGTTCGCGTCATTCGAGTTGTTGATGAAGTTCAGTGCAATATCCATGGTTTTCTCCTGTTGATCCTGTTGATAAAAAGATGGCAGCGCACCATGCGTTGCCCGTTTGCCATCGTTGCCCTGCTGCCCCGGCGGCGAACCCTGCGTGTCCAGGCCTGGCGGTTTCCCTCAGGCGTGAACGATGTTTTCGAGATTGAAGAAAAAAGGCGTTGAACCCTCGCCCGGACCACCGCCCGTCATCACGATGTCGGCGCTGGCGATGCCGATCAGCGAGAGCTCGGTATTGGTGTCCGACATCACGGCGGAGTCGATCGGCTCGCCCTGCACGACCTCGGAGGTCACGCCTATCCACAGCGCCGGCTGGTACTGGAAAATCGCCTTCTGCCCGGGAGATACCGAGGTCTTCACGCCCATCAGGCGACCATCCTTGAAGATGCAGACATCAACCGCGCCCTGGCTCATGCTGTTGAGCACGTCCAGCTCGGTCGACGCGCTGGACGGCCCCGTGTAGAGCAGGCGCCGGCTGCCGGTGGGGGTGGTGACCAGGCTCAGCATCTGGCCGTTTTTGGCCTTCAGGCGCGGCGTGAAGTTGGCGTGCTCGTCGGTGATGGACACCTCGTAGCTGTCGGGATAGACAAAAGGGTGAGTGCAGTCGCGCCCGCAGTAGCGGATCACCTTCCAGGCCACCGCCAATGACGCCATGGTGGTGAGCACGCTCTTCTGGTAGACCACCACCTCGGACTTGTTGCCGTCGTTGGACTTGTTGACGAATCGCAGTTTGATATCCATGGTGATTCCCTGTGGTGGCTTGTCTGCTGGGGCCGGCGGCTTTCCGCTTCAGTGGTGCTACTCTAGGCAAGGCTCACGGCCAAAGCGATTACAGGCAATTACAGAAAGCGCGGGTGGAAATGCCCCTTGCGGGGCGGCCTGCAAAGCGATGTGAACGCAGGGACTGTCCACGCCACGCCGCATGCAGGAACCGCCCGGTCCGCGCGCATGGCCTTGTCATAAACTTGACGTACCTGCGCGGCATCCGGATGTGATGCGCCTCCCTGCGCCCCGGCCCGATTTGAAAGTTGCCCCATGACCAAACCAGACACGTCCAAGCCAACCGCCGCACCCCGGCTCACCAGCCTTTCACACGGCGGCGGCTGCGGCTGCAAGATCGCGCCGGGCGTGCTCAGTGAAATTTTGAAGAACTCGGGCAACCTGCCGGGCCTGAACATCCCGCCGCAGTTGCTGGTGGGCATAGAGACCGCCGACGACGCGGCCGTCTACCAGCTCAACGACGAGCAGGCGCTGATCGCCACCACCGACTTCTTCATGCCCATCGTGGACGACCCCTACGATTTCGGGCGCATCGCCGCGACCAATGCGATCAGCGACGTCTATGCCATGGGCGGCACGCCCATCATGGCGCTGGGCCTGGTGGGCATGCCCGTCAACGTGCTGCCGCTGGAGACCATAGGCGCCATCCTGCGCGGCGGCCAGGACGTCTGCCGCGATGCCGGCATCC
Organism: Polaromonas sp. YR568; assembly: GCF_943369675.1. Taxonomy (GTDB): domain Bacteria; phylum Pseudomonadota; class Gammaproteobacteria; order Burkholderiales; family Burkholderiaceae_C; genus Polaromonas. The sequence goes on along the minus strand of NZ_CALROB020000002.1, from coordinate 135,363 downwards.
CGATCGCGGGCGGCCACACCATCGACTCGGTCGAGCCGATTTACGGCCTGGTGGTGATGGGGCTGGTGCATCCTTCGCGCGTCAAGAAAAATTCCGGCGCAAAAGCCGGCGACGTGCTGGTGCTGGGCAAGCCGCTGGGCGTGGGCATCCTGTCGGCGGCGCTGAAAAAAGAACAGCTCAACGCCGAGGGCTACGCCCGCATGATCGCGCTCACCACGCAACTCAACAAACCCGGCATTGAACTGGCGCGCATGGAAGGCGTGCATGCGCTGACCGACATCACCGGCTTCGGCCTGGCCGGCCATGGCCTGGAGCTGGCGCGCGGCGCCGGCCTGCAGCTGCGCATTGACTGGCAGCGCGTGCCGGTCATCAGCGGCGCGCGCGAACTCGCGGCGCAAGGCTGCGTGACGGGCGCATCCGGCCGCAACTGGGCCAGCTACGGCGGTGAAGTCCATCTGCCGGCCGCTTTTTCCGAGGTGGACAAGGCCTTGCTGAGCGACCCGCAGACCTCGGGCGGACTGCTGGTGTCGTGCAGCGCGGACAGCGCCGGCCAGGTGCTGGCGATCTTCCACGCCCAGGGCTTTGGCGAGGCGGCGGTGATAGGGGAAGTCGCCGCAGGCACGGGCATGGCCGTGCGCTGAGCGATACGCGCGCAAGCCCTGCGCCGCAAGCCCATAGGCCGGCGCCGGCAAACGACGGGTCGCACGCCCCCCGGCGTGAAAAGCCCGCCAAATCGAGGCAAACCACGTGTTTACCCCTATGTTTCCGGGGGCCTGTCGTCAAAATGCTGTCAGCTTGCCTTCTATAGTTCTTTATAAAATTTCCACGTCGCAAGAAGCCATCCGGACTCCCCGCCCCAAGCGGGACTCCGGATGAATTTTTATGCGCATCCCCTTTACCCTGGAGACAAACAATGCGCGCATTACTGAGATTTTCCAATGCGGTGGACTGGCTCAACACACAGATCGGCAAGCACGTCATCTGGCTGATATTGGCCTCCACCGTGATCAGCGGCATCAACGCCATCGTCCGCAAGGTGTTCAACGTGAGTTCGAACGCCTACCTCGAAGTCCAGTGGTATTTGTTCGCCGCATCCTTCCTCATCGCGGCCGGCTACACGCTGCTGCAGGGCGAGCACGTCAAGATCGACGTGGTCTCCAGCCGCCTCTCCAAGCGAGGCCAGATCTGGGTGGACATCATCGGCTTTACCCTCTTCCTGACCCCGGTGTGCGTTGCCCTCCTTTACTACGGTATCCCGTTTTTCCTGCGCGGCCTGCAGTCCGGTGAAGTCTCCGGCAACGCCGGCGGCCTGATCCGCTGGCCTGTCTACGCCATGATCCCGCTCGGCTTCACCTTGCTGCTGCTGCAGGGCTGGTCGGAGCTGATCAAGCGCATCGCATTCCTCAAGGGCCTGATCGAGGACCCGACCGTCAAGAAGGTGGAAAAAACCGCCGAGGAAGAGCTGGCCGAAGCCATCCGCAGGCTTGCGGAAACCAAAACCAACGCCGGCTGACCGGGAGACACATTCATGGAATTTTTCATTCAAAATCTCGCCCCGATCATGTTTCTGGGGCTGATCGTTTTCCTGCTGATGGGTTTTCCTGTCGCTTTCAGCCTGGGCGCCTGCGGCCTGTTTTTCGGCTTTATCGGTGTGGAGCTCGGCGTGCTGCCGGAAGCGCTTTTGCAGGCGCTTCCGCTGCGCGTTTTCGGCATCATGCAGAACGACACGCTGCTGGCCATTCCCTTCTTTACCCTGATGGGATTGATTCTTGAACGAAGCGGCATGGCGGAGGATTTGCTGGACACCATAGGCCAGCTCTTCGGCCCGGTGCGCGGCGGCCTGGCGCTTGCCGTGATCTTTGTGGGCGCCCTGCTGGCAGCCACAACGGGTGTGGTGGCCGCATCCGTCATCTCGATGGGCCTGATCTCGCTGCCCATCATGCTGCGCTACGGCTACGACAGGCGCATCGCCGCCGGCGTCATCGCCGCCTCCGGAACCCTGGCGCAGATCATTCCGCCGTCCCTGGTGCTGATCGTGCTGGCCGACCAGATGGGCCGCAGCGTGGGTGAAATGTACAAAGGCGCGTTCATCCCGGGCTTCGCGCTCACGGGCATGTATGTGCTGTATGTCGTGGGCCTGGCCATCTTCAAGCCGCACTGGGTGCCCGCCCTGCCGGCCGAAGCCCGGACCATCCGCGAAGACGGCGGCAAAAGCGGCCTGCTGTCGCTGGTCGTCCTGACGGTGATCTCGACCGGCATCGCGTTTTATTTCGGCGAACACTACGCCGCGGTACAGAGCTGGGTGACGGGCGTGACCGTCACCACCGTGGCGACGGATGAGACCATCGTCGTGTCCATGTGCGCGGGCGTCATGCTGGCATTCGTCATCGCCGTGATCAACAAGGTCACGGGGCTGAAGCTGCTGTCGCGCATGGCCGAGCGCGTCACCTTTGTCCTGATCCCGCCCCTGCTGCTGATTTTCCTGGTGCTGGGCACGATCTTCCTTGGCATCGCCACCCCGACCGAAGGCGGCGCCATGGGCGCGCTGGGTGCCTTCATCATGGCCATGGTGCGGCGCAGGCTCAACTTCACGCTGCTCAAGCAGGCCCTGGCCACCACCACCAAGCTGTCCTGCTTCGTGGTGTTCATCCTGATCGGCTCCACGATTTTCAGCCTGACCTTCCAGGGCGTTGACGGCCCCAAATGGGTCGAGCACCTGCTCACCGGCCTGCCCGGCGGCCAGACCGGCTTCCTGATCGTGGTCAACCTGTTGATCTTCTTCCTGGCCTTCTTCCTGGACTTCTTCGAGCTGTCCTTCATCGTGGTGCCGCTGCTGGCGCCCGTCGCCGAAAAGCTCGGCATCGACCTGATCTGGTTCGGCGTGCTGCTGGCCGTGAACATGCAGACCTCGTTCATGCACCCGCCATTCGGGTTCGCGCTCTTCTACCTGCGCAGCGTGGCCCCCATCAAGGCCTACACCGACAAGGTCAGCAAGAAGCTGATCGAGCCGGTGACGACCATGCAGATCTATTGGGGCGCCGTGCCTTTCGTGCTGATCCAGGTCATCATGGTCGGGCTGATCATCGCGTTCCCCGGTATCGTCTCCAGCGGCCTGGACAAGAAGCAGGTCTATGACCTGGACAAGGTACGCATCGAGATGGAAAACAACATGCCGGCCATGGAGCCGGCAACGGATCCGTTCGCGCCCGCGCCCGAGCCGGGGGCTTCGGATGCCACCGGCGGCGTGCCCGCGCCGGAAACGGCGCCGGCAGAAGTCGACCCCATGAAAGCGCTTGAAGAAGCCGCGAAAAAGAAATAGGCGCAGGCCTCTTTCCTCAAGCTAAACCAAAGCCCCGTTTGCACGGGGCTTTTTTTTCCTCCCGCGCTTGCCTTGCAGGAGCTGGAACCATGCCAGGCAGGCAAACCATGCGAGGAAAAGCGGGCATAAAAAAAGCCCCGCCAAGCGGGGCTTTTGATCGGAATGGATCCGGCTCTTACATCTTGCGCGTTTGCATGAAGGTATCGAAGCGCGATTCGGCAAAACGGAACCAGAGGATCTGGTCGCGCTGGAAAGCGCGGTAGTCGCCGTAGATCTTCTTCCAGTCGGGGTTCTTGGCAGCGATTTCTTCGTACACGTCCATGGAAGCCTTGAAAGAAGCCTCCAGCACCGTGGCCGGGAAAGGCAGCACCTTGGTGCCGCCGGCCACCAGCTGCTTCAACGCGCCGGGGTTGCGGGCGTCGTACTTGGCCTGCATGTCGATGTGCGCATGCGAAGCGGCAGCTTCGACAATGGCTTTGTACTCGGCCGGCAGGGAATCCAGCGCCTTGTTGTTGATGAAGAAGTCAACCTCGGGGCCGCCTTCCCACCAGCCGGGGTAGTAATAGAACGGCGCCACTTTGGCAAAACCGAGCTTCTGGTCGTCATAGGGGCCGACCCATTCGGCGGCGTCCAGCGTGCCTTTTTCAAGCGCCTGGTAGATTTCGCCGCCGGGCAGGTTTTGCGGAACCACGCCGAGCTTCTCGACCACCTTGCCGGCAAAGCCGCCGATGCGGAACTTCAGGCCCTTCAGGTCGGCCACAGTCTTGATTTCCTTGCGGAACCAGCCGCCCATCTGGGTGCCGGTGTTGCCGCCGGGGAAGCTCACCATGTTGTACTTGGCGTAGAACTCGTTCATGAGCTTGCGGCCGTTGCCTTCGTACATCCATGCCGACATCTGGCGCGAATTCATGCCGAAGGGAATGGCCGCGCCGATGGCGAAGGCCTCGTTCTTGCCGAAAAAGTAGTAAGGCACGGTGTGGCACATTTCCACCGTTCCCTGCTGCACGCCGTCGACCACGCCGAAGGCGGGCATCAGTTCGCCGGCCGCATGCACGCTGATCTGGAACTTGCCGCCCGTCATGTCGCTGACCTTCTTGGCGAACACTTCGGCGCCGCCGTAAATGGTATCCAGCGGCTTGGGGAAGCTGGAAGCCAGGCGCCAGCGGATGGCGGCCTGCGCGTGGACTGCGGGAGCGATACCGGCAGCCAGCACACCGGCGATGCCGGCGTTTTTGATAAGTGAGCGACGATCCAAAATACTGTCTCCTGAAAGGTTGTCGAATGTGCGGGCCCTGGTTGGGGACCCGCCGGACTGCCCGAGCCGGCACTGCCCGTAAAGGCTGCGTCCTCAAGCGTAGGTCAGCGGAAGATTTTGTCAGCTTTCACCCGGCGCCCACCCCGTTTTTACCCGTAGTGGCTTAAAAATAAAAAGCCGCCTGCGGGAGGCGGCTTGCTGAAGGCTGACAGGGCCCGAGGCCCTGAAATTCAAAGCTTCTGGGCTTGCATGAAGCGGTCGAAAGTGGCCTCGGTGTAGCGGAACCAGAGGTTCTGTTCGGCGCGGAATTTCGAATAATCGGGGTAGACCTTCTTCCAGTTCTCATTCCTGGCATTGAGTTCTTCGTAGAGGGCCATGGATTCCTTGAAGGCGGCGTTCATGACGTCGACGGGGAAAGGCCTCAGTTTGGTGCCCGCGCCCACCAGCTGCTTGAGCGCGCCGGGATTCTTCGCGTCGTATTTGGCCTGCATTTCGCCGTGGGCCTGGGCCGCAGCGGCTTCCACGATGGCCTTGTATTCGGGCGTGAGCGCGTCAAAGGCCTTGTTGTTGATGAAAAAGTCGAGTTGCGGGCCGCCCTCCCACCAGCCGGGGTAGTAGTAAAAGGGCGCGACCTTGTTGAACCCGAGCTTCAGGTCGTCGTAGGGGCCCACCCATTCAGCGGCATCGATGGTGCCTTTTTCGAGCGCCTGGTAGATCTCGCCGCCGGGGATGTTCTGCGGTACGCCGCCTATGCGCTCCAGCACCTTGCCGCCGAAGCCGCCTATGCGCATTTTCAGGCCCTTGATGTCCTGGAGCGACTTGATTTCCTTGCGGTACCAGCCGCCCATTTGCGAGCCGGTGTTGCCGCCCGGAAAGTTGATGATGTTGTACTTGGCGTAGAACTCGCGCATCAGTTTCAGGCCGTTGCCTTCATACATCCAGGCACTCATCTGCCGGCTGTTCAGGCCGAAGGGAATGGCGCAGCCCAGCGCAAAAGTCTCGTCCTTGCCGAAAAAGTAATAGGGCGCGGTGTGGCACACCTCGACGGTCCCCTGCTGCACGCCGTCAACCACGCCGAAGGCCGGCATCAGTTCGCCGGCCGGGTGAACCGAGACTTCAAACTTTCCCCCGGTCATCGCCTTGACGGCCTTGGCAAACACCTCGGCAGCACCAAAGATGGTGTCCAGCGACTTCGGAAAGCTGGACGCCAATCGCCATCGGAGCGCCGCCTGCGCATGAACGGCAGGCGCCACGCCGGCGGCCAGCACTCCGGCAATGCCGGCATTCTTGATGAGTGAGCGACGATCCATAAAACTCTCCTGAAGTTATAAGAAGTTATCCGCAGGCTTCGCCGCCCCGCCCACAGTTACTGCAATAGTTGCAGGACTTCCGGGCGCGCCGGCAAGGCATGGACACTTTGTCACTCTTTTCCGCAAAGCTACCCCGTTCTTACCCGTAGACCGGCGGGAGGCCGGCGTGGATCGCCCATGAAAAAAGCCGCCTGGAAAGGCGGCTTTGGGGGCGGCCCGGGCACGGGCCCAGGCACGGCGTGATTACAGTTTCTGGCTTTGCATGAAGCGGTCGAAGGTGGCTTCGGTGAAGCGGAACCACAGGTTCTGGTCACCGCGGAATTTCGAGTAGTCCGCGTAGACCTTGCGCCAGCTTTCGTTCTTGGCCGACAGCTCTTCGTAGAGCTTCATGGATTCCTTGAAGGCCGCGTTCATGACGTCGGCGGGGAAGGGACGCAGCTTGGCGCCGGCGCCCACCAGTTGCTTGAGGGCGGTCGGGTTCTTGGCGTCGTACTTGGCCTGCATATCGACGTGGGCGGCCGCGCTGGCGGCTTCCACGATAGCCTTGTATTCAGGCGAGAGCGCGTCGTAGGCCTTCTGGTTGATGTAGAGGTCAAGCTGCAGGCCGCCCTCCCACCAGCCTGGGTAGTAGTAGTTGGGCGCCACTTTGTTGAAGCCCAGCTTCTGGTCGTCGTAGGGGCCAATCCATTCGGCCGCATCGATGGTGCCTTTTTCCAGCGCCTGGTAGATTTCGCCGCCGGGGATGTTTTGCGGCACGCCGCCCAGGCGTTCGATGACCTTGCCGGCAAAGCCGCCGACGCGGAATTTCAGGCCCTTCATGTCGGCCAGCGACTTGATTTCCTTGCGGAACCAGCCGCCCATCTGCGCGCCGGTGTTGCCGCAGGGGAAGCTGATGATGTTGTACTTGGCGTAGAACTCGCGCATGAGCTTCAGGCCGTTGCCTTCGAAGGTCCAGGCGCTCATCTGGCGGCTGTTCAGGCCGAAGGGGATCGCACCGCCGATGGCGAAGGTTTCGTCCTTGCCGAAGAAATAGTAGGGCGCCGTGTGCGCGGCTTCAATCGTGCCCTGCTGCACGCCGTCGACCACGCTGAAAGCGGGCATCAACTCGCCGGCGGGGTGCACGGAGATTTCAAACTTGCCGCCGGAAATGGCCCGGACATGTTTGGCGAAGCTCTCGGCGCCGCCGTAGATCGTGTCCAGCGATTTGGGAAAGCTGGACGCCAGGCGCCAGCGAACGGCGGCCTGCGCGTGAACGGCAGGCGCAACGCCCGCGGCCAGAACGCCGGCAACGCCCGCGTGCTTGATGAGTGAACGACGATCCATCAGGGTGACTCCGAAATGTGAAAAATGAAAATCCCGGGGCCGGCGAATGCACCGGCCAGACTGCTTTTGCAGGTCCTGGGGAATTCTAGAAATCAGGGGGGTGGCGGCTGGGCGGGTTTACCCTTGAAGAGCTGACAGCAAGCTGTCTATGTGAGCCCCCACGGTCGTTCACTTCGTGTAACTCCCTGCCCCCCGAGGGGGCCGCCCGCCTGCGGCCCGGCAAAGCCGGTTCCGCGGCTCATGCTGGGTTAAGAGCGATTTCAACGGCTCAGGCGACGGACTTGAGTGTGGGCTTGGTGGGCTTGCCGGACTCGAGCAGCGCGCCGAAACGCGCGGTGACGGCCGCTTCGATGCCGGCGGCGTCCAGCCCTTGCATAGCCAGCAGTTTGGCGGGGTCGCCGTGTTCGATGAACTCGTCTTTGAGGCCCAGCTGCAGCACCTGTTTGGCGACGCCGGCGGCTTGCAGCGCTTCGCTGACGGCGCTGCCTGCGCCGCCCATGATGGCGCCCTCTTCGACCGTGACCAGGGCTTCATGGCTGGCCGCGACCTTGAGCAGCAGTTCGGTATCGAGCGGCTTGGCCCAGCGCATGTTGACGACCGTGGCGCCGAGTTTTTCGGCGGCCTGCAGGGCCGGGTAGAGCAGCGTGCCGAAAGCCAGGATGGCGATGCCCGCGCCTTCGCGGCGGATTTCGCCTTTGCCGAAGGGCAGCGCTTCAAGCCCGGCGTCGGGCGCGATGCCGGCGCCGGCACCGCGCGGGTAGCGCACGGCGACCGGGTGGTCTTGTTCAAAGGCCGAGCTCAGCAGCTTGCGGCATTCGTTCTCGTCGGCGGGACAGGCCACGCTCATGTTGGGAATGCAGCGCAGGAAGGGAATGTCGTAGGCGCCGGCATGTGTGGCGCCGTCGGCGCCGACCAGGCCGGCGCGGTCGAGTGCGAACACGACGGGCAGGTTTTGCAAAGCCACGTCGTGGATCAGTTGGTCGTAGCCGCGCTGCAGGAAGGTCGAGTAGATCGCGACCACGGGCTTGAGGCCTTCGCAGGCCATGCCTGCGGCAAAGGTCACCGCATGCTGCTCGGCAATGCCGACGTCGTGGTAGCGACCGGGAAAGCGTTTGTGGAACTCCACCATGCCAGAGCCTTCGCGCATGGCCGGGGTGATGCCGACCAGGCGGCTGTCGTGCTCGGCCATGTCGCACAGCCACTGGCCGAAGACCTGGGTGAAGGTCTGTTTGGCCGGCGCGGCCGATTTTTGCAGGCCCATGGCGGGGTCGAACTTGCCGGGGCCGTGGTAGGCGATGGGATCGGCCTCGGCGAGCTTGTAGCCCTGGCCTTTTTTGGTGACCACGTGCAGGAATTGCGGGCCGCCCTGGGTGTCCATCAGGTGCTTGATGTTTTCCAGCGTGGGCACCAGCGACTCGAGGTCGTGGCCGTCAATGGGGCCGATGTAGTTGAAGCCGAAGTTTTCAAACAGCGTAGCCGGCACCACCATGCCCTTGGCATGCGACTCCAGGCGCTTGGCCAGCTCGAGCAGCGGCGGCGCCACGCGCAACACCTGCTTGCCCATCTGCCGGGCCGACGCGTAAAAGCGCCCGCTCATGAGCTGGGCCAGGTAGCGGTTCAGCGCGCCCACGGGCGGGCTGATGCTCATGTCGTTGTCGTTGAGCACCACCAGCAGCTTGCAGTGGTCGTGCACGCCGGCATTGTTCAGCGCTTCAAACGCCATGCCGGCGCTCATGGCGCCGTCGCCGATGATGGCCACCGCATGGCGGTCTTCGCCCTTTTGCTGCGCGGCCAGCGCCATGCCCAGCGCGGCGGAAATCGAGGTCGACGAATGCGCCGTGCCGAAGGTGTCGTAGTCGCTCTCATCGCGGCGCGGGAAACCCGACAGCCCGCCGAACTGGCGCAGGCTGCCCATGCGCTCGCGCCGGCCGGTGAGGATTTTGTGCGGATAGGTCTGGTGACCCACATCCCACACCAGCCGGTCTTCGGGTGTGTTGAAGACGTAATGCAATGCCACCGTGAGCTCCACGGTGCCGAGGTTGGAACTCAGGTGCCCGCCGGTTTTGGAGACGCTGTCGAGCACATAGGCGCGCAGCTCGTCGGCCAGGGGCTTCAGGCCGGTGCGCGGCAGCTTGCGCAGGTCGGCGGGGCTGTGGATGGTGTCAAGCAATGGGTACATCGTGGTGTCGTTGTTATGGCGAGGCCGTGTCCTCTGTCCCTGTCTGTCTGTAGGTCAGTCCTGGTCAAAGGCTCAGTGATGGCGGTTGACCAGCATGTCGGCCAGCGCGCGCAAGGCTTCGGTGCGGGCCAGGCCGCTGGCGTCCAGGCCGGCCAGGGCCTTGGCCAGCAACTGCTGCGCATAGGCCTTGGAAGCCTCCAGCCCCATCAGTGAGACGAAGGTGGGTTTGTCCTGGGCAGCGTCCTTGCCGGCGGTCTTGCCCAGGGTGGCGGAGTCGGCGGTGACGTCGAGGATGTCGTCCACCACCTGGAAGGCCAGCCCGACCGCCGCGCCGTAGTCGCGCAGCGCCTGCTGCACGGCGGGTGTGGTAGGGCCGCAAGCGGCGCCCATCATCACGCTGGCCTGCAGCAGCGCGCCGGTTTTCAGGCGGTGCATTTCGTGCAGTTGCTGCGAGTCCAGCGGCATGCCGACGCTGGCCAAATCAATCGCCTGGCCGCCGGCCATGCCCTGGAAGCCGGCCGCCTGGGCCAGCATGCGGCACAGCCGCGCCTGCGTGGCGGCATCGACAGAGCCGCCCTCGGGTGTGAGGAACTCAAAGGCCAGCGCCTGCAGCGCGTCACCGGCCAGCAGCGCCTGGGCCTGGCCGAACTTGACGTGCACCGTGGGCTTGCCGCGGCGCAGCACGTCGTTGTCCATGCAGGGCATGTCGTCGTGCACCAGCGAATAAGCGTGGATCAGTTCGACCGCGCAGGCTGCGCGCAGGGCCGCTTCGGCGTTGCCGCCCACGGCTTCGCAGGCGGCCATGACCAGCAGCGGGCGCAGGCGCTTGCCGCCGTCGAGCACGGCATAGCGCATGGCGTCGCCCAGGCCGGCGGGCGCGGGCGCATCGGTGGGGCAGGCCACCCAGCGGGACAGGGCTTGTTCGACGGTGGCAAGCTGCCTTGCGCTCCAGTCGCTCAACGTGAACAGGGGCAGTTTTTCAGGGGCGTTCAATCGGTGTCTCTGGTGTATTGATGAAGAAGGGTTGCGCCGGGGCTGCCGCGCCGGCTATTCCTGCACCCAGGGCTTGAGTTCCGTGCCTTCGAGCACCTTGATCTGGGTTTCCACGGCTTCGAGCTTGTCGCGGCAGAACTTCAGCAATTGCGCGCCGCGCTGGTAGCCGGTCAGCAACTGGTCGAGCGGCAACTGGCCGGACTCCAGGCTGTCCACCAGCGCTTCGAGTTCCTGCAGGGCGGCCTCGTAGCTGGCGGGCAATGCCGGGACGGGAGCGGCTGCGGATGAGGACGAAGATGAAGAGCTTTTGGCCATGGTTCTCTGGATGAAGGCCTGATTTTAGGCCGCTGCGGGTGGTTTGCAGTCCCCGGCGCGCCAAGGTTGCAAATGCAATATTCACATTATCCGGTGGCGGCGTGCCGCGCCCCTGCTTTTGCCCCGCGCGGGTACAATTGATAACAGTTCTCGATAGCAGCGGAGCCTCCGCTGCGGGATACCTGGCCTTGTTTTCATCCGTGGGCTGTCGCTCAGCCTGCTTCCCTCGCTTGTCAACTGCCTCCAAGCCTTGCGCGGCGGCATGTTCACCGAAATTTGCATGTCTGATCTCAGCCTTCGTCTCCTGCAGGCCACCAGCCAGCTCCCCATTTCCAGTTATTTTGATGCGGGCCTGTACCAGCGGGAGCAGCAAAAACTGTTTGCGCGCGGGCCGCGCTACCTGGGCCACGAGCTGGCGGTGCCCAACCTGGGCGACTATTACGCCCTGCCGCACGAGGGCGAAGGCCGGGCGCTGGTGCGCAACGCCTCGGGCATAGAGCTGATCTCCAACGTCTGCCGGCATCGCCAGTCGACCATGCTGCAGGGCCGCGGCAACACCGGCAGCAACATCGTCTGCCCGCTGCACCGCTGGACCTACAACACCTCGGGTGAGCTCATAGGCGCGCCGCACTTCGAGATCGACCCCTGCCTGAACCTGAACCGCTACAAGACCACGACCTGGAACGGCCTGGTGTTCGAGGACACCGGCCGCGACATCGCGGCCGAGATGTCGCAGCTGGCCACCTACGCCGACCTCGACTTTTCCGGCTACCAGCTCGACAAGGTGCACCTGCATGAGTGCGACTACAACTGGAAGACCTTCATCGAGGTCTACCTCGAGGACTACCACGTCGGGCCCTTCCACCCCGGGCTGGGCGGCTTCGTGACCACCGACGACCTGCGCTGGCAGCTTGAATCCCACTATTCGGTGCAGACCGTGGGCGTGTCGGACAAGCTGGGCAAGCCCGGCACCGACACCTACAAAAAATGGCACGACGTGGTGCTGCAGTACCGCAAGGGCGTGCCGCCCAAATACGGCGCGATCTGGCTCACCTATTACCCGCACGTGATGGTCGAGTGGTACCCGCACGTGCTGGTGGTCAGCACCCTGCACCCGCGGGGACCGGACAAAACGCTCAACGTGGTGGAGTTTTTCTACCCCGAGGAAATCTGCGCCTTCGAGCGCGAGTTCATCGAGGCGCAACAGGCCGCCTACATGGAGACCTGCGTGGAAGACGACGAGATCGCCCTGCGCATGGACGCCGGCCGCAAGGCCCTGATGCTGCGCGGCGACAACGAGTTCGGCCCCTACCAGAGCCCCATGGAAGACGGCATGCAGCACTTTCACGAGTGGTACCGCCGTGAGATGGGCGCCAGCAAAACCACGCAGATGATTTGACTTTGTCCTCGTGCTTATGATGGCTGCAGTCCCGTTTTTTGCGGGCCGCGGCCATTTTTCATTTCCCCTCTTCACTCCCCCCTAAGCCCACCACCCGCCATGCAAGCCGTCTGGATGATTTTTTCCTCGTTCATGTTCGCGACCATGGGGGTTTGCGTCAAATACGCATCGGAACATTTCAACAGCGCCGAACTGGTGTTCTACCGCGGCATCCTGGGCATTGCCTTCATGGCCGTTTACGCCCGCGCGCGCGGCATCACGCTGGCCACGCGCTACCCGGCCATGCACGCCTGGCGCAGCGTGATCGGCGTGATGTCGCTGTCGGCCTGGTTCTATGCCATCGCCCACTTGCCGCTGGCGACTGCCATGACACTCAACTACATGAGCAGCGTGTGGATCGCGGCCTTCCTGGTCGGCGGCGCGCTCATGCTGGGCAAGGCCGGCCAGAAGGGCCCCAGCCAGGGCCCACTGGTGCTGGCCATCCTGGCGAGCTTTGCCGGCGTGGTCATGCTGCTGCGTCCGGCCATAGACCAGAACCAGACCTTTGCCGGGTTGGTGGGCCTGCTGTCGGGCATGGGCGCCGCCTTTGCCTACATGCAGGTCATGGCGATCGCGCGCATGGGCGAGCCGGAAACCCGCACCGTGTTTTATTTCGCCGTGGGCACGGCGGTGGCCGGTGCGCTCGGCATGCTGGTCATGGGCATCACGCCCTGGAACTGGCAGCACGCGCTGTGGCTGCCGCCCATAGGCATCCTGGCGTCGCTGGGCCAGTTGGCCATGACCAAGGCGTATTCCATGTCGGAAAACCACGGCGGCACGCTGATGGTGGCCAACCTGCAGTATTCGGGCATCGTGTTCGCGGCCGTCTACAGCCTGATATTGTTTGGCGACAATATTCCCTTTATCGGCTGGGCCGGCATGGCGCTCATCATCGTGAGCGCGATCGCCGCCACGGTTTTACGCGCCCGCGCCGCGCCGAATGCCCCCGCCGAAGAACATTAAGGAGCAAGAAATGAGCTACACCACCCTGATTTCCGCCGAACAGCTGCAAGCCCTGGTCGCATCCGCCAAGCCGCTGCGCATCTTCGACTGCACTTTTGATTTGATGAAACCGAACGCGGGGCAGGAGCAATACCTCGCCTCGCACATTCCCGGCGCCGTCTACGCCAACCTGGACACCGCGCTGAGCGCCAAACACGGCGTGCCGGGCGCGCATGGCGTGATCACGGCCAGCGGCGCCGACGCGCCGGCATCGGGCGGGCGCCACCCGCTGCCGAATCGCGAAAAATTCGCCACCTGGCTTTCCAGCATCGGCTTCGGCAACGACATGCAGGCCGTCGTCTATGACCGCAACGGCGCCAACTACTGCGGGCGCCTCTGGTGGATGCTCAAGTGGGCCGGGCATGAGAACGTCGCCATGCTCGACGGCGGGCTGCAGGCCTGGCAGGCGGCGGGCGGCGCCGTGAACAGCGGTGAAGAGCCCGCGCACTTCCAGGCCACCTTCCTGCTGGCGCCGGAGAAAGCCACGCTGGTCTCGGTGCAGACCGTGGCCGACCAGCTCGGACGGCCCGCGCAGACCTTGATCGACGCTCGCGCCACGCCGCGCTTCAAAGGCGAAGTGGAGCCGCTGGACCCGGTGGCCGGCCACATCCCCGGCGCGTTGAACCGGCCTTTCAGCCAGAACATCGGCCCCGACGGAAAATTCAAACCGGCGCAGCAGCTCAAGGCCGAGTTTGAAACCCTGCTGGCGGGGCGCAACCCGGCCAGCGTGGTGCACCACTGCGGCAGCGGCGTCAGCGCCATTCCCAACCTGGTAGCCATGGAGCTCGCCGGCCTCGGAAGAACCAGCCTGTATGCCGGCAGCTGGAGCGACTGGTGCAGCGACCCGGAACGCCCGGTGGCGCAAGGCTGACTTTCTTCTTCCAAAACGACAAAAGCCACCGGCTACAGGCCCGGTGGCTTTTTTAGGCCCTTGGCAGAGCCTGTGCAGCGCTTACTTGGTGCCGCCAGGGGTCGGCGTGCCGCCAGGCGTCATGCCCGCGTTCGCGGCAGCGGCACTGGATTCTGGTGTTGGCATGGGGCTGGTGCCCGTGGTGCCGGTAGTGCCAGTGGAGGTGCTGGAGCTGGAAGATCCCATGGAGCTGGTGTCGCTGGAAGGCGTGGATGGGGTCGAAGGCGTTGAAGAAGTCGATGGCGTGGTTGCCGGCGTCGCGCCGGTGTCTTCCACCTTTTTGCCGCAAGCGCCCAGTGCCAGCAAGGCGGCCAGGGCAACGGCCGTTGCGGCAGCGGGTTTGAATTTGGATGCGTGCATGTCTGTTTCCTTTTATGAATTGAAGAGAGTCGATCGGTCAACTGGATGAAATTGGCTGAACGCCAGCCAGACTTCAATTTAGTTGGCGATTGCGGGTATGCCCCATGAGACGGTGTCCCACAGGCCTGTAGGGGTTTTTCGACGGGTTCTGTTGAAGCTGCGCCACTCAGTGCGCCTGCGCGTGGCCCGTCAGCCGTATGCGCTTGTGCGGGTTGTCGCGCCGCGCGCCAGAGCTGGGGCCGGCGCCGCGGCTGCTACGGGAGCCGTTGTCCGGCCTGTCGCCGACCTGTCCCTTGGACGGGCTGGGCTCGGGTTTGTGGGCGTGAACGGTGGTGTTGCTTTTCATGGAGGCCTCCTTTGCCTGCAGGCTGCGGTGACGAAATACCGGAGCGTGATCCCGCACATCCCATCGGGATGCTTGTTAAATCACTTTAAGAGCCCCGCCACCCGGCATGTGTAGGCAATGCCTGTCGATTTCGTAGGAGACGACCTACGAAGTCCTATAAGGGCTTCGCAGCGGGTGAGCGCACGTGCTCGGGCCGCACACCAACGCCCACCGCGTAAGCCGGCAGCGCCTGCAGCAAGGGCCAGCGGCGCATCAGCTTCAGAGGCCAGGGCAGCGCCATGGGCGGGGCATCGGTGCCGCGCGCCGCCAGTACCGGGCTGAGCAGGCGGTTCTGGATGGCCACCTGCGCCGCCTGCGTGAGGCGGGTCGGCAGCAGTCGCCGCTTTTCCACCTGCGCCAGAAAAGGCGTGAGGGCCTCCGTGCCTACACGCGCATCGGCCAGCGGCCTCGCCAGGGCATTGGCCGTCGCCACCGCATCCTGCACCGCCAGGTTGATGCCGACGCCGCCCACCGGCGACATGGCATGGGCCGCGTCGCCTATGCACAGCAGGCCGGGCTTGTACCAGCGCTCCAGCCGGTCCACCGTCACGCTCAGCAGCTTGACGTCGTCCCAGCTCGCCAGCGCGTCCATGCGGCCCGCGAACAACGGCGCCACTTTCACCATGTCGGCCTTGAAGGTCTCCAGCCCGCGCGCGCGCACCTGTTCGATGCCGCCCTTGGGAATTACATAGGCGCACTGCCAGTAGCTGCCGCGGTCAATCATGGCCAGGAAGATGCCGGTGGTGATGCGACCGCCCGTGGTGGACGGGTCGCCCGGCAGCTTGGGCAGGCGCATCCACAGCACGTCGATGGGCGCGCCCAGGTCGCGCACCACCAGCCCGGCGGCACGGCGCACCGTCGAACGCCGGCCGTCCGCGCCTATGACCAGGTCGGCCCTTACCTGCAAGGGGCCGTCGGGCGTCGTGACCTGCACGCCCGTTACGGTGCCGCCCTCTCCGGTCACCCCCGTCACCTCGGCGTTCTGGATCAAATTGAAATTGGGGTACAGCTCGGCCTCGTCGCGCACGAAATCGAGGAACTCCCACTGCGGCATCATCGCGATGAATTTGCAGCGAATACCCAGGCGTTTGAAGTTGGCCAACACCAGCTCCGTGTTGCCGACCACCGCGCGCAGTTCGCTGACCTCGTCATGCGGGCGCGCCAGGAATTTTTCCAGCAAGCCCAGTTCATGGATCACTTCCAGGGTGGATGGATGCACCGTGTCGCCGCGAAAGTCGCGCAGGAAGTCGGCATGCTTTTCGAGCACCAGCACCTGGACGCCGGCGCGCGCCAGCAACAAGCCCAGCATCATGCCGGCAGGGCCGCCGCCGGCAATGCAGCAGCGAACATTCAACGCATCGGCCATGGGATCTCCTCTCGCGAAAAAGTCCCCCGACCTTATACAAGCTTGCCGGCCGGAGCAAGCCGTGAAAGGCTAACGTGGTGGCGGAGGCATCAGGCCCGGCGTCGGGCTTTCGCCTGAAGGCACGCCGGCCGGCGTGCCTGCGTCGTGGTTGTGACCATCACTCACCTGGTCGGCATGGTGAGGCGTTTTGGGACTGAACTCGGGGAATGGTTTTACGGCCGGCTGGTGCAGCAGTTCGGCGCCCTCGGGGCTGGTGTCTATCGGCATGTCGGTTCTCCTTGATGCAGTCAAACCCTTCAGGAGATTCGTAATAGCGGTGTAGAGACGTCGCGCAATGTCCTGCTGCCACCTGTGGGATGGCTTTGCGACATTACACCGGTTTTACCTTCATTGCCGGCTATCCTTTTTCCGCCTATTTCAGCGTCATTGGCATGGGCGTGGTCTGCACTTCGCCCGGCTCGGGCGGGGTGTTCAGCGGCGGCAGCGGCTCGGGCGGCGGAACGTTGGGATTGGTGGCCATGGTTATTTCTCTTTCTTTGCCGCCTTGCGCGGCAATTTGTTCGGCAAATCCCGGATCATGGCTTCGCCTTTTTCATCGCGCCCGTCGGACGGCAGGTCGTCCTCCAGGGTCGGTTCGGGCTCCTCGTTGTCCGCGCGCTTGTGCGTGGCTTCAGGCTTCCCGGCGGGGGCTTTTGTGATCTGGGCCGGCTCGGCCGGCAGCGTGTGCGCCGGCTCGTCCGGCGAGCCCGCACCCAGCGGAACGCCGCCATCGGGCGAGTGGCTGCGGCGGCCCTTCATCACAGTCCCACCACCATGAGCGGCATGTCCTGCGTCACGAGCGCCGCGGCGGCGGCCATGCTGGCGAACACCGTGATGAAAAAGGCGACGTACGCCGCGGCGCGCGGGCGGCGAACAATTCGCGGTTTTTGCCGAGTGTGCTGCTTGTGCTGCACCGGTTCACCCGTGCCGAACGCGGTCGACGGGCGAAATGCGCTGCAAACCGTGGTGGGGTCTGAGTGGAAGTTCATGGCGGGCCTGCCTTTGCAGAGTGGAACGGGGTTGGTAAGGGTTGGGGACTGCTTGCCCTGATCTTCCCGCCCCGCCCTGCCCCGCCCTATAGGTCGCCAAGCCCTGTATTTGTCAGGCGCCGTCTGACAGCGGCATCGCCGTCAAAACCGCATCAAGCAGCCTGGATCCGCTCATCCTGCTTTTCCAGAAATTCACCTGCCTGCCGTATCAGCGCCGCGTCAGCACCGTATTCCTTCAGCAAGGCCTGGTTGCGGCTGCGCACCGTCTCGCGGACATGCTGGATGATCGCCTCCGCCTGGCTTTCGGACAGGCCAAATTGCGCCGCCGCTTGCCGCGCCAGGCCGAGGCTGGACTCCGCCTTGCCCGGCAATATGGCCAGCAACTGGTATCCCGTATTACCGTTCAGTTGCATCACCAAGTCAAACGCCGGCGCCAGGCGGTAACGCCCATTGCCCGCCAACAGGACACCGTGATTTTTCACGTGGTCGTCACTGTTTCCCACCACCAGGTTGAACACCATGCGGCGGTACAGCTCCTGCAGGTCGGCCTCGGGTTGCACCGAAATGCGCCTGAGCGCCTGGGCCAGCTCGACATAACTGCCGCCGGTGTTGTCTTCGTAAGCGACGTTCAACAAGGCCGAGGCCGAAAGATAGTGAAGCCGCCGCTCCTCATCAATGCGTCCTTCCCTGTCAAACCGCCGCAGCACAAGCGCATGGCCCGTGGGCACGGGCAGCAGAAAGAATTCAGGTACATGGATGCCGCAGGCCCTGGCCAGGCCCAAGGTGGCAGCCTCCAGCACGGCAACGTCATGGGTATCGCCGCGCGCGGGAAATTTGGCGATATGTCGCCGACCCTCATGGATAAAAGTGGCCTTGGGGCGCGCGCCGCCCAGCGTGCCTCCTTGCAGCAGCGGCCTCAGATCGGCGGCAGGCTCCAGTCCCATCTCAAGCCGGCGTGCGGCGTTCGCGAGGTCGTCAAGCTTGAACACGGTTGCATCGGGCCGCGCGGGCTCTATGGGCAGGGATGCGCTGAACACCATGGCACCTACCCGGTCGGCATTCGTCAACAGCAGCGCTTCCACATCCGACAGGCCGTGGCCATGTTTGGCCTCGAGTACCTTGCGGCCCCAACTGTCCGGCAAGGCATCGCGGAATGTCAAAGGCATGGCGCCGCCATCACGCAACCTGCGTTCCGGCAATTTGAATACGGCTTCCTGCAGCGGCAGGTGGCTTGGGTTGAAGGGCTCGGCATCCGCCCGGCGCAGATACTGGCGCCCATAGGCAAATTCGCCCGACATCACGGTCGCGCGCTGCACGAGCTTGAGCACACCGGCCGGCGTGACGCTGGCAGCTGGCTCAAAAGCCAGGCCCACATACAGGCTTTTCTCAGAAGTCACGGTCGCTCTCGCTGATGCTGCCCGGCCTGTTTGCCGCGACGCGCTTGCGGACCTTGCGGCCCGCCGTGATGGACGCCGCGAAGTCCGCCGACAGCGCGGCTACGCTGTTGAGGGAGTCCAGCTGGCCCAGCAGCCACAAGGCATGCACCATCACGCCCATGCTGGTGCCGGGTTTGCCGGACTCAAGCGCGCGACAAGTCGTTGGCGAACAGAACAGGCGTTCGGACATCTCTTCAATCGTCCATTCTTGTTGCTGCCGGTATGCGCGCAGGCGTTGGCCGAGCTGGACCAGCGCCACCAACGCCTCAGGGGGCAGGCCCAACAAGGAATTCGATTTTTTAGACATCAATAAAACAGCTTTTAACCATTATAAAAGTTATTATATTGACTAATTTTGATAAAGTCCAGCATCCTGGACAAACCTGCGCCTGCGCCTCAGTGGTGGTGCGCCAGCCCGCTGATCAGCGTGACCAGGCCTATGCCTATGGCCAGCCAGGCGATTTGCGCCACGGTTTCGCGGGCGGTCACGCGCTTTTGCAGTTGCGGAATCAAGTCGGCCAGCGCGACGTAGATAAAGCTGCTGGACGCCATGATCAGGAAAAACGGCAGGTAGTCGTACAGCTGGTCGACCAGCGCATAACCGATGACACCGCCCAGCGCCGTCACCGCACCGGCCAGCGACACCTTGACCAGGGCGACGCGGCGGTTGTTGGAGGTCTGGCGCAGCACCACCAGGTCGCCCATGTGGTGGGGCACCTCGTGCACCAGCACCGCCAGCGAGGCGACCACGCCCAGCCGCAGGTCCGCCATAAAGGCCGAGGCGATCAGGATGCCGTCGCCGAAGGCATGCACGCTGTCGCCGGCCAGCACGGCCCAGCCGCCGGTTTTGGGCTCGCCATGCCCATGGCCGTGGTGGCCATGGTGGTCGTGCGCCGCATGGACGTGCCCGGTATGGTCGTGCTGCGCATGCGCCGCCGCTTCGGGGCCGTGGTGCTCGCCGCCATGGTGCTCATGGCCGTGGTGCCACAACTCGGCCTTGTCGAGCAGGAAGAAAAACACCAGCCCCACCAGCAAGGTGGCGAACAGTTCCTTGGCGCCGGCCTGGCTTTCAAAGGCTTCCGGCAGCAGGTGCATAAAGGCCGTGGCCAGCAGCGCGCCCGCGGCCAGGCTCAGCATGTGCTGGGTGTAGCGGGCCAGCAAGCCAAAGCTCAGCAAGGCCGCCAGCCATACGCTGCCGATGCCGGCGGCCAGGGTTCCCATCAAGATTGCCAGCAAAGTCATAGCTGCATAAGCCCGTATTGATTGGGCCTAGCCCAGAATGATTAGCCCACGCCTGCCGGGGCACCCCGGAGGTTACACCACAGACGGGAAACCCCCGGGAAGTAATAGACCCCCACGGTCGCTCACTTCGAGCCTTCGGCGGCTCCCTGCCCCTTGCACTGAGAAAGGGGCCGCCCGCCTGCGGTCTGGCAAAGCCAGTCCCGCGGCTCAGGCTTGAATGAGGGCCCCAACTCCCGTCCGGCGATGAAAAAAGCCGCCGGCCCTTTCGGGCTGGCGGCTTGCAGCCTGCCGGCGGGGAATTAAACCACGCCGTGGGTTTTAAACCATTCGAGGGCGCGCTTGAAACCATCCTCAGCCGCTTCCTTGCGGTAGCTGGGCCGGTAGTCGGCATGGAAGGCATGGGGGGCTTGCGGGTAGACCACAAACTCGGAGGCGGCGGCCGCCTTGTTGCCCTTGGCGCCGGCTTCGGCCAGCGCGTCCTTCATCTGGTTCAGGGTGGTCAGCGGGATGCCGCCGTCCTGCCCGCCGTACAGACCCAGCACCGGCGCCTTGAGGCCGGCGGCCAGGTCCAGCGGATGCTTGGGCGTGAGCGCCGAGGGCTGGCCCACAAAGCGGCCGTACCAAGCCACGCCGGCCTTGACGTTCTTGCTCTGCTCGGCATACAGCCAGGTGATGCGGCCGCCCCAGCAAAAGCCGGTGATGCCGACCTTTTTGGTGTTTCCGCCGTTAGCGGCTGCCCACTTCACCGCGCCGTCCAGGTCGGCCATGACCTGCTCGTCGGGCACCTTGGAAACGACTTCGGCCATCAGCTTGGCCATTTCGTTGTAAGTGCTGGGGTCGCCCTGGCGCGCATAGAGTTCGGGAGCGATGGCCAGGTAACCGGCCTTGGCGAAGCGCCGCGCGGTGTCGGCGATGTATTCATGCACGCCGAAAATTTCCTGGATCACCAGGATCACAGGCAAATTGGTCTTGCCGGCTGGCGCCGCAAAAAACGCGGGCACCTTGAAGCCGTTGACTTCATAGGTGGTCTCGCCGGTCTTCAAGCCTTCCGAGGAGGTCTTGATGGCGGTCTGCGCCATGATGGGCATGGCGGTGGCGGCATAGCCGACGCCCAGGGCCGCTTTGAGCGCGGTGCGGCGGCTGGCGCCGGCTTCGGTGGACTGCCCGGCGGGCAGCAGTGCGTCGAAGTCTTTTTTCTGGTCGTGTTCAAGCATGGCGGTTTTCCTCAGATAGTTGTTGGAGGTAAGAAAGGCGAAAGGAAGCAAGCTGTCGGAGTCTATGCGGCCCCGGAAGTTCTTGCCACCGCGGGGCGATGACACGGTGTTTTCCCTGCCCTCGCCCCTCCCCTCCCACTCAATGCCCGGCCCTCAAACAATCTTGACGCTGAGTTCCGGCAGGCCGTCGATGTGGCATTCGATGACGTCGCCCTTGACCACCGGGCCGACGTTCTCGGGCGTTCCCGAATAAATGATGTCGCCCGGGAACAGCTCAAACGCCTCGGACAGCTTGGAAATCTGTTCGGCCACCGACCAGATCATGTGGTTCAACGTGGCCTGCTGCTTGACCTGGCCGTTGACCTTGAGCCAGATCGCGCCCTTGGTGTAGTGGCCGGTCTGCGCCACCTTGTGGATGGGGCCTATGGGCGCCGACATGTCAAAGCTCTTGCCGATTTCCCAGGGTTTTTTCTGGTCGCCCATGCCGCGCTGCAGGTCGCGCCGCGTCATGTCCAGGCCCAGCGCGTAGCCGTAGACCAGGTCCAGCGCCTTGTCCATGGGGATGTTGCGCCCGCCTTTGGCGAGCGCCGCCACGAGTTCGACTTCGTAGTGGTAGTTCTTGGTCAGCGTGGGATAGGGATGGTCGGCGACCTTGCCGGGCGGCACCACCTGGATGGCGTCGGTCGGCTTCTGGAAAAAAAACGGCGGCTCGCGTGTCGGGTCCGAGCCCATCTCAATCGCATGGGCCGCGTAGTTGCGGCCTATGCAGTAAATGCGGCGCACCGGGAACATCTCTGCGCTGCCGGCGATGGGGATGTAGGTTTCGGCCACCGTGAAGGGCGTGGCTGGCGCATTGGCCGCCGTGCCGGGCGTGGCGCAGCCGACGATGGCGCCCGTCGCCATCAAGGCGCCTGTCTGCAGAATTCCGCGTTTGCTCATGTCTGGTTTTGTCATGTGTATGTCTCCTGAGGGTTATGGATAAAGGTGGAGCTTGTTAGCGTTTTTTTCTCCAACTATCGAGCTTAGGGCGGGCAGCCCTTGCACAGGCAGACGCAATTACGCATTTACCGGACGATTCAATGCAGTGCTGCTGCACCGCAACAGGCCTCAGGCAGTGCCGGAAATCTTCGCCCGCACGCTGTCGCGGTAAGCCTTGGGCGTCTGGCCGAAGCGCTGGCGAAAGCGCCGCGCGAAGTAAGCCTCGTCGGCAAAGCCCGAAGCGTGGGCGATGCTGGCAATGCGCTGGCCGCTGTGCGCCAGTTGCTCCTGCGCGAATTCCAGGCGCCGCTCGGTCACCAGGTCGGTAAAGGTTTTGCCCGTTTCTTTTTTCAGCAGGTGCGCGAGGTAGTTGGGCGACAGGAAAGCGGCAGCCGCCGCGTCGGCCAGCGTGACCTCGCCGGCCAGGTGGTCGCGGATGTAGCGCACGGCGCGCTGCAGGCTGGCGCGCCGGCTGCCCTGTTGCGCCTGGCTGGCTGAAAAGCGCAGCAGCTCGGCTTCGTACTTGCGGCAGACCAGGCTGATCAGCTGCAGCATCAGGCCGCGAATCATCTCGATGGAGCCGAAGCGGCGGTGCGCGTTTTCAAACGCGAGCTTTTCCAGCAGCGCCTCGACCTCGGGAAACTCGTCCTCCGAAAAATAAAAATCGGTGTGTTCCTGGAACAAAAACGGCGCCAGCTCGGGCGCGCGGCTCAAGGGTACGTCCTCCAGGTCCAGTGGATCCACGTCCAGGCCCGGGCGCAGGAACTGCTGCGACATATTGATGATGACGTAGCGCGAACCCTCGGGGTGCGGGATCACGTGTACGCGGTAGGGCAGGATAAAACTCAGGTGGCCGCGCCGGAAGGGCCGCACCGTGCCTGCCACGTTCTGCTCGGTGTCGCCCTGCAGGCTGATCTGGATCTGGAAGTATTCGTGCCGGTGCGGGCGCACCAGCGGCGGCCGCACCAGCTGGGACCGGATATCGAAGTCCAGGTGGTCGGCCCGCTCGGACATGCCGTAGGTCTTGATGTCTGTCATTGCGGGTATTTTCAACGCCCGCGTTTCGGGGCGCATCGGTAGAAAGCCTTCATGCAAGCCCGGCGCCGGTCCTGTTGTTTCTTTCTCCATCTTCAATTTCTGTATTGACAGAAATTTCAGACCGCGTATATTCAAAGCCATGGAACTCAGCCCCGTCGCCCGCAAATTTGTCGTCCACTGGGGAGAAATGGGCACCGCCTGGGGCGTCAACCGCACCGTCTCGCAAATCCACGCCCTGCTTTTCTTCCACGGCCGGCCCCTGCATGCCGAGGACATCGCCGACACGCTGGCCGTGGCGCGCTCCAACGTCAGCAACAGCCTGAAAGAGCTGCTGAACTGGAACCTGATACGCGCCACCCACGTGCTGGGCGACAGGCGCGACTATTACGAAACCTCGCTCGACGTCTGGGAGCTGTTCCGCACCGTGGTGCGCGAACGCAAGGAGCGCGAATACGACCCGACGGTGCGCATGCTGCGCGAACTCGTGAAAGACGAAGGCTTTGAGTCCGAAGCCGCCGACGCCCAAGACCGCGTGCGCGAAACCCTGAGGCTGATGGAATCGCTGGGCCTGTGGGCCGACGAAATGCTGCGCCTGTCGCCCGCCACGCTTGAAAAAGTGTTGCGCATGGGCGCCAGCGTGCAGAAGTTCGTGCGCGGCGACAGCGACGCCAAACCCATGGATCCTTCGGAGTTATTGCCGCCCACCTTCTGAAAAGGCCGGTCGGCTTTTTTTTGACCATTTATTTCTGTTTGTACTGAAATTTATAAAGGAGAGAAATATGACTGCCATCCACGACACCTCCCGCCTGGGCAATAGGGGCAACACCCGCTACGACAGCTTCAAGGCCGGCATGGACCCGGCCATCTACCCGCTGACGCTGTATTACGAATCAGCCTGCCCGCTCTGCAATGCCGAGATGAGCAACCTGATGCTGCGCAACACCGGAGGCCATTTGCGCTTTGCCGACGTTTCGGCCCCGGACTTTTCCGACCTGCCCGCGGGCACCAGCATGCAGGACCTGCTGGCCTTGATCCACGCCCGCACGGCCGATGGCCGGGTCCTCAAGGGCGTGGAGGTGTTCCGGCTGGCCTACGAAGCCGTCGGCCTGGGCTGGGTCAGCAGCGCCATGCGTTTGCCGCTGCTGCGCCCGCTGGCCGAATGGGCTTACCCGGTGCTGGCCCGCAACCGGCACCGCATCCCGCGCGGCCTGGTGCGCCTGATGTTTGAAGGCGCAGTGCGCCGCGCCGCCGAACGCTCGGCCGCCGCGCGCTGCGATTCCACCAGCTGCGCCCGTTAAACACATCACGTTCAACAAGGAAAGGAAACACCATCATGCATGCCAACCTCGATGCCAACCTGTTTTTTGTCTCGCTGCTGATCGCGCTGGCCGGGCCCATCATCGCCATCAGCTACCTCAAGCCCATCCTCTACAAGGTGATGCGCATGCTGTGCGACGCGGAAGGCGGCGCGGAGTTCTGGATACGCTGCGCCTACCTGCTGGCCGTGTCGGGCACCCTGCTGCTGATGCTGAGCTTCGGCGAGTTCAGCGAGCGCAGCAGCCTGATCGACGCGGTGCGGCGCTCGCTGTCGCTGGTGATGGCCGGCGTGTTCTTCACCGTGGCCCTCATCTCGCGCAACGTCTGGACGCAGGTGCGGCAATGGGTGGCCGCGCGGGACCTGGCGGCCCATGTGCAGAGTGCCCGTGCCGCGGCGCCGGCTGCGGCTGCCGCAGTCGATGCGCGCTGAGGGACGCCGAAAATATTCAGGACTGCAAACACCGACGGAGGAAAAAATGCTCACCACAACCCCTGCTGTTCACCACACCGCCCCTGCGGCGGCCACGGGCAAGGAAGCACGGCTGGCGGACATCAGGTCCTACTACAACGCCGTGGCCGACGACTACCGCGCCTGGAGCCCCGGCATGAACATGCACTTCGGCTACTGGTCCTGGAAGGTCAACCCCCTGGGCCGCGAAGCCATGCTGGAACGCATGAACCTGGAAGTGCTGCGCCGGCTGGACTTGCCGCGCGGCGGCGCCGTGCTGCTGGCCGATCTTGGTTGCGGCGCCGGTGCCACCGCCAGGTCCATCGCCAAACACCGCAAGCACAGCACCGTGGACGCCGTCACGCTGGTGGCGCGGCAAATCGTGCAAGGGGTCGAACTCAACCAGGCCGCGGACCTGCCCAACCAGGTCCGCTTCCACCTGGCCGACTATGTGGACACCGGCCTGCGCGCCGGCGCTTACGACGGTGTCTACGCGCTGGAAAGCGCCTGCCATGCGCCTGGGGCCGACAAACGCGCTTTGGTGCGCGAAGCGGCCCGCCTGCTGCGGCCCGGCGGCACGCTGGTAATAGCCGACGCGCTGCGGCGCAACAACAAGCCGCTGCCGGGATTCATGGAACGCATCTACAGGCTGTGGTGCCATCACTGGGCGGTCAATGAGCTGGCCGAAAAAGAAGCGCTGCACACCGCGCTTGCGAGCCAGGGCTTCACCGACATCCGGTTCCACGACGTCAGCCTGCGCCTGGCGCCCAGCGCCCTGCAAATCCCGCTGTTCGCCACACGCTTTGCCTTGCGTGAACTCTGGCGGGCCCGGTTTCGCCTGTCGCCGCTGCGCCGCGGCCATATCGTGGCATCCTATGCGGCCTTCCTGCTGGGAGCTTGGTTGCCGGGATTTGGCTACTACATGGTCACCGCGCGCAAGCCGGCGAACGCCAAAGGGTCGCCGGCCTGATCAGTGCGCCTTGTCCCAGTTAGGCCCAATACCAATTTCAGCCAGCAGCGGCACCTTCAAGTCCGCCACCCCGGCCATCAGGCGCGGGATCTCGGTGCGCACCCATTCGACCTCCGCCTCGGGCACCTCGAACACGAGTTCATCGTGCACCTGCATGATCATCTTGGTGCCGCGCTTTTCTTCGTCGAGCACCTGCTGCACCTTGTTCATGCTGAGCTTGATCAGGTCGGCCGCCGTGCCCTGCATGGGCGCGTTGATGGCCTGGCGTTCCGCAGCCTTCTTGCGCGGGCCGTTGCCGCCGTTGATTTCCGACAGGTAGAGGCGCCGGCCGAAGACGGTTTCGACGAAATGGTTTTCCTGGGCGAACACCACGGTCTGGTCCATGTAGTTCTTGACGCCGGGATAACGCTGGAAGTATTTGTCGATGTAGGCCGCCGCGGCCTTGGTCTCAATCCCGAGGTTGCGCGCCAGGCCGAAGCTGCTCATGCCGTAGATCAGGCCGAAGTTGATGACCTTGGCGTAGCGGCGCTGCTCGCTGCTGACTTGTTCCAGCGCCACGCCGAACACTTCGGCGGCCGTGGCGCGGTGCACGTCCAGGCCGTTGGTGAAGGCGCTGAGCAGCGCTTCGTCGCCGCTGATGTGCGCCATGATGCGCAGCTCGATCTGCGAATAGTCGGCGCTGGCGATCACGCTGCCGGGGGGCGCGATGAAGGCTTCACGCACGCGCCGGCCTTCCACGGTGCGGATGGGAATGTTCTGCAGGTTGGGGTCGTTGCTGGAAAGCCGCCCCGTGACCGCGACGGCTTGCGCATAGTGCGTATGCACGCGGCCCGTGCGCGGCAGCGCCAGTTGCGCGAGCTTGTCGGTGTACGTGCCCTTGAGCTTGCTGAGCGAGCGGTGCTCCAGCAGCTTGGCAGGCAGCGGATAGTCTTCGGCCAGTTTTTCGAGCACCTCTTCATCGGTGCTGCGCGCGCCACTGGGGGTTTTCTTGATGACCGGCATGCCGAGCTTGTCGAAGAAAATTTCGCCCAGCTGCTTGGGGCTGCCCAGGTTGAAGGGCTGGCCGGCGATCTCATAGGCCTCGGTTTCGAGCTGGATGATGCGCTGGCCCAGTTCATGGCTTTGCGCGGCCAGCGTGGGCGCGTCGATCATGACGCCGTTGCGCTCGATGCGGTACAGCGTTTCGCTGCTCTTGATCTCCAGCTCGTAGATGAAGCGCAGCTTCTCGTTGGCCTCAATCTGCGGCCACAGCACCAGGTGCACGTCCAGGGTCTGGTCGGAGTCTTCGCACGAATACTCGGCGGCCTTGGCGATGTCGACCTGGTTGAACTTGATCTGGTGCACGCCCTTGCCGCACAGGTCTTCGTAGTTGATGCCGCTGCGGCCCACGTGCCGTTCGGCCAGGCTGGCCAGGCCGTGCGGCTTGGTCACTTCCAGCACATAACTTTGCAGCATGGTGTCGTGCGCATAGCCCTGCACTTCCACGCCGTGGTTGGCGAACACATGGCGGTCGTATTTGACGTGCTGGCCCAGCTTGGCCTTGGCCGGGTTTTCCAGCCAGGGTTTGAGGCGCGCCAGCACCTCGTCGCGCGGCAACTGCTCGGGCGCGTCGGGGTAGTCGTGCGTCAGCGGGATGTAGGCCGCCTCGCCGGGCGTGACGCTGAAACTCAGGCCGACGATTTCGGCCAGCATTTCGTCAAGCGAGGTGGTCTCCGTGTCCAACGCGACGAGTTCGGCCGCTTCGATTTTTGCCAGCCAGGCGTCGAAGGCCTCCCAGGTGAAGATGGTGTCGTATTTCAGGTTGCTGGTGCGCTCGGCCAGCGGTGCCTCGGGCGCAGCAGCCGGCTCGTCGAACAGGCCCGGTGAATCGGAGGAAGGCGCACTGGCCTTGCCCGCCGGCTTGGCATGCCGGCCTTCCGGTCCGCCCAGCAGTTCAGGCGGCGTGCTTTCAATCTCGATCTGCTTGACCAGGCCCTTGAAGCCGTACTGTTCGTAAAACGCCTTCAGGGCCTCCGTCTGCTGCGGGCCCATGGCAATTTCGTCCAGCGCGGGGAGGCCGGCGATGTAGGCGTCCAGCTCACAGTCTTTCTTGATGGTCAGCAGTTCGCGGCCCTTGGGCAGCCAGTCGAGCGACTGGCGCAGGTTCTCGCCGACCACGCCCTTGATCTCGCCGGCGCGGGCCACCAGCGCGTCCAGCGAGCCGTATTCGAGCAGCCACTTCACAGCAGTCTTCGGGCCGACCTTGGGCACGCCGGGCACGTTGTCTACCGCGTCGCCGACCAAGGCCTGGTAATCCACCATCAGCCGCGGCGGCACGCCGAATTCGGCTTCCACCCCGGCCATGTCGCGGCGGCGGTCGTTCATGGTGTCGATGACGGTGATGTTTTCATCGACCAGCTGGCTCAAGTCCTTGTCGCCGCTCGAGATGATGACTTCAATGCCCTGGCTGGACGCCAGGCAGGCCAGCGTGCCGATCACGTCGTCGGCTTCCACACCCGGAACGTCCAGTACCTTCCAGCCCAGAAGGCGCACCACCTCGTGGATGGGCTCGACCTGGCTGCGCAGGTCGTCGGGCATGGGCGAGCGTTGCGCTTTGTACTCAGGGTAAAGGGCATCACGGAAGGTCGGCCCCTTGGCATCGAACACGCAGACGGCGAAATCGGCGCGCACGTCCTTGCGCAGCTTTTGCATCATGTTGACCATGCCGCGTATGGCACCCGTGGCCGGGCTGGCCGGGTCGCCCGGGTTGGCGCGCAGGTCGGGCATGGCGTGGAAGGCGCGGTACAGGTAGCTGGAGCCATCCACCAGCAGCAGTGTTTTTTTGTCGGTGCTCATGGGCCTGATTGTCGGGGATATCGGCCCGCCCATGCCGCAGGCGGCGCAAGCGGCTGAAACCCGCCCGCACAGGGGCTTTTGGCCTACAGGCACTGGTCATTTATTACGGCAACAGGGCTTTGTACGCTGCCCCTCGCAGGCCTACAATGCAGGCATGAAACACCCTCTACGCCTCCTTGCCGCTGCAGCCGCAGCATTGCCGCTGGCCGCGGCCATGGCCCAGGCACCTGCGCCAGTCGCGGCGCCTCCCGCGAGGGTGGAGGCACCGGCGCCCGCCACTTCCGGACGCCCCGACCAGGCCGTCCAGCGCATACGCACCGAAGATGCCGGCACCCGCATCGACGAGTTGCGCGTAGGCGGCGAGACCCAGCAAATCACCGTGCAGCCCAAGACCGGTGGCGCGGCCTATGAAGTCAAACCGGCCGAAGGCGCCCGGGGCACCGCACCGGCATCCACCAGCAACGAAACCAACGGCTCGCGCGTGTGGAACGTGCTGAAATTCTGAGCTCTTCCCCAGACAATTTCTTCGACACACTTTTTCAAGATCTCCAGGGTTCAGTCCAGGCATGGCCGTATACACCGAAGTCTCGTTTGACGAGGCTGCAGCGTTCTTGAACGCCCTGAATCTGGGGCAGCTGCAAAACATCAAGGGTGCCGCCGGCGGCATCGAAAACACCAACTACTTTGTCGACACCGACCAGGGCCAGTATGTGCTGACCCTGTTCGAGCGCCTGAGCTTCGAGCAGTTGCCTTTCTACCTGCACCTGATGCGGCACCTGGCGGCGCACGGCATTCCCGTGCCCGACCCCGCAGCCGACGCCAAAGGCAACATCCTGCACCAGCTCAAGGGCAAGCCCGCCTCGGTGGTCAGCAAGCTGCGCGGCCACAGCGAACTCGCGCCCACGGCCAACCACTGCGCTGGCGTGGGTGAAGCGCTGGCGCGCATGCACCTGGCGGGCCTGGACTATCCCCGGCGCCAACCCAACCTGCGCGGCCTGGAATGGTGGAACGAAACGGTGCCCGTGGTGCAGCCCTACATCACGCCCGAGCAAAGCAGCCTCATCCTGGGCGAGCTGGCCTACCAGAACCACGTGGCGGCTTCTTCCGCCTGCCGCAGCCTGCCGCACGGCGTGGTGCATGCCGACCTGTTCCGCGACAACGTGATGTTCGAGGACGGCAAGCTCACCGGATTTTTTGATTTCTACTTCGCCGGCTGCGACAGCTTTTTGTTCGATGTCGCGGTCTGCCTCAACGACTGGTGCGTGGACCTGGCCACGGGCGCCAGGGACGACGAGCGTTCGGCGGCCTTTATGGCGGCCTACCAGTCGGTGCGCCCCCTGACCGCGCAGGAACGCCAGTTGCTGCCGGCCATGCAGCGCGCCGGCGCCCTGCGCTTCTGGCTGTCGCGCCTCTGGGACCTGCACCTGCCGCGCGAAGCCGCCGTGCTCAAGGCGCATGACCCCAGCCACTTCGAACGTGTGCTGCGCGAGCGGCTTGCGCAGCCTTATCTGCTGTAGCCCCGTGGGGGCGGATCCACATCCGGCCCACCAGGCTGCCGCTTTCAGGCACACTGCCCCTGCAATCCCCGGCCGGTTCCACCCCGGCCGCCCTTTTCCGCGAAGTCCCCGAAGACCATGAAACTCAACATCGTTCCCGCGAGCACCGGCATCACCTGGGTCAAGCTGGGCGTCAAAACCTTTTTGCAGCAGCCCCTGGCCATGTCGGGCCTGTTCTTCCTCTATATGGCGGTAGGCACGCTGCTGTCCCTGCTGCCGGTGCTGGGGCTGATCCTCGCCTTCATGATCGTGCCGGCCGCCACGCTGGGCTTGATGGCCGCCACGCAGGAGGCCCTCAAAGGCAAGTTCCCCATGCCCACGGTGCTGGTCAGCGCCTTTAGCGCCGGCCGCCAGCGCATGCGTGCCATGCTGGTGCTGGGCGCGCTGTATGCCGCGGCCTGCCTGCTGATCGTGATGGTCGTGCCTTTCCTGGTGGACGCGCCCGTCGCACCGGCCGCAACGGCCGAGGCCGGCCGCGAAGCCATGCTGGCGCCGCAGTTTCAGCTGACCATGCTGGTCACCATGGCCTTGTACCTGCCCATCTCGCTGTTGTTCTGGCATGCGCCGGCGCTGGTGCACTGGCACGGCATTTCGCCCGTCAAGAGCCTGTTTTTCAGCTTTGTCGCCTGCATACGCAACGCCGGCGCCTTCTTCATGTACGGCCTGGGCTGGTTCGGCGTGTTCCTGGGCATGGGCATCGTGCTCAGCGTGATCACCGGCCTGACAGGCAGCGCCACCCTCATGGCCGCGGCCATGATGCCGCTGGCCCTGCTGATGGCGGCGATGTTTTCCACCTCGATTTACTTCACGTTTCGTGATAGCTTCGTGGCCACGCCACCGGGCGACGCAACCGATTCCACTGAAAACGCCAACAACGCCGGCGACACACCTCAAGACCCCACTGTCACTCCAGGAGATCCTTCATGACCCAGCACCAGTTGCAAGGCCGTAGCGAAAAAGAGATTTTGTGGTTCCAGAGGCGTGACACGCTCAAGGCCGCCGCGGCCTGGGTCGCCATGGGCGGGCTGCCCGCGGCCATGGCCCAGCAGCGCAGCAACATCGTCGAGTTGCGGGGCGACGCCCTGATCAACGGCAACCGGCTGCAAAACGGCCAGACCATCATGACCGGCGACCAGCTCCAGACCGGGCCGGGCTCCAACCTGATGTTCGTCATCGGCAACTCGGCCTTCCAGGTGCGCGAGAACTCGGTGATCACGGTGGAACGCGGCACCACGCTCAACACCGTGAGCCTGCTGCGCATGATCACGGGCGCCGTGGTCAGCGTCTGGGGCAAGGGCAGCAGCCGCTCCATCATCATGCCGACCCTGACGGCCGGCATACGCGGCACCGGCGTGTATGCCGAGGTCTTCCCTTCCCAGGGCAACCGCAGCTATTTCTGCAACTGCTACGGCACGGTCGACATGGAGTCGAACGGCCAGAGAACCCTGTCACAGTCCAGCTACCACCAGGCTTTCTGGGGAGAGGTAGAGCCCAGGGACGGCCGCCAGCTGACCCCCGCCAACGCGATCAACCACACCGACGAGGAACTGGAGTTCCTGGCCGGCCTGGTCGGCCAGCAGACCGCCTGGCAGATTGCCGGCCGCAAAGGCGTCAAGGATGGCCGCGGTTATATGGACCCGCAGCCCCCCGCCCAGCAATACCCGGCGCAAACGCCGGTCGTGCGCTAGACGACGGTCAGTTTCGCTACGCTAAGTGCGAGCCACTTCACGCCGTGCCGCGTGAAGTTGATCTGGGCACGCGCATCGTCGCCGCTGCCTTCGAGCATCATCACCTTGCCTTCACCGAATTTGGCGTGGAACACTTCCATGCCGGTCCTGAGCCCATGCGAAGGCGCGCTTTTTTGCGGCGGCACCGGCGGGTTGGCAAAGCGGTCTGAAGCCCCGGCCTTGGACGAAAACACGCTGCTGGCCCAGTCCTTGCGCCCGCCGCCCGCATTCGCACCACCGCCGCCCCAGGCACCGGAACCCATGCCCGAGGCAAAGCCCTGGTTCTTGGGCGTGATCCATTTGAGCGCCGCTTCCGGCAGCTCGTCAAAGAAACGGCTCTTGAGGTTGTAGCGCGTCTGGCCGTGCAGCATGCGGGTTTGCGAATGGCTGAGGTAGAGCCGTTTGCGCGCGCGTGTGATGGCGACGTACATCAGGCGGCGTTCTTCTTCCAGCCCGTCGCGGTCGCTCATGGAGTTTTCGTGCGGGAAGATGCCGTCTTCCAGGCCGGTGATGAAGACGCAGTCGAACTCCAGGCCTTTGGAGGAATGCACCGTCATGAGCTGCACTGCATCCTGCCCGGCCTGCGCCTGGTTGTCGCCCGATTCGAGCGCCGCATGCGTGAGGAAAGCCGCCAGCGGCGACAGCGTTTCGCCGGTCTCGCTGTCGGGCGCCAGGGCTTCGGGCGAGGGTTCGTCCACCAGCGGTGCGGACGGGTCCAGCCCCTGGCTGGCCGGCGACTGCGTGAGACGCCCGCCCAGCTCGTCGACCGGCAGCGCGACCGCATCGCGGCCGAAGCCCTCCTGGCTCACAAAGGATTCGGCGGCATTGACCAGTTCGGCCAGATTTTCCAGCCGGTCCTGACCTTCTTTTTCGGTCTTGTAGTGTTCTTCAAGCCCGCTGTGCTGCAGCACGAACTCGATGATCTCGCGCAGGCTCAGGCCCGAGGTCTGCTCGCGCATCACGTCGATCCTGGCCACAAAGGCGCCCAGGTTGGCGCCGGCTTTGCCGGCCACGGCGCTCACACCGTCGTACAGCGAGCAGCCCGCGGCGCGCGCGGTGTCCTGCAGCAGCTCGATGCTGCGCGCGCCTATGCCGCGCGGCGGGAAGTTGACGACACGCATGAAGCTGGTGTCGTCGCGCGGGTTCTCCAGCAGGCGCAGGTAAGCGAGCGCATGCTTGATTTCGGCACGCTCGAAAAAGCGCAGGCCGCCGTAGACGCGGTAAGGCACGCCGGCGTTGAAGAGCGCCGTTTCCATGACCCGGCTTTGCGCATTGCTGCGGTAGAGCAGCGCGATCTCCTTGCGCTCCACGCCGTCGCGAACCAGTTGCTTGACCTCGTCGACAAACCACTGCGCCTCGGCAAAATCGCTGGCCGATTCATAGACGCGCACCGGCTCGCCGGGGCCGGCCTCGGTGCGCAGGTTTTTGCCCAGGCGCTTGCTGTTGTGGCTGATCAGTTCGTTGGCCGAATCCAGGATGTTGCCGAAGCTGCGGTAGTTGCGCTCCAGCTTGATCTGGTTCTGCACCTCGAACTCGCGCACGAAATCGGCCATGTTGCCGACGCGCGCGCCGCGAAAGGCGTAAATGCTCTGGTCGTCGTCACCCACCGCAATCACCGAGCCGCCCGGCATGGCGCCCGCCCCCTGGATGGCATCGGGCCCCTGCCCCGCCAGCATCTTGATCCAGGCGTACTGCAGCTTGTTGGTGTCCTGGAACTCGTCGATCAGGATGTGGCGGAAGCGCCGCTGGTAATGTTCGCGCACCGGCGCGTTGTCACGCAGCAGTTCGTAGCTGCGCAGCATCAGCTCGCCGAAATCGACCACGCCTTCGCGCTGGCACTGCTCTTCATACAGCGCGTAGATCTCGACTTTTTTGCGGCCTTCTTCGTCGCGCACCTGGACGTCCTTGGCGCGCAGGCCGTCTTCCTTGTTGCCGGCGATGAACCACATCAGCTGCTTGGGCGGGAAACGCTCATCGTCGACGTTGTGCTGCTTGCACAGGCGCTTGATGGCCGAGAGCTGGTCCTGCGTGTCCAGGATCTGGAAGCTCTGCGGCAGGTTGGCCAGCTTGTAGTGGGCGCGCAAAAAGCGGTTGCACAGGCCGTGGAAAGTGCCAATCCACATTCCGCGCACATTCACAGGTAGCATGGCCGACAGGCGCGCCATCATTTCCTTGGCGGCCTTGTTGGTGAAGGTCACGGCCAGGATGCCGCCCGGCGAGACCTGGCCGGTCTGCAGCAGCCAGGCGATGCGCGTCGTGAGAACCCGGGTCTTGCCGGAGCCCGCCCCCGCGAGAATCAGCGCATGCGTGGGGGGCAAAGTCACCGCGGCCAGTTGCTCCGGGTTAAGATTTTGTAAGAGTGGGGATGTTGGCGCGACTTCTGAGAACATCCCTCATTGTAGAAAGCCCCGATGAAACCGTTTTTGCACCGCCCTTCAGCCCTGCCATTCATGGCCTCTTTCATGGCGGCCCTGATGGCGCTGGCCGCCGGCCAGGCCGGGGCCCAGTCCTTTTGCGCCAGCGACGGCCAGCCCCGGCCCGCGCAACTCCTGGAACGCTTCATCAACGCCAATTGCGACAGCTGCTGGGCCGACCCGGCCACGCCCAAGGCCGGCGCCGGCCAGCTCGCGCTGGATTGGGTGCTGCCGGGAGACAAGGGCGACGAAGCGCCGCTGTCGGCCGTGGCCGCCCGCGAGGCGCTGGATCGCCTGGCTGCGCTGCGCCAAAGCCCTCCCGCGCAAAGCCTGGCCAGCACGCTGCCGGTGCAGGGACTCAAAGGCGCCACCTTGCGCGTGGCCCACGGCTTGCCGCTCAGCGGCTACCTGGGCGCCTCGATTGAACTCAAGCCCATCCCTGCCGCCGCCAAAGGCCGGCAGTGGACGGCCTGGCTGGCCCTGGTCGAAACCCTGCCGGCGGGCACCGAAGGCTCACCAGTGGAGCGAAACCTGGTCAGGAATGTGCTGCAAGCCCCCTGGGACGGCCGCAAGCCGCCGGCCAAAGGCGCGCCCAGCCGTTTCTTCGACGCGCGCTCCATGAGCGTCGCGCCAGGCGCCAATCCCGAGCGCATGCGGGTGGTCGGCTGGGTGGAGGATGACAAGGGCCGGGTGCTGGCCGCAGCGGAGTCCCGCTGCGCGCCTTAAAAAAGTTACGCCCGTTTAACCCCTTTTTGCCGCGAGCCCCGTTTCAGGGTGCATCGCCAACCACAAGGGGTTTTCATGCCACACGGCTCTACCTGTACCGCGCGCATCGCCATGCGCTTTATCCTGGCCGCCGCTGCCGCCTGCTTCAGCCTGCAGGCGCTGGCGCTCAGCCCGGTGGCCCAGCCTCCCGAGGGGATCAAGTTCATGCCGCCGCCCGACTGGCGGCCGCCGTTTATCGCCATCAACAACAACACCGGCCAGCCCATCCAGCTGCGCGCAGCTTCGGTCGAAGTCGACGTTTTCGGCGACCAGGCCCGCACCAGCGTCGAGCTGCGCCTCTTCAACCCCAACCATCGCGTACTCGAGGGCGAGTTGCAGTTCCCGCTGCAGGAGGGCCAGGTGGTGACCGGCTTCGCGCTGGACGTGAACGGCCGGCTGCGCGACGCGGCGCCGGTGCCCAAGGCCAAGGGCCAGGAAATCTTTGAAGACATACGCCGCCGCCGTGTGGACCCGGGGCTGCTGGAAGCCGCGGCCGGCAACCAGTACAAGCTGCGCGTCTACCCGATCCCGGCGATGGGCGAAAGGCGCGTCGTCATCACCGTCACCGAAACCCTGGCGCGCCAGCGCGATGCCGGCGTGCTGCGGGTGCCGCTGGCGTTCGCGTCCAGCGTGGGGCAGTTGCAGCTCAGGGTGCGCGCCCATGGCGCCGCACGCCAGGATGTGCAACTGCTGCAGGCGCCTGCGGGCACCGAGCTGAACGCCGGCGCCACCGGCATGGAACTGACGCTGCAAAAAAACCATTGGCAGGTGCCCCAGGGCCCCGCCGGCTGGCTGCAGCTGGCGCTGCGCCGCACCAGCAAGCCGCAGGTCATGGTGGGCGAGACCGGCGGTAAAACTTTTTTTGCCGGGCAAGTCGACGTGCGCGACGAACCGGTGAGGCGCCCCGCGCCGTCGCACATCGCGCTGGTGTGGGACGCCTCGGCCTCGGCGGCCGCGCAGGCCCGGATGCTGCCGGTGCTGGAGGCCTACTTCCGCAAGCTGGGCAAACCCGTCAGGCTCAGCCTGCTGGTGGTGCGCAACAAGGCCGAGCCGGTGCGCAGCTTCACGCTGGCGCCGGGCCGCTTTGGTGAACTGGCCGATGTGTTGCGTGCCGAGCCCTTTGACGGCTCCAGCAATTTCGACGATCTGCCGATTCCCGCCGACGTGGACACCACGCTGATGGTGACCGACGGCCTGATGACGGACGGCAAAAAAGTCATCCGCTACACGCACACCGCGCCGGTCATGGTGATCAACGGCGCCGCCTCTGCCGACATGGCGCGGCTGGCCAGGCTGGCCGACCGCACCGGCGGCGCGCTGGTGGATGCCGCGCTGCTGTCTGCCGACGAAGGCGCGCAGGCCATGCTGATGCACGGCTGGCGCATCGAGAAACTGGCCAGCCTGTCGGCGCGGCAACTCGTGGCGCCAACGGCGCGCGTGAACCAGGGCCGCATCTCGGTGGCCGGCGAGTTGCTGGACAGCAGCGCCCGCATCGACGTCACGCTGGCGCACCCGGACGGCCGCAGGCGCACACTGGCGCTGCAAGTCAACGCCAAACCGGTGAGCGGCCGCTGGCCCGGCCAGCAATGGGCCCAGTGGCGCAGTGCCGAACTGGCAGAAAACGCCGCGCTGCACAGCGGTGAGCTTCAGCGTATTGCCGCGGTGCACGGCATCGTGGGCCCGAACAGCTCATTGATCGTGCTGGAATTCGCCAGCGACTACGCGCGCTACAACCTGCCAGCGCCACCCGAGCTCGCCGATGAAGTGGCACGGCTCAGTCAGCAGTTGATGGCGCAAGCGACACAAACACGGCAGGCGCACATCGAACTGATGGTGCAACAGTTCGACAACAAACAGCGCTGGTGGGACAAGGACTTTCCCAAAGACGCGCCCAAGCGGGCAGAACCGAAGGCGGAGGCGCACGGCGGGATCGCTGCGATGGGCAGCATTGCGCGGGCGCGCGAGCAGTCTGAAGCCGCGGCCATGGCCCGCAAGGACCAGGCTTTCGCAGGCGCCCCTGTGCCAGCGCCAGCGCAGGCCGCCCCTGTCGCTGCGGCGGCAGCCCCCGCCGCGCCGGTGGCGCGCATGGCCGACGCGGAAAACCGCCAGGCGAAGAGCGCACCCGCTGCGACGTCCTCTTCCACCATTGCCTTGCAAGCCTGGGTAGCCGACGCACCCTACATGAAGCGCCTGCAGGATGCCGGCAAGGATGAGCTGTACAGCGTCTACCTCGACGAGCGCGCCGCTTACCTGAGCAGCAGCTCTTTCTACATGGATGCGGCCGGCGTGTTCTTTGAGCGCGGCCTGCCCGAACTGGGCCTGCGCGTGCTCTCCAACCTGGCTGAGATGAACCTGGAAAACCGCCAGTTGCTGCGCCTGTATGCCTACCGCCTGGTGCAGGCAAAACGCAATGACCTGGCCGTGCCGGTGTTCGAACGCATCAGTGAACTGGCGCCCAACGAGCCGCAGTCGTGGCGCGACCTGGGCCTGGCGCTGGCCGAGAGCGGCCAGCCGCAGCGCGCGGTCAGCGCCTTGTGGGAAGTGGTGTCGCAGCCCTGGAACGGCCGCTTTGCCGGCATCAACATGATCGCGCTGGCCGAACTCAACGCGATTGCCGCGCAGGCGGCTTCCAGCGGCCATCCGGCGCTGGACCTGGGCCGCGTGGACACGCGCCTGCGCCGCAACCTGCCGCTGGCCTTGCGTGTGGTGATGGCCTGGGACAGCGACGACACGGACATCGACATGTGGGTGACCGACCCGAACGGCGAGAAAGCCAGCTACGCCAACCGGCTGAGCCGCCAGGGCGGCGCCATGAGCCCCGACGCCACGGGCGGTTACGGCCCCGAGGAGTTCTCGCTCAAGGCGGCCAAGCCCGGCAAGTACGCCGTGCAGGCGCAGTTCTACGGCCAGCGCCAGCAGGTGCTGTCGGCCGGCACCACGGTGATGGTGCGCGTGACCACCGGTTTCGGCACGCCGCAGGCGCGCGACGAGTGGACCACCCTGCGGCTCACGCGAGGCCAGGAGACCGTGCGCGTGGCCGAGGTTGAGGTGCGCTGATGCCTGCCGTTGGGCAAGATGCCCGGATGCGTATAAAGGCTATACCGCTTTGGCGGGTGCCGCCGGCATGAGAGGCGCATAGAATCAATCACCGGGCCCAAGCAATTGCGCCCGGTTTTTTTGTTTCAGCCTTGCCTTCTCGCCAGTGCCCGCAAACAAAACCGGTCCAGTCCAAGCGCCTTCTGTTCTTCAACAGTTTTTTCTAAGGCTTGGGAATCATGGAAATCTTCGACTACGACAACATCCTGCTGCTGCCGCGCAAATGCCGCGTGGAGAGCCGCTCCGAATGCGACGCCAGCGCCACGCTGGGCGGGCGCAGCTTCCGCATCCCGGTGGTGCCGGCCAACATGAAGACAGTGATCAACGAGGAGATCTGCGCCTGGATGGCAAAGAACGGCTACTTCTACGTGATGCACCGCTTCGACCTGGACAACGTCCAATTCGTGAAAGACATGAAGGCTCAGGGCGCCTATGCCTCCATCTCGCTGGGCGTAAAGAAGCCCGACTACGACACGGTGAACCGCCTGGCCGCCGAAGGCCTGGTGCCCGACTACATCACCATCGACATCGCGCACGGCCACGCCGACACGGTGCAAAAGATGATCGCTTACCTGAAGCAAAAGCTGCCGGCGTCCTTCGTGATCGCCGGCAACGTGGGCACACCCGAGGCGGTGATAGACCTGGAGAACTGGGGCGCCGACGCGACCAAGGTCGGCATAGGCCCGGGCAAGGTCTGCATCACCAAAATGAAAACCGGTTTCGGCACCGGCGGCTGGCAGCTGTCGGCGCTCAAGTGGTGCGCGCGCGTCGCGACCAAGCCCATCATTGCCGACGGCGGCATCCGCGAGCACGGCGACATCGCGAAATCAATACGCTTCGGCGCGACCATGGTGATGATCGGCTCCATGCTGGCCGGCCTGGAAGAAAGCCCCGGCAAGACCGTCGAGGTCGACGGCAAGCTCTTCAAGGAATACTACGGCAGCGCCTCGGACTTCAACAAGGGCGAGTACAAGCACGTCGAAGGCAAGCGCATACTGGAGCCCGTCAAGGGCACGCTGGTCGACACGCTGCGCGAGATGGAGGAAGACATCCAGAGCTCCGTCAGCTATGCCGGCGGCACCAAACTGTTGGACATCCGCAAGGTCAACTACGTCACGCTGGGCGGCGACAACGCGGGTGAGCACCTGCTGATGTAAGGCCTACGCAGGCCTGGCCTCAAGCCCCAGCAAATCCAGCGCCAGGCTGTGCAGCCGGTGGTCGGTTTCGGCCAGTGCGTCCAGCGCGCTGAAATGGTTGCGGCGCAGGTGCGATTCACACACCGGCACAACCCCCTCGCCCCAGGCCTGCTGGATCAGCAGGTTCTGGCGCAGGAACTCGGCGCTTTCATCCGCACCCGCCACGCTGTAGAGCTTGCCGCGGCGTGGGGCCGGCAGCAGGGCTGGGCTGGCCTTGGCGACCTGCTCGGGGGTGAGCTTGAGCGAGTCCTTGAGGAAGGGCGTGTGGCGCATGGGCTCCAGGTCGTACAGGCCTGAAATCGACAGCGCATTCTTCAGCAGGTCCGCCGGCAGGTCACCGGCATAGGCCTTCCAGTCGCACAGCAGCAGCATGGCCGCCAGGTGTCCGCCGGCCGAATGCCCGGCCACCGTGATGCGGCCGGGGTCGCCGCCGTAGCGGGCGATATGGCGCCAGGTCCAGGCCAAGGCCTTGACCATCTGCATCGTGATCTCGGGAATCGTCACCGCGGGGCACAGGGCGTAGTTGGGCACCACCACGCAGGCGCCGGCCTCGGTGAAGGGCGGCACGATGAAGGAGTGGTCGGACTTGTCCAGGGAGCGCCAGTAACCGCCGTGGATGAACACCAGCACCGGCGCGCCCTTGCCCGGCTTGACGCCTTGCGTGCCGAAACCGCCTGCCGGAAACACGTCCAGCATTTCGCCGGCGCGGTCGCCGTATGGCACGTCGATCTGGCACGGCAGGCGCTTGCGCACGGCTTGCGAGCTCTCGGCCCAGCGCGCGAAGTAAGCCGGGTGGTCCGGCACCAGCGCGCGGTTGTTGTACATGCGGTCCAGCCAGGCGGGGTCAAAGGGGTTCATTGTTGTTCTCCTGAAAAGGGCAAAAGATATCCAGCGGCCGCCATCTTGGCACAGCCCGGCCTTCGCACCTTCAGTCAAGGGTAAACCCTGAATCACGGGAAAACAGATCAGCGTATTCTGTATACAGAGTACAGACATGACATCCCAACTGATCAAAATCGAATCCACCCCCGACCTGGTCGACCAGGTCTACCGCAGCCTGCTGGACGCCATCAGCGACGGTTCGCTGGCCCCGGGCGCGCGCATCACGCAGGAAGAAATTGCCGCGCAGCTTGCGGTGTCGCGCCAGCCGGTGCTGCAGGCCCTGCGCCTGCTCAAAAAAGACGGTTTTGTGCTGGATGCGCCCGGCCGCGGCGTGCTGGTCGCGCCGCTGGAGGTGGCCTCGCTGGTGCAGATTTACCAGGTGCGCAGCACGCTCGATGCACTGGCCGCCCGGCTGGCCGCGCAGGCCCGCGCCCGGCTGGACCCGCAACTGATCACCCAGGGCCGCAAGGCCGCGCGCGGCAGCGACGTCAAAGCAATGATGGCGGCCGACGCGCGTTTTCACGCGGCGATTTATGAAGCCTCGGGCAACCCGCTGATCGCGCAGAGCGCGCAGCTGCACTGGCACCACATACGCCGCGCCATGGGCGCCGTGCTGCAGGTGTCGACCATGCGCGAGTCGATCTGGGACGAACACGAAGCGATCGCCCAGGCCATCGCCGCCGGCGACGCGGACAAGGCCGAAGCGCTGATACGCGAGCACGGCGAGGAAGCCGGCCACAACCTGGCGGCGCTGCTGTCCAGCGCGCTGGCGCAGCCCGCCGCTTCCACCGCCCCCTGAAACGTACCCAACAACTACCGAAGGAGACAAGCGATGAGACTGAGCCCCGAACAACTCGCGCAATTCGACCGCGACGGCTACCTGTTTTTCCCCGGCCTGTTCACGCCGGAAGAAACCCGCGCGCTTAACGAAGCCGTGCCCGAGCTTTATGAGCGGCGCGAAGACTACAACATCCGTGAAAAAGGCAAGGATGCGGTGCGCACCAACTTCGCGGCGCACATGTACAGCGAGCCCTTTGCCCGGCTCGCGCGGCACCCGCGCATGATCGAGCCGGTGCAGGACCTGCTGGGCGAGCAGCTCTACATGCACCAGTTCAAGATCAACGGCAAGATGGCGTTCGAAGGCGACGTCTGGCAATGGCACCAGGACTACGGCACCTGGCTCAACGACGACATGATGCCGACCGAGCGCGCGATGAACGTGGCCATCTTCCTGGACGACGTGACCGAACACAACGGCCCGCTGATGTTCATCCCCGGCAGCCACAAAAAAGGCGTGGTCGATGCGAAGCACGACCTCACCACTACCAGCTACCCGCTGTGGACGGTGGACAACGACCTGATACGCCAGCTGGTGCAGCGCGCCGGCGGCAAGCAGGGCGGCATCGTCAGCCCCAAGGGCCCGGCCGGCTCGATGATCCTGTTCCA
This sequence comes from Polaromonas sp. YR568, assembly GCF_943369675.1. Lineage (GTDB taxonomy): Bacteria > Pseudomonadota > Gammaproteobacteria > Burkholderiales > Burkholderiaceae_C > Polaromonas. Next base: position 93,620 of record NZ_CALROB020000002.1, on the reverse strand, counting down.
CTCCTGCCTGGTCCATGCCTCGGGCAGCAACCTCTCGCCCTTCAACCGGGTCAGCGTCTACCTGAGCCTGTGTGCCATCAGCAACCACATCCGCCGCCACAAGCGCCCCGAGTACATCGCCCACCGCGACTTCACGCCCATCAGTTGCCTGCCGGACGACTGCCTGATGAAAGACTACCCGGTGGACCTGCCCTGGAAGGACGGCGTGCCCGCCACGGCGCTGCAGACCTCGATAGAGGAGATTGCGCCTGAGCGCAAGGCAGCCTAGACAAATCCCGGCTTTGGGTGCTTCCGGAAATTCAGAATTTCGGGATGAAGTGCAAGGCGCCCGGAGCACAGCAACCGGAATGTACTTCCGGTACATGAGGATTGCGAGCACCGCGCAACGACGCAATTCGCCCGAAAAATGAATTTACGGAAGTACCCATGAATCTTTATTCCAAACTCCAGCAACGCGCCGCCGACAACAAGCCGGTGCGCATAGGCCTGATAGGCGCCGGCAAATTCGGCGCCATGTACCTCGCGCAAATCCCGCGCACGCCGGGCGTGCACCTGGTGGCGATTGCCGACCTCTCGCCCGAGGCCGCGAAAACCAATCTTGCCCGCGTGGGATGGAAGCCTGGTATGGCCCAGGCCGCCTCGGCACAGGCGGCGATCAAGGCCGGCACGACCTGGATCACCGACGACTGGCAGGCGGTGGTCACGCATCCGCAGATCGACATCATCGTGGAGTGCACCGGCAACCCGATCGCCGCGGTGGAGCATTGCCTGCAGGCCTTCGCGCACGGCAAGCACGTGGTCAACGTCACGGTCGAGGCCGACGCTTTTTGCGGCCCGCTGCTGGCGCGCAAGGCGGCGGAGGCCGGCGTCGTGTATTCGCTGGCCTTCGGCGACCAGCCGGCGCTGATCTGCGACCTGGTGGACTGGGCGCGTACCTGCGGCTTCCCGGTGGTGGCGGCGGGCCGCGGCCACAAATGGCTGCCGCACTTTTCAGAATCCACGCCCGACACGGTCTGGGGCAACTACGGCCTCACACCCGCGCAGGCCGCGCGCGGCGGGCTGAACCCGAAGATGTTCAACAGCTTCCTCGACGGTTCCAAGCCCTCCATCGAATCCACCGCCGTGGCCAATGCCACGGGCCTCACAGTGCCCAGCAACGGCCTGCTCTATCCGCCGGCCAGCGTGGAAGACATTCCCTACGTGACGCGCCCCATCAGCGAAGGCGGCGTGCTGGAGCGCAAGGGCATGGTGGAAGTCATCTCTTCGCTGGAAGCCAACGGCCGCAAGATTCCCTACGACATCCGCATGGGCGTCTGGGTCACCGTCGAGGCCGAGACCGACTACATCAAGAACTGCTTTGAGGAATACAACGCCCACACCGACCCGAGCGGGCGCTACTTCACCTTGTACAAACGCTGGCACCTGATTGGCCTGGAGGTCGGCGTCTCGGTCGCCAGCGTCGCGCTGCGCGGTGAACCGACCGGCGTGGCGACCTGCTGGAACGCCGACGTGGTGGCCACGGCCAAGCGCGACCTGCAGCCCGGCGACATGCTGGACGGCGAAGGCGGCTACACCGTCTGGGGCAAGCTTCTGCCGGCCGATACGTCGATGAAGATGGGCGGGTTGCCGCTGGGCCTGGCGCACCAGGTCAAGGTCGTGCGCGCGGTGAAGAAGGGCCAGAGCCTCAGCTGGGACGACGTGGCCATGGACACCTCCACGCCCGCCTACAAAGTGCGGCAGGAGATGGAGGCCATGTTCGCGCCGGCGCTGAAAAAAGCCGCGTAAAAACCTGCATAAAACGCCGACACGAAAGCTCGCTGACAGCCTTCTCGCGCGGGGTGCTTCATGATGGCTCAAGCCATCAAGCACGAGGACCCGAATGACGATTGACAGCCACACGCCCCTTCCCAACATTGCATTTCTGGGCACGGGCATCATGGGGCTTCCCATGGCCGTGCGCCTGTGCGGGGCCGGCTATGCACCGCAGGTGTGGAACCGCACGGCGCACAAAGCCGCCCCGCTGGCCGCACTGGGCGCTACCGTTCACGCGTACGCCGACGCCGCGGCGGCATCGGCCGACATCGTCATCAGCATGCTGGAAAGCGGCCCCGCGGTGAAAGACGTGCTGTTCGCGCATGGCGTGGCGACCGCGATGAAACCGGGCGCCCTCTTTCTCGACATGGCGTCCATCCAGCCCCGCGAAGCGCGCGACCACGCGGCGCGCCTGGGCGCGCTGGGCGTCTCCCATCTCGATGCGCCCGTGTCGGGGGGCCCCGGCGGCGCGGAAAGCGGCACGCTGGCCATCATGGCCGGCGGCAAGGCGGACGATTTCGCACGGGCCTTGCCGGTGCTCCGCCACTTCGGGCGCGCGACGCATGTGGGCCCGCACGGCAGCGGCCAGCTCGCCAAGCTGGCCAACCAGATGATTGTGGGCATCACGATAGGCGCGGTGGCCGAGGCGCTGCTGTTCACGTCGCGCGGCGGCGCCGACATGGCCAAAGTCAGGGAAGCCATCACCGGCGGCTTTGCCGACAGCCGCGTGCTGCATCTGCACGGCCAGCGCATGCTGGAGCGCGACTTTGCGCCGCGCGCGCGCATGGACATCCAGCTCAAGGACATGCGCAACGCGCTGGCGACCGCGCAGGAGATCGGCTTTGAGGCGCCCATCACGGCGCTGTTCGAGCAGCTTTATGCCGAGGGCGTGGACCACGGCCTGACGGACCTGGACCAGTCGGCGCTGTTTGTCGAGCTGGCCAGCCGCAACGGCATGAGCTGAACCGCCCGCTGAATCACATCCCTCTCAGGAGCCCAGCATGTTGACGCGCACATGCAGCAGGTGGCCGATGCAGAGTTCCCTGGCGCGCGCCGCGTCGCGCTGCTGGAGCGCCTCCACCAGGGCGCGGTGCTCGCGCTGGTAATCCAGCCGGCGTTCGGGTGTGGCGCTGCGGCGCTTGAGCATGCCCCACTCGGCGTCCGAGCGCGCCTGGTTCATCAGGTGAAAGACGCAGGAGATAAAGCTGTTGTGCGCGGCGTCGGCAATGACTTCATGCAGCAGGCTGTCCCAGCGTTCAAAGTCTTCCAGCGTGGTGGCCGCTTCGGCCTTGCTGCAGCATTCATGCATGCGCTCGAAGTCGGCTGAGTTGGCATTGCCTATCACCATGTCGATGATGGCCGGCTCCAGCGCGAGCCGCGCGCTCATCAGTTCGGCCGGGCTGGCCGAGCGCGCCGGCGCGCCTTCGGGCGTGGCGGCCAGCGCCTCGGAAATGTTGGCGCTGACGTAGGTGCCGCTGCCCACCGTCTGCGTGATCAGGCCGCGCTCCTTCAGCCCGGCCAGCACGCGCCGCACCGCCGCGCGGCTCAGCCCGCTTTGCTCGCTGAAGCTGCGCTCTGTCGGGATGCGGTGGCCCGCACGCCATTTGCGCGACTTCAGGTTGTCGAGGATGGCTTCCTGCAGGGCTGCGGCGCTGTCCATAGGGTGGGGCAAGGTGGTGGGAACAGAGGGAGATGGGGGAACGGCTCCGATGATAGCGGCCCCTGTTCGGCGGCCGCATCACCCATCAAATTGGTTTTAATTGGTTTTATCGCATTCTCCTCCTAATCACCTTTATCAGATAGGTGTTTTCCCGGGAAACTGCACCAGTTTCAACTTCACTGGTTGCATATTGGTATGAGTTGGTTCTACGATGGGCGCAAGATCAAAAGGCTCTTCAGGCCGCAACAGGAGACAAGATTTGCGCATCGCGACTTTCCAGTACCAGGGCCGCCGGCACGTCGGCCTCGTTTCGAGTGACGGCCAGAGCGTCACGCCGTTTGAGCTGACGCCCGAACAGGCGCGCACCGGTGCACTGCCGTTCATAGAGGCCGGCAGCGACCTCGCGCAAGCCGCCTTGCAAGGCAGCAGCCCCATCGCCATCAGCGCCGTCAAGCTGGAGGCGCCGCTGCCGCTGCCGCGCCGCAATATCTTTTGCGTGGGCCGCAACTACCACGCCCATGCCAAGGAGCTGTCGGCTTCGGTTTTCAAAAACAACAACGCCAACCCCGAGTCCTGGCCCATCGTCTTCACCAAGGTGCCCGAGTGCGTGGTCGGCCCGCGCGACGACGTGGTGCTGCCGGCGGGTGTGTCGGAACAGATCGACTATGAATCCGAACTCGCCGTCGTCATCGGCAAGGGCGGCCGCAACATTTCACGCGACCAGGCGATGGGCCATGTGTACGGCTACACCATCGTCAACGACGTGACCGCGCGCGACGTGCAGATGCGCCACCAGCAATGGGACCTGGGCAAGTCCTTCGACACCTTTTGCCCCATGGGCCCGTGGATCGTCACGGCCGACGAACTGGACGGCACGCGCACCCGCGTGCGCGGCTGGGTCAACGGCGAGCTGCGTCAGGACGGGCAGACCACGGACCTGATCTTCGACATCCCTACGCTGATCGAAACCTGCTCGCGCGGCATCACCCTCTACCCCGGCGACGTGATCGCCACCGGCACACCGGCCGGCGTGGGCATGGGCATGACGCCGCCGCGCTACCTCAAGGCGGGCGACGTGGTGCGCGTCGAGATCGACGGCATAGGCGAAATTGAAAACCGTTTTGTGTGAATCGGTTTTTGAAGATTTGAAGTTGGGTTGTTTTGAACAAGGCGCCGCGAAGCGCCATAACAGGAGACATTGATGAGCGACGTGAAGGTGACGTGGACGGGCGGCGTGGAACACTGGACCACCAAGAAGACGCCTGAGGGCGATATCAAACTTTTCCTCTGGGAGAAAAAGGCTTCGGCCAAGGTGCCGCACGCGGGCACGATCTTTTTTGTGCACGGCTCGTCGATGGCCTCGCAGCCGACCTTCGACCTGCATGTGCCGGGCCGGCCCCATTCATCGGCCATGGACTGGTTCGCCGAGCACGGCTTCGACACCTGGACCATGGACAACGAGGGCTACGGCCGCTCGGACAAGCACCGCAACATCAACTTCGACATCAGCAACGGCGCCGACGACCTGGCCGCCGGCACCGAATATGCGATGAAGGTCTCGGGCGCCAAGTCGCTGCTGATGTACGGCATTTCATCGGGCGCGCTCAAGGCGGGCCTCTTCACCGAACGGCACCCGGAGCGCATCGCCAAGGTGGCGCTGGACGCCTTTGTATGGACCGGCGAAGGCAGCCACACGCTGGAGCAGCGCAAGAAAAAACTGCCGGAGTTCCTGGCCAAGAACCGCCGCCCGATTGATCGGCCTTTCGTGCACAGCATCTTCCAGCGCGACCATCCCGACACGGTGGAGCAGCGCGTGGTCGAGGCCTTCGCCGATGCCATCCTCACGCTGGACGACTCCATGCCCACCGGCACCTACGTCGACATGTGCTCGAAACTGCCGCTGCTGGACCCGAAGAAGCTGACCGTGCCCACCATCATCCTGCGCGGCGAGTACGACGGCATCGCCGGCATGGACGACCTGATCGACTACTTCAAGCTGCTGCCCAACATGAACAAACAGTTCAGCGTGATGCGCGGCATCTCGCACGCGAGTTTCCAGCAGAAGAACTACATGATGGTCTACCAGATCCTGCACAGCTTCTTCACCATGCCCGAGCCTTCCTACAAGGGGTAGCGCCATGAAAACGATCTTCAAATCCGCTTTGCTGGGTGTGGCGATGTCGCTGGCCGTGGGCACAGCGTGCGCGCAGGCTTATCCGAACAAGCCGGTCAAGCTCATCGTTCCGTTCGCGCCCGGCGGCTTCACCGACGTGGTGGCGCGCATCCTGGGGCAGAAGCTGTCGGTCGCGATGGGACAGCAGTTCATCGTCGAGAACAAGGCCGGCGCGGGCTCCACCATAGGCACGGACTTCGTCGCCAAGGCAGCGCCCGACGGCTACACGCTGGTGATGATTTCCACGACGCACGTGATCAGCCCGTGGATCTACAAGACCATGTCCTACGACCCGATCAAGAGCTTCGCGGTGGTTTCCAAGCTGGTCGATTCGCCTTACGTGCTGCTGGTCAACCCCAAGGTGCCGGCCAACAACGTGAAGGAACTGGTGGCGCTGGCCAAGTCCGCGCCCGAGACGATTCACTATGCCTCGTCGGGCAACGGCAGTTCGCAGCATTTGATGGGCGGGCTGTTCGTGTCGATGACGGGCGCGCCGCTCAAGCACGTGCCTTACCGCGGCAGCGGCGGCGCGGCGACCGACCTGGTGGCGGGCGTGGTGGAAACCAGTTTTGCCGGCGTGCCCAATGCGCTCTCGCAGGTGCCGCAGGGCCGGCTCAAGGCTTTTGCCGTGACCACCGCCAAGCGCATTCCGCAACTGCCTGACGTTCCGACCATGCAGGAAGCCGGCGTGCCGGGTTACGAAGCCTCGGTTTGGCTGGCATTGCTGGCCCCGGCCGGCACGCCCAAAGAGATCGTGAACAAGCTCAACTCGGAGATCGCCAAGCTAATGGCCACGCCGGACGCCAAAAAGGCCTTGTACGACGCCGGCGTGGAGCCGACGCCGTCCACGCCTGAAGCGATGTCCGACTACATGGTCAAGGAGATGGAGCGATGGGGTAAGGTCGTGAAAGAAATCGGCATCAAGGTCGAATAAATCAATCGCCCATGAAAAAAGCCGCTGCAGACAATGTCTGCAGCGGCTTTTTTTTTGCCGTGCGGGGGATCTAAAGATCAGTCGCGCGCGGGCTTGGAGAACTTGCCACCGGCCTTCTTGGCGGCATCGCGGGGCACAAACACCTTGCCGGCCGGCTTGGCGAAGCCAGGCTTGCGGTTGGCGAAGTCGGGGCGCGGTGCGAAGCCTTCGTTGCGCGCGCCGAAGTTACGGTCATCGCGCTGGGCGAAGCCGCCGTTGTTGTTGCCGCCGCCGAAGCCGGCGTTGTTACCACCGCTGAAGCCGCGGTCGTCCTGGCGGCGCGGGCCGCGGTCATTGAAACCGGAACGGTCGGCGTAGTTGCCTTGCGGTGCCGGAGCACGGCCCTGGAAGGAGCCGCCGCGGTCGTCGCGCTCATGGTTGCGGGGAGCGCCAAAGCCGCCACCGCCACCACCGCCGCCGAAACCACCACCTGCCGGCTTGCGGCCGGCGTAGCCGCCGCGATCACCACCGCCGCCGCCGAAGCTGCGGCCGCCGCGGTCACCGCCGAAGTTGCCGCGAGGGCGCTCGGAGGTCGGTGCGAAACGCTGCTGAGGCTCGAGGCCGGCGATCACGCTGGGCTTGAGGTTTTGCTGCATGTAGTGCTCGATGTCCTGGATCTTGCGGCGATCACGGAACTCGGCGATCGTCATGGCCTTGCCTTCGCGGCCGGCACGGCCGGTGCGGCCGATGCGGTGCACATAGTCTTCGGCTTTCATCGGCAGGCCGTAGTTGATCACGTGGGTGATGGTGGGAACGTCCAGGCCGCGGGCGGCCACGTCGGTCGCCACGAGGATCTGCACGCGGCCGTCGCGGAAAGCCATCAGGCGGCGGTTGCGCAGGCCCTGGCCCAGAGCGCCGTGCAGCGCCACGGCGCTGAAGCCTTCCTGGACCAGGTCGTTGGCCAGGCCGTCGCACTCAACCTGGGTGCTCGCGAACACGATGGCCTGGTTGATGGTGGTGTCGCGCAGCATGTGGTCCAGCAGCTTGCGCTTGTGGGTCATGTTGTCGGCCCACAGCAGCGACTGCGTGATGGACGTGTGTTTTTCGTGCGGCGAGTCGATTTCGACGCGCTGCGGCGTGCGCATGACGCGGGTGGCCAGCTGCATGATGCGGGGCGCAAACGTGGCGCTGAACATCATGGTCTGCTTGCGTTCGATCGTGAGCTGGTTGACTTCCGTCAGGTCGTCGGCAAAGCCGAGGTCCAGCATGCGGTCGGCTTCGTCGACGACGAGGAACTGCACCTGGTCCAGCTTGATCTGCATGCTGCGCTGCAAGTCGAGCAGGCGGCCCGGCGTGGCGACCACGAGGTTGGCGTTCTGCAGCTTGGCGATCTGCAATTGGTAAGGAATACCGCCAACGACGTTGGCGATGCGCAGGCCGCGGCAATGGCGCACCAGGTCGATCGCGTCGGCGCAGACCTGCTGGGCCAGCTCGCGCGTGGGGCACAGGATCAGCGCGCCGGGCGTGGCGGCCTTGAAGTTGCGGGCGTTGGTCGGGTCTTTGCGCTTGGGCTTTTTCAGCGGCGCTTCGCCGCGGGCGACGGCTTCGGCGCTCAGGCGTTCGAATTCGGCGCGTTCATTGCGCTCGGCTTCTTCCTGCTGCATCAGCAGGGTGTGCAGCACGGGCAACAGAAAAGCGGCGGTCTTGCCGCTGCCGGTCTGGCTGGAAACCAGCAGGTCGGTGAACTTGGTAGCCTTGGGATCGGCATCCAGGGCCTGCATGGCCTTGGGGATGGTGGCCATCTGCACGGCGGTGGGCTTGGTGAAGCCCATGTCGGCGACGGCCTGCAGCAGTTCCTTGGCCAGGCCAAGCGCTACAAAACCATTGGGTTCCGCGGCGATCGCGTCGAGCGAAGTGGGGGTGGCTTCAGGCGCGTCGGAAAAATCCGGAACGGCGTTGAAAGCGGTGTCGTTGTTGTCGTTGGCAATGGCTTCAGGCAAAAAGTCGCCACGAGCCTCAAAAGAGTCAGTCATGTGTTTCTCACTAATCACCTGTTCGCAGCGCTTTTGGCGAAGGAACAGGAAACTTTACCTCCCGCGATGCGGAAGGCTTCGTTCATGGTTAATAAAACATCAACCATCAAACGAATATGCGGCTCAGGCGGCAGAAATGTGCCTGAAGCGGTGACTCCGTTGTGGAGTCCAAAAGTGTGAGGTAGATGTACAAATGCAGCGCACCCAGTGCAACTGCAAGCCCACGATTATAGCGTGCTTTACGGGTTTCTACCAGCCCCCTTGTTGTTCAACGGCTATTGCGGCACGAAGGTGCTCTCATTTCAGGAGCACCATATACAGATCCAGTCTCGTAAATCGACCCAAACACCAGCCGAATTACTTCAGAAAGTGTTCCCGGTAATGTTCCAGCTCATCAATGGATTCATGCACGTCGGCCAGGGCCGTATGGCTTTGGCGCTTCTTGAAAGCGCTGTAAACCTCGGGACTCCATCGCTTGGCAAGCTCCTTGAAGGTGCTGACGTCGACGTTGCGGTAGTGCAAAAAGGCCTCCAGTTTGGGCATGTACTTGACCAGGAAGCGCCTGTCCTGGCTGATGGTGTTGCCGCACAACGGAGAAACGCCCTTGGGGACGTACTGGGCCAGGAAGGCCAGTATCTGCGCTTCGGCGTCCGCCTCACTCACGGTGCTGGCCTTGACCTTGTCGATCAGGCCGCTGCGCCCATGCGTGCCCTTGTTCCAGCTGTCCATCTGGTCCAGCAACTCGTCGGTCTGGTGGATCGCCAGGACCGGACCCTCAATGCGCGGCGTAAGCTGCGGGCCGGTGACGATGATGGCGATTTCGATGATGCGCTCTTTTTCCGGGTCCAGCCCGGTCATTTCGCAGTCCAGCCAGACGAGGTTCTGGTCTGATTTTTTGAGTGTGGTTTCAATTTCGGGCATGTTGTGATTCTCGCTGATCGCCTAAACTGCCCGCTATGACCGACTATTCGCTTGTTTTCACCGCAGTGTTCTCGGCCGTGCTGGTGCTGGGCCTGCTCGTGAAGTTCTACCTGGCTTCGCGGCAGATCCGCCACGTGGCACACCATCGCGATGCCGTGCCTGCGGCCTTTGCCAACACCATCTCGCTCGAATCACACCAGAAGGCGGCCGACTACACCATCGCCAAGGCGCGCTTCGGCATGCTGGAGATGGCATTTGGCGCCGCCGTGCTGCTGGGCTGGACCCTGCTGGGCGGCATAGACGCGCTCAACCAGGCGCTGGCCGGTTCGGGCCTTGCCGCCTGGGGCAAGCTGGCGCCGCAACTGGCCCTGCTGGCCGCCTTCGGCCTGATCAGCGGCGTGCTGGACCTGCCCTTCACCCTGTACAGCACCTTCCGCATCGAGGAGCGTTTCGGTTTCAACAAAATGACCTTCAAGCTCTGGCTGGCCGACCTCGTGAAATCCACGCTGGTGGGCCTGGTCATAGGCCTGCCCATCGTGGCGCTGATCCTCTGGCTGATGGGCAGCGCGGGCAGCCTGTGGTGGCTCTGGGCCTGGGGCGCGTGGATGGGTTTCAACCTGCTGGTGCTGGTGCTCTACCCTACTGTCATCGCACCCATGTTCAATAAATTCAAGCCGCTCGAAGACGAAGCGCTGAAGGCGCGCGTCACGGCCTTGATGCAGCGCTGCGGCTTCGCGGCCAAAGGCCTGTTCGTCATGGACGGGAGCAAACGTTCGGCCCACGCGAATGCTTACTTCACCGGCTTCGGCGCGGCCAAGCGCGTGGTGTTTTACGACACCCTGCTCAAGCAGCTGAGCCCCGGCGAGGTCGACGCCGTGCTGGCGCATGAGCTGGGCCACTTCAAGCACAAACACATCATCAAGCGCATCGTCTCGATGTTCGCCATGAGCCTGGCCGGCTTCGCGCTGCTGGGCTGGCTGTCGTCGCAAGTGTGGTTCTACACGGGTCTGGGCGTGCGGCCCAACCTGAATGGCGCCAACGACGCGCTGGCCCTGCTGCTGTTCCTGCTGGTGGTGCCGCTCTTCAGTTTTTTCATCTCGCCGCTGTTCGCGCAGTTCTCGCGCAAGCACGAGTTCGAGGCCGACGCCTATGCCGTGGCCCAGACCGACGGCAGGGACCTGCAGAGCGCGCTGCTCAAGCTCTACCAGGACAACGCCAGCACGCTGACGCCCGACCCGGTGTTCGTGAAGTTCTACTACTCGCACCCGCCCGCTTCAGAGCGCCTGGGCCGCATGACCCCTTCCCTTGAAAGCGCAGCGACATGAGCAACCCCATCCACCAGAACCGCCGGGCCCTGAGCGCCACCGAGATCGTGACGCAGCTGAGCAAGCTCAACGGCGAGCAGGCCCTGGGCTGGCGCCTGATCGACGGCTCGCTCGAAAAAACCTACAGCTTCAAGAACTACTACGAGACCATCGCCTTCGTCAACGCACTGGCCTTCATCGCCAACGCCGAAGACCACCACCCCGACCTCGCGGTGAGCTACGGCAAGTGCACGGTGCGCTTCAACACGCACGATGTGAACGGCATCTCCGTCAGTGACTTTTTCTGCGCGTCGAAGGTAGACGCCTTGCTGGCTTGAGCAAACCGGCGCGCCCCGCCGCGGCCCCCATGGCGGGCACGCAGCCGGGGTTGGTGGTGGCCGGCTTCGGCCGCCACGTGCTGGTGGAAACCGACGCCGGCGAGCGTCTGATCTGCCACCCGCGCGGCAAAAAAAGCCAGGCCGTGGTCGGCGACCGCATCCGCTGGTTGCCCTCGGAAGACGAAGGCACCATCGAAAAGATCGAGGAGCGCCGCAACCTGTTTTACCGCCAGGACGAGATGCGCACCAAGTCCTTCGCGGCCAACCTGGACCAGGTGCTGATCCTGATCGCGGCCGAACCCGAGTTCTCGGAAAGCCAGTTGACCCGCGCCCTTATCGCCGCCGAGGCCGAAGGCATCACGCCCGTCATTGCGCTGAACAAGAGCGACCTGGGCGAACCCTTCACCCGTGCATGGGCCAAGCTGGCACCGTACCGGGTCATGGGCTACCGCATGCTCTCGCTGGCGATCAAGCCCAAAACCGAAGCGTCCAGGCCGGCGAACACACAGGCGGCGGAGCTGCAGGAACTGGTGGAGTTGTTGCGCGGCAAGAAGACCCTGGTGCTGGGCCCCTCAGGCGCCGGCAAAAGCAGCCTGACTAACCTGCTGGTGCCCGACGCACGCGTGCTGACGGCGGAGATTTCGCAGGCGCTCAATTCAGGCAAACACACGACCACAAGCACCACGCTTTATTGGGTGGACACCGGGGAGGGAAACACGCGGACAACGGCGCTGATCGATTCGCCGGGTTTCCAGGAGTTCGGCCTGCACCACATCGAACCGATGCGGCTGACCGGCTACATGCCCGACCTCAAGATCCATGCGCAGAATTGCAAGTTTTATAACTGTACGCACCTGCATGAACCGGGATGCGGTGTGATTGCCGAGGTCAACGCGACCGACCACCCCAGCAGCATCAGCGCCAACCGCTATCGCCTGTACAGCGAGTTGTTCGCGGAGCTGTCGCAGAGCCGTTACTGAGGTGTTGGCGGCCCCGCGCCGCTCAACCCAATAAGCGGGCCAGCGTCAGCAGCGCCAGCAACACCATCCACAACACCACGGAGCGCCACACCAGCCCCACGATGCTGCGCAGGTGCGCAATCTCGGGTTCGCGGCCCGGCGTGGCTTCAGTGGCAATGCCGTCCTCCGCGTCCAGCCCGCCGGCCTGGAAGCCTTGCGAGCTGTCCGGCGAAAAAGTGGCTTTAAGCGCCTCGCCGCCCAGGCGCACGTTCACGGCGCCGGAGGTGGCGGCCAGGATGATGCCGTCGTTGCGGTTCTCCGCGGCTGCCGGGGCGTTGACCGGAAAGCGCTGCGTGTAATTGCGCCAGGCGTCGATGGCATCCTCAAAACTGCCGACGACCGCAAAGCCCAGCGAGGTGACGCGCGCCGGAACGTAATCGATCACACCCCAGGCGCGGCTGGCGGCCAGTTGCAGCGCCATGCTGGCGCCCTCGCCGGCCGCTGCGGCGGTTTTGCGTTTGTAGGCCCAGTAGCGCGAGACGAATTCGCTCATGCGGTACAGCACCGCGCCCGCAGGTCCCAAGCCCAGCGCTGCCAGCACCGAGAACCAGCCCAGCACGCCGAACACGTGGCGGTGCGCGGCCAGCACGGAGTATTCAATGACGTGGCGCACGATTTCGCTGCGCGGCAATTCGCTGGCGTCGACCTGTCGCCATTGCGCAAGCAGTTCGCGCGCCGTGGCCTCGTCGCCGTCGTCCAGCGCGTCGCGTATGTCGGTGAAGTAGTGGCTGAATTGCCGGAAGCCCAGCGTGACGTAAAGGATCGCCACGCTCCAGGCAAAGGCCAGCACGATGTTGATGCGCCAGAGCAGCCAGTGGATCAGCATGGTGACCAGTGCCGGCACGATGACGGCGACCGTCCAGGCGATCCAGCCATGATGCGGTTTTCCGGCGTCCAGGCTGCGGTTGGTCCAGCGCGCCCACCCGCGAAAGCCCGCATGGATCCAGTTGCCGCGGGCCAGTGGCCTGGCCTGTTCGATGATGAGGGCAAACAAAACGGCAAAAAAGCTCATGCACGAATCATAGCGGCCCCCACGCTCCCCCACTTCGTGTGGGTCGCTGCCCCCCGAGGGGGCCGCTGCGCCTGCGGCCCGGCAAAGCCGGTTCCGCGGCCCCTGCTGGGTTGAAGAATTCTGTGGGCGTGGCCACCGATGGAGGTATTTCACCAGCGGGGGCCGCGGGTCCGGCTTCGCCGGCCCCGGGCGCCGCCCCCTTGAGGGGGGAACAGGCTACACGCAGTGAGCCTGGACGGGGGTGTGCTTCTCTAAGCGCTCAGGAAACGGTAGAGATTGCGCAGCATGCCGGCCGTCGCGCCCCAGATGTAGCGCTCCCTGGCTTCGCTGCTGTCACCCTCGCCGGCTGGGTCGGAGTACGGCATGGACAGCCATTGGCGCACGACACCGTCGAACTCGACTTCGTGGCGGCGGTGGTGGGCGGGGTTCATCAGGTAGCCGAGCGGCACTTCGAACACGTCGGCCACTTCGCCGGGATTGGGCTGCAGCGCGAAGCCGGGTTTTACCAGCGCCACCACCGGCGTGATGATGAAGGCCGTGCCCGTGACGTAGGTGGGCAAGGTGCCCAGCACTTCCACATGGTCGCGCGGCAGGCCGACTTCTTCGTGGGCTTCGCGCAAGGCGGTGTCGACCGCGTCGCGGTCGGTGTCGTCCGTGCGGCCGCCCGGCAAGGCCACCTGGCCGGAATGGGTTGAAAGATTGGTGGTGCGCTCGGTCAGCAGCAGCATCAATTCCTCGCGCATGACCAGCGGCAGCAACACGGCCGCCAGCGCCGGCGTGCGGTCGGTGAATTTTTTCTCGACGCTGTGCTCGGGCGTCCAGACCGGTGGATGCCGGAAGCGCTCGCGCAGGGCCTGCGGTGACAGCCGCTCCAACGGCACGCCCGCCAGGTGGTCGTCAATGCCGAGCACGGGAATGCTGCGAGGGTCAAACTTGGGCAGCGGCTTGGAGGAATTCATGGGCGCGTGGGCGTGGAGCGATGTGTTGTTTGCGGCAGGGCTGCGGACATAAAAAAAGCCGCTCGGTGAGCGGCTTTTTTCAAAGGGGCTGTTGAGGCTGCCCTGCGCCCGGCAGTGCCGGGCCTGCAGATCAGGCGCCCAGCTTTTCCTTGATACGTGCGGATTTGCCGCTGCGGCTACGCAGGTAGTACAGCTTGGCGCGACGCACATCACCGCGGCGCTTGACTTCAATCTTGGCGATCAGCGGGCTGTACACCTGGAAGGTGCGCTCGACGCCTTCGCCGTTGGAGATCTTGCGGACGATGAAGCTGGAATTGAGGCCGCGATTGCGCTTGGCAATCACCACACCTTCAAAAGCCTGCACACGCTTGCGGGTACCTTCAACCACGTTCACGCTGACAATGACGGTGTCGCCAGGTGCGTAAGCGGGAATGGTCTTGTTGAGGCGGGAAATTTCTTCCTGCTCGAGGGTCTGGATCAGATTCATGATTTTTCCATCTAACTTCTTCGTTCATGCACGCGCTACGCTAAAGACCGCAAATCCATGGATTCATCCGGGGATGATTCAGATGGTTGCAGTGGCCGCCAGAGGATCGAAAAGCCTTTGATTATAGCAAGCTGGGACTTTGCTCAAGCGTCCTTGTCCGGGTTTTCGACCAGATCGGCCAGAAAAGCCTCATCACTTTCGCTTAAATGGCCACGTTCCCGCGCTTTTTGCACCAATTCCGGGCGCTGGCGCTGCGTCAGGGCCAGGCGCTGCTCGCGCCGCCAGCGCTCGATGTGGGCATGGTTTCCGGACATCAGGGTGGCTGGTACGGGCTGGCCGCGCCAGCTTTCGGGCCGGGTGTAATGGGGGCAGTCGAGCAGGCCGTCGAGCGCCGGGTTGAAGCTGTCGAACTGGTGGCTGCCCTCGTCGTTGAGCACGCCGGGCTGCAACCGGGCTACCGCGTCCAGCAAAGCCATGGCGGCGATCTCGCCGCCCGACAACACAAAGTCGCCCAGGCTGACCTGCAGGTCGACGTGGGCCTGAATGAAGCGCTGGTCCAAGCCCTCGTAGCGCCCGCAAATCAGCACCGCGCCGGCGCTGGCCGACCAGCTTTCGACGCCGGCATGGTCCAGCGCCTTGCCGACGGGGGAAAACAACACAGTAGGAACCTTGGGCGCGCCAGCGGCGGCACGGTCGGCGCGTATGGCTTCAAGGCACAAGGTAAGTGGCTCGGCCATCATCACCATGCCGGGGCCGCCCCCGAAAGGCCGGTCGTCCACGCGGCGGTAATTGCCATCGGCGAATACGCGGGGGTTCCAGAGCTTGACCTCGACCAGGCCCGATTCGTAAGCACGGCGGGTGACGCCGCTGGCCAGGAAGGGCGCGAAGAGCTCGGGAAACAGGGTGATGACGTCAAAGCGCATGGGAAGGCCATTGTGCGCGAGCCGGGCGCCAGTAAGCAATCGGCACCGGAAAGCGGCAGGCGTCAGTAGTCGGGCTGCCAGTCTACGGTGATGCACTTGCCGGGAATGTCGACCGCGTCGACATAGACCGAGACAAAGGGAATCATGCGTTCGGCGGTGGAACTGCTGCCGTCTTCCTGCGGGACCGTGTATTCGACGCACAGCACCGAATGCGGGCCGGTGGCCATCAGGTCGCGCACCAGTCCCAGGTCAACGCCTTCACGGTTGACCACCTTCAGGCCGATCAGGTCGACCCAGTAGTACTCGTCTTTGGAGGCGGCGGGGAAGCTGCTGCGCGGCAAAAAGATGCGGGCGCCGCGCAAGGCCTCGGCGGCATTGCGGTCGTCCACACCAAGGAACTTGGCGACGACGGTGTCGGAGTGAATTTTGGCCTCGTCCACGCTGAGTGTGACGGTGCCGGAAAACAAGGTGAACCCTGGGCGGAACTTGGCGTCAGGCGCCTGCAGAAACCAGGATTTGGCCGCAAAAAGGGCCTCCGGATCGGTGCTGTGCGGCAGGATTTTCACCCAGCCCTTGACGCCCCAGGCATCCAGGATGCGCCCGACTTCGATAGCGTCGTCCGGCAGACTTGAAGGCGTCAAGCCTGCGGACGGCTGAAGGCCGGGCTGCATCAAACTTCTAAAGCTCAGGCCGTTTTGGCAGCAGCCGCAGCGCCTTGCTTGACCAGGCGCTCAACGGTCGGGGACGGCTGTGCGCCGACGCCGATCCAGTGGGTCAGGCGGTCTTGCGCAATGCGCAGGCCTTCTTCGCCACCTTTGGCGATCGGGTTGTAAAAACCGATGCGCTCGATGAAACGGCCGTCGCGGCGAACGCGTTTGTCAGCCACAACGATATTGAAAAAAGGACGGTGCTTGGAACCGCCGCGTGCAAGTCGGATGACGACCATAATTAATCCTTCGGGTGGGGGGCTTACCGGTAAAGTAGGTACCCCAATGTTCTGCAGCGCTTGAGACACACGACATGGCCACCCGGCCAGCGAATTGCTGCAAAGCCTGAGATTATAGCCTGCGGAACGGTTTTGCCGGAAATTCGCCCTTCTTCGCGCTCTTTCCCCCACCCATTCAAGCCCCTTTCAACCCTCCCTGCCACCGACATGCCCCTCATACGCCCGAGCCGCGACGAAGACATTCCCGCCATCACCGCCATTTACGGCCACCACGTGCTGCATGGCACCGGCACCTTTGAAACCGAGCCGCCCAGCGTCGCCGACATGACGGCCCGCCGCGCCGACGTGCTGTCCAAGGGCCTGCCCTACCTGGTTGCCGAGCAGGATGGCAAGATCGCCGGATTCGCCTACGGCAACTGGTTCAAGCCGCGCCCGGCCTACCGCTTTTCAGTGGAAGATTCGATTTACCTGGCGCCCGACCAGCACCGCAAAGGCCTGGGCCGCGCCCTGCTGGCCGAACTGCTGGCGCGGTTTGAAGCCGTCGGAATACGTAAGGCGATGGCGGTGATCGGCGACTCGGCCAACGCCGGCTCGGTGGGCGTGCACCGCTCGCTGGGCTTCAGCGAGGTCGGCACCGTGCGCTCCTGCGGCTGGAAGTTCGGCGCCTGGCGCGACATCGTCATCATGGAAAAAACCCTGGGCGCTGGCGACACGCTGCCACCGCAGGATGTGCCAGCCGCATAATCAGCCCATGCAGACCGCCATCGCCTCCTCTCCCAGATCCCCCAAAAACAAAACCCTGGCCGCCTGGCTGGCCTTTATCACCGGCCAGCTCGGCGTGCACCGCCTCTACCTGTTTGGCCTGGGTGACGTCTGGGCCTGGCTGCACCCCATCGCCGCGGCCTTGGGCTGGTGGGGGGTGGAACGCGTGCGGCTCTATGGCCAGGACGATCACCTCGCCTGGGTGCTGATTCCACTTCTGGGTTTCACCCTGGCCGGCACGGCGCTGACCGCGATTTATTACGGCCTGATGCCGACGGAAAAATGGAACGCGTTGCACAACGCCGGCACGCCGGCCACCCAGGCCGGCAACACCAACTGGCTGACCATAGGCGCCGTCGTGTTTGCGCTGCTGTTCGGCACGATCTCGCTTATGTCCAGCATCGTCTTCAGCTTCCAGCGCTACTTCGAATATCAGGTCGAAGAAGCGAAAAAGATATCTCAATAGGAGCTCTTCAATCCAGCATGAGCCGCGGAACCGGCTTTGCCGGGCCGCAGGCGGGCGGCCCCTATGGTGATTAAAGGGGCAGGGAGATGCCGCAGGCTACACGAAGTGAGCGACCGTGGGGGCTTCAGAAAACCTGCAGGCTGACCCAGTAAGCAATTGCTGCCACGAAGGCCGAGGCGGGAATCGTGAAAATCCAGGCCCAGACGATATTGCCGGCCACCCCCCAGCGCACGGCTGAAGCGCGCTGCGTGGAACCTACCCCGACGATGGCGCCGGTAATGGTGTGCGTGGTCGACACCGGAATGCCCAGCCCGGTCGCCAGGAACAGCGTCAGCGCGCCGCCGGTCTCGGCGCAGAAACCGCCCACGGGTTTGAGCTTGGTGATTTTCTGGCCCATGGTTTTCACGATGCGCCAGCCGCCGAACATGGTGCCGAAGCCGATGGCGATGTAGCAGACGATGACCACCCAGATTGGCAGGTGCTCGGTGGTCGCCATCATCCAGACCGGCAGGCCCTGCACGTTGCTGGTGGTCGCGGCGATCAGCAGCAGCCAGATGATGCCGGCCGTCTTCTGCGCGTCGTTGCCGCCATGCCCCAGGCTGTAGGCGCCCGCGGATACGAGCTGCAATCGGCGGAACCAGCGGTCGGCCCGTGACGGCGTCGAGCGGCGGAACAGCCAGGCCACCGCCACCATCATCAGCGAACCCAGCAAAAAGCCCAGCAAGGGCGACACGAAAATAAAGGCGACCACCTTGAACACGCCCGAGGCGATCAGTGCGCTGGCGCCGGCTTTGGCGATCACAGCGCCCACGATGCCGCCTATCAGCGCATGCGAGGAGCTGCTGGGGATGCCGTAGAACCAAGTCAGGATGTTCCAGGTGATGGCGCCCATCAGCGCGCCGAACACCACGTGCGTATCGACCACGCCCGGCATCACGATGCCCTTGCCGATGGTCGCCGCCACGCTCAGGTGGAAGATGAAATACGCCAGGAAGTTGAAAAAGGCGGCGAACAGCACCGCCTGCCCCGGCTTGAGCACGCCGGTCGACACCACCGTGGCAATCGAGTTGGCCGCATCATGAAAGCCGTTCATGAAGTCGAAGGCGATGGCCAGGAAGACCAGCAGGAACACCACCCACAGGGCGGCCTGTACGGTTTGCATGATTCAGGCGCCCGCGTTCAGGAGTTCTCGAGGACGATGCCCTCGATCAGGTTCGCCACATCCTCGCACTTGTCGGTGATGGTTTCGAGCAGCTCGTAGACCGCCTTGAGCTTGATGACTTCGCGCACGTCGGGCTCTTCGCGAAACAGCCGGCTCATGGCCGAGCGCATCACGCGGTCGGCGTCGGATTCGAGCTTGTCGATTTCCTCGCAGGTCTTGAGCGCGGCTTCGGCCGTCGCGGCATCGCTGACTTTTTCGATCAGCGCCACGGCGTCCTGCAGACGTTCGCAGCATTTGACGCTGAGGTCGGTCAGCCGCACGATGTCATCCGTCATGTGGCGCACGTCGTAAAGCGCCATGGTTTCCGCCGAGTCCTGGATCAGGTCGGCCACGTCGTCCATGGTGTTGATGAGCTTGTGGATCTGCTCGCGGTCTATCGGCGTGATGAAGGTCTTGTGCAGCGCGCGGTTGACTTCATGCGTGATGCGGTCGGCGGCGCGCTCGGCGTGGTCGACTTCACGGTTGTACGATTCGCGCTTTTCCACATCACTGTAGTTCGCCACGAGGTTCGAAAAGGCATGCGCCGCCTCGACGATGCGTTCGGCATGCTGGTTGAACATCTCGAAAAAATTGCCTTCGCGCGGCAGCAATTTGCCAAACAGCATGAGAACTCCTGGGGAATGTGTCAGAAATATGACGTTTTTATGACAGCCAGAAGTTTAACCGCCGAACCTCGCGGGCCCTGGACTCTTCCCAAGCAGGGGCCGCGGGACTGGCTTTGCCAGACCGCAGGCGCAGCGGCCCCCTCGGGGGGCAGGAAGCTACACGAAGTGAGCGACCGTGGGGGCTTTACGCACTACGGAAAATGAAATACACAGCGCCGACCATGCAGAGCGCCGCCCACAGATAGTCAAGCTTCAGCGGCTCGTTCAGGTAGAACACCGCGAAGGGCACGAACACGGTGAGCGTGATGACCTCCTGCATGATCTTGAGCTGGCCCACGCTGAACTGGGTGAAGCCGATGCGGTTGCCGGGCACCTGCAGCAGGTATTCAAACAGCGCGATACCCCAGCTGATCAGCGCCGCGATGTACCAGGGCGACGTCGCGAGGTTCTTCAGGTGCCCGTACCAGGCAAAGGTCATGAACACATTGGACAGCAACAGCAGGCCTATGGTTTGCGCCGACACCGGCAGGGATTGGAGAAATTGCATCAGAAGGACTCCGGTGTAAGCATCAGCCGAAATGGCCGACCAGCAACAGCACGATGGTCAGCGTCACCATGGCCAGCGCGGTGGACACCACCACGCTGGCGGTGATCAGCTCCTCGGCCACCTTGTAGCGCTGCGAAAACAAAAACACGTTGGCGCCAATCGGCAGGGCCGAGGCCACCACCATCACCGCCATGGGCACGCCGCTCACGCCCAGCAGCCGGCACAGGCCGAACACCAGCAGCGGGTGCAGCAGATTCTTCACGCCTGCCAGCGCCAGCGCCTGGCGCCAGTGTTCACCCACGCGCGTGTTGGCCAGCGTCACGCCCACCATCACCAGCGCCAGCGGACCGAAGGCGTTGGCCAGCAGTTCCAGCGGCTTGTCGACCACCGCGGGAATCGACAAACCTGTCTGCGCGAACAACAGCCCGGCGATGATGGGCAAGGGCACCGGGTGCAGCAGCGCGTTCTTCACGGCCATCATCACGGTGGCCACCGGGTGCCGCGGCGCGGAGGTTACCTCGTCGTTGGTGCCCAGCTTTTGCTCATGCGCCACCGCGAGCTCCAGCACCACCGTGGCGCTGGTCAGCAGCACCAGCGAATGCACCGAGACCAGCGTGAACAGCGTCACCAGCCCTTCGGGCCCGTACATCAGGCCTATCAGCGCGATGCCGATCATGACGGTGTTGGAAAAGGTATTGGCCAGCGCCAGCACGGCGGCGCGGCGGTTGAAGCCTTGCAGCAGCAAGGTGCCGCCGAACAGGATGACGACGGCCAGGAAGTAAGCCAGCACCGGCTTGAAGTCCAGTTGCTCGATGCGCACCCGGCTCATGGTGCGGAACAGCAGGGCCGGCGTGAGCAGCAAAAAAATCAGGTTAGACAGGTCTTTGACGGCATCGGCCCGGATCCATTGCGCCCGGCCCGCCGCATAACCCGCGGCAATCAACAACACAACGGGGAACAGGGACTCAAAGACAAGCTGGTTCATGCGCGCAATCTTAGCTTGCGGTCCCCACCGCCCCCGTTCCCGGCATTGCTTAAAACGCGAGCTGCATGCCCACTTTCAGGCTGCGTCCCGGCAGTGGCGCCTTGGGGAATGCCGTGGTCGTCAGCACCGAGGCCGCGCTGTAGGCCAGCTGGTTGGTCAGATTGTCCAGCCTGGCGTACCAGAGAACACTGCTGACGCCCGCCTTCGTGCGGTAGGTGGCCGCAAGATTCCACAGCGTATAGGCAGACGTCGCGCGCTGGCCGGCGGCCACGCGGTTTTGCGCCATCGAATGGTCAAAGCCTATGCTGCTGCCCCAGGGCCCGCTGGCCCAGATAAGGCTGGCGCCCACACGCGCCGGCGCGATGCGCGGCAGCGGCTGGCCATTGCTGAGGTTGGTGGCGCGCACGACATCGCCGCGCAGCGCCAGGTCCAGGCTTGATGCCCCCTCGACCAGCCTGATGTTGCCGCTGGCTTCCATGCCCACAAAACGCGCACGCACGCCGGTATAGGCGAACTCCGGCAGCAACTTGTTGTCCGGGTCCTTGTCGTCCGCGCCGTCGCCGTCCAGGTCGGCCGGGTTGAGCGCGCCGTCTTCCTGGCCATAGTTGTTGCCGGTGGCCAGCAGGCCTATGTAGTTCTTGAAGCGGTGCACATAGGCGTTGGCGCTGAAGCTGTTAGCGCCCGATTTCCAGCTGGCGCCCACGTCCAGGCTGGTGGATTTTTCCTTGCCCAGCGTGGCGTCGCCGGTTTCCCAGGCTTTGGTCGCCACGTGCGGCCCCTGGGCAAAAAGCTCGTAGTCCTTGGGCGCGCGTTCGGTGTAGGCCAGGTTGCTGGTGAGCTGCCAGCCCGGCGCCGCATTCCACAAGGCGCCCAGCGCATAGCTGTGCGGCGTGAAGTCGCGCGTCAGGGGCGCAAAGCGCGCCACCAGCGGGTTGCCCAGCGACTCCACCTTGACCGACTCCAGCCGCCCGCCAAAACTCAGCTTGCCCCAGCTGGTGGCGTATTCCTCGTAGGCAAACGCGGCATTTTGCGAGGTCTTGCTGTAGGGCGCGAAGGCCTCGGCGCCGTCGGCCGAGAAGCGGTTGTTTTCGGCCTGAAAGCCGACCATACCGTCCAGGTTCCCGATGCGGGCATGGCGGGCCTCCAGCCGGAAATCGCTGCCCTTGTTCTTGAACACGGTGCCGGGGTTGGGGCCTTCGAACTCGGTGTGCTGGTAATCCGTGTGGCTGAGCTGGCCCTTCACGCTTTGGATAAAGCCACCGAGATCACGCACCTCGCCCTCCAGCGCCACACGATTCGACTTCATGTCTATCGTCACGTCGTCCTCGGCCACTGTGCCGTAGTTGCTGCGGTAGGTGCTGACGGCGGCGCCCAGGTAGCCATGGTCGAAAAACACCGAGCCGCCGGCCGCGCCGCCGCGGACCTTGCTGTCGGAATTGCAGATGCGGTTGGTGAAGGTGTTGATGCCGCCCTTGCCGCAGGCCAGGTCCGTCGGTACCTTCACGTCGCCGGTTTCGCGGTTGAACACGTCCACATGCAGGGCATAACGGTTGTTGCCGCCCTCCAGCAGCACGCCGCTGCTTTTTTCGCGGTTGCCGCTGGCGAGGCCCAGGTCGACCTTGCCGCCCACGCCGCCCTTTTCATCGAACAGCGCCTCGCGCGGGATGCGGTTGTCGATGACGTTGACCACACCGCCCACCGCACTGCCACCGTAGAGCAAGGCGCCGGGGCCGCGCAGCACCTCGATGCGCTCGATGCTGATGGGGTCGCTAGTGACCGCATGGTCGTAGCTCAGGCTGGACGCATCCAGCGTCGCGCCGCCATTGCCCAGGATGCGGATGCGGTCGCCGTCCAGGCCGCGAATGATGGGGCGGCTGGCATTGGGGCCGAAGTAGGTGCTGCTCACGCCGGGCACGCCGTCCAGGGTTTCGCCGAGCGTGGTTTTGCTGCGCAGCAGCAGCCCGGTGCCCGAGTACTGCGCGGCCGGCGCGATCAGGTCGGTGGCGCCCAGCGGGTTGCCGGTGACGGTGACTTCTTTAAGGCTGGACGCGGGTGCCGGCGATGCGGTCTGGGCACTCGCCAGGCCGCAAGAGAGCGTTGCCGCGACGCAGAGCGCGCGGCTGATAAAAGGTGGTTTCATGGTGACTCGCTGAATCGGGAAAAACAAAAAGAGCATGGCTGCGCCTGGCCTGGCGGCCGGCGCAAAGCCAACGGGGAAGATCAGCGAATGGAAGGCGGGCCGCGCGCGTCGAACAGCGCCGCCCAGCGGGCGAGTGCTTCGCCGCGGGAAATGTCAAACGCCACGGTGCAAAGCACCAGCGGCAAACTCAGCATGGGAATTGTGGGCGCGGCCTGGCCGTGGCTGGCCTGGTCAAACAGGCGGCAGTCCGAATCGCCGTCGTGCGAAGAAAACAGCGAGGCCACCCAGCCGCCCTCATCCGCACGCTCAGCCGCCTCTTCGGCATGCGCAAGCGCGGAATGTTCCTGGTGATGGCCGCCGTGATGGGCATGTGAATGCGAATGGATGTGCGCCTGCGGTCCATGCACCACGCCGTGCATCAGCCCCAGCAGTTGCGCAAGCAGGAGCGCGGCCGCCAGCAGCCAGACCATGGCCCCGGCACGATTCACACCCAGGCGCTCACTTGACGCTGGTGGCATCCGTGATTCGGTAGTAGAGGCCGTAAGAGTCGTCGTTCAGGACGAGGAAACGCCCCTCCACCACCACCGGCTCCATGCTGTATTTCACCGGCGTCTTGGTCTTGACCTCGACCATGCTTTCGGGCCCACCGGGCAGGCAGAAAGCGCAGGTCAGCGGCACCGATGACAGCAGGAAATGCTTTTGTTTTTCGCCCGGGTCCAGCGGCATCATGAACCCCTGGATGCGCTGGGTTTTCTGGTTCAGCGCCATCTGGTCCAGGTTGAACACCGGCAGGATGCGGTTCTTTTCGTTCTTGGTTTTCACCGCCGTCAGAACCGACCAGGGCACCACGTCGCCGCGCGCCGCCAGCGGCGGAAACGGGCTGTTGGCGCCGTGCACGCCCGCGCCCTGGCCTGCCGGCAAATCAAAACCCGGCGCGGGCGCGGCCGGTTTGGCGCCGCCCGCCACAGGCGAAGACAGGGTCTGCGCCTGCAGGCCCGCAGCGATGGTGAACAGGCCGCAGGCCAGCACAGCAGCATGGCTCAGGCAATGACGAAGGATGGGATGCATACGGAACTCCTGGAGGTGTGGCGCCGGTTCAAGAGCTGATTTTCGCGAGGCTCAGTGAACGTGTTTCATGCCGCAGTATTTGCCGACGGCCAGCCCTTTGCAAGCAGCCTGCAGTTCTTTTTCGCAGACTTCGTCTTTTTTACCCGACTCCAGGCATTTGGCCGCGCCTTCGTGGGCGGCAGCCATGGCGCGGTGGCGCTGGATGTCTTCCTTGGTTTCCTTGCTGTCCTTGTCGTTGTGCTGCGCATGGGCGACGGAGAAGCTGACGCTGAGCGCCACCGCGGCAACGGCGGCCAGGATGGGCGAGACGGTGAGGAAGGTCTTGACGGAACGAAGGCTTGTCATAAAAAAGTTACCTTGATTGGAGAAGTTCAAACACATTAACCCGGTAGGCCTCCCAGGCGGGCAGCAGCGCGGACGCAAGCGCAACCCCCAGGGCCAATACCGGCACACTGACCAGCTCGACCGGCCACACCATCGCGCCGATCAACACGGAATTTTCCAGCTGCAGCGCCCAGGCCAGCAGCGCCGTCAGGCCCTGCCCCGCCAGCACACCCAGCACGGTGGCCAGCAGCGCCAGCCACAGCGCCTCGCACAGCAGCAGGCCGGCCACCTTGCCCGGCGGCGCGCCCAGCATGCGCAGCAGCGCCAGGTCGGCCCGGCGCTCACGCACCGCGCCCCAGAGCGCGATGAACACGCTGAGGCCGGCTGTCAGCAGCAGCACACCGGCCAGCGCGCGCAGCACGTCGGTTCCCACGCCCACCATGCTGAGCAGGCGCGTGATTTCCAGCGCCGGCGCGGCGGCCTGCATCTCGGTGCTGCTGTTGATGTAGCGCGGGAAAGTCACCGCCGCCAGCGGCGTTTTGTACTGGATCAGCGCCAGCGTGATTTCGCGGTCTTCTTCCAGCACCTTGCGGTCGTCGTCGTCCAGCGCGGTGTCGGTCTCATGCACCTGCCAGACCGATTCGGTGGCCGTCAGCACCAGGCGGTCCAGGACCGTGCGGCTGGTCGCCAGCACGCCGGAGACCACATAAGGGCTCAGCTTGTGTTCTTCACCGCCGCCGCCCAGGCCGTGCGTGCCGGTGAAGCTATCGCCCACTTTGAGGCCGCTTTGCTGCGCGACCTGTGCACCAATCACCGCCTGCATGGGCTTGGCCCACAACGTACCCTGGGCCAGTTGCGCGTCGTAGTGGTTGATGTAGTCGGGCATGGTGCCCACGATGCGAAAGCCGCGAAAGCTGTCGCCCAGGCTGATGGGAATGACCTTGGCGACCTGGGGATGTTTTTCGAGTTCCTTCACCGCGGCCAGCGGCACGTTGCCGGTCGGCACATCGAGGTGGAACACGCCCGAGAGGATCAGTTGCATGGGACTGCCCTTGGCGCCCACCACCACGTCGATGCCGGCCAGGTCGCGGTCAAAGGCCTGGTTGATCTGGTGGCCGACCAGCAGCAGGAAAGTGATGGACGCCAGTCCCAAGGTGAGCAGCAACAGGTTCAGCGCCGCGGCCAGCGGGCGCGACCACAAATAACGCCAGGCGAATGCGATGGTCTTCATGGCCGGCTTCGCCCGAGTTGCAAGGCCTTGAGGCCTTTTTCGTCCTTGAAAAATTCCGCCACGCGCGCGTCGTGCGTGGCGATCACCAGCGTGGCACCCTGCTGGCGCGCCGTGGCCCGCAGCAAATCCAGCGAAGCCGACGCGGCTTCGTCGTCCAGGCTGGCCGTGGGCTCGTCGGCCAGGATCACCCGCGGTTTGAGCAGCACCGCGCGCGCCAGCGCCACGCGCTGCGCCTGCCCGCCCGAGAGCTGCGCCGGTTTGCGCTGCGCCAGTGCCTGCACGTCCAGCGCGGCCAGCGCTTCGGTGATGCGGCCCTCATCGGCCGGCCAGTCCGCGGCCCACTGCGCCATCGCCAGGTTGCCATGCACTGTGAGCGCCGCGCTCAAATGCAGTTTTTGCGGAAGAAAGCCGATGGTGGCGGCCCGCCACGCATCACTTGCCAGCTTGCCCAATGTCTTCAATGATTGCCCCGCCACCGTGATCTCGCCTTCAGCCGGTGCCAGCAAACCAGCAGCCAGCGCCAGCCAGGTCGACTTACCCGACCCCGAAGCGCCGCGCAGCAGCAGCACCCCGCCCTGGGCCACGTCCACGTCCTCGAAGCGAAGCTCGGGGCCCTTGGCGTAGCGGTAAACCAGTTGGCGCGTGCTGATCATGACGCGGCCGCACCCGATCCGGAAGTGGCGCAGTCGGCGCACACGCCGCGCACGGCGAAGTCCATGCTCATGCCCTGGTAGCCCAGCGCCTTGAGCGCTTCCAGCGCGGTCTGCGCCGCGCGCTCCAGGTCTTTGGCGCTGGCCTTCAAGGCCCCCGAACGCGCGCCTGAAAGCGCTCCAGACAAAGGGCTGTCGCGGTGGCAGCTCTGGCATTCAAAGTGCGGAATCGCATGCACGCTGCTGGGCATGGCCTGGTAGCGCCGCACGCGTTTGGCATCGACCCGGCACAGCAGCAAACCAACCTGCGTGAGCCGGTCGATCAGCCGGTACAAGGTGACGCGGTCCAGCGCCACATCGGCATCGCCCTCCAGCGCCGCCTGCAGTTGCGCATGCGTGTAGCTGGTATCCGGGTGCGCAAGCAACCAGCCCAGCACACGGCGCGCCGCCGCCGTCCGGCGCAGGCCGTGGGCGGACAGCAGCGTGTCGATGGGGTCGGCCGCGAAGCCGCTTGGGGGAATGGATGAGGCCATGGGTCTTTGGGTTTTCCGTCTGCCAGTGCCGGGCAATAAATCATGAAATACGTCAGGCCACAGAATAACGCAACACAGTTTCATTAAACTATACTGCAATCGAGTTGCATTATCGCGTTGATTCAGCGGTTTTTTTGCACACCCTCCAGCCTGAATTTTGTAAAGACGGGATATCACTTGCCGCCCTCACCGACACCCTTCCCCTCGATGAACAAAACCCGCGCCGCGCGCAGCGTGCTGGCTTGGCCCGCCTGGCTGCGCGTGCTGGCCGTCGTGCCTGCGGTGGCGCTTCTGTGGCTGGCGGTCAGCTGGGCCAGCCTGGAGGCCGCGCCGTGGTGACGCTCGAAGGCCTTAGCGTCAGCTACCGCCGGCATCCTGCCCTTCATCACATAAGCGGCCACTTCGCGCGGGGTTCGCTCACGGCGGTGATAGGCCCCAACGGCTCCGGCAAAAGCACGCTGCTCAAAAGCATCGCCGGGTTGCTGCCGGCCACGGCTGGGCGGGTGGCCGTGTCCGTGCCGCGCGCGCGCATCGCTTACCTGCCGCAACTCGCCGAAATTGACCGCGGTTTTCCGATCGACGTGCGCGACTGCGTGCTGCTGGGCTGCTGGCCCACCCAAGGCGCATTGGGCGGCGTGCAAGGCGCGCAGTTGGCGCGCGTTGATGCCGCCCTGCATGCCGTGGGACTGGAGGGGTTTGAACGCCGGCCCCTCAGCGCCCTTTCCAGCGGGCAGTTGCAACGGGTGCTGTTTGCCCGCCTGCTGGTGCAGGACGCCGAGCTGATTCTGCTGGACGAGCCCTTCAGCGCCATGGACGGCAAAACCACTTCGGCGCTGCTCGCGCTGGTCAGGCAATGGCACCAGCAGCAGCGCACCGTGATCGCCGTGCTGCACGACGACGGGCAGGTGCGCCGCCACTTTCCGCAGGCCTTGCTGCTGGCCCGTGAGCTGGTCGCGTGGGGGCCGACCGCGGAGGTGGTGACCGACGCCAGGCTCGCGCAGTCCCGCGCCATGGCCGAAGCATGGGACGAAGCAGCCGAGGTTTTCAGCATCGAAAAGGTCGCGGCCTGATGGACGCCGGCCTGAATCTCCACCAGAGCGTGGCCTTGGGCGCCTGGAAGCTGCTGGCGGCCCCGTTTGCCGAGTTTGCCTTCATGCGCCGGGCCCTGGTGGCCACGCTGGCGCTGTCGCTCAGTGCCGCACCGCTGGGCGTTTTCCTGAGCCTGCGGCGCATGAGCCTGCTGGGAGACGCGCTCAGCCACGCCATCCTGCCCGGCGTCGCCATCGGCTTCATGCTGTGCGGCCTGTCTCTCACCGCGATGGCGGCGGGCGGCGTCATCGCCGGCATGCTGGTGGCCGCGCTCGCCGGGTTTGTCAGCCGCTCCACCGTGCTGAAGGAGGACGCCAGCCTGGCCGCCATCTACCTGGTGGCCCTGGCGCTGGGCGTCACGCTGATCTCCGGCCACGGCACGCAGCTCGACCTGCTGCACATCCTCTTTGGCAGCGCGCTGGGGGTCGACACGCCCGGCTTGTTGCTGGTGGCCACGGTGGCGAGCGTGAGCGTGCTGGCGCTGGCCGCCGCTTACCGCGGCCTGGTGCTGGAGAGTTTTGACCCGGTGTTTTTAAGCGCGGCCGGCCGCCGGGGTTTGAGGCCCTGGGTGTGGCAACAGGGCTTTTTGATGCTGGTGGTCGTCAACCTGGTGGCGGGGTTCCAGACCCTGGGCACGCTGATGGCCGTGGGCCTGATGATGCTGCCCGCCGTCTCCAGCAGGCTCTGGCACGACACCCTGCCCGCGCAACTCGTCAACGCCAGCCTGCAGGCCATGCTGGCCGGCTACCTCGGCTTGCTGCTGTCTTACCACCTCGACACACCCTCCGGCCCCACCATCATCGGCTGCGCGGGCGCGCTGTACTTTGCCTCCTTGCTGCTGGCGCCCGGCGGCTGGTTGCCGCGTGCGCTCCATCGCAGGCACCGCGCCGCGTGAATCTTCTTTTTCTCTCTTCTTTTTTCCTCACTCCAAGGCACCTCATGAAAATCCCTCTTAGCAAATTCATCACCCAGCTGGCGGCGCTCGCGCTTTTCGCGGTGGCCGCCACCAGCCACGCCGCCGACAAATTGCCGGTGCTCGCCAGCTTCAGCATCCTTGGCGACCTGGTGCGCGTGGTCGGCGGTGAGCGGGTGTCCGTCACCACCCTGGTAGGCCCTGATGAGGACGCCCATGTGTTCGAACCCAAACCGCAGGACGCCAAAAACATCCTGCAAACCAGGCTGCTGGTGACCAACGGCCTGGGCTTTGAGCCCTGGGCACAAAAGCTGGTCCAATCCGCCGGCTACAAAGGCCGGAGCGTCGTCGCGTCGCAGGGCGTCAAGCCCCGCACCCTGCCCTCCGAAAAAGGCCACAGCCACGCGGAAACCGACCCCCACGCCTGGCAGGACCCGACCCTGGTCATGGTCTATGTGCGCAACATCGCCGCGGCATTGGGCCAACTCGATCCGGCCAGCGCCTCAAGCTACCAGGCAAACAGCGAGGCCTACGTCAAAGAACTGCAGGCGCTGGACGCATGGGCCAAAGAACAGTTCGCCGCCATCCCGGCCGCCAAACGCAAGGTGATCACCTCGCATGACGCCTTCGGCTATTTCGGCGCCCACTACCAGGTCGGCTTCCTCGCGCCGCAAGGCCTTTCAACCGAAGCCGAGCCCAGCGCCAAAGAAGTCGCCCAACTGATCAGGCAGATCCAGCGCGAAAAGATCAAGGCCGTGTTTGTGGAAAACATGAGCAACCCCAAGCTGCTGGCCCAATTGAGCAAGGATGCGGGCGTGACGGTGGGGCCCGAGCTTTATGTCGATGCCCTGTCGGCTTCGGGCGGCCCGGCCGATACCTACCTCAGGCTGATGCGGCACAACGTGACGCAGCTGGTATCGGGAATGAAACAGAACTGACCGGGCCTTTAGCTGCGGTAGGGCTTGTCGCTCCTGGGGGCCAGGGGCAATTGCTCGTCGAGCGATTGCCGGTAGTGCAGGCAGCCCCGCAGGAACTGCGGCCAATCGGGCACCACGGGAAGCGGGTCGGATTTTTCCGGCAGCAGCGCCCACAGCGCGGGATGGTGCCAGCACAATTCATGGCCCGTGCTGTCGCGGTGCTCGCGAATACCTTGCCGCAGCTTCTTCACTTCCACTATGAGTTGTTCACGCGACAAGCCGTCCAGGTCAGCGTCCATGATGCCTCCGTATCTGAAAAAACACCGTGTCCATGATAGGCGGCAAACCTTGCAGGACCGCGGGCCTCACGAGTTGTTTCAGTTGTCAGGCAAGGGCAAACGGGCCCTCAGGTTTCAGGGCGCGTATCCGGCCATGCAATCGATTTTTTCTGCCCGGGCTTGCCGCTGCTGAATGCGGCCAACCCGCCAAACACCAGCGTCAGCGCGAGCCAGCCCAGCAACACATCCCAGAAGTGCTTGACCAGAAAATAAGGCGCCAGCAATGTGGTGAACCAATAGCTCAGCGGCCCGAAGCGCTCGCTCACCGCACCGCCACCGCTGTAGTTGCAACGGATGGCCGGCGTGTCAAAGCCGGCCGACGAGCAGCCCACCCATCCCAGCACTTTGGCCGAGGTGAACATGCTCAGGACCGGAGTGCCGAAGGCAACGGTGAAGAGCGCCAAGCTGATGAGCAGGACCAGGAAGAGGGCTTTGCAAGCTGTGTGCATACCGGCTGGCCTTTCGTGTGCGTGTTCCGTGCTGTTTGCCGCGCTGCGGCATGACCGCGATGCAGGCTAATGTATACCGGGGATTCCGGCCATCCATGCGCGGCTGCGCTATAACGTCACATAGGCGCGACGTCACCCGACGCCATCAAGCCCTCCTCCACCCCGTATTCACCATGACCACCCAACACCCCACCCACCTGCGCACCCACACCTACCACGGCCTGGCCCCCGGCCCGCGCCTGCTGGTCACCGGCGCGGTGCACGGCAACGAAACCTGCGGCACGCGGGCCATCACGCAGCTGCTGGAAGAAATCGACGGCGGTGCGCTGGCCATTGAGCGCGGCACCGTGACCTTTGTGCCGGTGACCAATCCGCTGGCCTACCGGCTCAAGCAACGCATGGGCGAGCGCAACCTGAATCGCAACATGGCACCCAGCGCGATCCCGCAGGACTTTGAAGACCGCATCGCCAACGTGCTGTGCCCGTTGCTGGATGCGCACGACGTGCTGCTGGATTTGCATTCCTTCCACACGGGCGGTGCGCCTTTTGTGATGATCGGCCCGCAGAACAACCAGGGCGCGCTGGAGCCCTTTACCCACGCGCCCGAGGAAATGCAACTGGCGCTGCACACCGGGCCGCACCGCATCGTTGAAGGCTGGCTTGAGACTTATGCGCGCGGCGTGAAGCGGCGCACGGCGCTGGCGGAAGCGAGCGGCGCAAGCCGCGCGCAAAGCCTGGTGACGGACCCCAACTATGGCGTGGGCACGACCGAGTACATGCGCTCGCGCGGCGGCTACGGCGTGACGCTGGAATGCGGCCAGCATGAAGACCCGCAGGCGGTGCAGGTGGCGCGTTATGCGATCTTGCAAACACTGGGCTTGCTGGGCTTGATCGCGCAAGCGGCCGCACCGGTTCCTATGGAGCGTGAAATCCTGCGCCTGGTCGACGTGATGGACCGCGAACATGAGGGCGACAGCTTCACCCGCGAGTGGCGCAGCTTTGACGCGGTGAAAGCTGGCGAAGCGATAGGCACGCGGCACGGCGGCGAAGCCATCACCGCGCCGGCCGATGGCTTTGTGGTGTTTCCCAACCCGCGCGGCGAGGTGGGCCAAGAATGGTTTTATTTCGCGCAGCGCAGGGCCTGAAGTCAAAGCGGTTGCAGCCGCAGGCATTGAGCCGTTAACCGTTAGCCGCTATATCTATATTTGGACTATTCGGAAAATCGTGCGGAAACGGTAAAACCTGTCCCTTACGGTACCCATTCCTGTGGGGACATGTGATGACTCATGCCTTGGTTCCCGGCTTGTGTTCGCGCTCGGGAGACCATTCAGCCATCTCCTGGGCGATGAATTCGGCCAGAGGGGTGATCCGACCCTCCACGCTCGCGGCTTCCAGGGCCTTCATGTACTCGTCGCGCCGGCTCACCCGGATTACTGTCCAGGGGTAGCCGCCGGAGGCCAGCAGGGCATTCATCAGGAACCGGCCGATGCGGCCATTTCCGTCGAAATAGGGATGAATGAACACGAAAAGGTGATGTCCCAGTACCGCGCGAACCGACGCCTCGGACTCCGCCTTCAGCAGATCCCAGAGGGCTTCCAGCGAGTCCAGGATGGCTTCGCGCGGCACAGGTGTGTGCATCGAGTTCCGGATGAAGATCGGGCCGCGCCGATAGCCGGCCAGCTGGCTGCGCTCAACAATGCCGGCGGTAGCCGCCGGCCCGAACAGCTCGGCATACCAATCGTGGTGATCGCGACCAACCACGGCCCCGGCGTCCTCGCCCCCCAGCACCTTGCCGATGCTGTGCTTGACGGCGCGAAAGGCCTGAAAATATCCACGCGCGGCCAGCGCGTCTTTCGTCTTGTTGTGCTCCGGGTCTCCGTCAGGGTCCCAGTCGCCCCGCGCCACCCGCTCAATGAGCTCGTCGGTGACGCGGTAACCTTCGATCGACAGGGAGTTGTAGGCATCAGAGACATAGCGCTCCTCGACCTGCGCAAGGTATTCGTCGGCCGTGCCCGTAAGCCCCGGCGCCGGAGGGAAGACGTCAATGACATCCTGACGCCAGCCCGCCCACATGGACCGCAGGCGCAGCACGTAAGGTGAGCGATCACGGGTCGGCTCAAGAGTCGGTTCGGGGAGCTTGAAGGGATTCACCGGCTTGAGGTTGACCCTCACCTGGGCGAAGGCCTTCACGATCCTGTCGGCGTCGTCAGGGCGTTTGACGAACTGGAAGGCGCCGGCCAGGCGGGCGGCCGCCGTCACCATCATGTCGCCCGCCAGCAGTGTCGTGAGCAGCTCAGAGGCATTGCGCACCATGGCCAGCGCGATCTCGGCCTCGCGGGGGTTGTTCACGAAGAACTGCGGGCCTGTCATGCACAGCGCTTCATTCACCGGCCAAACCTGCAGGCCTCGGACCTCCACGCGCGAGGACGGCACGTTCTTGGGCTGAGGGTAGGTGAGCAGCGAGGTGGAAAAAGGCAAATCGACCTTGGAATTCCCGCTCTCGATAGTGACGCACGTAACCTGACGGGGAACTGTGGTGTTGCCGGTGTGGAGCATCAGCGAGGCTTCGGGATTCAGGCAGTAGCGCTTCCCGAATCGTTTGCCCAGATAGCCCGACACGAAGGCCCAAAAAGTGGCGTACCAGGACGTGGTGTCACCAGCGCCGTCGCGAGGGTTGCCGCAGACGTACCAGCCCTTCATGATAGGCCTCAAAAACCCCGTATCCGTCAGCAAATCTCGGTGCCCCTCGGAGAGGTCTGATGCTTCGACCACACCCTGGTGTTTTTCTTGCAGCCGCTTGAGAACACGCAGGGCTGCGGCCAGCTCGGGGTTGCCTTTTTTTGCAGCAGACTGGGTCATAAATTTATTCTGTTATTTATTGAAATTTTACTCTGGTATTCAATAAAAATCTACTCTGATATTCAGAAAAAATCTATTCTGTTATTCTCCCCAACTTCGCTGGTGACACCAGCCCCCATCGAGAAAGACCTTATGTCGCAGGGAGTGACAGCACGCTGCAATTTGTAACAACGCGGCCGGCAGCCGCAATTGACGCTTCGCCGTAACCACCGTAATATAGCCATATAGATATATATCCAAATGGAAATATGATGCTCGATACCCTAAACAAGGCCTTCGCCGCACTTGCCGACCCCACCCGCCGCGCCATCGTCGCCCGGCTTGCCGCCGGCGAGGCTACGGTCAATGAACTGGCCGCTCCTTTTGACATGAGCCAGCCCTCTATCTCCAAGCACCTCAAGGTGCTGGAACGCGCGGGCCTGATTTCTCGCGGGCGCGCGGCGCAGACCCGGCCGTGCCGGCTGGAGGCGGCGCCGCTCCAGGACGTCGCAAACTGGATGGCGCTGTACCGCCATGTCTGGGAAGACAGTTTTGAGCGGCTCGATGCGTTTTTGCAATCGGCCGAAGCCACCCAAACCAGCCCAACAAAAGGAAAGAAAAATGCCCGCAAGTGACGACGAGACAGCCGAAAGCCCGGCCTTCCTGATAGACCGCATCTTCAAGGCGCCACGCGAACGCGTCTGGAAAGCCTGGAGCGATGCCGCCCAGCTCGGCCACTGGTGGGGCCCCAAGGGCTGCACCGTCGAGATTTCCCGATTTGAATTCAGGCCGGGCGGCTTTTTCCATTACGCGATGCAGTTCCCGAATGCGCCCACGATGTGGGGCCGCTTCAACTACCGCGAGATCGTCCCGCAGGAACGCATCGTCTGGCTCAACTCGTTCGCCAACGAACACTGCGGCATCGCGCGCGCGCCGTTCAGCGAGGACTGCCCGCTCGAAATCGAAAACACGGTGAGCTTCACGGAGCGGGACGGCAGCACCATCGTGTCCCTGCGCGCGCAGCCTTTCGGAGAGAGCGCGGCGGAGCGGCAGTTTTTCGAGGATTTGCGTCCGTCGATGACGCAGGGCTACGGCGGCACCTTCGACCAGTTGGCCGCACACCTGGGCGGATGAGCGCCGGACTCAGTCTTTCACGCGCGACGCGAAGGTCTTGCGGAACTTGTCCACCTTGGGGCCGACCACAAACGCGCAGTAACCCTGGTTGGGGTTGTTCTCGAAGTAATCCTGGTGGTAGTCCTCGGCCGGCCAGTAGTTCTCGACCGGCAGCACTTCGGTGACGATGGGCTTGCCGAAGGTCTTGTCCTGACTGACGTCGCGGATGAAGCCGTCGATGACTTCTTTTTGCTCTTGTGTCGAGTAATAAATCCCGCTGCGGTACTGCGTGCCGGCATCGTTGCCCTGGCGGTTCAGGCTGGTCGGGTCGTGGATGACAAAGAATATCTCGAGGATTTCCTTGAGCGTGATTTCAGCCGGGTCGTAAGTCAGCTTGACCACCTCGTTGCTGCCGGTGTGGCCGGTGCAGACTTCTTCATAGCTGGGCCGTGCGGCCTGGCCGTTGCTGTAACCGGACTCGACGTCGGTGACGCCGCGCACCTTGACGTAGACAGCCTCGGTGCACCAGAAGCAGCCGCCGCCCAGGGTGATGGTTTGCGATTCGCTCATAGGGTGTTTCCTTGTGTAGTGGTAAGTGCAGGTGGACGATTCCATATAGGGCCGGCCGGCGCCCGTTTCAATTCACTGTAGCTTTTCCTGGGCCGTTTGGTGCGCCAGGAAGCATCGAAGCCGCCTGCACGGCCTGCACAAAGGCCGACAGCGCCGCATGGCCGCCGCGCGCGGTCTTCCACAGGCAGTGCGTGTCGTAAGGTGTGGTGGCCGCATCCAGCGGCACAAAGGCCGCGCCGGCCATGGCCGACTGGCGCAGCGCGGCCGGCACCAGCGCCACACCCATGCCTTGCGACACCAATGAGACCACGCTGAGCCAATGCCGCAGTTCGTAGCGCATCTCGGGGTAAAAGCCGGCTTCGGTGCAGATCGCCAGGATGCGCTCGTGGTAGTCGGGCGAGACCGCGCGCGACACCACGGCAAAAGGCTCGCCCTGCAGGGCCGAAAGCGACAGCGAACGCTTGCGCGCCAGCGCATGGCCGGCGGGCAGGCAGCAGACGAAGGCCTGGCTGGACACGAGGATTTGCGAGAGCTCCGGCGGCACG
The DNA here is from genome assembly GCF_943369675.1 of Polaromonas sp. YR568. Taxonomy (GTDB): domain Bacteria; phylum Pseudomonadota; class Gammaproteobacteria; order Burkholderiales; family Burkholderiaceae_C; genus Polaromonas. The sequence goes on along the minus strand of NZ_CALROB020000002.1, from coordinate 57,815 downwards.
CGCGTGGTGTGCACAAAACCCAGGTCCAGCCGGTCATGCGCCAGCTCCACCAGTTGCTCGCTGGAGCTGAGCTCCTTCAGCGTCAGGCGCAACAGCGGATGCTCGGCCTGGAAGCGCTCCAGGATATGGGGCAACCCGCTGTAAAGCATGGTGCCCGAAAAGCCTATGGCCAGGCTGCCGGCCATGCCCTGCCCCACGTCGCGCGCATGGCCGGCCGCCTGCGCGGCCTGGTCCAGCAAGGCGCGCGCCGCCGGCACAAAAGCCAGGCCCGCCGCCGTCAGTTGCACGGATTTGCTGCTGCGGGTGAACAGCTTCGCACCTATGGAGGCTTCCAGTTGCTGGATGTTCAGCGACAGCGGCGGCTGCGAGATCGACAAGCGCCGGGCCGCACGGCCAAAGTGCAGCTCTTCGGCCAAGACCAGGAAATAACGAAGGTGGCGGAATTCCATGAATACAAAAATAATATCGTTGAATCAATAATTGATATTAGACAACTATTCATGCTTGTCAAACAATCAGCCATGGTTGCAGCCGCCCAGGCCGCGCGCCCTACACTGCAACCAAGCGCCCATCCCCCTTTTTCGGAGACAAGACCCATGAAAACCACCTTCAACTGGCAAGACCCGTTCTTCTTTATGGAGCAACTGAGCGAGGACGAGCGCGCCATTGCCGACGCCGCCCACGCCTTCTGCCAGGAAAAGCTGCAGCCACGCGTGCTGATGGCGGCGCGCCACGAAAAATTCGACCGCGAGATCATGAATGAAGCAGGCGCCATGGGTTTCCTGGGCTCCACGATTGAAGGCTACGGCTGCGCCGGCCTTAACTACGTGAGCTACGGCCTGGTGGCGCGCGAAGTCGAGCGTGTCGACAGCGGCTACCGCAGCGCCATCAGCGTGCAAAGCTCGCTGGTCATGCACCCCATCAACGCCTACGGCAGCGAAGCACAGAAGCAGAAATACCTGCCCAAGCTGGCCACCGGCGAATGGGTGGGCTGCTTCGGCCTGACCGAGCCCAACCACGGCTCCGACCCGGCCAGCATGCTGACGCGCGCCAAGCCGGTGGACGGCGGCTTCATCCTCAAGGGCGCCAAGATGTGGATCACCAACAGCCCCATCGCCGACGTGTTCGTCGTCTGGGCCAAGCTGCAGGACCCGGACGGCAAGGTCGGCGGCCAGGAAAGCATCCGCGGCTTTGTGCTGGAAAAAGGCATGAAGGGCCTTTCCGCCCCCAAGATCGAAGGCAAGATGAGCTTGCGCGCCTCCATCACCGGCGAAATCGTGATGGACGACGTGTTTGTGCCGGAAGAAAACCTGCTGCCCAACGTGAGCGGCCTCAAGGGCCCCTTCGGCTGCCTCAACAAGGCACGCTACGGCATTGCCTGGGGCGCCCTGGGTGCGGCCGAGGACTGCTGGTTCCGCGCGCGCCAGTACACCATGGACCGCCAGCAGTTCGGCCGCCCGCTGGCGCAAAACCAGCTGATCCAGAAAAAACTCGCCGACATGCAGACCGAAATCACGCTGGGACTGCAAGGCTGCCTGCGCGTGGGCCGGCTGATGGACGAGGACAAGGCCGTGCCGGAAATGATCTCGCTGATCAAGCGCAACAGCTGCGGCAAGTCGCTGGACATCGCCCGCATGGCGCGCGACATGCACGGCGGCAACGGCATCCATGACGAATACCACGTGATCCGCCACATGATCAACCTGGAAACCGTCAACACCTACGAAGGCACGCACGACGTGCACGCGCTCATCCTGGGCCGCGCGCAGACCGGCTTGCAGGCCTTCTATTAAGTAGCGCTTTTCCCGGCCGGCCATGGAGTTAGGCGCACTCAAGCCCGTACTGGCCGGCCTGGCCTTGCCGCCGGCCTCGCTGCTGTTGCTGGCCCTGCTGGGCCTGCTGCTGGCGTGGTGCAACAAAAAAAGAAGCGGGCTCACGCTGGCGACGGTTTCCGTGCTGCTGCTCGCGCTGCTCAGCTGCCACGGCACGGCGGTGTGGCTGGCCCGCACGGCCTTGCCGCAATTCGCCCCGCTAAACCTTGCCGATCTGAAAGCACGCAAGGTGCAGGCCATCGTCATCCTGGGTGGCGACGTTCAGCCCGTGGCGCCCGAATACGGCCGCAGCCAGCCGGCCGCGGCCACCGCCGCGCGGCTGCGTTACGGCGCCTGGCTGGCCCGGCAGTCCGGCCTGCCGCTGGCCTTTACGGGCGGCCTGGGTTGGGCGGCCCACAGTTCACAAAAAGAATCAGAAGCCGAAGTCGCGGCGCGCACCCTGCAGCAGGACTACGGCCTGGCGTTGCGCTGGAGCGAATCCGAGTCGCGCGATACGGCCGGCAATGCGCGCCTGCTGGCGCCGCTGCTGCAGCGGAACGGCGTGCAACGCATTGCGCTGGTGACCCATGCCTGGCACATGCCGCGCGCCGTCCTGGCGTTTGAGCAGGCCGGCCTGGCCGTCACGCCCGCCCCCATGGGCTATGTGCTGCCGGCGCAGAGCGAGTTGCTGGAATGGCTGCCCTCCGCGCAGGGCCTGCAGGCCTCCCGGCAGGTGCTGCGGGAGTGGCTGGCCCTCGCCATGGGCCGCTTCCTGCCGGCGTAAGCGCTCGGTCCGCATACCTTGGTGGCGCCAAGCAGCGCCAGCGGGGCTTTACCGCCGGTTTACTTAAACGGGCAAGGACCCCGACCACCCCGGTGTAGCCTACGGGGTTTGGGTTGACGGTCGGAAAGTAAGCAGATATATTACTAACCAGTCAGTCAGTAACTATGTCACTTTCCAAACTCTTCAGCGACACCACCGCGGTCGCCGCCAAACGTGAACGCCGCAAGGAAGCACGCCCGGGCGAATTGCTCGATGCCGCGCTCGACCTTTTTGTGGAAAAAGGCTTTGCCGCCACGCGCGCGGAGGAAGTCGCGGCCCGCGCCGGTGTGTCCAAGGGCACGCTGTTCCTCTACTTCCAGAGCAAGGAAGAGCTGTTCAAGGCCGTGGTGCGCGAAAACATCTCGGGCCGCTTCACCGAATGGCGCGCCGAACTCGACGTCTTTGAAGGCACCACCCCCGAATTGCTGGCCTACTGCATGAACAGCTGGTGGGAACGGGTGGGCCTGACGCGCGCTTCGGGCCTGACCAAGCTGATGATGAGCGAGGCCAAGAATTTCCCCGACATCGCGGCCTTCTACCAGCAGGAAGTCATCATGCCCGGCCAGGCGCTGATCCGCAGCATCCTGCAGCGCGGCATGGACCGCGGCGAGTTCCGCCCCATGGACCTGGACTACGCCGTCTACCTGGTGGTCGCGCCCATGATCTTCCTGACCCTGTCCCGGCACTCCGCCGGCGTGTGTGTGAGCAGCGACAGGGAGATGGATCCCAAAAAATACATCGCCTTCCAGGTGGACACCATCCTGAACGGCATCTCCACGCCGGCCGTCGCTGCACGGGCGAACCGGAAAGCCGTGGCATGAAGCGCTGGATCAAGTGGGCTGTCGCCGGGCTCATCGTGCTGCTGATTGCGGTGGGCGTGCTGCGCGCGCTGTCCGCGCGCAAGGCGCAGCAGCAGGCACTGGCCGCCAGCAGCGCCGTCAAGGACGCGGGCCTGGTGGAGCTGGCCGCCACCGACGTGGTCAAGGCGCAGATGCGTGAAGTCGTCCAGGGCCTGCCGGTCTCGGGTTCGCTCAAGGCCGTCAACTCCGCCGTCATCAAGGCCCGCGTTCCCGGCGAGCTGCAAGGCCTGGCGGTGCGCGAAGGCGACGTGGTCAAGGCCGGCCAGGTGATCGCGCGCATAGACGCCACCGAATACCAGTCGCGCGTGCGCCAGGCGCGCGAGCAGGCCGAGTCCGCCAGGGCGCAAGTCGACGTGGTGCAGCGCCAGTACGACAACAACAAGGCGCTGGTCGACCAGGGCTTTATCTCCAGGACCGCGCTGGACACCTCGCTGGCCAACCTCAACGCCGCGAAGTCCACCCACAAGGCCGCGCTGGCAGCGACCGACGTCGCCGGCAAGTCGCTGGACGACACCGTGTTGAAGGCGCCGATCTCCGGCCAGGTGTCGCAGCGCCTGGCGCAGCCCGGTGAGCGCGTGAGCATAGACACCAAAATTGTCGAAATCGTGGACCTGAGCAAACTCGAACTCGAAGCCACGCTGAGCGCGGGCGACTCCATGGACGTGCGCGTGGGCCAGAGCGCCCAGTTGCAGATCGAAGGCAGCCGCCAGCCCGTGAGCGCCGTCGTCGCGCGCATCAACCCCAGCGCGCAGGCCGGCAGCCGCAGCGTGCTGGCCTACCTGACCATTGACAACCCCGGCGCCACCGGCGACGCCAGCGCCCCGCCGCTGCGCCAGGGCCTGTTCGCGCAGGGCACACTGGGCACGGCGCGCGCCTCGCTGCTGTCGGTGCCCGTCAGCGCGGTACGCACCGACAAACCCGCGCCCTATGTGCAGGTGGTTGAGAACGGTGTGGTGGTGCACAAGAGCGTCGAACTCGGCGCGCGCGGCGCCGCCGGCGGCGACACCGTGGTGGCCGTCAAGGGCCTGGAAGACGGCGCGCTCGTCGTTCGCGGCGACATCGGCGCGCTGCGCGAAGGCACCAAAGTCCGCTTCACGCAGCTGGCCGCGGCGGGCTCCGCGCAGCCCGCGGCCAGCACGCCCGCCAAGCCGGTTCCCTGAGGCCTCACGCGCATGTGGTTCACGCAGGTCAGCCTCAAGAATCCCGTGTTCGCCACCATGGTCATGCTGGCCATCGTGGTGCTGGGTTTGTTCTCGTACCAGCGCATGCAGGTCGACCAGTTCCCCAACATCGACTTCCCCGTGGTGGTCATCACCGCCGAATACCCCGGCGCCTCGCCTGAAATCGTCGAAAGCGAAGTCACCAAGAAGATTGAAGAAGGCGTCAACTCGATTGCCGGCATCAATGCGCTGACCTCGCGCAGCTATGAAGGCCAGTCCGTCGTCATCATGGAGTTCCAGCTCTACATCGACGGCCGCCGCGCCGCCGAGGACGTGCGCGAAAAAATCGCGGCCATACGGCCCAGCTTCCGCGATGAAGTCAAGGAGCCACGCGTGCTGCGCTTCGACCCGGCCAGCCGCGCCATCTGGTCGGTGGCGGTGTTGCCCAACGCCGGCCAGGGCAAGGCCATGGACGCCGTCGAGCTGACCAACTGGGCCGACCAGGTGCTCAAAAAACGGCTGGAAAACGTGCGCGGCGCGGGCTCCGTCACGCTGGTGGGCGGCACCAAGCGCGAAATCAACGTTTACCTCAACCCGCAGGCCATGGAGTCGCTGGGCATCAGCGCCGACCAGGTGGTCAACGCCGTGCGCAACGAAAACCAGGACCTGCCGGTGGGCGCCATCCGCTCGCTGCAGCAGGAGCGCGTCGTCAAGATCGACGCGCGCATGAAGCGGCCCGAAGACTTCGGCAAGATCATCGTGGCGCGCAAAAGCATGGCCGGCGGCTCGGCCGCGCCGGTCACCGTCGAGCAGGTCGCCCGCATTTCCGACGGCGCGCAGGAACTCGACAGCCTGGCGCTCTACAACGGCCAGCGCACGCTGCTGCTGTCGGTGCAGAAAGCGCAGGACGAAAACACCATTGCCGTGGTCGACGGCCTCAACAAGGCCGTGGCCGAGCTGCAGCCGCTGCTGCCTCCGGGCGCGCGGCTGGAACTCATCACCGACGGCTCGCGCCCCATACGCGTGGCGGTCGAGAACGTGCGCCGCACGCTGATCGAAGGCGCGCTGCTGACGGTGCTCATCGTCTTCCTGTTCCTCAATTCCTGGCGCTCCACCGTGATCACCGGGCTGACGCTGCCGATCTCCATCATCGGCACCTTTTTGTTCATGAACCTGTTCGGCTTCACCATCAACATGATCACGCTGATGGCGCTGTCGCTCTGTGTGGGCCTGTTGATCGACGATGCCATCGTGGTGCGCGAGAACATCGTGCGCCACGTGCAGATGGGCAAGGACCCCTACCGCGCCTCGCTGGACGGCACGCAGGAAATCGGCCTGGCCGTGCTGGCCACCACCTTCTCCATCGTGGCCGTGTTCCTGCCCATCGGCTTCATGGGCGGCATCATCGGCAAGTTCTTCCACGAGTTCGGCGTGACCATCGTGGCGGCGGTGCTGATCTCGATGTTCGTGAGCTTCACGCTGGATCCCATGCTCTCCAGCATCTGGCACGACCCGGCGATTGAGTCCCACGGCCGGCGCGATGCGCCCGTCACCTTCTACGACAAGACCATAGGCCGCGTCACCGGCTGGTTCGACCGCGCCACCGAATCCCTGAGCGAGAGCTACCAGGGCATCCTGCGCTGGTCGCTGGGCCACAAGCTGGCCACGCTGGCGCTGGCGCTGGTGATTTTTGTCACCAGTATCTTCATGGTGCCGCTGCTGGGCACCGAGTTCGTGCCCAAGGCCGACTTCTCGGAAACCTCGCTCAATTTCTACACGCCGGTGGGCTCGTCTCTGGAAAACACCGAGGCCAAGGCGCGCCAGGTTGAAGCCATCGTGCGTGAGTTCCCGGAAGTGAAATACACGCTGGCCACGCTCAACACCGGCAACGCGCAGGGCAAGATGTACGCCAGCATCTATGTGCGCATGGTGGACCGCAAGGCGCGCACGCGCAGCGTCGACGAGATGTCGGGTGTGCTGCGCGAGCGGCTCAAGCAGGTGCCCGGCATCACGGTGACGCACGTCGGCCTGCTCGACGCGGTGGGCGGCAACAAGCAGGTCGAGTTCTCGCTGCAGGGCACTGACTTGAAAGAGCTTGAGCGCCTCACGCGCGCCGTCACCGACAGGATTCGCGACATCCCCGGCCTGGTGGACCTGGACTCCAGCGTCAAGGCCGACAAGCCGGTGATCGAGGTCGACGTGCGGCGCGACGCCGCCTCCGACCTGGGCCTGTCGGTGTCGCAGATCGCCGCCTCCCTGCGCACCCTGGTGGCCGGGCAGACTGTCGGCAACTGGCGCGCGCCCGACGACCAGACATACGACGTCAACGTGCGTCTGGCGCCCGGCGCCCGCACCGCGCCGCAGGACCTGGAGCGGCTCCCCTTCATGAGCAGCAGCATGGGCAGCAACGCCGACGGCAGTTCGCGCATAGTCCGGCTCAACCAGGTCGCCACCGTGAAAGAGACCACCGGCCCCAACCAGATCAACCGCCGCGACATGGCGCGCGAAGTCGCCATCAACGCCAACGTCTACAACCGCTCGGCCGGCGAAGTGTCCAACGACATCAAGGCCGTGCTCGACAACTTCAACTTCCCGCCCGGTTACCGCTACCAGTTCAGCGGCTCCACCAAGAACATGGCCGAGTCCTTCGGCTACGCGGTCTCCGCGCTGGTGATGGCGATTTTGTTCATCTACATGATCCTGGCCAGCCAGTTCAAGAGCTTTCTGCAGCCGATGGCGCTGATGACCTCGCTGCCGCTGACGCTGATCGGCGTGGTGCTGGCGCTGCTGCTGTTCCGCTCCACGCTGTCGATGTTCTCCATCATCGGCGTGGTGATGCTGATGGGCCTGGTCACCAAGAACGCCATCCTGCTGGTCGACTTCGCCATCCGCATGCGCGCCGACCGGCTGGACGTGGACGGCCACCGCGTGCCGGGCATGGAGCGCGGCGAAGCCCTGCTGCATGCCGCCAAGGTCCGGCTGCGCCCCATCCTGATGACCACGCTGGCGATGATTTTCGGCATGGTGCCGCTGGCCTTTGCCCTGACGGAGGGCTCCGAGCAGCGCGCCCCCATGGGCCAGGCCGTGATAGGCGGCGTGATCACCTCCTCGCTGCTGACGCTGGTGGTGGTGCCCGTCACCTATTGCTACCTGGACGACCTGGCCCAGTGGTTCAAGCGCAAGTTCGGCCCCAAAATCCGGCCCGATGCTCACCCCGCGCCCGTCATGGGCGGCCGCTAAAATCAAAGGTTGATCTCGTGAACACCCTCTTCACCCCTCTTTCTTCCCTTATTTCTCCTCCTATCTCGCCAACCCACAGGTCCGCCATGAACTACGAACAAGCCCGTTTCAACATGATTGAGCAGCAAATCCGCCCCTGGGAAGTGCTGGACAACCAGGTCCTCTCCCTGCTCGCCGTGGTCAAGCGCGAAGATTTCGTGCCCACCGCCCACAAGGCGCTGGCCTTTGTGGACATGGAAATCCCGCTGCCGCCCCAGGCCAACCCCAGCCAGTACATGCTGGCGCCCAAGGTCGAAGCCCGCATCCTGCAGGAACTCGCCGTGCAAAAGCACGAAAAAGTGCTCGAGATCGGCGCCGGCTCCGGCTACATGGCCGCCCTGCTGGCGCACCGCGGCCAGCATGTGATCTCGCTCGAGATCGACCCCACACTGGCACAGACCGCGCGCGACAACCTGCAACGCGCCGGCGTCTACAACGCCGAAGTGCGCACCGGCGACGGCGCCGCCAGGCTGGCGCAAGCCGTTTCCAGCAACGACCCGCTGCGCGGCCCGTTTGACGTGATCGTGCTGAGCGGCTCGGTCGCCGAGGTGCCTGCTTCGCTGCTGTCTCTGCTCAAGGTGGGCGGCCGCCTGAGCGCCATCGTGGGCTTTGAACCCATGATGCGCGCCACGCTGGTCACGCGCGTGGGCGAAGACGCCTGGCGCACCACCCAGGCCTGGGACACCGTGGCCCCGCGCCTGTTGAACTTCCCTGAACCCTCGGCCTTCAGCTTCTGAAATCTGCGACAACCCCGAAAGCGCCGCCCATGATCCCCCAGCTCAACCTCGCCGATTTCGCCGCCTGGCGCGACAACGCCGCTGACGGCGCGCCCGCCCTGCCCGTGGTGCTGGACGTGCGCGAGCCCTGGGAGTTGCAGACGGCCTCGGTGAAAGAAGACGGTTTCAGGCTGGTGCACATCCCGATGCGCGACATCCCGGCGCGCCTGGCCGAGCTGCAGGAAGCCGGCACCGGCCAGCCGATTGCCTGCCTGTGCCACCACGGCATGCGCAGCCTGCAGGTGGCCAACTATCTGATGCAAAGCGGTTTCACCGAAGTCGTCAACCTGCAGGGCGGCATAGACGCCTGGTCGCAGCAGGTGGACCGGTCCGTGCCGCTGTACTGATCCTGTTTTTTTATCTGCCGATTCATTCATTCTTCAGGACCTTTATGACCACGCCCAAGAAACTGCCGGCCCAGCCGGCGATGTTGCCCTTGTCGATTGCGGCCGCCGTCGCACTGCTGGCCATGGCGCCGCTGGCCCGGGCCCAGAGTCTCGTTGAGCTGTATGAGTCGGCCCGCGCCTTCGATGCGTCTTACCAGTCAGCCAAGCTGCAATACGACGCCAACCTCGCCAGGGCCGACCAGGCGAAGGCCGGCATCCTGCCGACGGCGGGCATTTCGGCCGGCGTAACGCGCACCGGGTTTGAAAACACGGCCCCCGTCATAGACCGCAGCTTCAACACACAAAATGCCGCGCTGAACCTTTCCCAGCCCCTGTACCGCCCCGCCAATTGGGCCACCTACCAGCAGGCCGCCCGGCAAGTGGAACTGGCCGGCGCCCAGCTGCAGGCCGCCGACCAGGACCTCGTCGTGCGCACCAGCCAGGCTTACTTCGACGTGCTGGCCGCGCAGGACACCCTGACCTTTGTGCGCGCCCAGAAAGCCGCGGTGGCCGAGCAGCTCGCCTCGGCCAAGCGCAACTTCGAGGTCGGCACCTCCACCATCACCGACACGCGCGAAGCGCAGGCGCGCTACGACCTGGTGATCGCCCAGGAGCTCGCCGCCGAGAACGACCTGCGCGTCAAAAAAATCGCGCTCGACACGCTGGTCGGCAAAAGCGAAACCCAGCCCAAGCCCCTGGCCACGCCCGTCGGCTTGCCGGTCATCACGCCCGCCGACGTCAACACCTGGGTCGAGCAATCCGAACTGGTGCACCCCAGCATCCGCCAGGCGCAGAGCAACGTCGAGATCGCGGAACTGGAAGTGAACAAGGCCGAAGCCGGCCACAAGCCCACGGTTGACCTGCAGGCCAGCTACAACGTCACGCGCAATCCATCGGGCACGGCGACCACCATCCCGCCGTTTGCCTTCCGCACCAACACCACCAACGTCGGCGTGCTGCTCAACGTGCCGCTGTTCGCCGGCTTCGCCACGCAAAACCGCGTGCGCGAAACCCTGTCGCTGCGCGACAAGGCGAAAAGCGACCTCGAAGGCGCGCGGCGCACCGTATCCCAGGCCACGCGCACCGCCTACTTCGGCGTGCAGTCCGGCCAGGGCCAGGTCAAGGCGCTGGAAGCGGCCGAGCTGTCCAGCCAGAGCGCGCTGGACGCCAACAAGCTGGGCTACCAGGTCGGCGTGCGCATCAACATCGACGTGCTCAACTCGCAAAGCCAGCTGTTCCAGACCAAACGCGACCTGGCCAAGGCGCGCTACGACGTGCTGCTGGGCGACCTGAAACTGCGCCAGGCCAACGGCACGCTGACGCCGGAAGACCTGCAGAAAATCAACGCGCTGCTGGCCCCCTGAATCCCCGCTACGGCTCACACCACTCCAACAAAGGCCCAGCCGGGCCAGAATTTCCATGTTGATGCCCGCAAACAGTCCCCTGCCCTTGCCGATTGAAGCCGAACGCGTGACCGACGCGCCGCTACACGCGCCCAAAGGCCCCAGCTTCGAGCTGATCGAGGAAACCACCTGGGAAGAGCTCAAACGCGCGGGCCGCCGGCCGCCGTTTGACAAACCCGTGCTGGTCAAGGGCGGCATCCACCACTGGCCGGCCTGGAAAAAATGGTCGTTTGAATTCCTCGCCGACGTCTGTGCCGGCAAAGGCGCCGAAGTGCCGGTCAAATTCACCGACGGCCTGGTCGAACAGGGCGTCACCAAGGGCCGCCCTTTCCTTCCGGTCGCGCCCTATCTGCGAGAACTCGGCAAGGCGGCGCAGCGCGCGCCCGACCCCATGGCCGGCCTGTTGCCCAAGCCGGTGCGGGACGGCTACAAACCCGGCGAGCGCTTTCACCTGAACTGGGCCCACATGCAGTCGTTCAAGCCGACGACCCTGTACCTGGCGCAGTGGGACATCCTTGAGAAATACCCCGAGTTGCGCCGCGACCTGCTCATCAAAAGCCTGTGGCCCGGCCGCATGACCTGGGAATACGTCTTCATGGGCCCGGCCAATACCGTGACCGGCCTGCACAACGATTTCCCGCACAACTGGTTTGTGCAGCTGCAGGGCGTCAAGGAATTCATTCTTTTTTCACCGGACCAGCGCCAGCACATGTGCCCGGCCGCCAAGTACGACTGGGGCGCCACGCTCAGCGACATCAACGTCTCGCGCCTGCCCGAACAGGTCCGTGAACTCGCGTCCTTCGAAAAAGCCCATGGCTACCACGCCCGCGTTGAAGCCGGCGATGCCCTGTTCATTCCAAAGCGCACCTGGCATTCGGTGGTCTCGGCGGAGCCCTCCATCAGCCTGGGCATGTTCGGCCTCACGCCCTGGGAAGTCGCCACCGGCGGCGCCTGGGCCACGCTGCGCGACTGGGCGCATCATCTGCATTTGTACGCTTGGGGCAATTGCACCTGCCACCAGGTGCTTCCCAAGCGCAGCTAACGCAGTCGCCCCCCCGCTCAGGGCAGCGTCGCGATCACGTAGGCGCCGAAGCCGGCCAGGCAGGCCGCCATAAAAAGCAGCATCCAGAACCAGACCGGAACGCGGCGTTTCTTCGGACCGCCTTCCGGTGAGTTTTCAGAATCCTGGAAGTTTTCGGGCATGGCCTATGCTGCTTTGCCCGGTGCCAGAAAAGTTTGCAAGGCATTGACCGTGCGCTCCGTGGCGCCACGGTTGCGGTCGGCAAAGGCCAGCCCCGCAGCCACCGCCGCGGCATAGGCGTCGGGCCTGTCCATCCACTTCCGCGCGACGCGCACGCCCTGCTCCATATCGACCACGCGCCGGGCGGCGCCGGCCTCCACCGCCAGCTCGGCGGCTTCGGTGAAGTTGAAGGTGTGGGGTCCCATCACCACCGGGCAGCCGCAGGCCGCCGCCTCGATCAGGTTCTGGCCGCCCAGCGGCGCGAAGCTGCCACCCAGCAAGGCGACGTCGCTCATCGCGAAATACAGCGCCATTTCGCCCAGCGAGTCTCCGAGCCACACGTCGGCATGCTGCGCATCGTCGCCAGCCGGGCCGCCTGCGGCATCGTCCCACCCTGAGCGCCGTGAAACGCGCAGGCCATGCCGCACCACCAGCGCCTCGACCTCATTGACACGCTGCGGATGGCGCGGCACCAGCAGTACCTTGAAGCGGCTTCCCATGCCTTCTGCCTGCGCTTGCGGCTCAGGTTCGGGCCGGACGTCGATCGCTGCATTTTTGCCGGCGCCTTGCTGGTTTTCCGATTGGGCTACGGCACTGATCTGCTTCAGGAACATTTCTTCCTCGCCCTCTCGCGAGCTGGCGAACATCATCACCGGCTGCGCCAGCGCGCGGCGCCAGGACTTGCCTTTTTCCTGCTGGGCTTCGTCCGGCGAGGCATCGAATTTGAGGTTGCCGAACACACCGCTCACCACGGCGCCGGCCTGGCGAAAGCGGCGCGCGTCGTCGTCGGTCTGCGCAAACACCGCCGACAGCGCGGCATAAGCAGGGAAGGACAGCGGCGACATCTTGAGCGCCTGCTGCAGGGATTTCTCCGACAGCCTGCCGTTGACCAGCACCAGCGGCATGGCGCGAGTCTGCGCGCCGGCCACCAGGTTGGGCCATATTTCGGTTTCCATCAACAGCCCCAGCCGCGGCTTGAAGTGCGTGAAAAACCGGGCGACCGCGCCCGGGCTGTCCCAGGGCTGCCACACCTGCACGTCGCCGGGCTGCAGCAGCGCCACGCCCTCGGCGCGCCCGGTGGCGGTGCCGTGCGTCAGCAAGATGCGCAGGCCCGGGTTGCGCGCGCGCAGGGCCTTGAGCAGCAGCGCCGCCGTGCGGGTTTCGCCCAGCGACACGGCATGCACCCAGACCAGCTCGGACACCACCTCGGCCGGCTGTGTGTAGCGGCCGAAACGCTCTTCGACCGCCTGTTGGTAGCCCGGCTCCTGTTTGGCGCGGCGCGCCAGCTTGCGGCGCAGCAAGGGTTGGCCCAGCCACATCAGCAGCGAATAGAGTTTCAGGATCAGGGCGCTCATGCGTTCACCTCCGCGCCGCACGCCAGCCAGGCCTGCCAGACGGCATCGACACCCGGCGCGGGCTGCGCAAACACGCTGGTTTGCCGGCCGCCATGGCCGAACGCATCAGGCCCGGTGCGCCAGGCCGTGTCGAAGTTGTAGATCTGCACGTGCGGCAGGTCCAGCGCGACGGCGATGTGGCTGACGCCGCTGTCCACGCCGACCACCCCGGTGCACTGCGCAAGTTCTTCGGCCAGTGCGTCCAGCGGCAACAGGGGCGGCACCACGGCGGAATCCGGCGCTGTGGCGTTCAGCGCTTCGGCAATCGCCTGGCTGGTGGCCAGCTCGGCGGCATTGCCGTGCGGCAGCAGCACCTGGTAGCCGGCCGTGTTCAGGCGTTGCCCCAATGCGACCCAGTGGCTGAGCGGCCACTCCTTGTCGGCGCGCGAGGTGCCGTGCACAAACGCGATACGGCCTTTGGGGAAGTGGTCATGGGTCTTTGCGGGCCTTGCGGGCACCTTCAATCCAAAGTGCGTCGCAGCCGCAGGGGTGTAGCCCAGCGCGCGCGCCGCCAGCTCCCGCGAGCGCATCACCGCATGGATGTGCGGCTCGACGGCAATCGCCACGTCGGCCACCCAGCGTGTGGGCGCCTCATAACCCGAACCGTCGGTCTGGTTGGCCAGGGCATAACGTTTGCCGCCGGGCGCCAGTCGGGCCAGCCGCGCCACCAGCGCGGATTTGGTCAGGCCTTGCAGGTCGATGACGGCGTCATAAGCCTCCTGCTGCAACTGCACCTTGAAAGCGCCCCAGGCCTGCCGCGTCGCGCTTGTCCAGAAGGATTTGCGCCAGCGGCGGATTTCGCAGGGAATCACACGGTGCAGCCCTTCGCTGCGTGCCAGCAGCGGGGCGAAAGACTTCTCCACCACCCAATCAATTTGCGCCTCAGGGAACGCGGCGCGTATGTCCTGCACCACGGGCAGGGTATGCACCACATCGCCCAGGGACGACAGCTTGACCAGGAGAATTTTCATGAAAGGCCATTCTATGGCCCAGAACATGGCCCCCACGCTCCCCCACTGCGTGTGGGTCGCTGCCCCCCGAGGGGGCCGCCCGCCTGTGGCCCGGCAAAGCCGGTTCCACGGCTCATGCTGGGTTTAAGAGTTCGAGTGCGCCACCAGTAGGGGCCGCGGGACTGGCTTTGCCAGACCGCAGGCGCCGCCCCCTGGAAGGGGGGAACAGGCTACACGAAGTGAGCCTGGACAGGGGTGGGCCTAATGCGCCGCAGCCGCAAAGCTGGCATCGGGCTTGACGCTGCGCAGCAGGGCCAGCATATCGGCCTCGATGCGTTCCAGCGCCTCTTGGGTATGGCCTTCAAAGCGCAGCACCAGCACCGGCGTGGTGTTGGACGCGCGGATCAGGCCAAAGCCGTCGGGCCAATCGACGCGCACGCCATCGATTGTGGAAATCTTGGCCGGCGCCGCGAACTTCGCCGATTTGATCAAGGCCTCCACGACGGTGTGGGGCTCGCCTTCCTTGCAGGCCACGTTCAATTCAGGCGTGCTGAAGCTGGTGGGCAAGGCGTTGAGCACAATGCCGGCATCGGGTGCGCGGCTCAGGATTTCAAGCAGGCGGGCGCCGGCATAGGTGCCGTCGTCAAAGCCATACCAGCGTTCCTTGAAGAAGATATGGCCGCTCATCTCGCCGCCCAGCGGCGAATCGACCTCTTTCATCTTCGCCTTGATCAGCGAATGGCCGGTCTTGTACATCATGGGCACGCCGCCGGCGGCTTCGATCTCGGGCGCCAGGCGCTGCGAGCATTTGACGTCGAACAGAATCGTTCCGCCCGGCACGCGCGACAGCACGTCGCGGGCGAACAGCATCATCTGCCGGTCGGGGTAGATGTTCTGGCCGTCCTTGGTGACGATGCCCAAGCGGTCGCCGTCACCGTCAAAAGCCAGGCCCAGTTCGGCGTCGCCGCTTTGCAGGGCCTTGATCAGGTCCTGCAGGTTTTCGGGCTTGCTGGGGTCGGGATGGTGGTTGGGGAAGTTGCCGTCCACCTCGCTGAACAGTTCAGTCACTTCACAGCCCAGCGCGCGAAAGATGGCGGGCGCCGAAGCGCCGGCAATGCCGTTGCCGGAATCAATGACGATTTTCAGCGGGCGCTCCAGCTTGATGCCGGACACGATGCGGTCGCGGTACGCAGTGCCCACGTCGACCTGGCGGATGGTCCCGCCTTGCGAAGGCAGCACCCACTTGTCGCCCTCGATGACACGGCGCAGCGCCTGGATTTCCTCGCCATAGATCGCGCGCCCGGCCAGCACCATCTTGAAGCCGTTGTAGTCTTTCGGGTTGTGGCTGCCGGTGACCTGGATACCCGAGTTGGCCAGCGTGCTGGCGGCGAAATACAGCATGGGCGTGGTCACCATGCCCACGTCCAACACGTCTATGCCGGTGGCGGCCAGGCCGCGCATCAGGGCCGCGCTCAGCGAAGGGCCGCTGAGCCGGCCGTCGCGGCCCACGGCCACGGCTTTTTCACCCTCCGCCAGCGCCGCCATGCCAAAGGCCTTGCCCAAGGCTTCAGCCATCTCTTCATGGATGGTGGACGGCACAACGCCGCGGATGTCATAGGCCTTGAAGATAGACGGGTTGATTTGCATCGGGTGAGGTTCCTGGGGGGTACGGAGAACTGCTGGAAGTGAGTGAATTTGATTGTAGGTGGCGCCCCGGCCATCCCCTGTAGGCGGCAACCGTTTCCGGGCAGTCCGTTCAGACTATTGCGAACCCCGAATTCACCGGAAAGAGAGGGGTCCACAGGGGCTCAGGGACATGTCCGAAAACGGCTAGTATCAACCACCCTGCGGCGTATCATTTCCCCCATGGACCGTGAAAACACCCCTCTTGCCGACAACGACTGCTACCTCGCCCTGAAGGCGCGAGACGCGCGTTTTGACGGCAGCTTTTTCACCGGCGTGACCTCCACCGGCATCTACTGCCGCCCGGTCTGCAGCGTGAAAACCCCCAAACGCGAGAACTGCCGTTTCTTCCACCACGCGGCACAGGCCGAGAACGCCGGCTTTCGCCCCTGCCTGCGCTGCCGGCCCGAACTGGCGCCGCATTCGGTAGTGTGGTCCATCCAGGATGCGTCCTACATCCTGGCGCACCAGGCGGCGCGCCTGCTGGACGAGCCCGAGGTGTGGACCGAAGAAGGGCCCTCGGTCGAAAAACTCGCCGCGCGGCTGGGCGTGAGCGACCGCCACGTGCGGCGCATCTTCGAGGCGCAGTTCGGCGTCTCGCCCATGCAGTATTTGCAGACGCACAGGCTGCACACCGCCAAGCAGCTGCTGGCCGACACCAACCTGCCCATCACGCAGATTGCGCTGATCAGCGGCTTTGCCAGCGTACGCCGCTTCAACGCGGCCTTTGTAGAACATTACAAACTCAACCCCACGCAGCTGCGGCGCCAGGGCCCCGAGCGCACCGGCAAGGTCGGCGAAGGCGCGACCATACGGCTGGGCTACCGCCCGCCCTATGACGTGCAGACCATGCTGGCTTTCTTCAGCAAGCGCTGCATAGCCGCCATCGAGTTCATCGACGCCGATGCAACACAACCCTGCCTGGGCCGGACCTTCAGCATCGAATCGGGCGGCAAGCTGCACACAGGCTGGCTGCTGGCGAGTTTCGAAGAAGAGCGGTCGCGGCTGGTGCTGCGCGTGAGCGATTCGCTGCGTGAAGTGCTGCCGCTGGTGATACGCCGCGTGCGCACCACCTTCGACCTGGACGCGGACCCGGCCGCCATCAACAGCGTGCTGCACGACGCTTTTCCCGAAGGCGACGGCCTGCGCGTGCCGGGCGCGCTGGATGGTTATGAACTCGCAGTGCGCGCCGTGCTGGGCCAGCAGATCACCGTGGCCGCCGCACGCACGCTGGCGCAGCGCATGGTGGACCGCTTCGGCGAACCGGTCGAAACGCCGTGGCCCCAACTGACGCGGCTCTTCCCCGCGCCCGCCGTGCTGGCCGCGGCCAGCGGCGACGCGCTGGGGCAACTGGGCATCGTCAAGCAGCGCCAGGCCGCGATCGTCGGCATCGCGCAAGCCGTGGCCAACAAGCGCCTGCAGTTGCACAGCGGCGCCGACGTCAACGCCACGCTGGCCACGCTGAAAGAATTGCCCGGCATAGGCGACTGGACCGCGCAGTACATCGCGATGCGCGCGCTGCGCTGGCCCGACGCCTTTCCGGCGGGTGACGTGGCGCTGCACAAGGCCCTGGGCGTGCAGGGGCAGAAGAACCCGGCACGCGAGGCCGAAGCGGCGTCGCACGCCTGGAAACCCTGGCGCAGCTATGCGGTGATACGCGCCTGGAGCGGCACGCTGGAGCGCCCCGGCTGACGGCGCACAGCGACGACATGGGATTCATGCGCGGGCGGAATGAATGCGGCGCCTCGATTTCATTGGACGGCTCAGCGCTGAGGCGCGAACATCGCCGGTGAATGATCGAGCCAGCCTTTGCCCCGCAAAAAAAAGAGACAAGCCAGTCAAAGCAGCTGTATCAGGACCGGAACAGGCCTGATACAGCGGAAACTCGAAACCATTCAAAGGTGAACAAGATGAAATTCGACAACTCCATCGTCCAGACGACCTTCCACAGCCCTTTGGGCGAAATGATCATTGCCGCAACCGACAAGGGCCTGGCAGGCACCTGGTTCGCCGGCCAGCGCCACCTGCCGCCGCAGCTCGTGAAGCCTTATGTGTGGCGCGAAGACCCGGAGCATCCGGTGCTCAAGCAGACTATCCAGCAGCTCACTGAATACTATGCCGGCACGCGCACGACCTTTGACCTGCCGCTGGACCTGGGCCACGGAACGGCCTTCCAGCAGTCGGTGTGGCAGGCCTTGCTGGCCATCCCGCAAGGCGGCACGCTGAGCTACGGCCAGGTGAGCCAGAACATCGGGAAACCCGCGGCCGTGCGCGCGGTGGGCGCGGCGGTCGGGCGCAACCCGGTCAGCGTGATCGTGCCCTGCCACCGCGTGCTGGGCTCCGACGGCTCGCTGACGGGCTACGCCGGCGGGCTGCACCGCAAAACCGCCTTGCTGAAACTCGAAGGCGCATTGCAGGAGACCATGCTGTGAGTTCCAGTCCTTCCGGTGTCGCCGCGCCCCTGGGCGCGGCCGCCACCCAACCCAAAAGCTGGGTCGCCGATTTTGTGATGCTGGCCGCCATCTGGGGCTCATCCTTTCTGTTCATGCGCATCAGCACGGTGGAGTTCGGCCCGCTGCCGACCGCCGCCGTGCGCGTGGGCATCGCCGCGCTGTTCCTGCTGCCCATCGTGTGGCTGCGCGGGCTGCTGCCGGAGCTGAAGAAAAACTGGAAGAAAATTTTCTTCATCGGCGTGCTGAACTCAGGCATCCCGTTTGCCTGTTTCTCGTTTGCGTTGCTGTCCATCACCACGGGCCTGTCGGCCATCCTCAACGCCACCGTGCCCATGTTCGGCGCGCTGATCGCCTGGCTGTGGCTCAAGGACAAACCCAACGCCTCGCGCATCCTGGGCCTCATCGTCGGCTTTGCCGGCGTCGCCATGCTGGCCTGGGACAAGGCCACCTTCAAGCCCGACGCCTCGGGCGTGGCGCCGGGCTGGGCCGTGCTGGCCTGTTTGCTGGCCTGCGTCTGCTACGGCATCTCGGCCAGCTACACCAAGCGTTACCTCTCGGGCATGCCACCGCTAGTGACCGCAGCCGGCAGCCAGATTGGCGCGACCCTGGGCCTGGCATTGCCGGCCGCCTGGCTGTGGCCCGCGCAGATGCCGGGCGCGCACGCCTGGCTGGCTTTGCTGGCTGTGGGCGTGGTCTGCACCGGCGTGGCCTATATCCTGTTTTTCCGCCTGATAGAAAACGCCGGCCCGCCGCGCGCGCTGTCGGTCACCTTCCTGGTGCCGGTGTTCGCGGTGTTGTATGGCGTGCTCTTCCTCAGCGAACACGTGACGGCCTGGATGCTGATCTGCGCCGTGGTGATTGTGTTCGGCACGGCGCTGTCGACCGGGTTGCTCAAGCTGGGCCGCAAGGCCTGAATGCCACGATGACTTCGGCCCGCAAGACCAAACTCAAGCTGACCGCGCCCAAGCCGCGCAACCCGCTGGTGGCGCCAGCGGCGCAGCGCAAGGCCGGCTCGCACCGCAAGTCCGAAGCGAGCCTGCGCAAGAAAGACAAGATGGCGCTGAAGAAGCAGCTGTTTCAGCTGTAATACGTGGTCATACGAATGTCGCCCAAGCTGGGTGAGAATCATGGTTCTTAAAACCATCTGATTCCAACGAGGGCGATTCACATGCAGCAGTCTCACGTACACGGCCGAGCGGCTTTGCGCCGTACCCCATTGACTTCACCAGCGGGCCTGCGCGCCCTGCTCACGGGTATTTGCCTGCTGGCCTGCATCGGCAGCGCACGGGCCCAGGCCTCACTCGATGCGATGGTCACGGCTGAAGCCAAAGAGGCAGGCTTCCCCGCGCTGGCGGCCGCGGTGGTGAGCAAAGGCAAGCTGATGGCCGTGGGCACGGGCGGCACGCGCCGCGTCGGCACCAGCATCCCCGTCACGCACCAGGACCGCTTTCACATCGGCTCCGACACCAAAGCCATGACTGCGTTGCTGGCCGCCATGATGGTGGAAAGCGGCAAGCTGCAATGGGACAGCACGCTGGCCCAGGTCTTCCCCGAACTGGCCGCCGGCATGGACGCCGGCGTGAGCCGCGTCACCCTCAGCCAGTTGCTGTCGCACACCAGCGGCTTTCCATCGGACAACGAAGATTTCGACGTGCTGCTGGCCAAGGCGGTGCGGCAGCCGGGCAACCTCAACGAGCAGCGCTACTGGATGCTGCAGCAGGTGGCCACCAAGCCCCTGGCCCGCGAGCCCGGCACCGGCTTCGCGTATTCCAATCTCGGCTACACGCTGGTGGGCGCGATGATTGAGCGCGTCGGTGAAAAATCCTGGGAAGAACTGATCTTCGAGCGCGTGTTCAAGCCGCTCAAGCTGACCAGCGCGGGCCTGGGCCCGCAGGCCACGCTGGGCCGCATGGACGCGCCGCTGGGCCACACGCTGGTCGATGGCAAACTCAAGCCCATGCTGGGCGGCCCAGAAGCAGACAACCCGCTGGTCATCAGCCCGGCCGGCACCGCCCACATGTCGGTGCTCGACTTCGCGCGCTGGGGCAGCTGGATGGCAGGGCAAGGCAAACGCGCGCCCTTCCTGGTCAAGCCCGAAACCATGAAAAAACTCGTGACGCCGGTGGTCTCCATGTCGGCAGCCTCGACCTCATCCACCACCGTAGCGGGCGCAGCGCAATACGCGCTGGGCTGGGCTTCCACCAAGATGGCCTGGACGGCCTACCCCGTGGCCTTCCACGGCGGCTCCAACAACATGAACAAGGCCTATATCTGGGTGGACACCGAGCGCGACGCGTCCATCGTCGTCATGACCAATGTCGCGACGCCGAACACGGATGATGTGATGCAGAAGCTCGCAGGGAAGCTCTACGCGCGTTACGTGGCCACCGTGAAATAAAAGGGCCGGTGGGCGCTTACTGCAACGCCCCCGCCACCACATTGATGCTGAGCGCCAGCACCAGCATGTTGAACCCAAAAGACAGCACGCTGTGCACCAGCGTAAGCCGGCGCATCTCGCGCGAGGTGACCTGCACGTCGGAAACCTGCGAGGTCATGCCGACCACGTGGGAGTAGTAGAGAAAGTCGAAATAGTCCGGGTCCAGCCCGCCGGGGAAACACAGGCCTGGCCCGTCGGGTTCGTTGAGCTTTTCTTCCTGGTAGTAGCGGTGGGCATAACGGAAAGCGTAAATCGTCTGGATGAACAGCCAGGAAGCGGCCAGCGCCGAGACGCACAACAGGATATGCAGCGCGCGCGCCATGCCCGACAGGTCTTTGGCCTGCTGCATCACGACCGTGATGGCCGCGACGCAGGCCATGGTGGCCAGCAGCATCAGCAAAAACAGCACCACACTGGGTTCGTCCTGCGCCTGCGCGCGTTCGCGCGTGCGTTTGGCATCAAAGCGCACGCACAGCCACCAGGCCAGCCCCAGGTAAACGCCTATGCCGGCGCACCAGCCCAGCAGGCCGCAAAATTGCCAGCCCAGGGGCAACGGCAGCGCCGCGACGATCAGCCCGGTGACCAGTCCCAGGGTGAGCCGTTGCAGGCCGGTGGTTTCGGAAAGATGTTTGCGCATGGGATGCATTGTGGGGCAGCGCCCGGCGACGCCCAAAGAAAAAGGGCCTGCAAGAAATCTTGCAAGCCCTTTCGGATTTGGCGGAGTGGACGGGACTCGAACCCGCGACCCCCGGCGTGACAGGCCGGTATTCTAACCAACTGAACTACCACTCCTGGTAGTGACAACATTCGCTCTTTCGAGCCAAGTCGCTGGCCCTTGCGGGACTGCGGTTGTCAACTTGCGCCTTGGACACCACACGAGGTGATGAATGCTGGCGACCCTAAGGGGATTCGAACCCCTGTAGCCACCGTGAAAGGGTGGTGTCCTAGGCCTCTAGACGATAGGGTCAAAACCTTGGAACTTCCGGACGGGCTTTTGTGGTGACACAAAGTCCCGGCTAACTTCAAATTCTTCGCGACAAACTTTGGTGGAGGTAAGCGGGATCGAACCGCTGACCTCTTGCATGCCATGCAAGCGCTCTCCCAGCTGAGCTATACCCCCTTCAAGCATTGCAAGTTGCCCTGCAATTGTGTCGAGCCTTGAATTATAGCCCGAAAATTTGATCTTTTTCAAACCTTCAAACAAGCTTGAGCCGGGAGACCACATCTTCGCGCTTCATGAGCTCCAGAATCGCGTCCAGCGAGGGGGTTTGCGGCGTGCCCAGAACCAGCACGCGCACGGGCATGGCGAGCTGCGGCATCTTCAGGCCGGTGTCGGCCAGCACCTGCTTGATGGCGGCGGAAATCGCAGCCTTGCTCCACTCGGCGGCGCCCAAGGCGTCCGCGAGTTTGGCGAGCGCGGGACGCACGGCGTCGGTCACGTGCGTGGCGAGGTCTTCCGCGCCGGGCTGGCCGCCGGTGACCAGGCGTTGCAGCCAGCCGGCCAGTTCCACCAGCGTGCTGCAGCGGTCCTTGAGGAGGCCGCAGCCGCGCGCGACCCAGGCCGCGTCCTGGCCTGTGACGCCCTGCGCCGCGAGGAAGGGCATAACCGCTTCGGCGAGCTTGTCGTCGGCCATGGCCTTGAGGTGCTGGCCATTGACCCAGCGCAGCTTGGCTTCGTCGAACTGCGCGGCGCTCTTGCCCAGATGGTCGAGGTTGAACCAGGCGATGAACTGCTCACGGCTGAAGATTTCGTCGTCGCCGTGGCTCCAGCCCAGGCGCGCCAGGTAATTGACCATGGCATCGGGCAAATAGCCTTCGGCGGCGTACTGCGTCACCGGCTTGGCGCCGTTGCGCTTGCTGAGCTTTTCGCCCTGCTCGTTGAGCACGGTCGGCAGGTGGGCATACACCGGCGGCTCCTTGCCCAGGGCCTTGAAGATGTTGATCTGGCGCGGCGTGTTGTTGACGTGGTCGTCGCCGCGAATCACATGGGTCATGGCCATGTCGATGTCGTCGACCACCACGCAGAAGTTGTAGGTCGGCGTGCCGTCGGGCCGCGCGATCACCAGGTCGTCGAGTTCATCGTTGCTGATCTCGATGCGACCCTTGACCTTGTCGTCCCAGACCACGCTGCCGCCCTGCGGGTTCATGAAGCGCAGCACGGGCTGCACGCCTTCGGGCACGGGCGGCAGAGTTTTGCCGGGGGCGGGGCGCCAGGTGCCGTCGTAGCGCGGCTTTTCCTTGGCCGCCATCTGCTTTTCGCGCAGGGCGTCGAGCTCGGCCACGCTCATGTAGCAAGGGTAGACCAGGCCGTCCGTCTGCATCTGAGCAAGCACGGCCTTGTAGCGGTCCATGCGCTGCATCTGGAAGAACGGGCCTTCGTCGTGGTTCAGGCCCAGCCAGCGCATGCCTTCGATGATGACGTCGACGGCTTCCTGGCTGGAACGCTCCACGTCGGTGTCTTCAA
Organism: Polaromonas sp. YR568; assembly: GCF_943369675.1. Taxonomy (GTDB): domain Bacteria; phylum Pseudomonadota; class Gammaproteobacteria; order Burkholderiales; family Burkholderiaceae_C; genus Polaromonas. The sequence continues at coordinate 34,696 of NZ_CALROB020000002.1, read as the reverse complement.
TGCGCAGGATGAAGTCGCCGCCGGTGGCGCGGGCAAAAGCCCACGGGTACAGCGCGGAGCGAATGTTGCCGAGGTGGATAAAGCCTGTCGGTGACGGGGCGAAACGGGTGCGGGTCTTTTGGGTCATGGGGGCTGTCATGCGATGCTGTTCAGGCCGCGCGAAAGGTCGGCCTTGATGTCGTCCACGTGGTCCAGCCCGACGGCCAGGCGGATCAGGCCCTGGCCTATGCCGGCGGCCTGGCGCTGTTCTTCGCTCAGGCGCCCGTGCGAGGTGGTGGCCGAATGGCTGATGATGGTTTTGGTGTCGCCCAGGTTGGTGGCGATGCTGAGCACCTGTGTGCTGTTGATCACCTGGAAGGCATTGGCGCGCGCCACCTCGGGCGTGCCGCCGCGCAGGTCGAAGGCCAGCACCGCGCCGCCCAGCCCCGACTGCTGGCGCATGGCCAGCGCGTGTTGTGGGTGCGACGGCAGGCCGGGGTAATACACGCGCGCCACGGCGGGCTGGGTTTCCAGCCACTGCGCGACGGCCAGCGCGTTGGCGCTTTGGGCCTGCATGCGGATGCTCAGGGTTTCAAGGCCCTTGAGCACGACCCAGGCGTTGAAGGGCGCCAGCGTCATGCCGGCGGTGCGCACGATAGGCCCGAACACGTCGACGATGTATTTGGACGGGCCGCAGATCGCGCCGGCCATGACGCGGCCCTGGCCGTCGAGGTACTTGGTGCCAGAATGGATGATGAGGTCGGCGCCGAACTCGACGGGGCGCTGCAGCGCGGGCGAGCAAAAGCAGTTGTCGACTGCAAGCAATGCGCCCACGCTGTGCGCCAGGTCGGCCAGTGCACGGATGTCGCAGACTTCGGTCAGCGGGTTGGTCGGCGTTTCGGCAAACAAGAGCTTGGTGGTCGGGCGCAACGCGGCCTTCCATTCGGCCACATAAGTCTGCGACACAAACGTGGTCTCGACGCCGAACTTGCCGAACTCGCGGCCTATGAGCGCAATCGTCGAGCCGAACATGGAGCGCGAGCAGATCACGTGGTCGCCTGCCTTGAGCAGGCCCATGCACATCATCAGGATAGCGCCCATGCCGGTCGAGGCGCCTATGGCCGCTTCCGTGCCCTCGAGCGCGGCGAGGCGGCGCTCAAAGCTGGTCACCGTGGGGTTGGAGGTGCGGCCGTAGGTGTAGCCTTCCGTCGGGTCTGCAAAACGCCGCGCCGAGGTTTCGGCATCGGGCTGCACAAAGCCGCTGGTCAGGTACAGCGCTTCGGAGTTCTCGCCGTGCTGGCTGGGCTCCAGCGCGACGCGCACGGCCAGCGTGTCGCGGTGCAGGTTGTCGGGCAGCTTTCTTTTGGTCGTCATGCTCAGGCTTCCTGCGGATTGGGCAGCGCCAGACGGGACACGTCCACGTCGCTGTCTTCACCGATTTTTTCGGCGGTGTCGGCGCGCTGCGAGTTCATCGCGGCAATGGTTTCGGCCGTGACGTCGCCCGTGATGTAAACGCCGTCAAAGCAGGAGGCGTCGAAGCCGTCGAGCTTGGTGTTCAGCGAGCCGATCGCGCGTTTCATGCCGTCGACGTCCTGGTAGATCAGCGCGTCGCAGCCAATCACTTCGCGGATTTCTTCAACGGTGCGGCCATGCGCCACAAGCTCGCCCGGCGTCGGCATGTCGATGCCGTAGACGTTGGGGAAACGCACAGGCGGCGCGGCGCTGGCCAGGTAGACCTTCTTGGCGCCGGCGTCGCGCGCCATCTGCACGATCTCGCGGCTGGTGGTGCCGCGCACGATGGAGTCGTCGACCAGCAGCACGTTGCGGCCCTTGAACTCGCTGGCGATCACATTGAGCTTCTGGCGCACGGATTTCTTGCGCACGCCCTGCCCCGGCATGATGAAAGTGCGGCCCACGTAGCGGTTCTTGACGAAACCTTCGCGGTAGGGAATGCCCAGCAGGTGCGCCAGCTGCGTGGCGCTGGGGCGGCTGGATTCGGGAATCGGGATGATCACGTCGATCTCGCTGGGCGGCACGGTGGAGACCACGCGCTTGGCCAGCGTCTCGCCGAGGTTCAGGCGGGCCTGGTAGACCGAGATGCCGTCCAGCACCGAGTCGGGACGCGCCAGGTAGACAAATTCAAAGATGCAGGGATTGAGTTTTGCGTTAGGTGCGCATTGCTCGGCGTGCACCACGCCGTCCATGTCCACAAACACGCCCTCGCCCGGCGCGATGTCGCGCTCGAACTGGTGCGAGGTGCCTTCCAGCGCCACCGATTCGCTGGCCACCATGACGGTGTCGCCGCCCTCGTTCTGGCCGCGGCCTATGCACAGGGGGCGGATGCCGAAGGGGTCGCGGAACGCCAGCAGGCCGTGGCCGGCGATCAGCGCGACGACGGCATAAGAGCCCTTCACGCGCTTGTGCACGCCGCGCACGGCGGCAAACACGTCGACGGGTTTGAGCGGCAGGCCGCGCGTGGTTTTTTCGAGTTCGTGCGCCAGCACGTTGAGCAGCACTTCGGAGTCGCTGTCGGTGTTGATGTGGCGGTGGTCGGTGTTGAAGAGCTCGGCCTTGAGCTCGGCCGCGTTGGTCAGGTTGCCGTTGTGCGACAGCACCAGGCCGAAGGGCGCGTTGACGTAAAAGGGCTGAGCCTCGTCTTCGCTGTAGGCGTTGCCGGCCGTCGGGTAGCGCACCTGGCCCAAGCCCACCGTGCCCGGCAGCGCGCGCATGTTGCGGGTGCGGAACACGTCGCGCACCATGCCCTTGGCCTTGTGCATGTAGAACTTGCGCCCCTGCTGCGTGACGATGCCGGCGGCATCCTGGCCGCGATGCTGCAGCAGCAGCAGGCCGTCATAGATGAGCTGGTTGACCGGGGCTTTGCTGACGACGCCGACTATCCCGCACATGGTGTTCCGATCATGATGAGTTGACTCTTCAAAGTTAGGTTAAATATTTCGCAAATTTTTCAGGCAGCACCGGCTTCAGGGCTTTAAGCGTGGCCGCCAGCACCGGCGCGCCCTTGGATTCCTGCCACCAGCTGCTGGTTTTCAGCGCCGTCATGTCGATCACGACAGTCGCCGCCAGCAGCAAAATCACTCCGCGCAACACGCCGAAGGCGGCGCCCAGCACACGGTCCACAGGGGCCAGGCCGATGGCGGCAACCAGCTTCTTGAAGATGAAAGCCAGCAGCCCCGCCGCGAACACCGTGGCGATGAAAATCAGCACAAACGCCGCCGCGTAGCGCACCGGGTCGGAGGCGGACTGCACGGGCAATCGGGTGGCCAGGTCGGGCGCAAACCATTGCGCCACAAAAAACGACACCACCCAGCCCAGCACCGACAACACCTCGTACACCAGGCCGCGCCATGCGCCCAGCAGCATGGAAAACACCAGCACCCCCAGCAAAACCCAGTCAACAGCCGTCACGAATCAGCCAGTACTGATTACAAGGTCAGGATGGCGGCGGGCAAATCAAGGGCCTTGATTTTTCCGGCCGCTTTTTCAGCCTCGGCCTTGGTGGCAAACGGCCCCACACGGACCCGTATGCGCTTGCCGTCTTTGGTTTCGGCGACTTGTGTATAGGTCTTCAAACCGGCTTTTTCGAGTTTCAGGCGGGCCTCGCGCGCCTTGGCGACGTCGGCAAAAGCGCCCACCTGCACCACCAGCCGGCCTTCAGACTCAGCGGCGGCTGCGGGCGGCGGCGTCGTGCCGTTGAGCAGCGCGCTGGCACGGGCCGCGTCGGCATTGGCAGCGGCGGGTTTGGCGGCCGGCTTGGGTTCAGGCTTTGCTTCAGGCTTCGGTTCGGGCTTGGCCACTGGCTTCGGTTCGGGCTTGGGCTCGGGTTTGGCCACAGGCGCGGAAGCGGCAACAGCCGGTTTGGACGGCAAGATTTCTTCCCTGGGCGCCAGGCTGGCGTTGGCGGCCACTTTTTCGGCCGGGGTCGGGTTTGGTGTGGGGGTCGCTGTTGCGGCAGGCGCCGTGGCCGCCGGCACCACCAGCGGCTTGACCGTGCTCTTGCCGGGGATTTCGATGGGAATGTCGACCGGGATGGGCCGGGGCTGGGTGTCGAACAGCAGCGGGAAACCCACCACGCCTATCAGCACCAGCACGGCCGAGCCGATCAGGCGGTGCTTGGCGCGCTTGCGCATCACTTCCACGCTTTCCGGTTGAGCGGCTGGCCCGGCATTGGGGGCAGTGTTGGAGCCGCCCCGGCGGAAGTTGAAAAACGGCATGGTGTGGCTTGAATCCGATAAGGGGTGACGTTGGCGGTGAACGTGGGCTCCAGGCCCTGCAAAACACCCGGCCGGGCCGGTGTGTACGGCTTTAGCTGGCCAGGTGCGGGGCCAAAAGACGCGGCACGCCGTCCTTCAAGATGCCGCCCACCGTGTAGAACGAGCCGAACACGACAATTCTATCAGCGGGGGTCGCGGCCCCGACCGCCGCCTGCAGGGCCGCTTCGGGGGATGAATAGGTGCCGGAGGTGGCGTCGGGACGGGTATTGGCCGCCTTCCAGCGCGCCTGCAAATCGGCCGCCGTGGCAGCGCGCGGCGTCGGCAAATCGGTGAAATACCACTTGTCGATGAGGGGCCCCACCCGGGCCAGCATGGGGGCGAGGTCTTTGTCCGCCATGGCGCCGAACACCGCGTGGGTGCAGGGGTAAAAACCCATGGCGTCGAGGTTTTCGGCCAGCGCGGCCACCGAATGCGGGTTGTGCGCCACGTCCAGCACCAGCGTGGGCTGGCCCGGCACGATCTGGAAACGCCCGGGCAGCTCGACCATGGAAAGGCCGTTGCGCACCGCCTGGGCCGTCACCGGAATGCGGTCGCGCAAGGCCGTCAGCGCCGCGAGCACGCCCGAGGCATTGACCAGCTGGTTGGCCCCGCGCAGCGCCGGGTAGGCCAGCCCCGCATACCGGCGCCCGCGCCCGGCCCAGCCCCACTGCTGCTTGTCGCCCGAGAAATTGAAATCCGTGCCGAAGCGCCACAAGTCAGCGCCCACTGCGGCAGCGTGGTCAATCACGCTTTGCGGCGGCACCGGGTCGCTCACGATGACAGGCTTGCCGGCGCGCATGATGCCGGCTTTTTCGCGGCCTATGCTTTCGCGGTCCGGGCCCAGGTATTCCATGTGGTCCAGGTCTATGCTGGTGATCACCGCGCAGTCGGCGTCCAGCATGTTGACGGCATCCAGCCGCCCGCCCAGGCCGACTTCCAGGATCACCACGTCCAGCTTCGCATCGGCCAACAACTGCAGGATGGTCAGGGTGGTGAATTCAAAATAGGTCAGCGAAATCGCCTCGCCCTGCGTGCGGGCCGCCTCGACGCGCTCGAACTGGGCGACAAGCGCGGCAGCGCTCACAATGTCGCCGCGCACGCGGCAACGCTCTTCAAAATGCACCAGGTGCGGCGAGGTGAACACGCCTGTGCGGTAACCGGCCTGCAGCAGGATGGCTTCGAGCATGGCGCAGGTCGAACCCTTGCCGTTGGTGCCCGCCACCGTGATGATGGGGCAATCGAAGGCCAGGCCCATGCGTTTGGCGACGGCGCTGATGCGCACCAGGCCCATGTCTATGCCCACGGGGTGCAGGTGCTCGCAGTAGGCCAGCCAGTCGTCGAGAGTTTTCAGGTTTTGCATACAGCCCAGCATTGTCGCAAAACGCTTTTTCCCTTGTTCAGCAGGGGCCGCGGTCCGGCTTTGCCGGTCGCAGGCGCCGCCCCCTGCAAGGGGGGGAGGACGCTACACGCAGTGAGCGTCAACGGGGGTGTTCGAGCTTATTTGGCGAAACGGTCCGTTGCAGCAACAAGTCTTTGCAGGATGCCGGGCTCATTGAAGGCATGGCCGGCATCGGCGACCAGCTGGAAGTCCGCTTCGGGCCAGGCACGGTGCAAATCCCAGGCGGTCTTGGCCGGCGTGGCGATGTCGTAGCGGCCCTGCACGATCACACCGGGAATACCGGCCAGCTTGTGCGCGTCACGTATCAGCTGGCCTTCTTCGAGCCAGCCGGCGTGCACGAAAAAATGGTTTTCAATGCGCGCGAAGGCCAGCGCGAAGTCGTCGCCTCCGTGCAGCGCGGTAAAGGCCGGGTCGGGCAGCAGCGTGATGGTCTGGCCTTCCCAGAGGCTCCAGGCGCGCGCGGCCGCCAGTTGCGCCGCCCTGTCGGTGCCGACCAGGCGTTTGCGGTAGGCGGCCATCAGGTCGCCGCGCTCGGCCTCGGGAATGGGCGCGAGAAAACCCTCCCACAGGTCGGGGAACAGCCAGGACGCCCCTTCCTGGTAGTACCACAGCACCTCGGCACGCCGCAGCGCGAAGATGCCGCGCAGGATCAGTTCGGACACCTGGGCCGGGTGCTTTTGCACATAGGCCAGCGCCAGCGTGCTGCCCCAGGAGCCCCCGAACACCAGCCAGCGCTCCACGCCCAGCAGCGCACGCAGGCGCTCGATGTCGGCCACCAGGTCCCAGGTCGTGTTGTTGTCCAGCGACGCGCTGGGGCGCGAACGGCCGCAGCCGCGCTGGTCGAACAGCAGCACGCAATAACGCTCGGGGTCGAACAGGCGTCGGTGCTCGGGCGAACAGCCCGCGCCCGGGCCGCCGTGCAGGAACACCGCCGGTTTGCCATCGGGGTTGCCGCAGAGCTCCCAATAGACTGAATGGCCGTCGCCGGTTTCCAGGACGCCGGTGCGAAAGGGCTCAATGGGCGGATACAGGACGGTTTCAGAAGAATCAGGGGGCGTGGCCGAGGCAGCGGTCATGAAGGGCAATCCGTGAAGTGTTGAGGCGAACAGGGCGCGGGCAAGGCGTCGTCGTTTCATTATTCCAGCCTTGGCGTCGGCCCGCCCGCGCCCCCTTGCATCTGCCAGAATCACCGCATGATCATTCTTTACGGCATCCCCAATTGCGACACGGTCAAAAAGGCCCGTACCTGGCTCACCGAACACGGCGTCGACTACCAGTTCCACGACTTCAAAAAGCAGGGCGTCCCGCCCGACCAACTGGCGCGCTGGGCGCAAGCCGCCGGCTGGGAAACGCTGCTCAACCGCAAGGGCACGACCTGGCGCAAGCTGGACGCGGCAACGCAGGCCGGCGCACAGGACAGCGCCGGCGCGCAGGCCTTGATGCTGGCCAATCCCAGCGTCATCAAGCGTCCCGTTGTCGACTGGGGCAAGGACATGACGGTCGGGTTTGATGCCGCGGCCTGGGCGGCTCGGGTCTGAACCCACGTTAAACCGCGTGCTTTTTCACGTTTTTTGCCCGCCAGAACCGTGATTCACTGTCCCCAGGCAGCTTTACCGCCGATTTACCGAACTCAAAGCCCCAAAACGACTCTGACTTACTAAAATCGTCTTAGCTGCCAGAGCCGCCGCCCGCACCCCGGGCAGGCCTACCGGGCGGCGCAACTTCAGCCATTTGCTGAAAAGGGTTTGAACCATGAAAAAAGCACTCGTCCTCTCCACCCTCGCCGCAGCCGCAGGCTTTGCCGCCGTGCCGGCTTCCGCCATGGACATCCTGGCGCGCGTGATTTCCAGCACGCCGGTGGTGCAACAGGTCGCCGTGCCGCGCCAGGTGTGCAGCAACCAGCCGGTCATCACGCAGTCCCCCAATTCAGGCGCGGGTGCCTTGATGGGCGCCCTGGCCGGCGGCGCAGCCGGCAACGCCATTGGCAATGGCGGCGGCCGTGCGGTGGCCACGGTGATCGGCCTGGTCGGCGGCGCCATGATCGGCGACCGCATCGAGGGCTCTAACAACCAGGTCCAGAACATGCAGCAATGCACGACGCAGACCTACTACGAAAACCGCCCCAGCCACTTCAACGTGGTCTATGAATACCAGGGCACTCAGTACACCACCCAGATGGCCACCGACCCCGGCCAGTATGTGCGCCTGCAGGTCTCGCCCGTCGGCGCGATGACGCCCGCGCCGCAGACCTTCCAGTCCGCACCACAGCCCCAGGCCTACAACCAGACGGTTCCCGTGCAACCGGGCTACGTCGTCGAGCAAGGCACGACCTATGTGCAACCGGCCTATGCACAGCCGGTTTATGTACAGCCCGCTGTGTACCCGGCCTACTATCCCCGGCCTTACTACGCACCGTATTACCCGCCCATCGGCGTCTCGCTGAACTTCGGCTACAGCCGGGGCTACGGCCACGGCCACGGCCGCTGGCGCTAAAACCGCCTTTCGGCTGAATCAAAAAAGGGCGTCACTGACGCCCTTTTTTTGTTGCACGTTCGCTATGCCCTTACTTCGGCGTCTCGATGAGCGCGCCCTTAAACAATATCGGCCCGCTAGGCCCGCTGCCCGCTGGCACGCCGCCCTTGGGTTCCAGCGAGATCGCCAGTGCCGGCACCTGCCGCATATCGGTGCCCGCGGCGGTCAGGCGAACCACGGGGTCGGCACCAAGCACACCCAGCGATTTGGGCGCAGCGCCGGGCGGCAGGGCCCACAGCTCCAGGGACTTGTCAGGCTGCTCCCTGAAACCGCCGACGCGCTTGAGCGCAAGGGTTTTGTTCTTGGGGTCAAAGGTCACCAGCAGCGAGGCCGAAGCCTTGTCATCGGTCAGCACGGCCACGTATTCGATCTCGGGCGCGGCTGTCAATCTGGCGGTCAGTTCGCTGACCTGGCCGCTGAGCCGGCCGTTGACATTCAGGCCGACCACGACCGCCGCCACGGTGGCCAGCGCACCCGCCGCAGCACCGCCGCGCCACAGGCCCAGGCTGGCCCACCAGCCGCCGGCCGCCGGAGCAGCTCGTGCAGCGTGCATGGCGCGCGCTTCTTTGTCGGCCTTCACGAGGTTTTCAATGCGCTTCCACACGACAGGGCTGGGCGCCTCCTGCGGCTGCAGTTCGGCCACGGACGCGAGGCGGCTTTGCCAGACCAGCGCCGCGGCGCGCAGCGTGGCGTTGTCACGGGCCAGTGTCTCAAAACGGCGGCGCGCGCCGCCACGCAAGGTGCCCAGCGCATAGCTGGCCGCCAGCTGGTCCATGAGGGAGGGGTTGTTCTGGATATTCATAAATTTTCCGCCGGGCCGCCCCAAGGAAAATTAGCCCCCTCGGGGGGCAGCGTAGTACGCGAAGCGACAAGAGTGGGGGCCATATTCATGCGAACCTCGCCATGCAGCCGCGCAGCTGTTCCAGGCCGCGGCGTATCCAGGTCTTCACGGTGCCCAGCGGCAATTTCAATTGCTCAGCCAGCTCGCCATGGCTCAGGTCGCGCAAATACGCCAGGCTCACCACTTCGCGCTGTTTGTGTTCCAGCTGGCCCAGGCACTGGTGCAGGGCCCAGGCCTGTTCGCTCGCCTGTGTCGTGTCCATGGGGTTGGGCGAGTCGCCCGCCACGGTATCGGAAATCACGTCGTCGAGTTCCTGCATGAGGTCGGCGCGGTCCGAGGCCCGGCGCCGCAAGAAATCCAGGCCGCGGCTGCGCACCACCAGCCCCATCCAGGCCATGGGCGGCGAGAGGGTCGCCTTGTAGTCGCCGGCAATGCGCCAGATGTTCAGGAAAGCCTCCTGCAGCACGTCTTCGGCCCATTCGCGGTTCGTCACCACGCGCACCGCGACGCCGTAGAGCTTGGACGAGGTCAGCTCGTACAGCTCCCGCAAAGCCGATTCATCGGCCTGGGCCACACGGTCAATCAGTGCAATCAATTGAATATCCGGGCTTTCTGGTTTCATGGACAACATTGTCAGGCATTGAAGGGAATACGCGACAGGGCGCCCAACGGATTCAGCGCCGGCCCGGCCCGGGGGCCTGCGCGTGACCTAAAATCAGCGGTTTTGAGCGCCGGGCCGCGATGCGCGGTGTTTCCTGCCGGCCCCGGCCCTTTCTTCGCCCTCTTCGCCTTTTTTCACTTTCCAAGCCTCCCATGCCCACCGAAAAAATCGACAACGTCAGCGTCAGCACCCAGGCCAATGTGTACTTTGACGGCAAATGCGTGAGCCATGGCATCACTTTTGCCGACGGCAGCAAAAAATCGGTGGGCGTGATCCTGCCGGCCACCCTCACCTTCAGCACCGGCGCGCCCGAGATCATGGAATGCGTGGCCGGCGCCTGCGAATACAAACTCGCCGGCAGCGAGAACTGGGTCAAGTCCTCGGCCGGAGAGAAATTCAGCGTGCCCGGCAACGCCAAATTCGAGATCCGCGTTGCCGCAGGCGAAGCGGCCTACCACTACATCTGCCATTTCGGCTGATCCCCTCTTTACGCATCCTCCAGCATCTTCCAGGAATCCTCCATGGCCACCATCCTCCAGAACCTCCCCGCCGGCCAGAAAGTCGGCATCGCCTTTTCCGGCGGTCTCGACACCAGCGCCGCACTGCACTGGATGAAGCTCAAGGGCGCAATCCCCTACGCCTACACCGCCAACCTCGGCCAGCCCGACGAGCCCGACTATGACGAAATCCCGCGCAAGGCCATGCAGTACGGCGCCGAAAAAGCCCGCCTGATCGACTGCCGCAACCAGCTGGCCGCCGAAGGCATTGCCGCCCTGCAAAGCGGCGCCTTCCACATCACCACCGCCGGCGTCACCTACTTCAACACCACGCCGCTGGGCCGCGCCGTGACGGGCACCATGCTGGTGTCGGCCATGAAAGAGGACCAGGTCAACATCTGGGGCGACGGCAGCACCTTCAAGGGCAACGACATCGAGCGCTTTTACCGCTACGGCCTGCTGACCAACCCCGACCTGAAGATCTACAAACCCTGGCTGGACCAGCTCTTCATCGACGAACTGGGCGGCCGCGCCGAAATGTCGGCTTTCATGACCCAAGCCGGCTTCGGCTACAAGATGTCGGCCGAAAAAGCCTACTCCACCGACTCCAACATGCTGGGCGCCACGCACGAGGCCAAGGACCTGGAACACCTGGCCACCGGCATGAAGATCGTCAACCCCATCATGGGCCTGGCCTTCTGGAAAGACGACGTCGAGGTCAAGCGTGAGGAAGTCACGGTGCGCTTTGAAGAAGGCCGCCCCGTCGCGCTGAACGGCAAGACCTTCAGCAGCCTGGTCGAACTGATCCTGGAAGCCAACCGCATTGGCGGGCGCCACGGCCTCGGCATGAGCGACCAGATCGAAAACCGCATCATCGAAGCCAAAAGCCGCGGCATCTACGAAGCCCCGGGTCTGGCGCTGCTGTTCATCGCCTACGAGCGCCTGGTCACCGGCATCCACAACGAAGACACCATCGAACAATACCGCGACAACGGCCGCAAGCTCGGCCGCCTGCTGTACCAGGGCCGCTGGTTCGACCCGCAGGCCATCATGCTGCGCGAAACCGCCCAGCGCTGGGTGGCCAGCGCCGTCACCGGCGAAGTCACGGTCGAACTGCGCCGCGGCAACGACTATTCCATCCTCAACACCGTCTCCACCAACCTGACCTACAAGCCCGAACGCCTGAGCATGGAAAAAGTCGAGGACGCGCCCTTCTCGCCGGCCGACCGCATCGGCCAGCTGACCATGCGCAACCTGGACATCGTGGACACGCGTGACAAGCTGGGGATTTATTCCAATGCCGGGTTGCTGGAGTTGGGCAAGGGGGATGACTTTTTGAAGCTGGGTAAGTAAGTCAGAACTGACTTAGCTTAAAAAACAAAGCCCACCAGACGAGAGCCTGGTGGGCTTTGTTTTTTCCGTACTACTTGCTATCCCAATGCTTGAAGAGTGTCTTCAAGCGCTCCACAGTATGTCGCCATTTGGGGCTAGTCGGTTTGCATACGGTGTTCTGGTTTCCGAACAAACCTAGCTCATTGATTGCGCCTTTTTCCTCGCGAGTGTCGAGCCATTGAACCCGAACAAAGTACTCGGCACGCTCCGCGTCGCCAGCCAGCGACATGTAGTGTTCCGCGTTTTGCAAAACCTCTAGAACTGGCTTTTCGCCTGTTGGCGTCTTCACAAGAAATGATGTACCCGGTTGCACCGGCTCGAGCACCCTGCCAACACCCACATATCCCGTTCCGGGGATCTTGACCCAGACCCGGTCGCCCGGCTGAAGCAGCTTCAGCGTTTGGCTATACCAAGCCCCCCCACCGCCGCTCACAAAGCCAAAGCGAAGTGCATCTTCCCAGCTGCGGTGTCCGTAAGACACGTAAAACTCGCCATTCCATGGCTCACGCCCCTCGCCAGTAAGCGCACTGCTTGTCTGCGCCGCATTGACCTGCGTCTCGCCGGGGTCAAGTAGCCATGCCCGGCTCAGCAAGTGCTCATCACCGTGCTGAAACACGGTGAAGAACATCACATTGATTGGAATATCACGCGCATTCAAGTAGCTCACGATGCGCTCGGTGGCTGGATCTAACTCCGCCGCCACCAACACAATTTGATGCGACTGATTCAAAGACTCTTCGTCCAGCATCGCACCAAACCGACTATAGAAAGCATCCTCCAGCCGCCCACCATTCGAGAACCGCGCATAGATCTGCACCAACCGGTCCGCTGTAAGCCGCGATACCCATTCAGCATAGTCCAGTGCCTGCGCCACCACATCCCGTGGTGTACGACCCCGCTTGAGCTCAATCAACACCAGCGAACCATCAGGAGCGATCGCCAATAAGTCAACAATGCCACCGTCGCTGGTGCGCTCCTGTCGCCCAACTAACATCCATTCGCTGGAGAGGATGCGCGGATCACGCACGATCATGTCTTCGAGCTGCTGCTCGCTGGTCAGGCGCGTGGTGTTCAGCAGGATTGGTGTTTCGCCGACGCGCCAGATGGCATGGTGGATGGGCATAGTTAAGCTGCGATCTTCAGCAATTCGGGGTGCGTAAGCAGATCATTCACCAGCATGCGCAGCTCCGTCGGAGCCTGTTTATCGACACAGGCTTTAGCTACGGATGAAAACTCCTGATCTTCCGCACAAAGCTGCGCTAACCCTCGTGCCGCGACAAGGCGTAACGCTTCCTGAGTATGAATCATGGGGTTAGTGTCTGCATCGTTGTATTCCTTGATTCTCTCCAAACAACGATCCCAAACATCTGCTCGGTTTCTATTCAACATGGGCAATCGATTCAAGCCCAAGATTTCGATAGTCAGTGCTACGCGATCAGTCTTCGGCTGAGTCAAGCCCGGGCAAGCTGTTGCCAAGCATGCTTCGTCATCTATCCGCTCAAATGACATAAACCACGCGTCATTGGTCAGCGGGTCAATCAGAAGAGAACCTTCAGCCTGAAGGGTTAGAGGCAAAGCAGCCTGTGCCACACCAGGTAACTGGACCGGAAACAGATCCCGCTTTTTGACATTCAGTAGCTGCCCAGCAAGCCGGTAGTTCTTCCAATCAAACGTCAGCCACCAGTAACCAGGCCGCTCTGTCTTATCAATCTGTGCCGCACGGCCTTTGGGCCGGAAGTGGTCGACGTGATAGGACGATACCGACTCCTTAGCTTCGCTATACCAACACTTGTGATGGTGAATTTCGGTAAGCCAATTCAATAGGCGTGGATCTCGCCACAACTTTCGATGCGCGAATACCAAGGCGATTCGCGTCTTGTCATCAGGAGCGTTCTTGAGCTGCTCCGTAAGGGCCTGCGCCTCATCCATCCAATTCTGCGGTGGAGTACTTCCAACAGGAATACGCACGGGCCTCACGCAGACTCCCCCGTCTCTGGTTTCAAGGCCTTTGCCAAGGAAGCCATCTCACTCATTCTTTTATCAGCCGTCATGGCTTTCGTAATTTCTTCAGCCAGCTTGTCTTGCTGCTGCTGTTGCTCAGGCGTTAGCAACTCAGCCATCGGCAAACTACGCGCCTCGTACATCTTCTGAATGAACAGCTGATAAAGCGGGTCGCGATACTCTCGCGCAAAACCCAAATCTGTTAGGTAATCCTTGAGTCCCTCCAGTTCGTCAGGTTCCCCCTCAATTAATTCGCCTCTGGCCTCCTTGGCCAACAGCTCGTTCCGACGATCCAGATCTTTTAACGTTTGCTGATCGAGGGTCGATGGCAAGCCAAAAAGCTCACTTTTGAGCAGTCCGGCGACCCCCATCCCTTGCGGATGAATGCTGGGTACCTCAATCTCAGTGCCAGTATTAGTTTGCCGTATCACATGCACTTGCTCGCGCTGCAAGTTCCCCAGCAGAATCGGGTCGTGCGTGGTCAGCAGCACCTGCGATTCTCCCGCTGCGCCCAAACCCGCCTCGTTGCTCATCGCATCGTTGATCTCGTCAAGCAGACGCAGCTTCCACAGTGGGTTGAGATGGGTATCGGGCTCGTCGAGGAGGAACAGGCAGTGATCGTCACGCGTGATACGCATGAGGCCCAATACCGTAAGCATCTGCAGCTCGCCTTCCGAAAGCTGGGTGAAACTGACCTTGCCATCATGCCCGTCACCCAGCTCGCGCTTCTTTACCGTGATGCGCACCTCCTCGATCAGGTCGCCAATATAGGCCCCCTCGGCATAGCGAAAAAAACTGTCAGTGCCGCCCACCAGTTCGCCCAATTGCTTGAGCTTGGCCTGGCTGGGCACATAGAGGTAGAGCTGGCGTTGCTTCTCGGTGCGGCCACGGAAATCGATCTGCTTGTCCACCTCCTGTGCAATCGGTGCCCAGGCTACCTGCCATAGCTTGTCCAGAAACTCGCTCACCACATTGCCACGCGCGTACCAGAAGCGTGGGTCGCCCTCGTTGAGTTCGTTTTCCTCGAACTTGCTCTCGCGTCGCTTGGTGCGCAAGCGATGCGGCTCCTTCAGCACAAACAGCGCGGACTCCAATGACTCGATGTGCAGGTTCTTCAGCACGTTCTGGAAGACCGGGTCATCGGATAGCAGGCAAGCCAGCAACACCAGTTGGCTATGTCCTCCTCGGCAGTAGAAAAGTCGGCGCAAGCGGTCGTCACCCAACTGTCGATCCCGGTTCTCTATGTCGCGATGCAGTTTTTCAGCGGCCTCGGCGTCGAAGTCCGCATTGCGATACAGGCTGGCCAGCGCCTCGCCAGTGAGCTTCTCTGCCACCACAATTTCCTGCCGACGGTTGAAGCGCCGCTGATGCTCCTGAAATAGCGCCTCAATGCGCTCATTGCGACCGGAGTAGTAGGCAAACACATGGGAGGGCAACAACTCGCGGTTTTTCAGCAACCAGCCTTGCGACTGCTTCTCGCCATCTACCCATACATAGGGCAGCTTCTGTTTGGCCGTGTCGGCCTGCAGCTTCACGATTCGCCCGCGAATCTCGTATTCCAACGTGTAATCCAGTGGCTGCTTGTCGAGCGTATGACTCGGCTCATCCAGATCGATATTGCGGAAGATAGTGATTAGCGCTTCGATCAGGTTGGATTTGCCCGTGCCGTTCTGACCGATCAGCGCATGGCTGCGGATGGGCCGCGGCGCTTCTGCCGGGCGACCGGACACGGCCTCCAGTCGCGTCGAAAACGTGAGCTCGGCGCCGCGCAGATTGCGGAAATGCGGAATGGCGAGATAGCGCAGTTGCATCAGGCCTCGGCTTTATCGGTCTTCTCGATTTTTTCAAGCACATCAGCCACCTGCGGCTCTTCGATCCAGCCCTGGGCGACTTCGGTCTTGAGCTGCGCGTAGAAGGCATCGATCTCTAGCGTGGAGCGTTGCCACAGGTCTTGGGTTGCAAGCTCGCCTTTGTGGCGAGCCAGAATACTGGCCAGAGGCGCTTGCTCCTTGACGCTGGGCGCCTGGCCCAGACGCAGCTTCGAAATCAATTCGGTTTGCGGGACTTTCACGGGTTTGTCTTCCTCTTGTTCGACGGCAATACCAGTAAGACTTGAGACGGCAGCGCGCGCCAGTTGCTGAGCCGCTGCATTCTTAGCCTTGAGCAGGTCACTCATACCGTCGCATTTCCCTAGTAACTCATTCAGTCGAGCAACTATTCGCTCTTGTTCCTCGATCGGGGGAAGCGGTACAAACGTCTCTTTGATTTTTCCAACGCTCAGATTGGGTTGAGGCCCGCCTTCGGCTTGTAGTCTGATTTCGTCGTAGATTTTTTCGAAGTAATACTTCAGAAACCTTTTTGTTCTGACTGAAGCTTCAAAAAAAACCAATGCCGCAATCGCTTGATTTGTTGCTCCTGCCAAGGTCAGCTCACTAACTTGCCCGCGAGTTTTTCCTTGTCCGTAAAGGGCCACAATTAAAGACCCTGCTGGAAATATCTTGCAATTGGTCTCGTGCAATGCTTTTTCGGTGATGTACGTTTCGGGTACGCGGGCGAACTTGTCATTGGTTGCAGCGCTTGTGTACCAAGGGGTCTCTCCACCGTAGTAATCGTTCTCCGATTTTCTAGGCGTTGCACCTGTACCAACTGCAACTAAGTCCGCGACTCTTGCCCATGCCCAACCCTTGGGGAGCAGATAAGGCAATTCTTCCGTACGTGGCAATGGAATTGCGGTACTTGCTTTAATTATCCTGTCGGCCACTCGCTGCAGTCGCTCTGCTTCAACTGCCTGAAGCTGCTTGTGTGCTGAAGTGTCCAGTCCAGACTGGTCAACCAGAAAACCACGCATCGCCATATTTAGCATCAGTAATTTGAGCGTGACCACATCCTCTGGCGCGCTGAACAAGCGGCCGAAGTTCGCTTCCAGCCGTGTCCAGCTGGCTAGCAGTTCGTGTGGACTTTGGGCGTTGGCAAGGGCTTGCAGAGTGGCTTGGCGCAGGCTATTTTGCAGTTTGCGGCGTTTCTGCTGCTCATCCTCCAGCTTGTCGCACAGCGCCATCAGCTCATCGATTTTGGCAACGATGCGATTTTGCTCTTCGAGTGGCGGCAACGGAAATGGAATCATCGCCAACGCTTTGCTCGAAAGATTTGAAATCCCGATCCCTTTGCGATGAGCATTGTTCTCACCTGTCGCATTCAGTTTTTCGAAGAAGCGATAGGCAAAGAACGGATTGATCGATCCGAAGAATCTTGCACGATGGACATGATTCTGGAAGCAAACTTCGTAGTCGGCTGTCCATACTGCAGCTCGTCCAGCTTCACCACCTTCGCAGATCAGCAAATCATCTTTCCTGGCCGAGCATTTTTCCAACTCTTCCTCGCGAATGAGCATCGTTCTTACATTCGTAAGATCGAACCTGCCCCAATACAAATTTGATGTCGTAATGTAGTCACGCGGCAAGCCGCTGTTTCGCACCGAATCGAGCGTCTTGCCTGAGTTGTGTGTTGCGATGTCGCCGAACCTTACCCATAGCCAGTTGCCTGGAATCGAATGAGGCTCTTCTCGCTTCATAAGTCCAGGCAGTGGTGTGGGACGGCGTATCAAACCGGAACTGACGGACTCCTGTTTTTCTCTTTTTACAGTATCAAAAAGTTCATTCGCTTGCTCATTCGGTAGTTGCGGCAGCAACCTTCCCTGCATAGCCAAAACAAGCACCAGCTCACGCAAACGCAGAACACCGTTTGGCGCATTCGCGATATGCCCGAACTCGGCCAGAAATTGTTGCGCGTCCATCAATGGCGCTCCCCGCTGCGGTTTTCCAGCCGCGCGCACGATTGCGCAACGGCTTCGTGCAGCCTGGCTTGCAGCACTTCCTTGGGTGACAGGGCGGTGAGGTATTCGGTCTCCAATTGTCTCGACACTGCGAAGACAATTTGCTTGCCGCGTGGCGTTCGCTCGTCCTTGAACAGTTCGTTGTCCATTCGCCCTGGAAGCGTCGCCGGTGTCGGAGATGTTTTGCAGCAGGAACTCATTCTTCTGCGGCCTCCGCCGTAAAGTGATGCGCCAAAGCTGCAGCCAGCTCGCTTTTGAGCTGATTTTCGGTTTCTTCGATCTGGCCGAGCAGGGCTTTGTACTTCTCCAGCAGCAGGTCGGGGTCGTGAGTTTCCTCTCCGGCTGCGTAAGGGTTCTTGCGGTCGAGGTTGTAGATGGGCCAGTAGAGGCGGTCGCCTGCGGCTTGAGCGTCGCGGGCTTGCAGGCGCAAGCCTTCGATCTGCGGCCACAACATTTCCATCTGATCTTCTACAGGGCGGCGCTGGGCGTGGTCGGTGATGCCCTTGATAGAGTCTCGCAGATCACGTGCGCGGCTTTCGAGCGCGCTGGCTTCATTGTTGAGCTGCTCCGAGCGATGCCAGTGCGGCTGGGCAACTGCGCTGGCCTGCTTGCGCGTCTTGCCAAACTCGTACTTCCAGGCTCGCTTTTCAGTAATGTCTGGATCGGCGTCGTAGGCTTCGCGCTTGGCAAAGTTGCCTGCTTCACTTCCCCACCATTCTTTGATGGGATCAAACTCCCCGATCTGAATGGGCTTGGTTTTGGAGTAGCTCTTGTAACCCGGTGGGTAGGGATGATCGTAGAACCAGATGGTGTCGGTGTGAAAGTGCTCTTCACCTTCGCCCACCACAGCACCCTTGGTGAAGAAGAGCAGGTTGGTCTTGATGGTGGTGTAAGGCGCGAACACCCCCTTCGGCAACCGGATGATTGTGTGCAGATTGCAGTCTCGCAGCATCATTTCTTTGAGCGTACCTTTGATGCCATCACCAAACAGGAAGCCATCGGGTAGTACAACCGCTGCGCGACCGTTTTCTGCCAATAGCTTTTTGACGATGAGCGCTATGAACATGTCGGCGGTTTCGCGGGTGCGGACGGCTGCGGGGTAGTCACTGCCTACGCCATCGTCTTCATATCCACCGAAAGGCGGATTGGTGATCAGACACATCACCTTTTCGTGCGCAGCCCAGTCGTTCCAGGGGCGGCCAAGGGTGTTGCGGTGCTCGATCTGGCTGGGCACGTCAATGCCGTGCAGCAGCATGTTGGTGGTGCAGAGCAAGTGGGGAAGCTGCTTTTTCTCGAAGCCGCGAATCAGGGTTTCGATCTTCTTTTTGTCGTCAGCCTTGGATTTGGTGTTGATCTGTTTGCTGAAGTGATCAATCGCTGCTGTTAGGAAGCCGCCGGTTCCGCAGGCTGGGTCCAGCACTTTTTCATTGCCCTTAAGCCTAGGATTGACGCGCTCGACCATGAACTCGGTGATGGCGCGCGGGGTGTAGAACTCTCCCGCATTGCCCGCACCGCGCAAGTCGTTGAGAAGCTGCTCGTATACGTCACCAAGCTGCGCGCGTTCCTTGAAGTCGTCAAAGTGGATCGCTTCCTCCAGCTTCTCGATGACCGCGAGGAGTTGGGTTCCGGACTTCATGTAATTATTGGCGTCTTCAAAGACGCTGCGGATCACGGCATGCTGGGGGCCTTTGCTGGCATCCAGTTCTTTGAGCTTGGGGAACAGCTTGTTGTTGACGAAGCTGATGATTTCGCTGGGTGCAATTTGCGGCTGCTTCTTGCCATCTTTACCAGACACATAAGCCGCCCAATTCCGCCAACGGAATTCTTCTGGCAAAGGCGATTTGTATTTCTTGCGGACGCTCTTTGCGTCGTCTTCCCATTCAATTTCGCGCTGATCGAACACTTTGAGGAAGAGCATCCACGTGAGCTGGCCGAGGCGTTGAGCATCGCCGTCGACACCGTCGTCCTTGCGCATGATGTCCTGAATGGACTTGATGGTACTGCTGAGATTCATTGGGTCTTTTTTTCTTTCATCGAACCTGAGGCGGGTGCTCAGGCTTGCTTCTGGTCTGGCTGCTCATAGAGCGCTTGCTCAAGTGCTTGCACAGCTTGGGTGTATTGGTCGACGCCGCCGAAGATACCGCGCCGAATTTGGGTTTTGCTGCCAAATTGGTCGAAAGGCGGTAATTCGAGCACTTTGGCGTCTTCAATGTCTTGCACGCCGTGGTCGGCAAATTTCTCCAGTAGGGCTTCTAGGACGGCACGCGCCTGTTCGCCGTACTGACCAAACACGTCGCGCTTTTTGACATTGTTGGCGCGCTCGCGACGGGTGAGCGGCTTCTGGTTGAAGGCAACATGGGCAACGAGGTCGAAGGCGTCCAGTTCTTCGCCGTTGCTGACGGCCTGCTGCAGGACTTCCAAAGGTACACCATGATCGGCCAGTTCTTCGAGTACGGCTTGCTTACGCTCTGCGGCATTCCAGCGGCGCAAAAAATCCGACATCGTGCCGAACTCCGCTTGTAGCGCCTTGCGAATTTCATCTTTGAGCAAGACGCGGTAATCCTCGGTGATGAGCTTGCCATCGGCGTCGAGGTATTGCGAACGTTCAACAGCTACATGCACGTTTACATCGCCAATCACATACTTGGTGCGACCGTCGCCACCACCGCCAGTATTGCCACCGGGTGGTGTGTCATCACCTCCAATGGTTCTGGGGTCATAAGGTGGGGTCGGAGGCTCGCCAACCCCCGATGGGGTCGTATCTTCTGGGGGCACCACGGGTTCGTAGGGTGTGGGCTCGTAAATCACCACGGGTTCGCCATCAAAATCAGGATCGGCAAACAGGCGGGTGGCGCCTTTGAAATCCATGATGGTGAAGTATAGTTTTTGGTAGTCCTCACGCAGGCGGGTACCACGGCCGATGATCTGCTTGAACTCGGTCATCGAGTTGATGTTCTGGTCCAGAACGATGAGCTTGCAGGTCTTCGCATCTACGCCGGTGGTCAACAGCTTGGACGTCGTAGCAATGACCGGGTAAGGCTCGTCGTTGTCTATGAAATAAGAGAGCTGAGCCTTGCCTTCATTGTCATCGCCCGTGATGCGCATCACGTAGCGGCGGTTGCTGGCGGCGGCGGGAATGAGCTTCACCAGCTCTTGCCGCATGCGTTCGGCGTGATCTTGGTCATCACAGAACACAATAGTCTTGGCCATTGGGTCGGTGGCCTTGAGGTATTCCCACACTTTGCTGGCAACGAGCCTGGTGCGGTTCTCCAGCACCAGCGTGCGGTCGAAATCTTTTGTGTTGTATTGGCGTTGCTCAACTGCTTGGCCGAACTTGTCGAGTTTTCCTTTTTCAGGCATGTAGCCGACCGCATCGACATCGGTGGCAATGCGGATGACCTTGTAGGGAGCGAGAAAACCGTCCTCAATGCCTTGCTTTAGCGAGTAAGTGTAGACAGGGTCACCAAAGTAGGTGATGTTGCTGACCTCCTTAGTTTCCTTTGGCGTGGCTGTCAGGCCCAAGTGCGTGGCACTTCTGAAATAGTCGAGCACGTCGCGCCATGCGGAATCATCAGCGGCGCTGCCGCGATGGCACTCATCAACAACAACCAGATCGAAGAAATCAGCCGGAAACTGCTTGTAAATCTGCTTCCACTCCTCCTTGCCAGTAACCGCCTGATAAAGAGCAAGGTAGATCTCGTAGTTTTTCTTGATCTCGCGATTGGTGACCTTGTGCATGACCTCGCCAAAGGGGGCGAAATCCTGTTGCATGGTCTGATCGACGAGGATGTTGCGGTCTGCAAGAAACAATATTCGTTTCTTGGCCTTTGCTTTCCACATACGCCAGATGATCTGAAATGCGGTGTAGGTCTTGCCAGTGCCGGTAGCCATGACCAGCAGCACACGTTGCTGCCCTTTGGCTATCGCTTCGACGGCGCGGTTGATCGCCACACGCTGGTAATAGCGCGGCTCACGACCACTACCGTCTGTGTAATACGGTTGCTCAATGAGTTTTACAGCAGCTGGTGCGGTCAATCCCTTCCATTGCTGGTAAATAGGCCACAAGTCATCGAATGCTGGAAACTCGCTCAACTGCAGTTCGCGTTCAACGGGTTGCGTAATACCCGTACGATCGTGCAGCAAAAAACCATCACCATTGCTGCTGATGGCAAATGGGGCATCCAGCATTTCGGCATAGGTCAAAGCTTGCTGCATGCCATGGCCAACAGAAAACTTCGCCTGCTTTGCCTCCACCACCGCGAGAGGAACGTTTGGCCTAGCGTAGAGCACAAAGTCCGCACGTTTAGGACCGCCTTTGGAGTCTGGATTTTTGATACGCGCTGCGAGTTTTCCGCGCACCATGACACGACCGTCAGTGAACCTCACCTCTTCGCGGAACTGATGCTGCTGCCACCCAGCCTGCACGATGGCCGGCGTAATGAACTTTGTGCAGATATCGCGCTCACTGAGTTGGTCCTTGTCCATTCTTCCCTCGTTATTGGGCAAACAGCCCCTGATGCTCCCGGCAATACTGCAACCCACCAAAACGCTTGGCATTGTTCCAGCAAAACTTGCCTTCGGGGAAGCTGATCTTCTCACGGCAATGGGCGCAGATCAGCTTTTTGGCCAATGAGGCATCGGGCTGTGCGGGTGCCGGGGCGGCGGGTTCTGCTGCAAACACCGGCGGTGAAGGCCGAGGTTCCATCACAGCCTTGGCCAACTGAGGCTTGGGTTGCATAAAGTCTGGCAGGTCCAGCAGGTCTGGCGGACGGTGCTGGCGCTTAAGCTTCTCGCCCCATTCCTTGATGGTGTCTGGGCTGCGGATGTTGAGCATGGCCTTGAGCACAGCACCCGTACCGATGCGGTCCACCAGCTTTTCATGCCAGGCGCGGAACTGGTCGGCCTTGATGAGAAAGCTGGTGTCAAATGCCTTGGCGTCCGGCCGCTGAATGATGGCTTGCGGGTGCATCAGCACCACGTTATGAAACTCGGGCAGCTTGTCGGTGCGGGTGCTGATTTCAAGCCGTTCCAGCAGCTTGCCCAGGATGCGGGCGTGGCGGCGGCTTTGCTCGTAAGGGGATGGAATGCCGTAGCGCTCCCTGCCGTATCGCACGGTGAATTCGCCATGGGCGTTGACTTCCAGGTCGCCTGAGTAGTTTTTGGTTTCAATCAGCACCATGTAGCCGGTGCGATTGATGACCAGATGATCAATTTGGGCCACCTCCCCATCGATCTGGAACCGCAAGTCGTGGAGCAGGACGTTGTTTTGGCCGTCCTTGTAGTGGCCGTCGAGGTGAAAGGCCGCTTCTCGCTCGCCCTTGATGCCGGCGGTCAGGTTGCGCAGTTCAATGCGCAGCCACTCTTTTTGGCGGGCGTCCAGCAAGTTGGACTTTTGCAGGTCTTCCAGCAATGCCAGGCGTTTGTTTTTGTCGTCGGCCGATTTGAGCAGCATGTGTTCTCCCCCTATTGGCGATGACTATATCCCGCGGCGTCAGGGCTTACGCCTGTGGGGCCTCTGCTTCCGTGAGCAGCTTCACCAAGGGGTCATTGATGAAGTACACCGCCTTGCCTGGCTCCGGCCCCTTCATGTTAAATATTTGGATGATTTTTAACGTGAAAAAACCTTGTGTTAAATATCTCCCTCTTTTTGGCCCTTTGACAAGCGCTGCAGGGGCAAATGCACCCACAAGCTTTAAAAGCTGCTCTGAAGGCTCCAAAATCAGGATTTTCGGTATCAAAATTGCACTAAGCCCCGCCTGACGGGTGCAAGCAGCTATTAAAAACATAGCGTATGTCAAAAAGCCGCCTTTGGGCGGCTTTTTAAACCAATCTTTAATACGAAGCGCAAGTATGAAAACAGGCTTGAACAGCGCGCGGATGGTGACACCCAGCTAGTCACCCCCGCCGCCGCAACCCGAGCCGCATCCGCTGCTGCCGTCGGAACTACTGCCGGAACTGTCACCATTGCTGCTTGAAGACTCGCTGCCGCCGAACCCATCGGCGTCGCCGCTGTAGCTGCCGTCCGAAAAGCTTTCCCCGCAATAGGCTTGTGCCTGCGCCTGTTCGCCGTCACGGCGCACGCCGCGGCAATCGGCCAGGTACACAAAGCCGCCGGGGATCGCGAACTTGGCGTCCAGCGCGAACAGCAGCGGCAGACGGCTGGGCTGTTTGGGGTTGATGGATTCGTCGCGGCAGGACCAGAACCAGGCGCGGCGCAGGCCGTCGTTGGTTGAGGCTTTCCGGCCCAGCACTTCGGCCGGCACATGGTCGATGAAGCGCCCAATCACCAGGTCGCACCATTCGCGGTAAGCCGAGGTGTGGAGGATGAACTCATGCCACATGCTGTCGACCACCTGCGAGGGCATGGCGACGAAGCGCTTGTTGCTGCGCTGGCAGGCGGTGAAAAACTGCCGCAGCCCGCGCTCGACCAGCTCGGCGTCCCGCAGGGTGAGGTGCGGGTACGTGGTGACCAGCTTTTGCTTCAGAAAGTACGGCAGCGGCGCTTCACGCACCAGCCGGCGACGCTCCGAGGTCGCCCATATGGCGACAAGAGACAGTGGAAAGGCCAGCACAAGAATGAGCAGCATGGCCCCGTCCGGATGCAAGCCAGACAATACCGAAACCAGGAACAGGCAAGCCCAGACGAGGCCCAGCAACACGGCAGACAAACCTGAATACCGCAGCGCCAGCCGGCGCCACAGAGGCATCCGCAGCCCCCGGTAGGTATTGCCCAGCCGCGCCATGCCTCAGACCACCACCGGCTCGGGCTCCAGCAGGATGCCGAAGCGTTCGTAGACACTGGTTTGTATGGCCTTGGCCAGGGTCATGACCTCGCCGCCGGTCACCGGGTCGGCCGTGCCGCCGCGGTTGACCAGCACCAGCGCCTGTTTCTCGTAGACGCCGGCATTGCCGATGGACTTGCCTTTCGGGCTACTTGGCTCCACTGGAGCCGGAGTCAGAATGGTTTCAAGTGTGATGCGCTCACCGCTGGCCACCAGGCTGTAGTGCTGGGTGTCGTAGCTCTTGCCGTCCGAGGCAGTTATCCGGAATTTCCGGATAACTGAGTCCTCTTGCAACTCGCTGTCGGAAAAGATCTTCTTCAGGTGCTCATTCACCGTGCGCACGTTAACGTCGTACAGCGTACCCATCATCTTTTGGGTCAAACAGATGGATTGATCCGCATAAATGGCCTCCACACCATCCTGCCCACTGGGTGCAACAAAGGTCAAATATTCGGCAGCGGAGGAACGGGTGAGGGAAACCGCAGCCTTCCCAAGGGCAGGTGCCTGCTTTCTGGTCATGGGGTTACTTCTTTATGGTTGAAACACCTGAATACTGGCCATTTATACAGTAAATTGAGCCATATCCCACTCTCTCCATGATGAATCAGCATGCGCCCCTCCCCTCTGATTTCTTATTCAGCCAACTGCGCAATGTAAGCCGCGTAACTGTAGCTGCGCAAGCCCCGGCCGTGGCGGAATCTCTGCGTCAAATTGGCCTCTAGCCCTTGTGGGATGTTTGCAAGAAGCTATCAAAAGCATAGTGGCTGCTAACGCCCTACACAATTTGTGTACGTTAGGTTAAACTAACATTCAAGTGGATTGGGGGTTCCCGGTCGGCGCTACAGCCTCGGTGGGTTCATCGGGGCTTTTCGCTTTTTGGGGTGGGTAAATTATCAGCCCTACATTGTCGTAACTGACGCCGACGTGATCTCGCCCTCCGTCGCAATAGAACTTGCGTTTCAGCAAGTCGAAGGCTTGATTCACCTGCCCGGGGCGAATGTAATTCAGTCCCAAGGGTCGGGCCACCAGGTCAGCTAGCTGCAAGCCAGCCAGATTGGTCTTCTTGTCGGCAAACACAATGTCAAACGGCAGGTGCTTATTCCCCGGGTTGTCGCCATCGCAGATACGCCGAAATTCAAGCTCCAGTTCACTGTCTTCTCTCTTGCCCCGGCACTCCACCACTACATGGGTTTTCAGCTGGTCCTGCTTTTTCTCCGCGAGAAAGTTGCGCAGCGCCTCCAGGCAGATGCCGAGGGCGACATGGTAGGGGTTGGATGCCACACCGGCGCTTCGGCTTAGCCGGACCTTGTCCACAACGCAGGCAATCAAAATGAAGTTGCTCGCATCCATGATGGATGACAAGCGTCCCAAGAACTCCTTACGCGTTGGCAAGTGGCTCAGAAACGCGAAATCACCTTTTTGCTTGCGAATCTCGTTTTCGTGCAGCACCACGCTGTCATGTCCGAAGTAGTTGAATTTGAGTTTTTCAACGGCAGGGATGATTTTTTCACTGTAATGTCGCTTGTGAAAAATACATAGCGCCAGCACAAATACAGGGTAGTCGGGGTCGATGCTCGCCAGGGAGTGGTCGCCACTTTCATCCACGTACACCACATAGTCGCTGAATCGACGATCTGCGGGTGCGACGACCTGCTGCTCAACCGGCATGGGCTCGGCCGACTCAAAGAGTGCGTACTGGGTGCCGGGGGTGCTCATGCTGTAACGCCCTCTACCGGCTCATGCGCCGCTGGGCCCTCCATCAAACCACCACCGGTTCGGGCTCCAGCAGGATGCCGAAGCGTTCGTAGACACTGGTTTGTATGGCCTTGGCCAGAGTCATGACCTCGCCGCCGGTCACCGGGTCGGCCGTGCCGCCGCGGTTGACCAGCACCAGCGCCTGTTTCTCATACACGCCGGCGTTGCCGATGGACTTGCCTTTCCAGCCGCAGGCGTCTATCAGCCAGCCCGCGGCCAGCTTTACCGAGCCGTCGGCCAGGTGGTAATGGACGATCTTGGGTTCGCGCTGGATGATGTCGGCGCACTGCTCGGGCGAGACCGTGGGGTTCTTGAAGAAGCTGCCGGCATTGCCGATCACCTGCGGGTCGGGCAGTTTGGCCTTGCGGATCTCGCAGATCCATTCGTAAATCTGCAGCGCCTCGGGCGCCTGCACACCCAGCTGCTGCATCTTTTTCTCGATGTCGGCATAGCCCAGCACCGCTTTCCAGGCCTTGGGCAGGGCAAAGCGCACGCGGGTGATGAGGGCCTTGTCCGCCAGGCCGAAGCCGTGGCCGGCCGGGCCGGGCGCGGCGCTGCTGTGCTTGAACACCGAATCGCGGTAGCCGAAGGCGCATTGCGCGGCATTGAGGGTAAAAGCCTGACCCGTCGTCAGGTCCACGGCGTCCAGGGATTCAAAGCGGTCCTGCAGCTCCACGCCGTAAGCGCCTATGTTCTGTACGGGCGAGGCGCCGACCGTGCCGGGGATCAGCGCCAGGTTTTCCAGCCCCGGGTAGCCGTTTTGCAGGGTCCAGGTGACCAGGTCGTGCCAGTTTTCACCGGCGCCCGCCTCCACGATCCAGGCCCTGGCGGTTTCGCCCACGAGGCGCTTGCCCATGATTTCGACCTTGAGCACCAGCGGCTTGACGTCGCCGGTCAGCACGATGTTGCTGCCGCCGCCCAGCACGAACTTGGGCGCGGCTTTCAGGGCCGGGTCCTGAAGCACGGCGGCGATATCGGCCTCATCGGCCACGCGGATCAGGCTCAGGGCCTTGGCCACGATGCCAAAGCTGTTGGAATGCTGGAGTGGAACGTTTTTCTCGACTAACATCCGTGGGATTGTCTCACCCCAACACCCGTAACAAAGACTCGCACCATGCCCTCTTTCGACACCGTTCTTGAAGCCGATCTGGTCAAGGTCAAAAACGCCGTGGAAAACACCGGCAAGGAAATCGGCACGCGCTTTGACTTCAAGGGCACTTCCGCCTCCATCGAGTTGAAGGAAAAAGACATCACGCTGGTCGGCGACAGCGACTTCCAGCTCGACCAGATGAACGACATCCTGCGCAACAAGCTCACCAAGGCCGGCGTCGACATCCGCTTCCTGGACATCGGCAAGTCCGAAAAAATCGGCGGCGACAAGGTCAAGCAGGTGTCCAAGGTGCGCAACGGCATCGAGGCCGAGCAGGCCAAGAAGATCCAGCAGCTCATCAAGGGCAGCAAGGTCAAGGTGCAGGCCTCTATCCAGGGTGACGCGGTGCGCGTGACCGGCGCCAAGCGCGACGACCTGCAGGCCGCCATGGCCATGATCCGTACCGAGATCAGCGACTTTCCGCTGAGCTTCAACAACTTCCGCGACTAGCCATGAAGTCCCTCGCGTGGACACCGGGTGGCGCATTGCGCACGCTGGCGTTTCTGCTGCTTGGGGCTTCGGCCCTGCTGCACGGCGCGGCCCAGGCCCAATCGGTCAAGCTGGCCGGCATGCTGGGAAACAAGGCCCTGCTGATCGTTGACGGCGGCGCCCCCAAAACGGTGGCCCCCGGCGAGACGCACCAGGGCGTCAAAGTGGTGTCCACCGCGGGCGACCAGGCGGTCGTCGAACTCTCCGGCAAGCGCCACGCATTGCGGGTGGGCGAGGCGCCCGTGAGCAGCGGCGCCGGCGGCGGCGCGGGCACCCAATCGGGACAGGGCAACAAAATCGTGCTCATGGCGGGCAGCAACGGGCACTTCATGACAAGCGGCCAGATCAACGGCAAGACCACCCAGTTCCTGGTCGACACCGGCGCCAGCGTCATTTCCATGTCGGCGGCCGACGCCGACCGCATGGGCGTCGACTACAAAGCGGGCCGTACCGTCCAGTTGAGCACCGCCAACGGTACGACGGTGGGCTGGCAGGTCAACCTCGGCTCCGTGCGCGTGGGCGATGTGGAAGTCTTCAACGTGCCCGCCGTGGTGGCCTCGCGCGACATGCCCTTCGTCTTGCTGGGCAACAGCTTCCTCACGCGCTTCCAGATGAATCGCACCAATGAAGAGATGGTCCTGACCCGGCGCTTCTAGGCACAAGGGACGGTGGCAATTCCCGCCGTGATGGCGCCTCAGCTTTTTTTGCCGCCGCCCAGTTTCGACTCCGTCCCCTTGATCAGCTTGCTGATGTTCTCGCGGTGGCGGTACACCAGCAACGCGCTGATGGCGAACATCACCACCAGGATGGCCTTGTCGACGTACCAGGCCTCGCGGTCGCCGAAGAGGTAGTACAGGGGCGCAAACACCGCGGCGACCAGGGACGCCAGCGAGGAATAACGCGAAAAGAAGGCGATGATCACCCAGGTGGCCAGCGTCGCCAGGCCCAGTATCCAGCTGACGCCCAGCAGCACGCCCGCCGCCGTCGCGACACCCTTGCCGCCCTTGAACTGGAAGAACACCGGGTACAAATGCCCGAGGAAGGCCGCGAAACCGACGGCGGCCACCGTGCCGTCGCCCAGGCCGTAGTCGGCGCCGAACCATTTGACCAGCACCACCGGCAGCCAGCCCTTGAGGGCGTCCAGCAGCAGCGTCGCCACGGCGGCCGGTTTGCTGCCGGAACGCAGCACGTTGGTGGCGCCCGGGTTTTTGCTGCCGTAGCTGCGTGGGTCGCTCAGGCCCATGAGCTTGCTGACAATCACCGCGAAAGACAGTGAACCAAGCAGGTAAGCCAGCAGCGTGGCGCCGATTGAATATGCGTAAATCATGGGTCTCCCTCTTTATGTGTGGTGGCCGCCGGCCCCAGGCCGAAGTTCAGCCGTAGCCCGCGGCATTGTCCAGGCTGAGAACAGGTTCTAAGGCGCAGTTCACCGATTTTGCACCGAGCAATGTGACGCAGACCTGCGGGTCAATCCCGATGAGGTAGCCGCGCCGCCCGCCGTTGATGGCGATTTTAGGCAAGGCCAGGATGCTTTCCTCGATATAGACCGGCATGGCCTTGCGCGTGCCGAAGGGCGAGGTGCCGCCGACCAGGTAGCCGCTGTGGCGGTTCGCAACTTCCGGTTTGCACGGTTCGACCGACTTGGCGCCTGTTTGCCGCGCCAGGTTTTTGGTCGACACCTTGCGGTTGCCGTGCATCAGCACCAGCAAGGGCTTGGCGTCCTGGTCCTGCATGACCAGGGTTTTGACAACGGTGAAAGGATCAAAACCCAGCACCTCCGCGCTGTGCTGGGCGCCGCCGTGCTCCAGGTATTCGTAGGGGTGCTCGGTGAAGGCAACCTTGTTGGCCTTCAGCAGCTGCGTGGCCGGCGTTTCACTGACGTGCCGTTTCATAAGCTAAGAGGGCTTGAAGCCCTCACCACAAGAGTCCAGTACCGGCTTTCCCCTGAAACCTTGAAAGGAAACCTCTACTCCTTTTCGATTCCCGGTATCAGCCAATCTTGGCGACAGGCCACCCGCCCGATTGATGCCGACAAAAAGAAGTTTTCTGGGTATGCCGATTTCTTCCAGTGCAGCAGCCACTTTCGAGGCTCTTGCCCATGCCAACGCATTGGCATCGCGCTCGGAATCCTCAGCGTCCCCCACCACGACGATGGGTTCAATCGAAACCCCATCCGCCTGCGCCGCGCACAGGTGTCTTTTCAATGCCGTGATGGAGCGCTGATCAAACAAGTACTCGTTGGTCCTGAAATTGATGATCCGTTCCCCCGTGAATTTCGACAAGGCGACGCTCAGGGAGCCAGCGGCAAGCAAGCTAAAAAAGACTGCAGACCGCGTGAGCCTTTTCACAATGCAGGATCCCGCGCTTCCCAGCGAATTTTGTCGATCTCGGCCAGCACTTCGGGGCTCAGTTTGGTGCTGAAGGCGTCCAGGTCTTCATCCAACTGGGCCACCGAGGTCACGCCGATGATGGTGCTCGCGACCTGCCACTTGGTGTAGCAGAAGGCCAGCGCGAGTTGCGTCGGCGTGAGGCCGTTGGCGCGCGCCAGCGCGTTGTAGCGCCGCGCGGCGGCCAGCGCCTCGGGGCGGCCCCAGCGCTGCTTGCGCGTGGACTCGAACTTGGCGATGCGCGCTTCCTTGGGCGCGTTCGGGCCTTCGGTGCCCGACTCGTCGTACTTGCCGGTCAGCAGGCCGAAGCCCAGCGGCGAATAGGCCAGCAGCGAGACACCCAGGCGGTGCATGGTTTCGTCCAGGCCGTTTTCCACGGTGCGGTTGATCAGGCAGTACGGGTTTTGCACCGCGGCCACACGCGGCAGGCCGTGCTGCTCGGCCAGGCGCACGAACTCGTGCACGCCGTAAGGCGTTTCGTTCGAGAGACCAATGGCGCGCACCTTGCCCGCCTTCACCAGGCCGGCCAGCGCTTCGAGCTGCTCATGGATGGGGGTGGCGGAGCGCTCCTGCGCGGGGTTGTAGTACAGCGCGCCGAAGGCCGGCACGTGGCGCTCGGGCCAGTGGATCTGGTACAGGTCGATCACCTCGGTCTGCAGGCGCTTGAGGCTGGCGTCGCAGGAAGCCACGATGTCCTTGGCCGTCATGCCGCCGCCTTCGCGCACCCAGGGCATGCCGCGCGAAGGGCCGGCGACCTTGGTGGCCAGCACCAGCTTGGCGCGGGCCGACGGGTTGTTGGCAAACCAGTTGCCGATGATGGTTTCGGTTGAACCGCAGGTTTCGGCGCGCGCCGGCACCGAGTACATCTCTGCCGTGTCGATGAAATTGACGCCGCGCTCCAGCGAGCGGTCCAGGATGGCATGCGAGGTTTTTTCATCCACCTGTTCGCCGAAGGTCATGGTGCCCAGGCAAATGGGGGTCACCTGCAGGTCGCTGGAGCCGAGTTGAACTTTATTCATGGGAGTTTCGGTAAAGGAGAGGGGGATTGGCGGGAGGAAAGCGCTGTGCGTCAATGGAAAACCATGTGACGAAGATCACAAAGCGGCTAGTTTAAGGGCTTCGCACGCGGCTTGCTGGAAGCCCAATTCGCGCCCTTGTCTTACAACTCCTCACCAATTGCCTGCCTAGTATTCACACACCAACGATTTAATCCGTTCGGGCTGAATCCTGAATCCATCAAGACAGCTTCACAACGGCATCGTCCAATCTTCCCGAGGAGCATTTCCATGAACAAACTGACCATCACTTCCCTGACCTGCGCGGTCCTGGCCGCTTTCACCCTTTCGGGTTGCGCCAACATGACTGAAACCCAGTCGGGCACGGCCAAGGGCGCCGGCATCGGTGCGGTTGCGGGTGCGCTGCTGGGTGCGGCCACCGGCGGCTCCAAGGGCGCGGCTACCGGCGCGGTGCTGGGCGGCGCGGTCGGCGCGGGCGGCGGCTACATCTGGTCCAAGAAAATGCAGGACCAGAAAGCCGCGATGGAACAAGCGACCGTGGGCACCGGCGTGGCCGTGAGCCAGACCACCGACAACCGCCTGAAGCTGGACATCCCCAGCGACGTGTCGTTTGACGTGGGCCGCTCGGCCATCAAGTCCAACTTCGCGCCCATCCTGAACCAGTTCGCCACCAGCCTGAACCAGAACCCGGTCACGACGGTCACCATCATCGGCCACACCGACAACACCGGCTCCGACGCCATCAACAACCCGCTGTCGATAGACCGTGCCGATTCGGCCCGCGACTACCTGGTCAGCCGCGGCGTGGCCCGCACCCGCATCGTGACGGACGGCCGCGGTTCGCGTGAGCCGGTGGCCGACAATGCCACGCAGCAAGGCCGTGACAAGAATCGCCGCGTAGAGATTTACGTAGCCGAACAGGTCGCAGCCCGGTAATTTCACACCCCTGTTGAGGCTCACTGCGTGTAGCCTCCTCTCCCCTTGCAGGGGACAGGCGCTAGCGGCCTGGCAAAGCCAGTTCCGCGGCCCCTGCTGGAACAAAAAAGCACCTCTTGAGGTGCTTTTTTTATGGTCGTTTCAAGTTGACGGCTGCGCCTTGAATCTTTCTTCCTCCTGCAAGCGCAGCAGCCGCCTTTGCACCTTGCCCGTCGTCGTCATGGGCAGCGCGTCAATGAATTCAATCTCCTTCGGATACTCGTAAGGCGCCAGCATGTTCTTGACGTGGGCCTGCAGCTTCGCGGTGAGCTCTTCCTCAAAGCGCGCCGCACCGCCAGGATATGCCGCGCGGGCTGCAACCTGGTCGGGCGCAATCACCACATAGGCTTTGACGACCGCGCCGCGTTCGCGGTCGGGCTTGGGCACCACGGCCGCATTGGCGACGGCCGCGTGCTTGACCAGGCAGTTCTCGATCTCGCCGGGGCCTATGCGGTAGCCGGCGGCCTTGAACACGTCGTCGGCCCGGCCTTCGTACCAGAGATAGCCTTCGGCGTCGCGGCGCGCCAGGTCGCCGGTGCGGCACCAGTCGCCGGTGAACTTGCCATTTGTGGCCGCGTCTTTCTTCCAGTAACCCAGGAAGAAAATCGGGTCCGGGTCGCCGTGCACGTCATAGCGGTTCACCGACACGTCGCCAGGCACACCGACCGCGCATTCATTCCCCTCGTCGTCGATCACCGCGACGCGGTGGCCCGGGTAGGCCTTGCCCATGCTGCCGGGGCGCGCCGACCAACCTGCAAACGCCCCCACGCTTTTCACTTCGTGTAATGCGCTGCCCCCCGAGGGGGCTGAGCTTGCTTGGGGCGGCCCGGCGCTGCGCTCTCCATGAACCCTGTTCATGCTGCAGTTGCCAACCACGTAGTTCATCTCGGTCTGGCCGAACATCTCGTTGACGGTCACGCCCAGTTGCTCGCGGCAGTAGCTGAACACGGCGTCGCCCACCGCTTCGCCGGCACTCATCATGGCCTGCAGCGTCATCCTGAAATGCTGTGCAGGCTTGGGATAGGCCTTCATCATGGCCTTGAGCGCGGTGGGAAACAAAAAGGTGTGCGTCACGCCCTGCTCCGCCATCAGGCTGAAAGCCAGCTCGGGGCTGAAGCGGCCGTTGAAGGCGACGATGGGCCGGCCGAAATACAGGCTGGGCAGCAGCGCATCCATCAGCCCGCCGGTCCAGGCCCAGTCGGCCGGCGACCAGAACACGGCATCCGATTTTTTATTGGTTTTACCGTCAAAGCCAAACCAGTTGTGGCTGCAGACAAAACCCGGCAGGTTGCCGATGAGCGCGCGGTGCGGCAGCAGCGCGCCCTTGGGCGGGCCGGTGGTGCCGCTGGTGTAGATCAGGATCGCGCCTTCTTCGGCCTTGGTCTTGACCGCCGTGAACGCGCCCTTGTGCGCCGCCAATGCACTTTCGTAGTCCAGGTCGCCCTGGCCCCGCGCCGTGCCCGCGGCCACCACCGTGCGCAACGCCGGGCAATTACCGCGAATGGCCTTGAGGCTGTCAATCGAACTTTCATCGCAGATGGCCACCACGGCATCGCTGTCCTGCAGCCGGTACTCGAGTGCCTCGGGACCGAACAGCATGGACAGCGGCATGGCCACCGCGCCCATCTGGAACACGGCCATATAGGCCACCGCGGTTTCCAGGCGCTGCGGCATCACGATGGCGACGCGATCGCCGCGCTGCACGCCCAGGCCCGTCAACACCTGGCTGAGCGCATCGGCGGCTTTCTGCAGTTCCTGGTAGCTGTGAAGCACGGTTTTTGCGCCCGGCCTGTGCACGCGTATGGCGGTCCGGGGCTCGGCCCGTGCCCAGCGGCCGCAGCAGGCCTCGGCAATGTTGAAGTATTCGTCCACTTGCCAGCGAAAGCCGGCATGCATTGCCGCGTAATGATCGGGCTGTGCGCCTGTCAGCTTGTCCCTGTGTTGACTGCGCTTCGAATCATGTCTCTTTATCATGCAGACCAATGTACAAAGAAAAACGATCTTCCCGCAGCGAGTTTGTCCCTATACGCGGCCTCAACTACCACGTTCGGATCTGGGACAGTGCTGTTGATGCAAACTCCAAACTGCCGCCGCTGGTGCTGGTCCATGGCTGGATGGACGTGGCCGCCTCTTACCAGTTCATGGTCGACGCCCTCTCGGATGCTTTCACGCAAGGCCGCCGCATCATCGCGCCCGACTGGCGCGGCTTCGGGCTGACGGCCTCGGGCCCCGAGGGCAGCCCCGCCGACAACTACTGGTTCGCCGACTACCTCGCCGACCTCGATTTTTTGCTCGACCACTACGCGGGCGAGCGGCCCGTCGACCTGGTCGGCCACAGCATGGGCGGCAACGTCGCCATGCTGTATGCGGGTGT
The DNA here is from genome assembly GCF_943369675.1 of Polaromonas sp. YR568. Classification (GTDB taxonomy): domain Bacteria; phylum Pseudomonadota; class Gammaproteobacteria; order Burkholderiales; family Burkholderiaceae_C; genus Polaromonas. Next base: position 363 of record NZ_CALROB020000002.1, on the reverse strand, counting down.
GCGGCCCGCGCGCATACGCCGGCTCATCAACCTCGAAGGCTTCGGCCTGCCGCCCAGCCAGCCCGAACAGGCGCCGGGCCGCTATGCCAAATGGATGGACGAGCTCAAAACCCTGCAGCGCGGCGAACTGGCGCTCAAGACCTATGACGATGTGGCCGGCGTCGCACGCCGCCTGATGAAGACCAACCCGCGCCTGTCGGCCGACAAGGCCGGCTGGCTGGCGCAGCACTGGGCGCGGCCGGACGCGGCGGGCAAATGGCAGATCCTCGGCGAAGCCGCGCACAAGATCACCAGCGCCCAGCTTTACCGCGTCGATGAGGCGCTGGCGATCTACCGCCAGATCAGTGCCCCGGTGCTGGCCGT
>NZ_CALROB020000001.1:0-225900 GCF_943369675.1 Polaromonas sp. YR568 | reverse complement strand
GCGGGGTGTACTGCACGGGCACCGGGCGCGACGGCTTGTCGAAGTAATAGGCCAGGCCGACGTTCAGGCTGTTGGTGTTGGCATTGTTAAAACCAAAGGTGCCGCTGTCGCGAAGGTAGGTGCGGGTGCGCTTGAGGTCCGCCTGCATGAACCACTGGTCGGACAGGCCCAGCTGGAAGCCCAGGCCGAGGTTGATGTAGGGCGATGTCTTGCTGGCGTTGGGCAGCTTGTCCCGCTCGGCACCAAAGCCGGCCAGCAGGAAGGGCCGGAAGTTGCTGCTGCGGTTGAACATCCAGAGCCCGTCAACGCCCAGCGTGGCTTGCTCGAAGCGCCGGCCGTTGTTGTCGGCGCGGGCCAGGCTGCCGCCTATCTGGATGTCCCACGAAGGTGAAACCGCCTTGCCGAAGCGCAGCCCCACGCCGCCCAGGTTCTTGTCGCCGTTGAAGCGCGAGTCCGGATCCACCCCGGTGAGCTGCGGCATGATGTACCACGACGAATTCGGGATGTCGTAGTTGCCGTAGGTCGAGGTGGTGGTTTGCGCCATCAGGGCGCCGGGGCTGAGGCAGGCCAGCAGGCACGCTGCGGCAAATGGCGCAAGAGACTTGGACTTCATGGTTCCTCCGGGAAAGCGGTTTAAAAGAGCGGTTTAAGGATTGGTTTTTGACGCCCGGCGTTGTATGCCCCAAGCGTGTTGCAACACTACGCCTGGTAATTTCTCTGTATGTGAGATGTGGCCACCACAGGACATGCGAAGCGGCCTACGTCGTATGGATTACTCCCGTGGCGCGAAGGTTATGCGGGCAAGCCTCCGGCAAGCCGTTCTTCCGGTGATCGCGCATGAAAAAGCCCCGGGGCCAGGGCGGCCACGAGGCTTAAGGGGCGACGGCGTGACCCACGCCGGGCAGGATCAGGACGGGTCTTTGCTGCGCGTGCGGCTCACGGCACTGAAGATGCCTATCCCCAGGAAGATCAGCGCACCGATGCCGATGTAGAGGTGCGGCACGCCGGCCACGACGGCGCCCCAGATGACACCCGCCAGGAAGACGATAAAACCGACCATGTAAAGCGCAAAGGACATGTTATTTCTCCACAAAATGTTGTGGTTTCACTGTACGCGCCGGTTGGGCGGCTCCTATCGGGGAGAAGCGCTGATGCGTGTCAGCGCAGGCCTACCGTGCGCAGGCGGGCTCGCCTGAGGCCTGCTGCGCCTGCAGAAGCGCCGGGTTCCGCGCCGGGTGGCCGTTGCCCGCATGGCGGCCGGACGGATGCATGGGACGCAGGTACTGGTGCAGCACCAGGGCGGCGGCGCCCACGGCTGAAGCCAGCAAGCCGTACCGCGCGGCGCGCACCGTGGGCGCGGTGACGCCGGCAGCGGTGGCGTAGTTTTGCAGCGTCTCCCGGGCAAGCTCGACCATGTCGGGAAAATGGTGGCATGACGCGCCGCCCACCACCAGAACGCTGGGATCGAAGGTCGTCCACAGGTTTTGCAGCAGCACGCCCAGGTAGTGCCCTGAACGCCGGGCATCGGCCAGCTGGCCCAGGGCGCCTGAACCGATGAAGGCCTCCGCGCACCCGCGCCGCCCGCAGGAGCAGGCGGGACCGTCGAGTTCCAGAATGCTGTGGCCGATCTCGCCGGCCATGCCGCGCGTGCCGGTGAACAACCGGTCGTTGAGCACGATGCCCGCGCCCACGCCGACATCACAGCTCACAAAAATCAGCGAGTCCTTGCCGTCGTTTTCTGAAAACTCATATTCGCTCAGCGCGGCGGCGTCGGCTTCGTTCTGCACATGTACCGGTACCGGGGGCAGGCCCGCGTGAACCAGTGCCTGGGTGATCTGCGGCAAAAAGTCCACGTTGCGCCAGCCAAGGTTGGGGGCAAAGCGGACCACGCCGGTGGTCTCGTCAAACGCGCCGGGTAGGCCGATGCCGACGCCCGAGAGTTGCGCGCCGCGCGACACCAGCTGCTCCTGGGCCAGCACCGTGAGCTGGGCTATCCGGCTGCAGACGTCCTGCGGCCGGGTGCTGCGCAAAGGCTCCTGCGTTGACCACAGCACCTCCCCCAGCAGGGACACGCAGGCCACACGCAAGGTGTCGACCGCCACTTCCACGCCGATCAGGCCGCGCGACCGGCCGTCGATCTGCAGGGGCGTGGAGGGCCGTCCGACGCCGCTGGCGGCGGCCATGCTGATTTCACTGAACCAGCCTTCGTCGATGAGTTCGCGCACCAGCAGGCTGACGGTCGACTTGGTCAGGCCGCTGTCGTTGGCCAGCTGCGCGCGCGAACGGCCCGGCTGGTTGCGCAGCAGGCGCATCAGCACGCTGCGGTTGATGCGCTTGACGAGTTGCTGGTCACCTGTGGTTTTCATGGCCGATGGCATGGTATCAGGCGATATGGCGCGGCGCCTGCGCGCGCCCTTCAGGTTGCTTGCCGGCGATGATCATGCCGAGAATCTGGTCTTCGTCCAGGTCGGCCGTGCGGTAAGTGCCTATCAGGCGGCCGTTTTTCATCACTGAGAGGCGGTCGCTCAGCGAAAAGACGTCCTGCATGTCGTGCGTGATCAGGAAAATGCCCACGCCTTCGGCCTTGAGCTGGAGCACCAGCCTGGCCACCATGGCGGACTCCTCCGGGCCCAGGGCGGCGCAGGGTTCGTCCATGATCAGGATGCGGGCATTGAAATAGATGGCGCGCGAGATGGCCACCACCTGGCGCTGCCCGCCCGACAGGCGCCGCACCGGGGTATGGATGTTGGTGAAGTTTTTATTCAGGCGGCCAAACACCTTGCGTGCCTGCGCCTCCATGAAGTAGTCGTCCAGGGTGTTCCATGCCGTCATTTTTTCCCGGCCCAGGAACAGGTTGGCCACGGCGTCCAGGTTGTCGGCAAGCGCCAGCGTCTGGTAGATGGTTTCGATACCCTGCTGCTGTGCATCGGCCGGGGTCCGGAGATTCACTTTCTTCCCCATCACATGGATCTCGCCGGAATCGATGGGGAAGGCGCCGGCCAGCATTTTCATCAGCGTTGATTTGCCGGCGCCGTTGTGGCCCAGCACGGCGACAACTTCGCCGGCGTACAGGTTCAGGTTCACACCGTCCACGGCATGGACGCCGCCAAAGGCTTTGCGGATGTCCTTGAACCGGACCAGGGGTTCGGTAATGGTTTGCATTTCAGTGATCCATTGCGCTGCGTGCCACCCGCGACACATGAAACCGCACGGCAAAGGCCAGGGACACCGCGGAACCGGCTTCGCCGGGCCGCTGGTGTCGCCCCCTTGAGGGGGAGGCGCCGAAGGCGCTTCGGGGGTGTTTCATCCTAGCTTTCCTGCGCCCACTTGCGATAGAGCACGTCAAACACCACCGCGACAATCAGCACCTGCCCGATGATGACCATGCGTTTTCCGATGGAGACATCCAGCAGCAGCATGCCGCTGTCCAGCGACTGCATGATGAGCGCGCCCAGGACCGAGCCGATGATGGTGCCGCTGCCGCCGGCCAGTGCGGTACCGCCGATCACGGCGGCGGCAATCACGAACAGCTCCATGCCGGTGCCCAGCGAATTGGTGCCTGCGTTCAGGCGGGCCACCGACACGATGGCCGCGATGGTGATGAGCACCCCCAGCAGGGCAAACAGCATCAGCGTGACCCGCTTGACCGGTATGCCGACCAGGATCGCGGCATCGGGGTTGCCGCCCATGGCGTAGACATAGCGGCCAAAACGGGTCCGTTGGGAGATGAAGGACATCACCACCGCCACGGCCGCCCAGATGAGCACCGGTATCGGGATGCCCTGGGGCGCGTCCTTGTTGGGGACCAGGTAGCTGTTCATGGCCGCGGCAAATGCGGCCAGCAGGGCCACAGGTGCGGCCACCAGCACCACATCCAGCCACAGGGGCTGGCTGGGCATCTCGTGGCGTGCCGAGGCGCGGCGGCGCAGCACCATGCGAAGCACCAGCACCAGGCTGACGCATGCGGTCAGGACCCAGGTGGCCGTCACACCGATACCGCCGTCATAGCCGCCGCCGAGTTGCAAAAAAATTTCATTGCTGACCGGCTGGGTCTTGCCGTCTGCGACCAGAAACGCCGCGCCGCGCAGGGACATCAGGCCCCCCAGCGTGACCACAAAAGACGGAACGCCGAGTACGGCCGTCAGCCATCCCTGGTACACCGACACAACGAGGGCCGCGGCAAGCCCGGCGAGTGATGCCGCCGGCCAGGACCATCCCAGGGTGTATTGGAGATAGGCGATGAGCACGCCGACAAAACCGATCACCGAGCCGACCGACAGGTCGATATGCCGCGCCACGATGATCAGCACCATCGCGGTGGACACAATGCCCACCACGGCGGTTTGCTGGGCGATGTTGTAGAGGTTTTCAGGCGACAGGAAAATGCCGCCCGACAGGACCTGGAATACGCCCGCCATGGCAGCGAGCACACCCCCCATGAATACCAGCCGCCAGTCGACGGCGGCGTTGCGCAGGGATCGAACGGAAAATTGCATGGTTTTGAGGATGCGGCGCTCCCAGGCAAGCGGCAGGCCGGTTGCCTTGCCTGCTTGCGCGGAACGCGGAGCGGTGGTGTGGGCCTGATTGCTTCTGATTACTTGCAGGCGGCGGCAACGTTGCCGGTGACGCCCTTGCAGAGTTCGTCCTTTTTAATCCAGCCGGCCTTCAGCACCACGTCGAGGTTGTCGCGGGTGATGGGCACGGGCTTCAGGAACTGGGCCTGCAGGGCGATTTTTTTCTCGCCTCCGTTCCAGGAGGACGCGCCGTCGACCTTTTTGCCCGCGCCCAGGTTGACCGCCGCGCTGGCCGCCTGCTTGCCAAGGTCGCGGGCATCTTTCCAGACCGACACGGTCTGGGTGCCCATGGCCACGCGGTTCAGGGCGGCAAAGTCGCCATCCTGGCCGGACACCGGCACACCCTTGAGGCCCTTGGAACTCAGCGCCGCCACGACACCGCCGGCGGTGCCGTCATTGGAGGCGACCACGGCGTCGACCTTGCCGCCGTTCCGGGTCAGGATCTGCTCCATGTTTTTCTGCGCGACTTCGGGCTTCCAGCCTTCGGTGTATTCCTCGCCCACAATCTTGATGTCACCTTTCTTGACGGCGGCCTCAATGATTTCCTGCTGGCCCTCGCGCAGGAAATTGGCATTCGGGTCGGTGGGTGAACCCTTGATCATCACGTAGTTGCCTTTGGGTTTGGCCTGGAAGACGGCACGCGCCTGCATGCGGCCGACTTCCTTGTTGTCGAAGGTGATGTAGAACACGCCGGGCGCCTCGATAAGCCGGTCGTAGGCAATGACAGGCACTTTTTGTTTGGCGGCCTTGTTCACGGCGGGCAGGATGGCGTCCTTGTCCATCGCCAGCACGATCAGGACCTTGGCGCCCTTGGCCATCAGCCCGTCGATGTCCGCCAGTTGTTTTTCAGGGGAGCCTGCGGCATCCGCGCTGATGTATTTGGCGCCCAGCTTTTCAAGTTGCCCCTTGATGGCGGCCTCATCGGTTTTCCAGCGTTCCTCCTGGAAGTTGGACCAGCTGACGCCCACCGTCACCTGCGCGAATGCGCCGGCGGCGGCCAGGCTGAGTGCCATTGCAGTGAGAGAAGTTTTTAATGTCATGGGTGTCTCCGAAGGTTCTGCCCAGATCAGGCATGTGGTTTTGAAAACTCAACTGAATCCCGGTGATCGTTCCGCTGCGAAGGCAGCACTTCCGAATTAGTTTGAACGACGCACTAATTATGTGAAGTGGGGGAATTCCGCGTGTAGGGAGAAACCCACGTGCATATGGGGCCCCAATTGGCGTTTGGACAGTTTTTCTAATGCGAAGGTTTTACCTGCCAGGCGCCGGCGGGTGTTTGCGCCTTTTGCACACGGGCGCTCCGCCAGCGGCGCGCCGGGCGGCCGGATAAGTTCTCTCGTGGAAAACCTGCTCCTCTTCAGGAGGCTGCGACCGGCTCCGTCACGCCGAGCTTGATGGCCCAGCTGGAAAGCGCCGGCAGGATGGACGGGTAGAGCGCCACGCCGGTGTCCTTTTGTTTTGCGGCCAGCGCGATACCTTTTTCGCCGGGTGTGCGCACGGCCGTGCCTTCACGCGCGGGGCGCGAGGCGCGGCAGGCGTCGGCGACGTGGCCGGTCTGCCGCTCGAAGGCGTCCAGGCCTGCGAAGGCGCGCGGGTCCATGATTTGCAGAAACACCGTGGCGCCCCAGCCTTCCTTGGCGTCGGCGCGGCCGTGGCCGGCCAGGCCGCCGGTCAGGGCCTCAACCAGCAGCGTGAGGCCGTAGCCCTTGTGGCCGGAATCCATGCCGCCCAGCGGAAGGATGGTGCCCTTGGGTTCTTCAAACAACACGGATGGGTTGTCGCTGGCAGCACCGTGGCCGTCCATCACCCAGGCGGCGGGCAGGCGTTTGCCTTCCTTGTGCAGCCGGTTGGTCAGGCCGTTGGTGGTGGCGGAGGTGGAGACGTCCATCAGCACCGGCACGCCGCCCGTGGGGATGCCGGCGGAGACAGGGTTGGGCGTGAACACCGCGTCCAGCCCGCCAAAGGGCGCGACGCTGGCGGTGTTGGGGTCCGAGCAGGCCAGCAGCATCAGCAGGCCCTGGTCGGTGGCGCGCTTGAGGTAAGCGGCCAGGCAGGCGATGTGGTGGCTGCGGCGTATCACCACGGTGCAGGTGCCCTGGGTGGCGGCGCGTTCGGCGGCCAGCGCCATGGCTTCCAGCACCAGCCAGGGGCCGGGCAGGCGGCGGCCGTCCCAGGTCATCGCTGCGGGGTGGTCGGCCAGCACGGTGGGCGCGCCCAGCTTTTCCATGGAGCCGGATTCGAGTTCGCCCAGATAGCCGGGCAGCAGCGCCAGGCCGTGGGTGTTGTGGCCCATCAGGTCGCCCTCAACCAGGATGGCGGCCACCGCTTCGGCCTTGGCCGGCTCCAGCCCTGCGGCGGTGAGCAGGGATTGCGCGTAGTGGAGCAGGTCGGCGTAGCGGTAGTGCATGGGGTTCCCGTTGGGCTGTGGTGCCCGGGCGATGGGCCGCGGACTTGCAGGGCATTTTAGGGAAGAAGGGTGCGCCAATGCGGTTCGCCCCGAGGCTGCCGGATTGTTTCGGCAAGCTCGGGGCGAACGGTAGTGAGATGGGTCGCAGCTCCTGAGAGAGCTGCTCCGCGCTTAACCCAGCTTGATGCTGCTTGGGTCGGCGGTCAGGTAGCCCACAGCCGCGCCGAAGCGGTCCTTGTAGTTCGCGCGCACCAGCGGGTCCAGCGTGGCCTGCACCTTGCCGTGCAGCGCGTTCCAGTCGCCGGGATGCTGGAAGTTGCTCATGATGTAGGTCCAGCCGTTGAGGTCGTCCACCACATGCAGGCCGGTGGCTTCGGCGCCCGCGGGCATGGACATCAGGCGCGACAGCTGCTTCGTGTCGACGTTGTAGGCCCAGACGAAGTTGTTGATGTGCGAGCCGCTGTCTTCACCGATGAAGAGGGTGCGCATTTTTTCGGAGAACTTCAGGTTGTCGGGGTTGGCGATCTTGTTGGGGTCGGCCTTGTTGCCCAGCACGTCGGCAGCGATGTCTTCGCCGATGATCAGGGCCTTGGTGTGCACAGGCATCCATTCGCTGTTGATGGCGCTGCCGCCCAGGTCTTTCTGGCCGCCTTCAAGCTTGTGCGCCATCACGCCGCCGGCGACCAGGGGCTTGTCCAGGGCGATGCCGCTGGCCGCGTTCCAGCCCTTGCCGGTCTTGACCATGGAGTCCACCATGTTCTGCAGCGCAGAGTAGGCGACCTTGTCCTTGATGTTGACGGTGGTGCCTTCCATCTTGGAAAAACCCATGCTGCCGCCCATGAGGTAGGCGTAACGGTGGGTTTCCAGGAAGGCGGCGGCTTTTTCCATGCCGGGCTTGACCTTGATCCAGTTCGGGTTGCCGTTGTAGAACACCTTGGTGAAGCTGGCGTCCGACGGGTCGGCCTTGAGCACCGTCATGATGTCGGCGGGCTTGAGCGTATCGGCCATTTTTTCGATTTCGGCGCTGTTCGCGTGGCCCAGCTTGATCCAGCTGATCTTCGCGCCCTGGTCGGCCGGGTTGACCGAGAAGCCGCTGCCCAGCTTGCCGACGTAGAGCGTGCCGGACGAGAGGTCTTTTTCGCGGTCGGCCACAAAGACGAAGAGGCCGCTGTTGGTGGCGTCGTCGCCCATCAGCACGGTGCGGTTGTCGGGCATGACTTGCACGAGTTCGTGCGAGATTCGGCCCATGTTGTAGTGCTTCTTGACGCTGCCGGTGCCGTCGGGGTGCACGGTGACTTCAGGCAGGTGGCCGTAGTGGTAGGGGTTGGCCTTGTTTTCGTCGCCGTAGACGTTCTTGCTGAACTTCTTGAACTGCGCGCTTTCGGCTGCGAAAGGCGCGTCGGGTTCGTACTCTTCGCTGGACAGGTGGGTGTTCCAGGGCGAGAGGCTGGCGCCGCAGGTGATCCACAGGCCGTGGGCCCTGGACATGTCGACGTTGTGGTACTTCACCAGGCTCAGCTTGCCGGTGGATTGGTCCTGGTCCAGCGTCAGCACGGCGATGGGCGAGGGCAGGTTGCCGTAGGCGTCGGCGCCGGACTGGTCGCGCGTGGTGTATTCAAACTGCACGACGGCGAAGACCGCCTTGCCCTTGACGCCGGGCACGTTGGCATTCGGCAGGCCCAGCAGCGAGGTGCCGTCCGGCGAGTCGGAGAAGATCTGGCGTTCCTTGCCGGGCACCGAGCGGTCGATGATGGGCTGGTTGTTGATGTCGACGTAGCCGCCGCTCAGGATGGTGCCGCCCTTGCCGTCCGGCACCATGTCGCCGGTGACGAAGAAAGGCTGGTAGGCCAGCTTGTAGCTTTGCGTGCTGTTGTCCTTGAGCTGGACCTGCAGGCTGGAGCCCACCGTGGTGGTGGCCATGGCGGCCGCGTTGGCCAGCGAAGGGGCGGCCATGGACGCGAAGCTGGACGACAGGTAGTTGCCCGCGGCGGCGGGGCCGCTGGTGGCGCAGCCCGACAGCAGGCTGCCGGAAGCCAGTGCCCCCAACGGCAGCATGGGCGCGGTCGCCAGGAACTTCAGTGCGGTGCGGCGTGAGGGGAGGGAGGGGGTGGCCAGGTCGGACATTGTTATGTTTTCCAGTGTTTCAGGTGGGGAAGGAATCGCGGAGCCGCTGCGCTGGCCACGCGCTCCGGGGGAAGGCGTGGGCATGCTGCGCTGCGGGAATCTTAGGAAGCTTGTGTGACAGTTTCTTGAAACGGGCTGCCACAGATGGCCCCGGAAGCCGGCGTGGAGCACGGATTAACCCCGTCCTGGGTACTTGAATATCCCGAAGCGAACCGCAAGCTTCCCTCTAGCGGGCCAAAATCCGGTCAGCACAGAACACAGCAACCTCCGAGGCCCATCCCATGACCACCCAACTCAAAATCGATTTTGTGTCCGACGTTTCCTGCCCCTGGTGCGCCATAGGCCTGAAGTCGCTGGACCAGGCGCTGGAGCGCGTGCGCGGCGACATCCAGGCCGAGCTGCATTTCCAGCCCTTCGAGCTCAACCCCAAAATGGTGCCCGAAGGCCAGGAGATCACCGAGCACATCACCGAAAAATACGGCATCTCGGCGGAACAGGCGAAAGCCAACCGCGAGAACATCCGCGCGCGCGGCGCGCAACTGGGCTTCAAGTTCAGCGGCGCCGACGAACCCGGCGGCGGACGCAGCCGCATCTACAACACCTTTGATGCGCATCGCCTGCTGCACTGGGCCGAACTGGAAGGCGCCGACAAGCAGAAGGCGCTCAAGGAGTTGCTGTTCAAGACCTATTTCACCGACGGCCAGAGCCCGGCCTCGCACGAGGTGCTGGTGAAGGCGGCGGTAGAGGCAGGCCTGGATGAGGCCCGGGCACGTGAAGTGCTGGCCTCGGACGAATACACGCGCGAGGTGCGTGAGCGCGAACAGTTTTACCTGACGCAGGGCATCCACTCGGTGCCGGCCGTCATCATCAACGACCGCCACCTGATTTCCGGCGGGCAGCCCGTCGAGGTGTTCGAACAGGCCCTGCGGCAAATTGCCGCCGCCGGCTAGGCGCGGGCTTCTTCTTTAGCGGCCGGCGCCCAGCACTTCAAAGGTGCCCGACTGCTGGACCCAGTCCTTGCCGTTGGAGGCAAATCCGATGGCGATGCCGGTCTCGAGGTTGAGCGCCACCGTCAGCGTGTAGCCGCTTTCCTTGGACAGATAAGACACCATGTGCACGTCGTCCGACACTTTCACGGCGGCGCTGGCGCTTTCGTGGTGGTCTTTGGAACCCGGCCCGGTGCTGCGCCAGGTGAGGGCGCCACCCTCCGAAAACGTGTGCTCAAAGGTGTGGCCCTTGGTCGGGCCGTCCTGGAAGGTCCAGCGTATGGTTTGTCCCTGCAGGGACACGGGAAGGGTGGAAGCTGTCATGTATGTCTCCGGAAAAAAGGCCTTGGTCGCGGCGGTGAGCAGGCCTGGATGGATGGGCGCCAGTTCAAATTAGTCCTGCGCCACAACGCGGCTTGTGGGATGGGGGCGAAATCTTCGTAGGACAAGGGCACGCGCCGGCTTTTGCCATGGATTCAAGCCCGGCTCTCACGCAGAATGAAATGCCAATCCAGCGCAAGCACAGGAGCTCATTCATGCCTTACGAACTTCACTACTGGCCGACCATCCAGGGGCGCGGCGAATTTGTCCGGCTCGCGCTGGAGGCCGCGGGCGCCGATTATGTGGACGTGGCGCGCGGCCCTGAAGAAGAGGGGCAGGGCATTCCCGCGACGATGCGCTTCATGGAAAGCCGCCGCGTGCAGCATCCACCCTTCGCGCCGCCTTTCCTGGTGGACGGCAAAACCATCGTGGGACAGTCGTCGGCCATCCTGCTTTACCTGGGTCCGCGCCTGGGCCTGGTCGACAAAAGCGAAACCCGGCGCCTCTGGACGCACCAGTTGCAGCTCACGATTGCCGATGTGGTGGCCGAGGCGCACGACACGCACCACCCGGTGGGCATAGGCCTGTACTACCAAGACCAGAAGAAAGAAGCGAAGAAAAGGGCGAAGGAGTTCAGGACCGCGCGCATCAAAAAATTCCTGGCCTGGTTTGAAACCGTGCTGGAGCGCAACCCGCGCGGCGGCACGCACCTTGTGGGCGGGAAACTGAGTTACGCGGACCTCTCGCTGTTCCAATTGGTTGAAGGCTTGCTCTATGCCTTTCCCAAAGCGGCGCGCCGCGCGCTCGGGAATGCGCCGCATGTGATGGCCCTGCATGACGGCGTCGCGCAGCATCGCCGCGTGGCCGCCTACCTTGCGAGTGAGCGGCGCATCGCCTTCAACGAAGACGGCATCTTCCGGCGCTATCCGGAACTCGACGCCTGAACGCTTGCGCGCAGCAGTCGTGCGCGGCCCTCTCCTACATGCCTGTCTGTGCTTGCCTGACCGCGGGGCACAACGCGGCACGCAACCATGGTGGCCTGTGTCCGGTGAATGTGATCCGGATGTTTTGCAACTGCGTTCCCTATGAAGGAGTACACCATGGCAGCCAAAGAATATGACTTGAACCTTGATCCGATCAGCAAAGAGCCGGGTGCGCACCCGGTGGGCACCGGCATAGGTGCGGCGATGGGCGGTGTTGCCGCCGGCGCGGCTGCCGGTCTGGTGGCGGGCCCCGTGGGCGCCGTCGTTGGCGGTGTGGCCGGCGCCATTGCCGGTGGCATGGGCGGCAAGGAAGCCGCCGAAGCGCTGGACCCCACGGCTGAAGAGGCCTACTGGCGCGAAAACCATACACAGGAAGCCTATTACGAAAACGGCCGCCCGTTTGACGACTACGCTCCAGCCTACCGCCTGGGCGTCGAAGGCCGCCGCGACTACCCCGCCGGTTCGTTCGAGGAAGCCGAAATGCGCCTTGCCGACCGCTGGGATAGCTACCGCGACAGCTCGACCCTGGACTGGTCGCAAGCCCGCCTGGCCAGCCGCGAGTCCTGGAACCGTGCGCACAGCCGGCTCGGCGCGTTTGAAACGACCACGGGCAATACGGTTGCAGGCGAAGTGGCCGACGACGAAGACGTGGTCGACACGCTCAATGACCTGCTCGAATCCTGCCGCGATGGTGAGTATGGTTTCCGTGAATGCGCCGAGCACACCAAGGCCGAAGACATCAAAGTGCTGCTGCATCGCCATTCCGGCGAATGCCGCGCCGCCGGCCTGGAGTTGCAGACGCTGATACGCCAGCTGGGCGGCACGCCCGACGAAGGCGGCTCCATGAGCGGTGCGCTGCACCGTGGCTGGGTTTCCGTGCGCGCGACGCTGAGCGCCTACAGCGACCAGGCCATGCTCGATGAATGCGAGCGCGGTGAAGACGCCGCGGTGGCGCGTTACCGCAAGGCCTTGAAGCAGAATCTGCCCGCAGCCATCCGGACCGTGGTGGAACGCCAGTCGCAGGGTGCCCAGCGCAACCACGACCAGGTCAAAGCCCTGCGCGACGCGCTGAAGACCCGCTAAGGCCGGGCCTTTACAAAAACAGTTTCCAGTTTCTTGCCGGCACTCGAGGCTCGGCAAACCAGGGGGCAGCAGACGCTGCCCCTTTTTTTTAGTTCTTCAACTGGTTGTCGCAGTCGACCTGGGCATCGAACTGCATGCCGCTGCGGGAATAGTCGGCATCGGTGACCTTGCAGCCCGAGGTCTTCTCAATGGCCTGCAGCAGGGCCGCGCGACCGGCCGGGCTGCTGGAGAGCTGCGTGGCGCCCGGCAAGGTAGCCGTCCAGGTGCCGGCGGTGAGCTGGCTGATCAGGTAGGTCCGGCCCTCAACGTTGACGCGTTGGGCTGGGGCATCTGCCGCGCCCGTCATGGCACAGCCGGCCAGCCAGGCGGCGCACAGCAAGGCGGAACCCGCCGCCAGGGAGTAGCGTTGAAATTGGCTCATGCAGGCGAGTGGCCGTTGAAGCGCGAGGCCACAAGTTGCGCTTGCGGCGCGGCTTGCGGCACAGCGCTTGATGCTTTGGGTTCAGGCACTTTCGGGGGTGCCTTGGGCACCTGGGTATCGGGGCAGCCCGAGACGAGCAACAGGCCGGCCAGGCTAAAGGGCAGGAAGGGGTTCATGGTGTCTCCACGCGCATCCGGTTGCGCTGCGTGAATGATAGGACGCGGGCCCGCGCAAGGCCAGTGCCTGGGATAGAGTCGCGGCGGCGACCTACACGCGGCGGCGCGGGTGCGCGTTCGCGACGCCCATGCGCTGCAGGGTTTCGCTGAGACTGCGCGCAGGGCGGTTGTTACCGGGTTGTGCGGCGCATTGCTGTTGCTGGGCTGGGGAGGATGAAGACCGGGGTTTGCCGGTGGCCTGCTGTTGTCTTGCCAATTCCGCCGCCAGCCGGCGGCCCTCGGTCTGGAGGTAAAGCGTCAGGTCCATTTCGTCGGGCTGGTTCATGGCGGGTCTCGCTACGATGCGGTGGCAACGATGTAGCGGGGCATCGCCGCCACCATCGCAATGTAAGACGGGGTCAGGCACGGCGGCGTCGGGCTACCGGCATTTCAGATGTAGGAGCCGGATGACGGTGGCTTGACGCTTATTTGGCCTGCGCCGCCGGCTTGAAACCGACCTGTTTCATCGCGGCGGCCAGGCCGTTGCGCGCGCCTTCGTAGGCGTCCCAGGGCTGGTTGCCGACGGACAGGCGGGCTCCCAGCGTTTGTGCCGTCCAGTGGGCGCCGCTGGTCAGCGAGGCGAGTTCGTCCCAGGCCACCGGCACCGACACGCCAAGCCCGGGCCGCGCGCGCAGCGACCAGGCCGCCACGGTGGTCGCGCCGAAGCCGTTGCGCAGGTAGTCCACAAAAATCTTTCCGACGCGGTTCTTCGGGCCGCTCTTGGCGACAAAGCGCTGGGGAATCACGGCCGCCAGGTGCATCACCAGTGCATGCGAGAAATCCTTCACCGTGTCGAAATCGTATTGGCGCTTGAGCGGCACCACCACGTGCAGGCCCTTGCCGCCGCTGGTCTTGAGGAAGTTGGCCAGCTTCAGCTCGTCGAGGAAGGCGCGCACCAGTTGCGCGGCCTCCTGCACCTGCGGCCAGGCGACGCCTTCGCCGGGGTCCAGGTCGAAGGTCATGCGGTCAGGTTTGTGGATGTCGCGTGTCGTGGCGTTCCAGGTGTGGAACTCGATCACGTTGAGCTGCGTGGCGGCCAGCAGGGCGGCGGTGGTCGGGACTTCCAGCAGCGGCTCATGGCCGGGGTCCAGCGCCGGGTCCAATAACTTGATGCCCGGGATCGAGCCGGCTTCGGCATGCTTCTGGAAGAACAGTTCGCCGCCTATCCCTGAGGGCGCGCGCACCAGCGAGGTCGGCCTGGCCTTGAGGTGCGGCAGCATCAGGGCCGCGACCTGCGCGTAATGCTCGACCGCGTTTTGTTTGGTGAAGCCCGTGCTGTCGTCGATCACGCGGTCCGCATGCGTGATGCGCAGGGATTTCAGCGCGGCGGGAACCGGCCTGGCGGGCGTCTTGGCAGCAGTTTTAGCGGCAGTTTTGGCGAGGGCTTTGATACTGCCCTTGGCCGACGGTTTTTCACTGGAAGTCTTTTTGGCGGGGTTCACGGCGGCGCCTTTCTTGCCGCGTTCCAGCGCGGCGGGTTTTTCACGGACGATTTGGGTGGCGGGCTTGTCGGTGCGCAGGCCCTGGAACACCGAGTGGCGGATATGGCCGCCGTGTGTCCATTCACCAAAGGCGACTTCGGCCAGCAACTGAGGCTTGACCCATTGGCCTTTCACGCCGGCGGGCAGTTTGGCCAGCGGACTGCGCTCCGTGTGGAGTTTCTGCAGCCGCGCCTTGAGGTCCTTGAGCACCTTGTCGTTAAAGCCGGTGCCGACGTTGCCGGCGTACTGCAGCGCGCCCCTGGCGTCATGCACCGCGAGCATCAGCGCGCCCAGCCCGGCGCGCGAGCCCTTGGGCTCGGTGTAGCCGACGATCACGAACTCCTGGCGCAACTGCGTCTTGAGCTTGATCCAGTCCGGCGAGCGGCGTGAGACATAGGCCGAGTCCACGCGCTTGCCGATCACGCCCTCCAGCCCGATGCGCCGCGCCGAATCGAGCAAGTCCTGCGGCGTTTCTTCAAAGGTATCGCTGAAACGTATGCTCTCCTGCGGGTGGCGGGTGACCAGCGCGCACAGAACTTCGCGGCGCTGGGTCAGCGGTAGCTGGCGCAGGTCCAGGCCGTCGAAGTACGGCAGGTCGAAAACGTAGAAAATAATGCGCGCCGTGCTGGCATGGTCAAACGCGTTTTGCAGCGCGCCGAAGTCGGGCACGCCGCGCTCGTTCATCACCACGATTTCGCCGTCCATCCAGCCGGAGGGAATCTCCAGTGCGGCGACGGCCTCGGCCAGCCTGGGCAGCTTGTGCGTCCAGTCATTGCCGTTGCGCGTCATGAGGCGCACCGAGTCGCCGTCAATGCGGGCCAGCAGGCGGTAGCCGTCGTACTTGATTTCATAGACCCAGCCCTTGGGGTCGGCGGGCGGCTGCGCCACCAGGGTGGCCAATTGGGGCGCGAGTATCTCGGGCAGTTTGGCCTCGACGGCGCCTTCGGGAATGCCGCCGTCCGCCTGCACGGCGGCCTTTTTAACCGATGCCGCGGAGGTTTTTTTCGCTGCGGCCTTGCGTGGTGCTTTGGCGGGTTTTTCCGATGCGTCGCGGGGCAGGGGCTGTCCGGAGAGCACGCTGTTGGGCAATGCCTGGCGCACGTCGTATTCTTTTTCTGGTCGCGCGTGTTCGTCGTGTTCCTTGATCAGCAGCCAGGGCTCGTGGCTTTCGTCGCCCCGGCCATGCATGCGCACCAGGGTCCAGCCGCCCTTGAGTTTTTCACCGTGCAACTCGAACTTGAGCTTGCCGGCGCGCAGGCCCTTGGCGGGGTCGCCGAGCGGCGTCCACAGGCCGCGGTCCCAGACGATCACGTCGCCCGCGCCGTACTGTTTGGCCGGGATGCTGCCTTCAAAACCCCTGTAGGAAATCGGATGGTCTTCCACGCGCACGCCCATGCGCTTGACGGCCGGGTCCAGGCTGGGGCCCTTGGGCACCGCCCAGCTTTTGAGCGCGCCCTGGAGTTCGAGGCGAAAGTCGTAATGCAGGTTGCGCGCGTCGTGTTTCTGGATCACGAAATGCAGGGACTTGTCCGAGCGCGCGCCGCCCTCCGCGGGTTCGGGCGTGCGCGTGAAGTCGCGCTTGGCGCGGTAGTGTTTCAGCGGGTCGTCGCGGGCGCCCATGGCGGTTTAAGCAGCACGCCGCCGGGCGGGGGCATGCGCGGTTGTCTTGGCCGCGGCTTTTTTGCGCGCCGGCGTTTTGGCTGCGGTCTTTGTTGTGGTTTTAGCGGCCGGCCTGGCCTTGGGTGCATCGCCGCCGCCCTTGCGCAGGCTGCGCTGCAGCAGCTCGGTCAGGTCGATGATCTTGGCGCCTGAGCGGGCTTCGGGCTCTTCGCTTTCTTCCGGCTGCACCACGTTCTCGAGCTTGCCTTCCTTGGCCTTGCGCTTGACCAGCGCCATGATGTCGTCCTTGAAGGAGTCGGTGAACTGCTCCGGGTCCCATTTGCCTGTCATGTCGTCCACCAGCTGTCTGGCCATGGCCAGTTCCTTGTCGGAGAGGCCCGCGGCCTTGGCGCCCACGGGCGGCAGGTTCAGCTCTTCCAGCGAGCGGATGTCGGCGCCCCAGCGCAGCAGGTTCAGCACCAGCACCGGGCCCGAAGGCACCAGCACGGCCAGGTGCTGCTTGGTCTGGATGATCACGCGCGCGATGCCCACGCGCTGGGTTTTCAGCAAGGTGTCGCGCAGCAGCGCATACACCTTCTGCCCCTTGTTGATGGGCGCGACGTAGTAGGGCCGTTCGAGGTAGACGAAAGGAATCTCGGTGTTGGGTACAAAACTTTCGATTTCGATGGTCTGGGTCGTTTTGGGATAGGCGGACTTGATCTCTTCTTCCGACAGCACCACGTACTGGCCGTCTTCATACTCGACGCCCTTGACGATGTTCTCTTTGGTGATTTCCTTGCCGGTGCGCTTGTTGATGCGCTTGTAGCCCACCGGGTCCATGCTGCGTTTGTCCAGCCAGTCAAAGTCGATGCCGCTTTCCGAAGTGGCCGAATGCAGCCCGACGGGGATGTGGACCAGGCCGAAGCTGATGGCGCCTTTCCATAAAACGCGAGATGCCATGGTGTTCTCTTGTTGAGCAAATAAGGGACCAGTGTGGGCGGTGTATGAGTGAGGATGTGTCGGCCTGCCAAGAGCGCTTGCGTAGGACGGCGGCTTTTGCGGGCTTCGGTATGCAATGCGGTGGGCGAGGACGCCGCATGTCGATGTCGTCCAATGCCGACTGGCCGCATGGGGTTTGTCCTACGGGGTGGCGCACGGCGCGCCGCGCACAATCGGCTGCTGTTTTCAAGGAGCCGACCATGCTGAACCGCCGCACCGCCACCCGTTTGTCCCTCGCAACCCTGGCTGTTGCCGCAGCCGCCCTCACGGGCTGCAGCATGCTGGACCGCCAGTCCAACCTGGTGCCTTTCACCACGCAGTTGCGCGGCGCCAATGAAGTGCCCGCCAATGCCACGACGGGCAGCGGCCAGGTCGATGCGGTGTTCGACAAAAGCAGCAACCTGCTGCGCTGGAAGGTCAGCTACACCGGCCTGACCGGGCCGGCGACGGCGGGGCACTTCCACGGCCCGGCCGCCATAGGCGCGAATGCCGGCGTGGCCCTGCCATGGACCAACCCGATCCGCAGCCCGCTGGACGGCAGCGCCACGCTGACCGCCGCCCAAGCCGCCGACCTGATGGCCGGCCGCTGGTACGCCAACATCCACACCGCCGCCCACCCCGCAGGGGAAGTGCGCGGGCAGATGACGATGGTGCGCAACTAGGCTTTTGTTCAGGCTGCCGGGCCTGTAAAGGGCCTGTTTAGAGGCTGCCGGCAAATGGTTGCGGGCGCAACCGGATCGGTTTATAGTTGCGAGCGCAACCATAAATAAACCGGGACAAGCGCATCGTGGAAACGCCTTCTTCTTCGGACTGTTCGAACTCTTCGGGTTCTCCTGACTGGCCGCGCCATGTGCCGGTGCTGATTGCCGGCGGCGGCCCGGTGGGCATGACACTCGCGGCGCTGCTGGCGCGCCACGGCATCGCCAGCCTGGTGGTGGAGGCCGACGACGGCTATTGCGCCGGCAGCCGCGCGATCTGCATGTCGCGCCGCTCGCAGGAAATCTTCGGCTGGATCGGTGCCGACAAGCCCCTGGTGGACAAAGGCCTGTCATGGGTGGGCGGGCGCAGCTACTTCCGCGACCAGGAAGTGCTGCACTTCCAGATGCCCAGCGAACCGACGCAGCGCTACGCGCCCATGGTCAACATCCAGCAGTTTTACGCCGAGGAGTTCGCCCACAAGGCGGCGCTGGCCCAGGGCGGCCTGGTGGACGTGCGCTGGTCCAGCAAGGTGAAGGCCGTGCGGCCCGGGGCCGGGGGCGCGCAGGTCGACATTGAAGCGCCGGACGGTGCGCACACCGTGCAGGCCGACTGGGTGGTGGCCTGCGACGGCGGGCGCAGCACGGTGCGCGAGCAACTGGGCCTGCAGCTTGAAGGCACGCAATACGAAGGCAAGTACGTGATCGTCGACGTGGTGCAGAAAACCCGCCGCGCGGTCGAGCGCCTGGCTTGGTTCGACCCGCCGTCCAACCCCGGCTCCACCATCCTGATGCACCGCCAGCCCGACGACGTCTGGCGCATCGATTACCAGATCCGCGATGACGAGGACCCGTTGGAGGCCGTGAAGCCCGAAAACGTGCTGCCGCGCGTGCAAAGCCATCTGTCCATGATCGGCGAGAACGAACCGTGGGAGCCGCTGTGGATCTCGATCTACAACGCCAAATGCCTGACCTTGCCCAGCTACCGCCACGGCCGCGTGCTGTTTGCCGGCGACGCGGGCCACCTGGTGCCCATCTTCGGCGTGCGCGGGCTTAACTCGGGCCTGGACGATGCGGGCAACCTGGCCTGGAAACTCGCGCTGGTTCAGCAAGGCCATGCCGCTGAGTCATTGCTGGACAGCTATTCAAGCGAACGCGTGCAGGCCACGCGCGAGAACATCGTCTACGGCGCCAAGAGCACCGAGTTCATGGCCCCGCCCAACCACGGCTTCAGGCTGCTGCGCGAAGCCGCGCTGCGCCTGGCGACCGAGGACGCGGCAGTGGCTTCGCTGCTGAACCCGCGCCAGTCCACGCCGGTGGAGCACGTCGGATCACCGCTGAATCTGGCCGCGCAGGAAAGCGCCTTCAGCGCTGGTGCGCGTGCCGGCATGCCCGCGCCTGAGGCGAAGCTGCGCGGTGTCGATGGTGCGGCTCATCTCACGTCATGCTTTGGCGCTGGTTTTGTCGTGCTGCATTTCAGCGCGAAGGGCGAGTTGCTGCAAGACATCGCCGCTTTGGCGACGGTGGGCCAAAGCGGCCCCGCTTCGGTCAAGGTCATCTGCATCGCCGGCCAGGGTGAGCCTGCCGTGAGCACCCTGGTCGACGAACTCGGCCAGGCCCGCGAGCGCTACGGCGCCACCGAAGGCTCGGCCTTTCTGGTGCGACCCGACGGCTACCTCATGGGCCGCTGGAGATCGGCCTCGGCCGCAGACATCGCGGCCGCCCTGAAACCGTTCCAGCAGCAGCTTGCCGCCGGCGCGTCCAACGCGTCCTGATGATTCCGGAGACAACCATGAACCCAACCCTTGCCCAAACCGGCGACCTGGACCGGGCCTACACGGCGCTCGCGGAAGCGACCGCCCGCGTGGGCGAGGCGAAAACTCCGCTGCTCCTGGCCACGCTCGCGCTCGCGTTGCTGAGCCGCGAGGTCGACGTCGCGGACGCCTTGTTGTTGATCGCCCAGGCCGAGCGCCTGGCAGCCACCTGATTTTCGATTCCCCCTTTTTTCCATAGCGCATTCATTACCCGGAGACAAAAAACATGCACCGCCTTCCCGCTACCTTTCGCCGCCTGCTTGCCGTCCTGGCGCTGGCTGCCACGGCTGCTTCCGCGCAGACATATCCCACACGCCCCATCGAATGGGTGGTGCCTTATCCCGCGGGCGGCGGCTCCGACGTGGTGGCGCGCGCGCTGACCGAAGCCATGGGCCAGGCGCTGGGCCATCCGCTCATCATCAACAACAAGCCGGGCGCCGCGACCAACATTGGCGCCGAGTACGTGGCCCATGCCAAACCTGACGGCTACACCGTGCTGACGGGCGACACCGCCACGCTGGCCGCCAACCCGGCGCTGTACACCAAGCTCAACTACAGCGCTGAAAAAGACCTGGCGCCCATAGGCCTGCTGGCGCGCTTCCCGATGATCCTGGTCGTCAACCCGGCCGTGCCGGCCAAGAACCTGGCCGAATTCACGGCCTGGGCCAAGACCCAGAAGGGCGGCGTGAGCTACGCCACGCCGGGCGCCGGCAGCCCGCACCACCTGGCCACCGAGCTGTTCCGCGGCAAGACCGGCATCAACCTGGTCCACGTGCCTTACCGCGGCGCTGCCCCGGCCGTGCAGGACGTGGCGGGCGGCCAGGTGCCTTTCATGTTTGTCGACACCGCCAGCGGCATGGCTTTTATCAACGCCGGGCGCCTGCGCGCCATCGGCATCGCCAGCCCGCAGCGCGTGAAGAACTTCGAGACCATCCCCACGCTGGACGAGCAGGGCCTCAAGGGCTTTGAAGCCTACGCCTGGCAAGGCCTGGCCGCGCCCGCCGGCACGCCCGACGCCGTGGTCGCCAAGCTCAACAAGGCCCTGGTCGATGCGCTGAACTCTACGCCGGTCAAGGCGCGCTTCCAGGTGCTGGGCCTGGAGCCCACCCCGAGCACGCCGGCGCAGATGGCGAGCTATGCCAAGGCCGAGCGCGAAAAATGGGCGCAGGTGATACGCGCCAGCGGCATCAAACTGGACTGAGTGGCTGAGAATTGGGGTCCTAGCCAACGAGGTAAACGCCGATGATCAAGCTCGACAGAACCCTGACCTACCGCCTGCACCTGCTGCACAAGCTGACCGACCTGGAAAGCCAGCGCGCCTATGTGGCCGGGGCCGGGCTGTCGATGAGCGACGGGCGCTGCCTCACGGCGGTCGGCACCTTCGCGCCGCTGTCGGTCAACGACCTTGCGCAAAAAGCCAACCTCAACAAAGGCCAGGCCAGCCGCGCCGCGCAGTCGCTGGTGGAGCAGGGCCTGGTCGTCAAGGCCGCCAGCCCGACCGACGGGCGCGGCGTGGTGCTGACCATGACGCCCAAGGGCAAGGCTGCCTGGCAGCGCGCCATGCAGGTGGTGGGCCGGCGCAACGAGGATATTTTTGGCGTGCTCAGTGAGGCCGAGCGCGAGCAGCTCAGCGATTTTTTCGACCGCCTGATTGAAACGGCCAGGGGCGACGGCGCCGCGCTGGATGAGGCCGAAGAATGACGTCATCCACACACCCGGCTCTGGAATCTTTGGAGAAACTGCAATGAACACGACGACCGCCACCTTGCGTTACCAGTCCGGCTTCGGCAACGAATTCGCCAGCGAAGCCGTCGCCGGCGCCTTGCCTGAAGGCCGCAACAGCCCGCAGCGCGCGCCGCATGACCTGTACACCGAGTTGCTCTCGGGCACGGCCTTCACCGCGCCGCGCGCCGAGAATCGCCGCACCTGGCTGTACCGCCGCCAGCCCTCGGTCATGGCCGGCGGCTACCAGCCTTACGCGCAGCCGCAGTGGACCACCGGCGCCGCGGGCGGCGTGGCCGTGCCGCCCGATCCCTTGCGCTGGAGCCCGTTCGCGATTCCCGCGGAGCCGCTGGATTTTGTCGACGGCATGCGGACCGTGGCGGCCAACGGCGACGCCGAGGCGCAGACCGGCATTGCCGCGCACCTATACGTCGCCAACCGTTCCATGGCGCGGCGCGCGCTGGTCAATGCCGACGGTGAAATGCTGCTGGTGCCGCAACAGGGCCGGCTGGTGCTGACGACCGAGCTCGGCATCCTGGAGGTCAAGCCCGGTGAAATCGCCGTGCTGCCGCGCGGCATGGCCTTCAGCGTGGCCTTGCCCGACGGCGCCTCGCGCGGCTACGTCTGTGAAAACTACGGCGCGCATTTCCGCCTGCCAGAGCTGGGCCCGATAGGCTCCAACGGCCTGGCCAATGCGCGTGATTTTCTGGCGCCGGTGGCGGCTTTCGACCAGGACGATGAGTCCGGCAAGGGTTACGAGATCATCAAGAAGTACGGCGGCCGTTTGTGGTCGGCGCAGCAGCCGCGCAGCCCTTTTAATGTGGTGGCCTGGCACGGCAACCTGGTGCCCTGCAAATACGACACGGCCCACTTCATGACCATTGGCTCCATCAGCTACGACCACCCGGACCCGTCCATCTTCACCGTGCTGACCTCGCCCTCGGACACGGCGGGCACGGCCAACTGCGACTTCGTGATCTTCCCGCCGCGCTGGATGGTGGCCGAGAACACCTTCCGCCCGCCCTGGTACCACCGCAACCTCATGAGCGAGTTCATGGGCCTGGTCTACGGCCAGTACGACGCCAAGCCCGAGGGCTTCAAACCGGGCGGCGCGTCGCTGCACAACAGCATGGTGCCGCACGGCCCGGATACCGAGGCGTTTGAAAAAGCCAGCACGGCCGACCTCAAGCCGCACAAGCTGGACAACACGCTGGCCTTCATGTTTGAAAGCCGCTACCGCTTCATCCCCACGGCGTATGCGATGCAGGGCGGCTCACTCGACCCCGCGTATGCGGGCTGCTGGGCTGGGCTCAAGGACCAGTTCAAGGGCTGAGCCTTCTTCTCTTTTTCCCTTTTTAATCCCCTCACAACAAGAGACAAACCATGACGACATCTTCCTTCCCGCGCCGCACCGGCCTCGTTTGCCTTATTGCCCTTGCGTGCCTGGCAGCGCCGCTGGCCGCATCGGCCGCCGACTACCCGGCCAAGCCCATACGCTTCATCGTGCCCTACACGCCCGGCGGCACCACCGACCTGGTGGCGCGCACTGTCGGTCAGAAGGTGTCGGAAAAGCTCGGCCAGCCGGTGCTGATCGACAACCGCGGCGGCGCGGGCGGCAACATCGGCATGGACGCGGTGGCCAAGGCGCCGGCCGACGGCTACACCATCGGCTTCGGCGCGATCTCCACCAACGCGCTCAACCCGCACATCTACAAGTCCATGGCGTTTGACCCGCGCAAGGATTTCAGCGCCATCAGCCTGCTGGGCACCTCCACCATCGTGCTGGAAGTGCCGGCCGTCTCGCCCATCAAGTCGGTGGCCGACCTGATCGCTGCCGCCAAAAAGCAGCCGGGAATGCCTTATGCCACGGCCGGCGCCGGTACCTCCATGAACCTCGCAGGCGTGATGTTCGCGCAGATGACGGGCACGGAACTCACGCACGTGGCCTACAAGGGCAGCGGCCCCGGCATCAATGACATGCTGGGCAACAACATCGGCCTGATGTTCGACAACCTGCCGGCCTCGCTGCCGCACATCCAGGCCGGCAAGCTGCGCGCGCTGGCTGTCGCGGGCCCGCGCCGTTCGGCCTCGCTGCCCAATGTGCCGACCATGGCCGAAGCGGGCCTGGCCGGTTATTCGATCGAGCCCTGGTTCGGTGTCTATGGCCCCGCGGGCATGCCGGCGGCAGTCGTGCAGGCGTTGAACCATGCCTTTACGGAAGCGCTGGCCTTGCCCGAGGTGAAAGACAAACTCGCGCAGGCCGGTTTCTCCGCGCGCGGCTCAACGGCGCAGGAACTCAGCGCGCTGACCCAGTCCGAGTACCAGCGCCTGGGCGAGGTGGCGCGCAAGGCCGGCATGACGGCCGACTGAGGCGCATATCCATGAAAACTTCCCTCAACGCCACCCACGACCCGCATCTGCGCAGCTGGGTCGCATCTGCCAATGAGGCGGGCACCGATTTCCCCATCCAGAACCTGCCCTTTGGCACCTACAGCCGTGGGCCGCGCCATGACCGCAGAATCGGCGTTGCCATCGGCGACCGGGTGCTCGATTTGCGCATGGCAAAGTTGATCGACACTGATGACATGAACGAGTTGATGGCGCAAAGCCCGGCGAAGATGAGCGCGCTCAGGGCCGCCATCTCGCAAGGTCTGGCAGAGGGCAGCGCCCGGCAAGCGGAGTGGGAAGGATGTTTGTCTCGCCAATATGCGGTCAACCTGCACCTGCCGTGCCGCATCGGCGACTACACCGACTTCTACACCGGCATCCACCATGCGACCACGGTCGGCAAGCTGTTCCGCCCAGACGCGCCGCTGCTGCCGAACTACAAATGGGTGCCCATCGGCTACCACGGACGCGCGTCGTCGATAGCCGTGAGCGGCCAGCAGTTTCCCCGGCCGTTGGGCCAGACCAAAGGTCCGAATGACGAGGCGCCGGTCTTGCGGCCCAGCCAGCGCCTGGACTACGAGCTCGAACTCGGCGTGCTGGTGGGGCAGGGCAATGCGATGGGCGAGCCCGTCGACATGGCGCAGGCCGAGGCCCACGCTTTCGGCATGGTGCTGCTCAACGACTGGTCGGCGCGCGACGTGCAGGCCTGGGAATACCAGCCGCTGGGCCCCTTCCTGGCCAAGAATTTCGCGAGCACGATCTCGCCGTGGATCGTCACCATGGAGGCGCTGGCGCCGTTCCGCGCGCCGTTCACGCGTCCCGAGGGCGACCCGCAGCCCTTGCCTTACCTGGATTCGCCGGCCAACCGTGAGCAGGGCAACATCGACGTGGAACTCGAAGTCTGGCTGGAGACGCAAGCCATGCGCGATGCCGGCGTGGGCCCCGAGCGCCTGTCGCAATCCAGTTTTCGCGACGCCTACTGGACGGTCGCGCAAATGCTCACGCACCACACCGTCAACGGCTGCAACCTGCAGCCCGGCGACTTGCTGGGCTCGGGCACGCAATCGGGCGCGCGGCCAGAACAGGCGGGCTCGCTGCTGGAGCTGACTTCGGGCGGCAAGAACGCCCTGACGCTGGCCAACGGCGAGACGCGCACCTTTTTGCAGGACGGCGACGCCATCATCCTGAGTGCCTGGTGCGAGCGCGAGGGTTTTACACGCATAGGTTTTGGTGAATGCCGGGGGCAGGTGCTGCCGGCGCGTTGAACACATTCATGCTTCGCTCGTCAGCGAAGCATGGGGCAGGGGTTTCAGGCAAGAATGATTGCCATGAACCCCGACCAGAACCCGGAACACATCCTCGCGGCCTCCGCCCACCGCAATCCCTATCCGTATTACGCGGCGCTGGCCGCGGGCCCCGCGCTGGTGTTTGACGCGCCGCGCAAACTCTGGATCGCGAGCAGTGCCGCGAGCGTCAAGGACGTGCTGGGCAACCCGGCCTGCCGCGTGCGGCCTGTCGCGGAGCCGGTGCCCACGGCCATCGTCGGCTCGGCGGCCGGCGAGGTCTTCGGCCACCTGGTGCGCATGAACGAAGGCCTGCGGCATGACGCGCCCAAGCTCGCGCTTCAACGCTTTCTGGCGGGTGTCGACCTGGACCGCGTGCAGGCCAGAACCGGGGCACTGGCTTTGCAAACGGCGGGGCAAGGCGCTCTGCGGGGCGCGGCGCTGTCACGCTGGGCTTTTGAGGTGCCCGTGATGGCGGTGGCCGATATGCTGGGCTTTGAAGAGGCCGAGTTGCCGCAGGTAGCGCTCTGGATGGCCGACTTTGTTGCCTGCCTCTCGCCACTGAGCACGCCTGAACAGCTCGCGGCGGCGGGTGAAGCGGCCTCAGCTTTGCTCACGCGCTTTTCAGGGCTTGCGCAAGCGGCACCTGCCCAGCCCGGCAGCGCGCTGGCACGCCTGCAACACGAAGCGGCGCAGGCCGGCTGGCACGATGCGCAGGCGCTGCTGTGCAACGCGGTCGGCCTGCTGTCGCAAACCTATGAAGCCACGGCGGGCCTCGTTGGCAACAGCATCGTCGCCTTGGCCACGCAGCCCGGCCTGCTGGATGCCATGGGCCGCGAGCCCGGCCCACTGCTGCAAATGGTCAACGAGGTCAGCCGCCACGACCCCTCCATCCACAACACACGCCGTTTTGTGGCCGAGGCCACGCAGGTGGCAGGCGTTTCGCTACAGGCGGGTGATGTGGTGCTACTGGTGCTGGCCGCCGCGGGCCGCGACCCTTTGTGCAATGCCAGGCCCGATGAATTCCTGCTGGAGCGCCTGGATCGCGAGGTGCCCGGCTTCGGCCACGGCGCGCACCAATGTCCGGGTCAGGCCTTGGGCTGCAGCATCGCGGCGGCCGCTGTTCGGGCATTACTCGTATCGGGCCGGCTCAAGGATGCCGCATCGTTCAGCTGGCAGTACCGTGCCTCCATGAATGCCCGCATTCCGGTTTTCACCGCTTGATGCCACCATCTGTCTCATCCGAATTAAAAGGCTCCCATGATCGCGATTATTTTTTGAAGTCCTGCCCGCCGAGGGCCAGAAGCAGACTTACCTCGACATCGCCGCGGCGCTCAGGCCGCAACTCAAAAAAATCGACGGCTTTCTTTCCATCGAGCGTTTTGAAAGCCTGAGCACGCCCGGCAAGCTGCTGTCGCTGTCATTCTTTCGCGATGAGGCCGCCGTGCTGGAATGGCGCAAGCTGGAAACCCATCGCCATGCGCAAAGCCGGGGACGCGGCGGCGTGTTTGAGGATTACCGGCTGCGCGTGGCCCACGTGCTGCGCGACTACGGCATGACCGAACGCGACGAGGCGCCGGCGGACAGCCGGCAGGTTCACGGTTGATTCAGCGTGCGCGGCGCGGCGGCCACCACCACCAGCTCAGCAGCACCAGCACACCGAACGCGGTGTAGGCCGCGGCAAAAACCCAGGCCGGCGCGTTGAAAAAGATCAACCTCGAAAGCCAGTGCTCGATAAACGATTCGGCATACGCGTTTTGCCCGGCCTGCAATCGCAGCGACTGTTCCCAGATTGTGAGCGGGCAGGTCTGCCCCAGCCAGCTTTGCAGCACGACAAAGGCAATCAACGCCAGGTGCGCAAGACGCACCCACAACTTGCGCACCCAGGCCCAGCCGCTCAGGCCGCCGGCCATGAACAGCAGCTGGCCCAGGACGGCAAAGGCCACGATGGCCACGTGCAGCAGCAACATCAGGTCGGCAAGCCAGCCGGCGAAAGAAGGTGTCATCAGGTGCCAGGGGCGTGGTTTGGAGCGAAAAACAGTGCAATCCGTGGTCACAGGGCCACTTTAACCACGCTGGGGGCCGCTAGTAGCGTCTTTGTAGGGCTTAAATGCCGGATAAAGAGGCACAGCTCAGGGTAAACCTTACAATCGAGGGTTACCCAAAGACCCCCATGAACGCCCCCGTCGACGTCTCCTTCTTCACGCGCGCCGCCAAGCCGCTCACCAGCTACCGCAAGTACTGGGCGGCCCGCTTCGGCACGGCCAAGTTCCTGCCCACCAGCCGGGCCGAAATGGACGCGCTTGGCTGGGACAGCTGCGACATCATCGTGGTCACGGGTGACGCCTATGTGGACCACCCGAGTTTCGGCATGGCCGTCATAGGCCGCATGCTGGAGGCGCAGGGCTTTCGCGTCGGCATCATCGCCCAGCCCGAATGGCAAAGCGCCGATCCCTTCAAGGTGCTGGGCAAGCCCAACCTGTTCTTCGGCGTGACCGCCGGCAACATGGACTCGATGATCAACCGCTACACGGCGGACCACAAGATCCGCAGCGACGACGCCTACACCTCCGGCGACATAGGCGGCAAGCGCCCCGACCGCGCGGCCCTGGTGTATTCGCAGCGCTGCCGCGAAGCCTATAAAGACGTGCCCATCATCCTGGGCGGCATCGAAGGCTCGCTGCGCCGCATCGCGCATTACGACTACTGGTCGGACAAGGTGCGCCGCAGCGTGGTGGTCGATTCGAAATGCGACCTGCTGCTCTACGGCAATGCCGAGCGCGCCATCGTCGAGATCGCCCACCGCCTGGCAGCCAAGGAACCGGTGGCCAACATCACCGACGTGCGCGGCACGGCTTTTATTCGCCGCAGCGGCGACGAAAGCGCCCAGGGCTGGTTCGAGATCGACTCCACCAGCGTGGACGCGCCGGGCCGGGTCGAGGCGCACGTCAACCCGTATCTGATGATTTCCGACCAGGCGCGCGAGCAGGGCGCGACCTGCGCGCGTGAGGACGAGGCGACTGAAGTAGCGGTCAAGGCCGAATCGGTGGGCTCTCCCGTCGTGGCGAAGGCTGCGGCCAATCCGGCCATCAAGCCGCTGACCTTTGTCGCCAACCCCAACTTGCCGTCAACCGTGCAGACCGCGCAAGGCAAGATCAAAGTCCCGCCGCGCGACCGCTCGGTGATTCGCCTGCCGTCTTACGAACAGGTGAAAAGCGATGCGGTGCTGTACGCCCACGCCAACCGCGTGCTGCACCTCGAAACCAACCCCGGCAATGCCCGCGCGCTGGTGCAGGCGCATGGCGAAGGCGCCACGGCGCGCGACGTGTGGATCACGCCGCCGCCCATCCCGCTGACCACGGCCGAGATGGACTACGTGTTCGATCTGCCTTACGCGCGCTCGCCGCACCCGCGTTATGCCGACGAGAATGGCAGCCACGACGGCGCGACCAAGATTCCCGCGTGGGAGATGATCCGCTTTTCGGTCAACATCATGCGCGGCTGCTTCGGCGGCTGCACCTTCTGCTCCATCACCGAGCATGAAGGCCGCATCATCCAGAGCCGCTCTGAAGACTCGGTGATCCGCGAGATCGAGGCGATCCGCGACACCGTCAAGGGTTTTACCGGCGCGATCTCCGACCTGGGCGGGCCCACCGCCAACATGTACCGCATAGGCTGCAAGTCGCCCGAGATCGAGGCCGCCTGCCGCAAGCCTTCGTGCGTGTACCCGGGCATCTGCTCCAACCTCAATACCGACCACAACCCGCTGATCAAGATGTACCGCCGCGCGCGGGCCTTGAAGGGCGTGAAGAAAATCCTCATCAGCTCCGGCCTGCGCTACGACCTGGCCGTGCAAAGCCCCGAGTACGTGAAAGAGCTGGTGACGCACCACGTGGGCGGCTACCTCAAGATCGCGCCCGAGCACACCGAGCAGGGCCCGCTCACCAAGATGATGAAGCCCGGTATCGGCAGCTATGACAAGTTCAAGCAGATGTTCGAGAAGTACAGCCTCGAAGCCGGCAAGAAGCAGTTCCTGATTCCCTACTTCATCGCGGCCCACCCGGGCACCAGCGACGAAGACATGATGAACCTGGCGATCTGGCTCAAGAAGAATGGTTTTCGCGCCGACCAGGTGCAGACCTTCTACCCCAGCCCCATGGCCACGGCCACGACCATGTACCACACCAACAAGAACCCGCTGCGCAAGGTCACGCGCGACAGCGAGACGGTGGACATCGTGCGCGGCGAGCGCCGCCGCCGGCTGCACAAGGCCTTCTTGCGTTACCACGACCCCAACAACTGGCCGGTGCTGCGCGAGGCGCTCAAGGCCATGGGCCGCGCCGACCTGATCGGCAACGGCAAACACCACCTGATCCCGACCTTCCAGCCCCTGACCGACGGCAGTTACACCAGCGCGCGGCGCAAGAACTCGACGGGCACCGCTACGGCCACCACGGTCAAGGCCTCGCCAGTGGTCAAGGGCCGCCTGCTGACACGCCACACCGGCCTGCCCCCGCTGGCGCAGGGCGCCGGCGGCAAGCCTTCGGGCCGCAAGGGTCGCTAAGCCCTGAACCGCCGCCAGTAATCTCTTCTGGCAAGATGGCCCAGGGCTGCGGCGGGCGAAGTGATCGCCTCGCGGCTTCGGCGAATACATCTCTGATCACAATCCCGGGGAGATCCCATGCACATCGCACGCAAAGCCCTTGTGGCTTTCACCATGGCGGCCGTCACGGCCTGCGCCTGGCTGGCGCCGCTGGACGCACCGGCCATGCAGCAGGTCGATGCGGGCCTCAAGCGCGCGCTGGTCAGCTTCGCGACCGCGCGCCTGCTCAATGCCGTGATCTCCGTGGCGCAGGGCACCGAGGCCTCGGTCCAGCCTTTCGGCGTGGGCGTGACCTTCACGCCGGGGCAGATCCTGGACCCGGTGAACGACCTGGTCGAGCAGTTCTCGCACCTGATGCTGGCGGCCAGCGTCGCCTTCGGCATCCAGAAGGCGCTGATCAGCATAGGCAGCTACTGGCCGGTGTCGCTGGCCTTGAGCGCCGTCGCGCTGGGCTGGTGGTGGTGCCAGTTGCGCAGGCCGCAGGTGCCGCCATGGCTTTCAAGGCTGCTGGTGATTTTGTTGATGCTGCGTTTTGCGGTGCCTGTGGTCACCCTGGGCAGCGACCTGCTGTGGCAAAAATTCCTGGCGGCCGATTACGCGGCCAGCCAGCAACTCATAGACAGCACCACGGGCCAGGCGAATCAACTCAACCCCGCCGGTGTCGCCACGCCCGACAACCGCGGCCTGATCGACAGCATGAAAGACTGGCTCGCCAAAAACGGCGACGTGGGCAAGCATGTCGACAATCTCAAGCGCGCCGCCGAGCAGGCCACGGAACACATCATCAAGCTCATCGTGATCTTTGTGCTGCAAACATTGGTGATTCCCTTGTTGCTGCTTTGGGCCCTGTATGCCTTCGTGAGGCAAGTCTTTGAGCGGCCTGCGCGAGGCAACGTGGTTTACGCCGGCGCAGCTCCTTCGTTATGATGCGACTCATGCAACTCCAGCTTTCGCCTCCCTCCGTCATCCTGTGATGCACCCGGCTTGATGCCGGGCTGCGCCCTTCGGCCGTGCCTGTTCTTGTGGAACAGCGCGCGGCCTTGAGTTGACGCGCCTGTCTGCTTTTTTCGCGGCGAACCCGCCTGCGGCCGGCGCATGGACGGAGAAATTTTTTCATGAAAACCCAAACATCGGCCACCCTGGCCTGGGGCGGTGTCTTGCTTGCGGGCGTCTTGTGGGGCGTGGGCGCCCTGGTCGCCCAATCCGTGATGGCCGGGGGCATGGCGCCCTACAGCCTGTCTTTGGCACGCTTCGCGTTGGGCTTGCCACTCTTGTGGTGGTGGCATTGGCGGCAACTGCCGGCCGCATCGCACACGGCGCACTGGCGCCATCTGCCCGGCCGCGGCAAAGCGCTTGTAGTCGGCACGGGCCTGGCCATGGCGCTGAACGTCACGAGCTGGTTTATCGCCATGGGCTACATAGGCGCGGCGCTGCCCACGGTGATCTCGATCTGCTGCGCGCCTGTCATCGTCGCACTCCTGTCGGTGCTGCGCGGTTATGAGCGCGCGAGCGGCCGGCTGTTTCTCGCGCTGGGTCTGGCCTTGCTGGGCGTGGGCCTGATCGCCATGCCCGGCGAGGGCCTGAGCCTGCCGGCCCACTACGCGGCAGGCCTGGCCTGGTCGCTGGCGTCGGCCGGGCTGTATTCGCTGGTGGTGCTGGGCAACGCCCGTATGCCCGCGCAGGTGCCGGCCGTCACGGCCTCGGCCTGGAGCATGAGCGCAGCCGCGCTGCTGATGCTGGCCATCGCTGTCTCGCAAGGCATCACCTGGCCGCAGCACACCACCGCCTGGCTGCAGGTGGGCTACACCGGCGTCTTCACCACCTCGATTGCCTACCTGGCGTTTGCCTGGGGCGCGCGGCGCCTGTCGCCGACCGCGACGGTGATAGGCACGCTGGTGGAGCCACTGGTAGCCGCCGTCGCGGCGGCCTGGCTGTTTGCCGAGCCGCTTAGCGCGCAGCAGGGCGTGGGCGCCTTGCTGCTGGGGGCGGCGATGGTGGTGCTGGCGCGGCGGGCTTCGTCAGCTTGAAAGGTTCGGGCGACCTGCCTGTCTGCAATTACAGCCAGGCGAGGAGAGCCGCCCTGAGAGGCGGCCAGAACAGCCACGCCCCGAGAAGCAGGCCATGCGCCAAAACCATCAGCCAGTAAACCGCCCGGAAAGCCGCCTTGCTCGACTTGTGCCGCAGGACCTGTTGCGCGAGCCACGCGCCGGGCCAGCCGCCCGCCAGGGCGAGCAGTTGCAATGTGCTCTCCGGTGTGCGCCACTGGCCGGTTTGCGCCGCGCGCTTGTCTACCCAGTACATCCAGAACGTCAGCAGGTTGAGGACAAACGACGCCGGCAATACCCACCAGGGCAATAGCGATCGCCACACAGCCCAGAGCATCAAGCCGCCGTAGGCCGTGATGACGATCAGCATGGCGCCGAAACCTTGCGCGGCAGCCGGAGCGGCGGCTTGCCTTTGTGGGCGGCGACGCGGGGTGTGCCTGTCTTCAACACGGGAACGGGCAGGGCTTGGCGGCTGGGCGCGGCCGGAGGCCAGACCCGGCGTCGCGCCCATCGCTTCAACCGCCATCGCGCGCGGCCCTTTACCGCCTACGTGAATTTCCTCGAAGGTAACAAGCATCCCTTCGCGCGGTTGCAGGCCGCCGCGCAAATCCCGCAAATGAAAAAAGACATCGGCGCCTGCCGCCGGGCCGCGGATAAATCCAAACCCTCGGCCTGCGTCCCAGCGTGCAATCGTTCCCTGCTTCCTCATGCGCGTATTACCGTGCCAGCGTATGCAGCGGAATGTCTTTTTCCGCGGCCAGCGCGTCGAGCTCCTTGCGCGTCTTGCCTTTAAGCCAGGTCTCAATCGCCGCATGCGTGGCCGGCGCGAACATCGCCTTCATGCCGGCGGCCTGCACACCCGCGGCGGCACACAGGCTGGCCGCGAAATGCGGCTCCAGCGCCGCCATCGCGACGCGGCCGTCCTTGCAGGCATAGAGGCGGTAGCCCGCATGGCCGCCGCCTACGGCCGCGCCAGGCTGCGTGAGGCCCCAGCTGCGTGGCAGGGCCAGGTAGCCGGCGGCGGCGGAGAGTGCAACCTCCAGATAGACGCCTTTGCTCTTGGTGCGCTGGTGCAGCACGGCCTGAAGCACGGCTTCGCTGGCCATCAGTGAGCCGCCCATGTCGGCATACAGCGTGGCGGGCAGGTCCAGGCCGGTGACCAGGTCGTTCTCAGCCAGGTAGGTGAGGTCGTGGCCGGGCTCTTCGGCGCGCTCGCCCAGGCTGCCGACGATGGCGACTTGGCTCAGCTGCGGGTGCTGCTTGTGCAGCGCCTTCCAGGTCAGGCCCAGCTTCACCAGCGCTGAAGGCCTGAACGAAGTGAGCAGCACGTCGGTCTTTGCGAGTTCGCGGTGCAGCAGCTTCTGGCCGCGTTCGGTCTTGAGGTCGGCTGTGGCGGTGCGCACGCCTTCATGCAGGGCCGCGTAGGCCGTGAGGTTGTAGAGCTTCATCGGGTCGCCCGAGGCGCCGGCCGGCGCGCCTGTGGGCGGGGGCGGCTCGAGCTTCACGCAGTTCGCGCCCATTTGGCGGCAGCGCATCAGCGCCGCCGGGCCGGGCAGGTTGAGCGCCAGGCTCAGCACGCGCACGCCTTTGAGCGGCTGGATGGTGGCGGGTGAGGAGGGCGTTTTGCGGGCGGCGGGTGATTTGGAGGTGGGCATGAAGCGGTGGGAGCGTGAGGAGAGGGCCGGCGCGGCTGGCCGGGCGTGCAGGCAATTTACCCCAAAGCTTTGCCGGCGCTAGCGCGGGTTGTCGCTAAAGCGCCAAAATTCATCGAGATAATTACTGTTTGAAAGATATTAATTATTGTTTTACAGCAATTATTCTGCGACACTGAAATCCTCTTCACAAGACAAGAGGTGCGCCCTTGAAACATATAGCAACTCCCCTGGGCCCGGCCGGGCCTGACGTGCAGGGCATCAGCAGCGTGCTGGCCTGGGCTTGCGCCTTGCTCGCGGTGGCGTTACCGCTGGCGGTGGCCTACCACCTGCTGAGCACGCCGGTGGACAGCCTGCTGCTACGCGCGGGCCTCTCGCTGCAGGCCGCGCAGGCCGCGGCCATGGACATCACGCTGGGGCAAAAATGCCTGGTCGTGCTGCTGGGTGTGTTGCCGGTGTGCTGCGCGTCTTACGGCCTGGTGTGCGCCATGCGCTGTTTCTCGGGTTTTTCGCAGGCCGAATATTTCAGCCTGCGCACCGTCAAATACCTGCGCGGTTTTGCCGCCGGCATTTTTGCGTCGGTGGTCACCGGCGTGGTGGCCTCCATGCTGATCACCGTGGTGCTGACTGTCGGCGCGCCGGCCGGGCAGCGCGCGCTGTCGCTGGGCCTGGGCAGCAACGAATTGCTGACCCTGCTGTTCGCCGGCATGGTGTGGCAGATCGCCGCCGTGATGGCGCGGGCCGTGGCGCTGGCCGAAGAGAACGCGCAGTTCGTTTAAATTTTCCGCTTTTTAGCTTTTCCGCGCGTGCCCATCGTCGTCAAACTCGATGTGATGCTGTCCGAACGCAAGGCCAGGTCCAAGGACCTGGCCGCCTACGTCGGCATCACCGAAGCCAACCTCTCTTTGCTCAAGCAGGGCAAGGTCAAGGGTGTGCGCTTTGACACCTTGATGCGTATTTGTGAATTTCTCGATTGCCAGCCCGGGGACCTGCTGGTTTCCCGCCGTGACAAGGCCGGTTGAAAAGCGCCGCTACAGCGGCAGCCCCACATAGTTCTCCGCCAGCGAAGTCGCGGCCGCCGGCGAATGGATCAGGTAGTCGAGTTCGGCCTCCTGCAGCTTGTGGCCGAATTCGCCGCCGTCCGGGAACTGGTGCATCAGCGAGGTGAACCACCACGAAAAGCGCACGGCCTTCCAGACGCGGTGCAAGCAGGTGTTGGAATAGTTGTTGATGCCGGTTTCGTCACCCGCATAAAAACTGGCCAGCGCGCGTGCCAGGTAACGCACGTCGCTGGCCGCCAGGTTCAGGCCCTTGGCGCCCGTGGGCGGTACGATGTGGGCGGCATCGCCGGCCAGGAAGAGCCGGCCGAAGCGCATGGGCTCGGCCACAAAGCTGCGCAGCGGGGCGATGCTTTTTTCAATCGAGGGGCCGGTCACCAGGCTTTCGGCGAGTTCGGGCGCCAGGCGGCGGCGCAGTTCGTCCCAGAAGGCGTCGTCGCTCCAGCGCTCGGCCTTGTCGTCGAGCGCGCATTGCACGTAGTAGCGGCTGCGCGTGTGGCTGCGCATGCTGCACAGCGCAAAGCCGCGCGCGTGGTTGCTGTAGACCAGTTCATCGGCCACGGGCGGCGTCTCCGACAGCACGCCCAGCCAGCCAAAGGGGTAGATGCGCTCAAAGGTTTTCATCGCGCCGGGCGGCACGCTGGCGCGGCTCACGCCGTGAAAGCCGTCGCAGCCGGCGATGAAGTCGCATTGCACTTCGTGTGCCACGCC
Source organism: Polaromonas sp. YR568 (assembly GCF_943369675.1). Classification (GTDB taxonomy): domain Bacteria; phylum Pseudomonadota; class Gammaproteobacteria; order Burkholderiales; family Burkholderiaceae_C; genus Polaromonas. The sequence continues at coordinate 190,736 of NZ_CALROB020000001.1, read as the reverse complement.
GTGCTGCACATAGCGCACCCGGGGCTTTGCGCCGTCGAAGTCGTGCAGGCTGACCTGTTCGGCCTGATAGGCGGTGGCCAGGCCCGCGGCGGCGCGCGCGTCCATGAGGTCGCGCGTCACCTCGGTCTGGCCGTAGACCATGACGCTTTTGCCGCCTGTGAGCTGCTGCAGGTCGATGCGGTGGTGGGCGCCGCCGAAGCTCAACGAGATGCCGCCGTGCACCAGGCCTTCGGCATGCATGCGGCTGCCGACGCCGGCCTCGTCGAGCAGGTCGGTGGTGCCTTGCTCGAGCACGCCCGCGCGTATGCGGCCCAGCACATAGTCCTGGCTGCGCTGCTCGATCACGATGGCGCTGATGCCGGCCTTGTGGAGCAGCTGGCCGAGCAAATGCCCGGCGGGGCCGCCGCCCACGATGGCAACCTGTACACGCATGTCTTGTCCTCGATGAATCCGTTCACTTGAGGGTAGGCTGGCGGCCACGGTGACGCCAGCGGGACCAAACGCCTTTGCACGATGTTTGGCATGTTTGTGCGATGATCGCGCAATGGTCACCTCCCGCACCGCAGTGAAACCCGGCGCCTTTGCGATCGCCAAGGCCGACATGATCGAAGGCATGGCCAAGGGCATGGCCGTGCTGGAGAGTTTTGACACGCAGCGCCAGCGCCTCAATGCCACGCTGGCCGCCGAGCGCGCCGGCATCACGCGCGCCGCGGCGCGGCGCCACCTGCTCACGCTCACGCACCTGGGTTACCTTGAAACCGACGGCAGTTATTTCTGGCTTGCGCCCAAGGTGTTGCGCTTCTCAGGCAGCTATCTCGCGACAGCGCGTTTGCCGCGCGCCATCCAGCCCGCGCTGAACCGGCTGGCCGCGCAGACGCAGGAATCGTTTTCGGTCGCGGTGCTGGACGGCGACGAGATCGTCATCATCGGCCGCAGCGGTTTTGAGTGGAAGTCTTCGGCCGATGCCAAAACCACGCAGGCGCGGGTGCTGGCTTACGGCCTCCACCTGGGCGCACGTTTGCCGGCGCATGCCACCTCCACCGGCCGCATCCTGCTGGCCGCCAAGACAAAAAGCGAATTCGGCGCCTGGCTGAAAGCCAAAACCGAAAGCGGCAACCTCGCGCGGCTGACCTTGCACACGGTGACTGATGCGCGCAAGCTCAAGGCCCTGGTTGAGCAGGTGCGGCTGGACGACTACTGCGTGGCCAGTGAAGAGCATGAACTGGGGGTGCATGCCCTGGCCGTGCCGCTGCGCGACATGCGGGGGCACACTGTGGCCGCGCTGAACGTGGTGTCGTCGCCGCAGCGGCTGCGGCCTGAGGCGATGCAGCGCGAGCTGCTGCCTTTGCTGCTGGATGCGGCGAGGGAATTGCGCTCCTTGCTGTAGCGCAACAGCTGCAGCAACAGCCTTACTGCGGCACCAGCCCGGCCGCCTTCACCAGGTCGGCATGGATGCGGATTTCTTCCGAAATCACCTGTGCCAGGGGTTTGGCTTCATCGACGGCCGGCTCCATGCCGATTTCAATGAAGCGGTTCTTGGCGTCGCCGCGCAGCATGGCCTTCACGGACTTGCCGAGGCTGTCCAGGATGGGCTGGGGCGTTTTGGCGGGGGCCAGCAGGGCGATCCAGGCCGACAGCACCACATTGTTCACGCCGCCTTCCTTCAGCGTCGGGATTTCCGGCGCCGAAATGGCGCGCTTCTCGCTGAGCACGCCCACCGGGTGCAGCTTGCCGGACTTGATGTGCGGCAGCGCCTCCGGCAGCGGCGCGAAAGCCATGTCCACCACGCCGCCTATGAGGTCGGTGATCGCCGGCGCGCCGCCCTTGTAGGGGATGTGCAGCAGCTTGACGCCGGTCTGGCTTTCAAACATGAGGCCGGCCAGGTGCTGCGGGCTGCCGTCGCCCGAGGAGGCATAGGTCAGCTTGCCCGGGTTGGCTTTGGCCGCCGCCAGCACAGCGGCCGGTGTTGCGTACTTGGCCTTGTCACGCACCACCAGCACCATGGCCTGGTTGACCAGCTTGGTCACGGGTACAAAGTCGGTTTCCGGGTTGTAGGGCAGGGTCTTGAAAATGCTCTTGTTGGTGGTCAGGAAGGACGCCGGCGACACCATGAGGGTGTAGCCGTCCGGCGGCGCCTTGGCGACCACCGGTACGCCGATCTGGCCGGACCCGCCCGCCCGGTTGTCCACCACAAAGGGCTGGCCCAGGTCGGCCGTCAGCTGCTGGCTGATCTGCCGCGCCACCATGTCCACGCTGCCGCCTGCCGGCAGCGCGACGATGACTTTGACCGGCCGGCTGGGGTAGGCGTCCTGCGACCGGGACGGCGTGGCGAACAGGCTGGATGCGGTGCAGAGTGCCGCGAGGAGGAACGGGCTGGCAGCGCGGATTGAGCGGGTGGAAGGCATGGCTTGCTTTCGGAGGGGAAGGGGTGCGCAACTTCAGCAAGTTGCGTACCAGCCTCTCCTCAAGCCACGGGACTAGACGGTACTAAACGCCCAGGTATTGCGCCAGCAGCTCAGGCTTGGCGTGCAGCTCGGCCGAGCTGCCCTCGAACACGACCTGGCCCTTGACCAGGATCACGTTGCGGTCGGTGATCTGGGTGACGTGCTTCCAGTTCTTGTCGACGATCACGCTGCTGATGCCGGTCTCGCGGATCAGGCCGCAGATGCGCCAGATGTCGCGCGCGATCAGCGGCGCCAGGCCTTCGGTGGCCTCGTCGAGGATCAGCACGTCCGGGTTGGTCATCAGCGCCCGGCCTATGGTCAGCATCTGCTGCTCGCCGCCCGAGAGCTGCTGGCCGCCGTGGCCCAGGCGTTCCTTCAGGCGCGGAAAGGTGTCGAGCACGCGGTCGTATGTCCAGTCGCGCTGGCCCCGGGTGCCGGCGCGCGCCGCCATCTTGAGGTTTTCCACCACGCTGAGGTTGCCGAAAATGCCGCGGCCTTCGGGCACGTAGGCGATGCCCTGGCGGGCGATCTCGTAGGGCGCAGCGCCCGTCATGGGCCTGCCGTTGATCGCAACCGAGCCCGAGCGCGGCTTGACCAGGCCCATGATGCTTTTGAGCAGCGTGCTCTTGCCCATGCCGTTGCGGCCCATGAGGCCTATCGTCTCGCCGCGCGCGACGTGGAAGTCGATGCCGCGCAGCACGTGGCTGGCGCCGTAATAGGTGTTGATGTCCTGCGCGCCTATCAGGATGTCGATCTGTTTCTCGGGGGCGTTCATCAGTGCTCCTCGCCTAAATACGCGGCCTGCACGCCCGCGTCGGCGCGTATCTGCGCGGGCGTTCCGCTGGCGATCACCTGGCCGTTGACCATCACGGTGAGCTTGTCGGCCAGTGTGAACACCGCGTCCATGTCGTGTTCGACCAGCAGGATGCCGTGGTTTTTCTTGATGGCCAGCAGCAACGCGACCATGCGCTCGGCCTCGGCCACGCCCATGCCGGCCAGCGGCTCGTCGAGCAGCAGCACCTGCGGCTCGGTGGCCAGCGTCATCGCGATTTCAAGCTGGCGCTGCTCGCCGTGGCTGATGGTGCCCGCGATGCTGTGCTTGCGGTTTTGCAGGCCGGCCAGTTCCAGCGCCTGTTCCGCGCGGGCGTTGACGGCCGCGAAGCTTGTCGCTCGCTTGAGCCAGTGCGCGGCATGCGGCGCGCGCGACTGCGAGGCCAGCCGCACGTTCTCCCAGACGCTGAAAGGCAAAAAGATATTGGTCTTCTGGTAGCTGCGGCCCAGGCCCTTGCCCGAGATCTTTTCGGGCGTCCAGCCGGTCACGTCGTGGCTGCCCAATGTCACGGTGCCTGAAGTGGGCAGCAGGTCGCCCGACAGCAGATTCGTCAAGGTGGACTTGCCGGCGCCGTTGGGGCCGATCACCGCGTGGATGTGGTTGCGCCAGAGGTCGACCGAGACGTCGTTGACGGCAGCCAGGCCACCAAATCGTTTGGTCAGGTTTTTTGCGGAGAGCAGCACTTCACTCATGGCCGGCCTCCGTCTTGTTTTTGCGCTGGGTGAATTTTTCGACCAGGCCCAGGATGCCGCGCGGCGCGAAGGTGACGAGCAGCACGATGAACAGGCCCATCCAGAGCTGCCAGTGTTTGCCCAGGTTGACGCTGCCGACCTGCGGCAGGTCCTTGAAGATATGCAGCAGGTATTCAAACGCGAAGGCGCCGACGATGGCGCCGGCAAAGTTGCCCATGCCGCCCAGGATCACCATCATGATGGCGTGCGCGCTCATGTGAAAGCCCATGAGTTCGGGGTTGATGTAGCCGGTCTGCGTGCCCCACAGGTAGCCGGCCAGGCCCGCGAGCGCGCCGGCCAGCGTGAAGGCCGACAGCTTGTAGCCGAAGCTGCCGAAGCCCATGGCGCGCATGCGGTGCTCGTTGACGCGGATGCCGGCAAGGGTGCGTCCGAAGGGGCTCCAGAGCAGGCGGCGCAAAAAGGCGTAGACCAGCAGCATCGCGCCCAGCGTGAAGTAATACAGCGTGACCTTGTTGTCCAGGTCGAAGGGCACCCAGCCGAAGATGGCCGCGCTGGGCTTGAAGTTGACGTAGAGGCCGTCGGAGCCGCCCAGGACTTTGTTGTCGAAGAAGAGATAGAACACCATCTGCGCAAACGCCATGGTGACCATGATGAAGTAGATGCCGTGCGTGCGCACCACAAAAAATCCGATGATGAGCGCGGCCAAGCCCGAGGCCAGTACCGCCACCGGCAGCGTCCACCACAGGCTCACGGGCGCGCCTGCGGGTGTCAGGAAGGCCAGCGCATAACCGGCCAGGCCGAAGTAGGCCGCGTGGCCCAGCGACACCAGGCCGGTCACGCCCAGCAGCAAGTCCAGGCTCATGGCAAAGATCGCCATGATCATCATGCGCGTGACCATCTGGGTGTAGAAGTCGGCGCCGACAAAAGGGAAGGCGACGAGCGCGACCAAGCCCAGGCCCAAGGCCACCTGCACGCCGCGCGGCAGGATTTCAAGATTTGCTTTTGCCGAGCTCATTGTTTAAACAAACCTTCTGGTTTCCAGAGCAGCACGGCCGCCATCAACATATACACCAGCATGCCCGCCATGGAAGGCAACAGCACCTTGCCGAAGGTATCGACCAGGCCGACCAGCAGCGCGGAAATCAGCGCGCCGCGCACCGAGCCTATGCCGCCAATCACCACCACCACAAAACACATGATGAGCACCTGCGAGCCCATGTTGGGGTAGACGCTGGCGACAGGCGCGGCGATCATGCCCGCCACGGCGGCCAGGCCCACGCCGAGTGCGAAGACCACGGCGTGGATCAGCTTGATGTTGATGCCCAGTGATTCGGCCATGTCGCGGTTGAAGGCGCCGGCGCGTATCTTCATGCCCAGGCGGGTGCGCGAGATCATCCAGTACAGGCCCAGCGCCAGCGCGATGCAGACGCCGGACATGAAGAGGCGGTAGACGGGGTAGGAGAGGTTGTCGGTCAACGGGATCGAGGCGCTCAGCAGGTCAGGAATCGTGACGCCGTGCACGTCGTCACCCCAGAGGATGGAGCGCAGCTCTTCAAAGATGTAGATCAGGCCGAAGGTCAGCAGCACCTGGTCCAGGTGGTCGCGTTTGTAGAAGTGGCGAAACAGCAGCCACTCCAGCGCCAGGCCGAAGATGATGGACAGCACCGCGCCCAGCAGGATGGCCAGCGTGAGGCTGCCCGTCAGCGTGCTGAGCGACCAGGCCAGGTAGGCGCCCAGCATGTAGAAACTGCCGTGGGCCAGGTTGACCACGCCCATGATGCCGAAGATCAGCGTGAGGCCGGCGGCCAGCATGAACAGCAACAGGCCGTACTGGACGCTGTTGAGCAGCTGGATGAGAACGTTGGCTAAATCCATAAATCAGGTTCAGGTGTGGCGGCGGGTGAACAAAAGAAGGCTGCCCATCAAAGTGAAGAGTCCACCGGAGACCCGGTTGAACCAGCGCACGGCGCGGCTGGAGCGCAGCAGCGGCGCGATGCGCGAGACACCGAGCGCGCAGCATGTGAGCACCGTGAACTCAAAGGCCATGAAGGTCAGGGCGAGGATGGCGAACTGCGGCACAAAGGGCGCGGCCGGGTTCAGGAACTGCGGGAAGAAGGCCGCGAAAAACAGCACGGCCTTGGGGTTGCTGGCGCCGACGAGGAAACCGCGCAGGAAGAAGGAGCGGCGTTGGGCCGGCGCTTCACCGGCCGCAGGATCAAAGACGGCCGCTTCGCTGCGAAAGGTCTTGATGCCCAGCCAGATCAAATACGCCGCGCCAATGACCTTGGCCACCGTGAACGCAGTCTCGGACGCCGCCAGCAGCGCACCCAGGCCCATGGCCGACAGCAGCATCACGCACAAAACCGCAGCCACGCTTCCGGCCACCGAGGTCATGGCCTTGCGCGGGCCGTGGTTGAGCGCATTCGTCATGCACATCAACATGGTGGGGCCCGGCGTGAGGATCAGCAAGGCGACCGCGGCGACGTAGAGAAGATAGGTAGTGAGCGTCATGGACGTGAAGATAGCATTTGCCAGAGGCCGGTCAGCATGGTCCGTGCCAGCTATTCAAAAAAATGGGAGGCCTGAAGACCTCCCATTGCGCCGGTCTGAAATGATCAGGCCATCTTGCAGCCGGCGCCGGAGTCTGCCAGGGCCTTGGCGGCAACGCCGATCACCTTGTTTTCCTTGTTCTCGACCACGCGCAGGTACATGTCCTGCACCGGGTTGTGCGACGGGCTCATGGTCCACTTGCCGCGCGGACTGTCGATGACGGCGCTTTCCATGGCTTTGTACAGGGCCGGTTTGCTGCTCAGGTCGCCCTTGACGGCGTTGGCGCCCTGGATCAGCAGCAGGCCGGTGTCGTAGCCCTGCACCGCGTAGACGTCGGGCTGCAGCCTGAAGGTCTTGGCGTAGCTCAGGCGGAACTGGCCGTTGCGCTGCGTCGGCAGCGAGTCGCTGTAGTGCATGGTGGTGATGATGCCGTTGGCGGCGGGGCCGGCCGCGTCGAGCACGCCTTCGGTCAGGAAGCCGGAGCCGTACAGCGGGATCTTGTCCTTCAGGCCCGCGGCCGCGTAGTCCTTGATGAACTTGGCGGCGCCGCCGCCGGCGAAGAAGCAGGCCACGGCGTCAGGCTTGAGCGCGGCGATTTCGGTCAGCAGGGCCTGGAACTCGACCTGCGGGAAAGGCAGGCCCAGTTCCTTGACGATGGTGCCGCCGGCTGCGGTGTAGCTTTCCTTGAAGCCTTCAAAGGCCTCGTCGCCTGCGGCGTATTTCCAGGTGATCCAGACGGCTTTCTTGTGGCCGCGGTCCACCATGGCCTTGCCCAAGGCCCGGGTCGGCTGCGAATTGCTGAAGGAGGTGCGGAACACGTTGGGTGCGCACAGGCTGCGCGTGGCGGCATGCACGCCGGCGTTGGGGATCAGGCTCAGCACGCCGGTGTCGCGCGCGACTTTCTGGATGCCCATCTGCACGCCCGAGTGCACCGTGCCGATCAGCACGTCGACCTTGTCGCGCTGCACCAGCTTGTTGGCGTTTTCAATGCCCTTGGACGGTTCGGACTCGTCGTCCACCTTGAAGTATTCGATTTCGCGGCCGCCCAGCTTGCCACCCTGTTCGTTGATTGCCATGCGGAAGCCGTTTTCGATGGCCACGCCGAGCTGCGCGAATGTGCCGGTATAGGGCAGCATGAAGCCCACACGCACCTTGGCGGACTGCGCACGCACGATTTCGGGCAGCAAAAGGCCGGTGGATGCGGCGCCGATCACGGCGGCGCTACGGGTCAATACAAGTCGGCGTGAAGTCATGGAATAGCTCCTGGTTGAGACTGAAGACAGTTAGACGAATAGTAAGCGTGCGTTGTGTGGGCGAGCCTAGTGTAAAACCCGAGATTGAGGATTAAATTGTTTACATCTAAAGCAATAGCTGTGCCCGGTTTGGGCCTGCCGGCAGGTTTTTTGGCGCTGAATTCCTGCCGCGCGGCGCGCATGGGCGTGTCGGTGGCGTTCCGTTTTCGTGTCCGGGTTCAACGCGGCTGCCGCAGCTTGAAGCGCTGGATCTTGCCGGTGGCCGTTTTGGGCAGCTCAGTGACGAACTCTATCCAGCGTGGGTATTTGTAAGGCGCAAGCTGCTGCTTCACATGGGCCTTGAGTTCGTCCATGGTGGCGCTCTGGCCGGCCTTGAACACCACATAGGCTTTGGGCTTGATGAGCTCGTCGGCATCGGCCAGGCCGATCACCGCCACTTCGAGCACCGTGGCATGCGTCATCAGGCAGGCTTCGACCTCAAAGGGCGAGACGTAGATGCCGCCGACCTTGAGCATGTCGTCGCTGCGCCCGCCGTAGGTGTAAAAACCGTCGGCGTCGCGGGTGTACTTGTCGCCGCTCTTGGTCCATTCGCCGGCGAAGGTGGCCTTGGTTTTGGCGCGGTTGTTCCAGTACATGATGGCGGCGCTGGGGCCGCTGATCTGCAGCTCGCCGATCTCGCCGTCGGCGCATTCGCGGCCGTCGTCGCCGATGATGCGCAGCGCATAACCCGGCACCGCCTGGCCGGTGGTGCCGTAGCGCACCTGGCCGGGCCGGTTGGACAAAAAGATGTGCAGCATCTCGGTGGAGCCTATGCCGTCGAGGATTTCGCAGCCGTAGTGCGCCGTCCACTTCTTGCCGATTTCGGCGGGAAGGGCTTCACCGGCGCTGGTGCAGACGCGCAGGCGCAGTTCGGACTTCGCCGGCCTGGCCGGGTCGGCCAGCAGGGCGGCGTACAGCGTGGGCACGCCGTAAAAAATCGTCGGCTGGTATTTCCTGAGCAGGGCGAAGACCTCGGCCGGCGCCGGGCGCGCGGGCAGCAGCACCGTGGTGGCGCCCACGCTCATCGGGAAAGTCAGCGCGTTGCCCAAGCCGTAGGCAAAAAACAGCTTGGCGGCTGAATACACCACGTCGGACTCGCGTATGCCCAGCACGCCGCGGCCATAGAGTTCGGCCGTCTGGATGAGGTGGCTGTGCAGGTGCACCGTGCCTTTGGGCGCGCCGGTGGAGCCGCTGGAATACAGCCAGAAGCAGGCGTCGTCGGCGCAGGTGGCCGCGACGTTTGGGGTGGTCGGCGATGCACGCAGCAGGGCGGCGAGGGTGGTGTGCCCCGCGGACTCTTCAACACCCGCGACGATGAGCGATTTGAGCGTGTCTATCTTGCCCAGCAGCGGCTCAAAGGTCGGCAGCAGGGCGCTTGAAACGACCAGGCCCTGGGCGCGCGAATCGCGCAGCATGAATTCGAAGTCCTGCGTGGTCAGCAGGGTGTTGGCCGCCACGGGCACCACACCCGCCAGGATGCAGCCCAGGAAGGCGACAGGCCACTGCGGCGTGTCCAGCACGGCCAGCAGCACGCGGCTTTCGGGCGCGAAGCCCTGGGCGCGCAGGGCGTTGGCAAAGCGGTGGGATTGTTCGGCGAGTTCGCCGTAAGTCAGCTGCTCACCGCTCAGCGCATCCATGAACGCGACCTTGCCGGCGCGCGATGCGTTGCGCTGCAGCAGGTCGTGCGCGGCGTTGTAGTCGCGCGGGATGGTCACCAGGGGCGGGCTTGCCGAGTGGTCTGCGCTGCTTGCTTGCATGCTTGTCTCCAGATTGCTATTGTTTTTGGTAGCTGCTTGCGCACGCTCATCAAGCGCTACGGGGGTCGGGGTCTTCTAACTTCTAACGCCTCAGGCGGTGGCGGAGTTCGCTCCCAGTGTCTGCAAGGCATGGGTGAGCCACTGGCGGCACCACTCGGTGCCTTCCGTTTCCGGCATGGTGCCGCTGCTCGCGTCGTGGCACCAGACTTCGCCGATGCGCTGTGCGCCCAGGTCCTGCAGGCGCTCGTCGAATTTTTTGCCGCCGAAGCAGAAGGTCTGCATATAAGTGCGGTCGCCCAGCGCGATGACGCCGTAGCGCACATGGCCGAGGAATTGGGGGTTGGCGCCCAGCGACTCATACAGGGCGCGGGCATTGTCGGGCACGTCGCCCGAGCCGTAGGTGGAGCTGCAGATGAGATAAAGTGCATCTTCCGCCTTGGCGGCGTCGAAAACGCTGATGTCCAGCTTGTCCATCAGTTCGATCTCAATGTCGCTCACCAGGTCGGCGCAGTCCATCTGGATTGCCTGCGCCACATAGTCGGCGGTGCTGGTCATGGTGCCTACAAGGATTCTGAGTTTCATATGTGTTCCGATCATCCTGAACGTGTCGAAGGGCGGATAAAGATGCAATAAACTGCTTGACATCGATTTAACCTGAAGTATACTGCAATTTATCGAAAACGCAACCGCCAAACCCCGCTTCACCGGACTTTTTTGACACAGGTGCTTCTTGGAAATCATGTCTGAACAGGAATCGAAAGCCACGCTCAGTGAACTGGGCGCACGTGTTCGCGCCTGGCGTGCCCGCCGCGGCATGACGCGCAAGCAGCTGGCTTCCGATTCGGGCCTGAGCGAACGCTTCCTGGCCGACGTGGAAAGCGGCAAGGGCAACGTCTCCATCAACTCCCTGGAAGCCGCGGCCCGCGCGCTCAACATCTCCATTCTTGAACTGTTGCAGGACGCCCCGCGCCCGGCACTGGCGCGCGTGCAGGGTTTGCTGGCGCGGCTGGACGACACCCAGCTGGACCAGGCCTACGGCATGCTGGGCAGCAGCTTCGGCCTCAACGACTCCCAGGGCCGTGAGCGGCGCATTGCGCTGATAGGCCTGCGCGGCGCCGGCAAGTCCACCTTGGGCAGCCAGCTGGCGGCCGAGCGCGGCGTGCCTTTTATCGAGCTGGACCGCGAGATTGAACGCGAGGCCGGCACCAGCATGAACGAAATTTTGCTGCTGCACGGGCAGGCCGGTTACCGGCGCTACGAGCGGCGTGCGCTGTTCCGCATTGCCGAGGACCACCCGGCCGGCGTGGTCATGACCACGGGCGGCAGCATCGTGAGCGAGCGCGAGACTTTCGACCTGCTGCAGAGCCGCTTTTACTGCGTGTGGCTCAAGGCCAGCCCGGAAGAGCACATGGCCCGCGTGGTGGCGCAGGGCGACATGCGGCCTTTTGACGCGACGCGCGGCGCGACCAGCGAGGCCATGGACGACCTGCGCCGCATCCTTTCCAGTCGCGAGGCGCTGTATGCCCGCGCCGACGCCGTGGTGGATACCGCCGCGCGCACACTGAAACAAAGCCTGAAAGACCTGGAACGCGCCGTTCCCAAAACAACCGTCCGCGAACAAGCCGAACGGACCTAACCGGAGACACCCCATGAACGCCATGACAGAACCGCTTTTATTCAAACAGGTCATCGAGGGCCAGGAGCGCGAGCTCGTGAGTTTCTCCACCCACCCCAGCAAATACCAGCACTGGACGCTGAGTGTGGAGGGCGACGTTGCACGCCTGAAGCTCGACATCAACGAAGACGGCGGCATCAAGCCCGGCTACAAGCTCAAGCTCAACAGCTACGACCTGGGCGTGGACATCGAACTGCACGACGCCATCAACCGCGTGCGCTTCGAGCACCCGGCCGTCAAGGTGGTGGTGTTCGAGTCGGGCAAGGAAAAGATCTGGTGCTCGGGCGCCAACATCTACATGCTCGGCCTGTCCACCCACGGCTGGAAGGTCAACTTCTGCAAGTTCACGAATGAAACCCGCAACGGCCTGGAAGATTCTTCGCGCCATGACGGCCTGAAGGCGATTGCCTCGGTGACGGGCGCCTGCGCCGGCGGCGGCTACGAGCTGGCCCTGGCCTGCGACCGCATCATCATGGTGGACGACCGTTCTTCCACCGTCAGCCTGCCCGAAGTGCCCTTGCTGGGCGTGCTGCCCGGCACAGGCGGCCTGACCCGCGTGACCGACAAGCGCAAGGTGCGCCGCGACCTGGCCGACATTTTCTGCACGACCTCCGAAGGCGTGCGCGCCGACCGCGCCAAGGACTGGAAACTGATCGACGCCCATGCCAAACCGCAGCAGTTCGGTGACTTGCTGGCCGGAGAAATTGACGCGCTGCGCGCCAAGTCCACACGGGCCGCGGGCAGCAAAGGGATTGAACTGACGCCGCTCAAGGCGCTGATCGACGACGCCGGCTACCACTACAGCGTGGTCGACGCGCAGGTGGACCGCGAAAAGCGCATCGCCACGATCACCATCAAGGCTCCGGTGGCAGCCATTGAAGCCACACCCGAAGCGATTGAAGCGGCCGGCGCCAACTGGTACCCGCTCAAGCTGCAGCGTGAACTCGATGACGCCATCCTGAACCTGCGCACCAACGAGCTGGAAACCGGCACCTGGGTCATCAAGACCACCGGCGATGCCGGCCAGGTGATCCGGATGGACGAAACGCTGGCCAAACTGAAGGACCACTGGCTGGTGAAAGAAACCACGGGCGCGCTGCGCCGCACGCTGGCACGGCTGGACGTCACCAGCCGCTCGCTGATCGCGCTGGTCGATGCGGGCTCCTGCTTTGCCGGCACCTTCTACGAACTGGCCCTGGCCTGCGACCGCATCTACATGCTCGATTTGCCCGATGCCCCCGACAGCGCGCCGGCGCTGCAACTGAGCCCGGCCAACTTCGGCTGGTTCCCGGCCGTCAACGGCCTCACGCGCCTGCAGACGCGTTTTTGCGAAGACGAAACCACGATTTCCCAGTTGCAAAAACTCGGCGACAGCCCGCTGCGCGCCGACCAGGCGCTGGCGCTGGGCCTGGTCACTTTGACGCCCGACGACATCGACTGGGAAGATGAGATCCGCATCATGCTTGAAGAGCGCGCTTCGCTATCGCCCGACGCCATGACCGGCATGGAGGCCTCGCTGCGCTTCCCGGGCAAGGAGACCATGGAGACGCGTGTGTTCGGCCGCCTCTCGGCCTGGCAGAACTGGATATTCATTCGGCCGAATGCGGTGGGTGAGGACGGTGCGCTCAAGCTCTTCGGAACCGGCAAAAAAGCCAAGTTCGACTGGAAACGCATTTAATTTTTTCTTCCTCCCTCTCCCTCTGGGAGAGGGCAGGGGTGAGGGCTCCCCGCGCCCGCTTTTTAGCGCCGTCGGCCCTCACCCTAACCCTCTCCCAGGGGGAGAGGGAACAAGACACCGAGTTACCTGGATTTTCAAGGACCTGATCATGAGCACCATAGACCTCCAAGCCCTCATCCCCAACAACGTCCACCTTGGCGAAAACCGCCAGCTCCAGCGCGCGCTGGAGCACTGGCAGCCGGCCTTCCTGAACTGGTGGGACGAGATGGGCCCCAGCGATTTCAAGGCCAAGGAAGTCTATTTGCGCACCGCCGTGGGCGTGGACGCTTCGGGTTGGGCCAGCTACGGTTACACGCCGATGCCGGACTATCGCTGGGGCATCTTCCTGGCCGACAAGGAAGAGGGCCGCAAGATCGGCTTTGGCGACCACATGGGTGAAGAAGTCTGGCAGGAAGTGCCTGGGGAATACCGCTCCACCTTTCGCCGCCTGATCGTCACGCAGGGCGACACCGAGCCGGCTTCCGTCGAGCAGCAGCGCCTGCTGGGCCACACCGCGCCTTCGCTGTACGACTTGCGCAACCTGTTCCAGGTCAATGTGGAAGAAGGCCGTCACTTGTGGGCCATGGTGTATTTGCTGCACGCGCATTTCGGCCGCGACGGCCGTGAGGAAGCCGAAGAGCTCTTGATGCGCCACAGCGGTGACGCCGACAAGCCGCGCATCCTGGGCACCTTCAACGAGCCCATGGACAACTGGCTGAGCTTCTTCATGTTCACCTATTTCACCGACCGGGACGGCAAGTTCCAGCTCAAGTCATTCGCGGAATCCGCTTTCGATCCGCTGGCGCGCACCACGCGTTTCATGCTGACCGAAGAGGCCCACCACATGTTTGTGGGTGAAACCGGCGTGGGCCGCGTCATCAAGCGCACGCTGGAAGTGATGAAGGAGCTGGACACCGACGACGTCGCCACCTTGCGCAAGGCCGGCGTGATCGACCTGCCTACCGTCCAGAAATTCATGAACTTCTGGTTCACTTCCTCGCTGGACCTGTTCGGCTCGGAAGCCTCGTCGAACGCGGCCAACTACTTCAGCAACGGCATCAAGGGCCGGCCGGACGAAGCCAAGTTCACCGACCACGTGGAACTCGAAACCGAGATGAGCATCGTGGTGCCGAACGGGCAGGGCGGCATCAAGAATGAAACGATTTCGACCCGCAACGGCATGAATGAAATCACGCGCCTCGAATACGTCAAGGATTGCAATGTCGGCGTGACGCGCTGGAACATGGGCATCAAGCGCGCCGGTGTGGATTTCGAGCTGACCTTGCCGTCCATCCGTTTTCGCCGCGCGGTCGGCGCCTGGGCCGGCAACTTCACCGACCCGCTGGGCAACCCGATCAGCGCCGCCGATTTCGAGGCGAAAAAAGACCAGTGGCTGCCCACGCCGGCCGACACAGCCTTTGTCAAAAGCCTGATGAATAAGGTCACTGAACCCGGCAAGATGGCGGCGTGGATCGCGCCGCCGGATCGCGGCATCAATGCCAATCCGCTCGAATACGAGTACGTCAAGCTGTAACGGGCTTCGGGCTACTCAAGGAGCGCGCCGCGCTCTTTGAGCAGGTCCCGCAGCAGTGAACGATGGCAGCGCGCTTCGTTCTCGCAGTAGCAGCCCATCGCGAAGTTCGTGTTGTGCGACAGGGCCGCGAGCACGTCGAGATTGCGGCTGGCGTCCGCTTCATTCATCTCGGCGCGGTACTGTTTGCTGAAGGCGGCCCAGTCCCTGTCGGATTCCGCCGCTTGCCCCAGCTTCATGGTCTCCGTGCTCGGCGCGAGGTTGGGATACCACACGTCATACCAGTCCTGCGAGGCGAACTCGGTTTTCGGCACGCCGCGCGGCGGCCTGCGCACCGTGCCTATGCGCAAGCCTTCGTTGGCACTGCGCGCGGTCCCCAGTCTCACGATCCTGATCGCCATGGCCGTCTCCTTGTTGGCGGGTGATTTTGGCAGGCTTTGGGTGATTGCCGTCCCCGTGGTACAGAAAGTTGGGCTTCACCTGAAAAGTGCGCCAGGTTCGGGCTATAATATTTGACTAGTCGGAGTGTGGCGCAGTCTGGTAGCGCACCTGGTTTGGGACCAGGGGGTCCAAGGTTCGAATCCTTGTACTCCGACCACAATTTCCCCCCAAAAAGCCCACGCAAGTGGGCTTTTTCATGTCTGCCTTGTACGGCTGTGCCGGGCGATGGATACGCTGTATCGGCGAGGTATGATGCGCGACGAACTGGAAACGGCGGGCGCCAACACGGCTTCGCCCCGGTTTTTAGATACAAGAGACTGCCCGTAGCTCAGTCGGATAGAGCATCAGCCTTCTAAGCTGAGGGTCGGGGGTTCGATCCCCTCCGGGCAGGCCAAGTCAGCCGCGTCGAGCCACGCGCGCCCATACACCAGCGAACTTTGCTTACACGGCCACTCAGGGGCCGCGGTCTATATTGGTTGCTTAGGCCACGCGTCAATCACGCGTCTAAGGCCAAAAAGACCAAGGAGGCAAACAAAAATGCCCAGACCCACCCTGCTGCTGGTAGAGGACAACCCCGATCATGTGGAACTCACTACGGTGACGCTGCAGGAAAACGGCGCGGACCACGAAATCATCGTCGCCCGGAACGGCACCGAAGCCCTTGATTACCTTTTCTGCGAAGGCGCTTACAGTGGCCGTCCGCACGACCAGCCGCCCGAGCTGGTCATGCTGGACCTGGACCTACCCGGCATCAGCGGGCTGGAAGTCATGCAGCGCATGCGGGGCGACCCGCGCACCTTTTTTGTTCCCGTCGTCATGTTGACTTCCTCGCCGGAAAGCTCAAAGGCCGTGATGGCCTTCAAGGGCGGGCTCAACAGCTACGTGCGCAAACCGCTGCACTACCGGGATTTTGAGGAAAAGCTGGAGCAGGTGCGCGAATACTGGCGCACGTCCAACTTTGCGCCCCTGGTGAACCTGGGGCTCTGAATCGTCAGCCGGCCGGCTCGCAGTCCGCCGGCTCAGCGCTTTTCGTATTGCGTCTTGCCGAACAGCACTTCGCGTGCCTTGTCGTCGGTGATGGGTTTGCGCAGGTCGGCCAGCACCTTGACGCCGCGTTGCACGGCGGGGCGTTCGCTGATCAGGTCGAACCATTTTTTGAGATGCGGGTAGTCAGCCCAGTCTATGCCGTGGTTTTGCCAGTTGCGCAGCCAGGGGAAGATGGCGATGTCGGCGATGCTGTATTCGTCGCAAGCGATGAATTTGCTGCCCGCCAGCTGCTTGTTCATCACACCGTAGAGCCGCTTTGTCTCGTTGGTGTAGCGGTTGATGGCGTAATCGATTTTCTCCGGCGCGTACTGGCGGAAATGGTGAGTCTGCCCGATCATGGGGCCGACGCCGCCCATCTGGAACATCAGCCACTGCAGCACCTGGAACTTGAGGCGGTCGGTTTTCGGCAGGAACTTGCCGGTCTTCGCGGCCAGGTAAAGCAGGATGGCGCCGGACTCGAACACTGAGATCGGCTTGCCGTCCGGGCCCACCGGGTCGACCAGGGCCGGGATCTTGTTGTTCGGGCTGATGGTGAGGAATTCGGGCTTGAACTGGTCGCCGGTGCCGATGTTGACGGGAGTGGCCTGCCAGTCGCGGCCCAGGCTCAGGCCGCATTCTTCGAGCATGATGTGGACTTTGTGGCCGTTGGGCGTGGGCCATGAGTAAACGTTGATCATTGGGACTTCCTTGATTACTATGATGTTTGCTGCACTTTAAGAGAAAAGCAAAAACCATGTTCGAGCGCTTGAAGAAAGTCTTTGGTAGTGACAAGCCGGATGCCGGTGATTCCGCCGCATCCGACGAAGCGGTGTCCGAGTGGGCGGGAACCCGTGGTTTTTCCTTCACCGGCATGGGGAAGGGCAAGGGCTTTGCGCTCAAAGGCAGCGTAGGCAACAAGCCCTGGAAGATGGAGCGGTCCAGTCCCTCGCGCGACTACATACACGGCGAAGAGCTGCGCGCCCGGGGCGAGATCAAGGTCAATGACGACGTCACGGTCCTTGTCATGAACCGGGCCCTGAAGGACGCACTGGAGAAAAAGGCCTACCAGGCCTACACCGACACCCTGCAGACCACCGCCGACCACAACATGCCGGAAGAAGTGCGCTGGCTGGCCATGTATCCCGAGGTCGGCTGGGAAAGCCTGCCCAAGCCTTTCTGGCAACGCTACGCGGTAATGGCCGACCATCGCTCCCACGCACTGGCCTGGCTGGACCCGCACCTGGTCGAGTTGATGATGTCCTGGCCCGAGCCTTCACCCGACGCACAAGTGCCTTTTATCCTGATGGTTCTGCGCGGCAAAGCCTATTTGCGCATGCAGTACACCCCGGCCGACATGCCCACGCTGGAGCATGCCGCGCTGATCTTCACCACGGCCTGCGAATCGGCGATTGCCGGCCTCTCCAACGACATCACGCTGTAAGAGGCGGCTGCTCCGTGCTTTAACTGCCGCGTGTAACCGGCATCTCCACCTCGCCGGGCATCAGCAGGTGTTTGGCCAGCTCCAGCTTGGCCAGCGAAGCGCGGTGCACCTCGTCCGGGCCGTCGGCCAGGCGCAGGGTGCGCTGGCTGGCATAGGCGTAAGCCAGCGGGAAATCGTCCGACACGCCACCGCCGCCGTGCGCCTGGATGGCCCAGTCGATGATCTGGCAGGCCATGTTGGGCGCCACCACCTTGATCATTGCGATCTCGGCCTTGGCGACCTTGTTGCCCACGGTGTCCATCATGTAGGCGGCCTTGAGCGTCAGCAGGCGGGCCTGCTCGATCATGCAGCGGGCCTCGGCAATGCGTTCGTGCCAGACCGACTGGCTGGCGATCGGCTTGCCGAAGGCGACGCGTGTGTTCAGGCGCTTGCACATCAACTCGAGCGCGCGTTCAGCAATGCCTATGCTGCGCATGCAGTGGTGGATGCGTCCGGGGCCAAGGCGGCCCTGGGCGATTTCAAAGCCGCGGCCTTCACCCAGAAGCAGGTTGCCAACCGGCACGCGCACATTGGTCAGGCGCACTTCCATGTGGCCGTGCGGGGCGTCGTCGTAGCCGAACACTGTCAGCGGGCGCAGCACTTCGATGCCGGGCGCGTTGGCGGGCACCAGGATCATCGATTGCTGCTCGTGGCGGCCGGCGTCGGGGTTGGTCTTGCCCATGACGATGTAGACGGCGCAGCGCGGGTCGCCCGCGCCGGACGACCACCACTTCAGGCCGTTGAGCACATAGTCGTCGCCGTCGCGTTCAATGCGGCACTGGATGTTGGTGGCGTCGGACGAGGCGACCTCGGGCTCGGTCATCAAAAAGGCTGAGCGGATCTCGCCCTTGAGCAGCGGGTCCAGCCACTGGTCCTTGTTGGCTTCGGAACCGTAGCGGGCGATGGTTTCCATGTTGCCGGTGTCGGGCGCCGAGCAATTGAAGACCTCGGCCGCAAAAGGCACGCGGCCCATGATTTCGCACAGCGGCGCGTATTCGAGGTTGGACAGGCCTTCCGGAGCGCGCGGCGAGTGCGGCAGGAACAGGTTCCACAAGCCGGCGGCGCGGGCCTTGGGCTTGAGCTCCTCGACCAGCGTGGTCGGGACCCAGGCATTGCCCTTGGCGCGGTTCTCCGCGATTTCGCGGAAGAAGCGGGCCTCGTTGGGGTAAACATGCTCGTCCATGAACTTGAGCAGGCGGGCCCGCAGTTCCTGTACTTTGGGGGTGTAGTTGAAGTCCATGAAATCTCCAGAAAAGGGGGTGAGGCGATGTTGTTGTACGGGTGGGCGGCTGTCAGCCCTGGCTTTTGAGGGCAAAGCCCCAGGCCATTTTGGCCAGCAGCGGCGCGCCGGCGGCTGAGCTCACGGCCTGGGCGCTGGAGGCGGTTCCAGCTTCGACCCGCTTGGCAATGCCCTGCAGGATGGCCGCGATGCGAAACAGGTTGTAGGCCATGTAGAAGTTCCAGTCGGCCTTGAGCGCTTCGGGCGTGGTGAGGCCGGTGCGCTCGCAGTAGCGGCGTATGTAGTCGGATTCGGTCGGAATGCCCAGGCTTTCGACGTCCAGCCCGCCTATGCCGCGGAAAGCGCCCGGCGGGATGTGCCAGGCCATGCAGTGGTAGCTGAAATCGGCCAGCGGATGGCCTAATGTGGACAGCTCCCAGTCGAGCACGGCCAGCACGCGCGGTTCGGTGGCGTGGAACAGCAGGTTGTCCAGGCGAAAGTCGCCGTGCACGATGGACACCATGCTTTCATCGCGCGCGCTGGCCGGGATGTTGGCCGGCAGCCATTGCATCAGGCTGTCCATCTCGGCGATGGGCTGGGTAATCGACGCGGCGTATTGCTTGCTCCAGCGGCCGATCTGGCGCTCAAAGTAGTTGCCGGGCTTGCCGTAGTCGGCCAGGCCTCGTTCGGCGAACTTCACCTTGTGCAGGGCGGCGACAACGCGGTTCATCTCGTCGTAGATCTCGCCGCGCTGGGTTTGGCTCATGCCGGGCAGGGACTGGTCCCAGAGCACGCGGCCCTCGACGAACTCCATAACGTAGAAAGCGCGGCCGATCACGGACTCGTCCTCGCAGAGGCAATACATCTTGGGCACCGGCACGTCGGTGCCCTGCAGTCCTTGCATCACCTTGAATTCGCGCTCCACCGCATGGGCCGACGGCAGCAGCTTGGCCACCGGGCCAGGCTTGGCGCGCATCACGTAAGAGGCACTCGGCGTGATCAGCTTGTAGGTCGGGTTGGACTGGCCGCCCTTGAAGATCTCCGCCGTCAGCGGGCCTTTGAACCCGGGCAGGTGGCTGTCCAGGTAGGCGGTTAGGGCGGCGATGTCAAACGCGTGGGCGCCGGACACGGCCCGCGTGCCTACAAAGTGATCGAAGTTGCTCATGCTCAAACGTGTTGTCTCTGTCTGTTTTTGCTTGTTTACTTGTCGATTTCAGCTTCAGAAATGCGCATCAGGGTTTCGCGGTTGCGCACCACCAGGCCGCCCGGCTCTATGCGTATGGCTTCCTCGCGTTCCATGGACTTGAGTTCCTGGTTCACGCGCTGGCGCGAGGCGCCCAGCAACTGGGCCAGTTCCTCCTGCGCCAGCTGCAGGCCTATGCGCACCTCGCCGCCGTCCGCCAGGCTGGGCACGCCGTAGCTGCGCACCAGGTGCAACAGCTGCTTGGCGAGGCGGGCGCGCAAGGGCAGGGTGTTGAGGTCTTCCACCAGGCCGAAGAGCTGCCGTATGCGGCGCGCGTGCAGGCGCAGCAGGGCTTCGTAGAGCTCGACGTGCTGGGTCAGGATCTTGCGCAGGTCGGCCCGCGAGACGCACAGCAGCGTCGTCTCGCCATGGGCATAGGAGTCGTGGGTGCGCCGTTCGCCGTCGAAGATCGCCACGTCGCCGACCCACAGGCCCGGCTCCACATAGGTCAGCGTGACCTGCTTGCCCGAAATCGAGGTCGAGCTGACGCGGATGGCCCCGCGCGCGCAGGAAATCCATTCTTCCGGCACATCGCCGCGGGCGCTGATGAGTTCGCCGTCTTTGTAGCGTTTGACGTAGGCGCATCGAAGTATGTCGTGCCTCAGGGATGGGGACAGGGATGAAAACCAGCGGCCGTTGTTGATGGCCTCTCGTTCCTCTATCGTAAGAATGGGATCGTCCATGGGCTGTCTTTTGAGTGACTAACAAGACGTCCATTGTCGCTTGAGGGACCCGCCGGGCGCCAGCGGGCTGTCGCATGGGTGTCCCCTGGCCGGAAGCCGGGGATTGCGGCTGGCGGGCTGCGACTGGCCCGCTGCGCAGGGCTTAGCGGTAGTGCGGCGTGCGCTTGTTCAGGAAGGCGTCTATGCCTTCGCCGGCGTTGGCATCGTGCAGGTTGCGCACGAAATGCTCCTGCTCGCGGGCCAGTTGCTCGTTCAGCGTGCTGCCGGCTGCCTCGTTGATGAGCTCCTTGATGCTGGCCAGTGCGTTCGGCGCGCGCGCATTGAGGCTGTCCGCCAGCTGCAGGGCCTGTGCCAGGGCTTCGCCGGGCGCCGTGACGCGGTTGACCAGTCCCAGCTCATGCAAGCGCCGTGGGCCTATGCGCTCGCCGGCCATCAGCAGTTCGCTGGCCAGTGCGCGCGGCAGCGCGCGCGCCAGGGCCCAGCTGCCGCCGCCGTCAGGCGACAGCGCAACGGTGCTGTACGACATCACAAACACGGCGTTGTCCGCCGCCACGACAAAATCGCAGGCCAGCACCAGCGAAAAGCCGGCGCCGGCGGCCGGGCCTTCGACGGCGGCAATCACCGGCTTGGGATAGGTGCGTATCGAGTCGATCCAGTTGTGCAGGCCTTCGATGCTCTGGGCCTGCACCTCCGGCGCTTCGCGGCGGTTGGCCTCCAGCCGCTGCAGGTTGCCGCCGGCACAGAAAATCGCGCCTTCGCCGGTGATCACCACGCTGCGGACGTCGGGATTGTTCTCGGCCGCGTTCAGCGCCTCAACGCCGGCGGCGTAGATGTCGGGACCCAGGGCGTTCTTGAACTCCGGGTTGCTGATCGTCAGGATAAGGGTCTGGCCCTCGCTGGTACTTTTGATTGCGCCTGCCATGCTAGTTCTTTCAAAAATGTTGACACCCCCGTCGGATGCTCACTTCGTGTAGCACCTTCCCCCTCTAGGGGGCGGCGCCTGCGGCCTGGCAAAGCCAGTTCCGCGGCCCCCGCTGGTGGGAACCTGCAAATTACAGCCTTTGGGCTTGATTCACTCTTCCTGATGTAGGAGGCTGAGGCCGATGGCGCCGCGGCGGCGCAGCCAGGGGGAAGGGCGGTAGCGCTGGTCGCCGTAGACGGTCTGCATGTTGAAGAGCACTTCCAGCACGTTGGTGGGGCCGTAGCGGTCACCCATGGCCAGAGGCCCCAAGGGATAACCCAGCCCGAGCGTCACGGCGGTTTCCAGGTCTTTCGGGCTGCAGATGCCCTGCTGGCAAATATCACTGGCGATGTTGACGATGGCGGCCACAACGCGCTGCGTCACGAAGCCGCCGCTGTCGCGGATCACGCTGACGGCCTTGCCGTCGCGGGCGAAGAGGGCATGGGCGGCGTCGCGCATGTCGCTGCGTGTGGCCGGGTTGGTGGCCAGCACGCGCCGTTTGGTGGCCGCGTCGTCGATCAACATGTCGATACCGATGGTGCGGGCCGGGTCCAGGCGCTCCACCACGGCGACCGTGGTGATGTCAAAACCCAGCGGCGCGACCAGCACCAGGGCCTGCGGCGACGCGGAGGCGCCGGTTTCGATTTTGGCGCCCAGGTTCTTGAGCAGCAACAGCAGTTCCGAACGCCGCGAAGCCCGGGGTGACACCCAGACGGGCGGGAATTCGGCGACCTCGGGAACGGCCGGCTCGGCAGGCACCTGCATGGCGCCGTCGGCGTAGCGGTAAAAGCCTTCACCGGTCTTGCGGCCCAGCACGCCGCCGGCCAGGCGCTGAGCCGTGATCACGCTGGGGCGGTAGCGGGCTTCTTCGTAGTACTGGTGGTAGATCGATTCCATCACCGGATGGGAGACGTCAAGCGCGGTCAGGTCCAT
Source organism: Polaromonas sp. YR568 (assembly GCF_943369675.1). GTDB lineage: Bacteria > Pseudomonadota > Gammaproteobacteria > Burkholderiales > Burkholderiaceae_C > Polaromonas. The sequence continues at coordinate 168,260 of NZ_CALROB020000001.1, read as the reverse complement.
CAACTCGAAGGGGCCCAGCTTGAAGCCGGCTTGGTCGCGCAGGATGCGGTCTATGGTGGCGAAGTCGGCGATGCCCTCGCTGACGATGCGCAGCGCCTCGGTGCCGTAGCCCCGGCCCGCGTGGTTGACGATGAAGCCGGGGGTGTCCTGCGCCCGCACGGGCGTGTGGCCCATCTGTTTGGCGTATTGGCTGAGGCCCTCGCACACCGCGGCGCTGGTCTTCAGGCCCGCGATCACTTCGACCACCTTCATCAGCGGAACCGGGTTGAAGAAGTGGTAGCCGGCCAGACGCTCAGGGTGCTTGAGCGCCGCCGCGATGGCCGTGACCGACAGCGAAGAGGTGTTGCTGGCCAGCACGGTGCTTGCGGGCACCAGCGCCTCGAGTTCGGCGAACAGGGCGCGCTTGACGTCCAGCCGCTCGACGATGGCCTCGATGATGAGGTCGCAGCCGGCCAGGTCGGCGAGGGTGCCGGCAAGCTGGAGCCTGTCCTTGTGCGCGGCGGCCACGCCGGCATCGATGCGGCCTTTTTCCACCAGCTTGTCCCATTGCGCGCAGATGGCTTCGCGCGCCTTTTCGGCGGCGCCCGCTTGCGCGTCCATCAGCTTGACGGTGCTGCCGGCCTGCGCCGCGATCTGCGCAATGCCTCGTCCCATCGCGCCAGTGCCAACTATTCCCACATTTGCAAAATTTACTTTCATGGCCGAATTATGGCTGAGCGTATTCGGTGAAGGTGCGTGGCAAAATTTGCACACCCCATGAAATTTGCCGAGAAGTCGCTCAAATACCTGTTCGGCGCCTTGCTGATGGGGCTTGCCGCCAGCACCCTGGCAGCGTCCTTGGGCCGCATCCGCGGCGCGGCCATCGTGGGGCGCCCGCTGGACGTCACCTTGTCCGTGCAACTGGACAGCTCTGAAAATCTTTCCTCGGTCTGCGTGGCCACCGATGTGTTTTTCGGCGACGGCCAGGTCGCCTCCGACAAAGTCCGCGCCCTGGCCTCGCAGGGTTCCAACGCCACTGAAGTCCTGGTCCGCATCCGCACCACCGCCGTGGTTGACGAGCCGGTGGTGACGCTTTACGTGCGCGAAGGGTGCGCGCAGCAGTACTCGCGCAAGTACGTGTTGCTGGCCGAAATGCTGGGCAGTGGCGCCGGTGCGGTTGCATCGACCCTTCCGCAGGCCGTGGCGGCACAGGTGCCGAATATCACCATTGACCGTGACGTCCGCGGCAAAGCCGGTGCGGTGAGCGCAGTACAGGCGGAGGCCGTACCCCGAGCCGGGAAAGCCTCCCGTACCAAACCGGAAGGCCGGGCGTTGGACAGGAGTGTTGAACCCCTTAGCAGCGCCGCCATGTCTTCTTCCCTGGCTGCGCCGCCTGCCCGCACGGCCGGCAAATCCTCAAACGCACAGTCGCGCCCGTCCCGCCCACGCCTGCAGCTCGATCCCGTTGACCTGACCGTCGATCGTGATCCCGTGCTCAAGTCGTCGCCGGAGTTGCTGACGCAGCCCTCCACCGATGCTCAGCAACGGTCCGTTGCCGCCGCGCTCTGGCACGCCCTCAATGCCCAGCCGCAGGACGTGCTGCGCGACAGCCAGCGGCTCAAGTCCCTGGAATCCGACGTGGCCGGCATGCTGGCGCAAAGCCGCAAAACCGAGCAAGCCGTGACGGAACTGCGGGGCCAGCTGGAGCAGGCGCGCCAGGAGCGCTATAGCAACTGGCTGGTCTATGTCTTGGGCGGTATCCTGGTGCTGGCACTGTTGGCCGCTGGTTTCCTCTGGAGGCGCAACCGTCAGCACGCACTGCAGTTCGGCCATGGCCCGTGGTGGGACAAGGATGCCAACGAAGGCCCGCTGAGCGGCTTTGAGAGCCGTTTTGCGACCGATGCGCAGACGGGTCCGCGGTCTACAGGCGCTTCGACTCTCGCAGGCCGCTCGCCGGGGCCTGCCGTCGACCTGGATATCGATGCGCTTCATTTTGAAAGCGCGCAGAAGTTGCCGGCGTCAAGCCCGTCTGCGCAAGACCGGCCGGCTGAACCGGTTGAAGCGGGGGAACGTCCGGAGTTCCTGCCCAGCCTCGGCGGTTTCAGCGGCATGCCTCGCATCGTCAATGCCGAAGAGTTGTTTGACGTGCAGCAGCAGGCGGATTTTTTTCTGTCCCTGGGCAATACCGACAAGGCGGTGGAGGTGCTGCGCATGCACATCACCGACAACGTGGAGACCAGCGCGCTGGTTTACCTGGACCTGTTCGACCTCTATCACAACCTCGGCCGCAAGGACGACTACGACGCGCTGCGCAAAGACTTCCATCGCATGTTCAACGCCCAGGTGCCGGCGTTTGACGACTATGCGGCGGACGCGCACGGGCTGGAGTTCTATGTGGCGGCCTTGACGCGCATCGAGTCCTTGTGGCCGACCCCCAAGGTGCTGGATGTCCTGGAAGAATCCATCTTCCGCAAACCCGACTCACGCAGCGAGGTCTTCAGCCTTGCGGCCTACCGCGAGCTGCTGCTGCTTCACTCTATCGCCAAGAAAATCATCGCCCGGCCCGCAGGACAAGGGGACAGCGGCGGTGAGCCGGCGACGGCTTCCGCGCTGGACGCGTTGTCTGCGCCGCGTACCACCAGCTTTGGCCCGACCAGCATCCAGCCCTTGTCCGCCAAGCTCAAGGAAACACCGCCGCCGCTCCCTACCGCGCTTCCTATCGTGCCTGCCATGGCGGCTCACCTGGAAATGGTGCCGGCGCCAGATCTGACGCGGCCCCCTGTTTCACCCAGGCTGGGCCTGGACATTGATTTGAGCCTGAATGCGGAGGGGCTGCTTGTGCCCCTGCCTCAGATCACCGCTGCCGATGCGCCGTTGGAGGACGTCGAGTTGAGCAACATGATTGAGTTCGACCTCGACACGCCCATTCCAGAACCCTTGCAGAAAGCCTAAGAGGCCAGGCGGCCTGGCTTTTGGTCGCCGCCCGGTATCGCCTCAGCGCCGCACTTGCAAGGCGCCGGGATTCACGATGTTGGTGGGCGTGCCCTTGATGAAGTTGACGACGTTGTCGAAAGCCGCGCCGAAGTACAACTCATAGCTGTCCTGCTCCACATAACCGATGTGCGGCGTGCAGATGCAGTTTTCGAGGCGAAGCAGCGCGTGGCCCTGCAGGATGGGCTCTGACTCAAACACGTCGATGGCCGCCAGGCCGGGCCGCCCGCGATTGAGCGAGGCGATCAGCGCTTCGGGTTCTATCAGCTCAGCGCGCGAGGTGTTGACCAGCAGCGAGGTGGTCTTCATGCGCGACAGGTCTTCCAGCGTGACCATGCCGCGGGTCTCGTCGTTCAGGCGCAGGTGCAGGCTGAGCACGTCGCTTTGCTCAAAAAATTCGGCTTTGCTGCCGGCAACTTCATAGCCGTCGGCCTGGGCCCGTTCACGCGAAGCATCTCGGCCCCAGACGATGACACGCATGCCGAAGGCACGGCCGTAGCCGGCCACAAGTTGCCCGATCTTTCCGTAACTCCAGATGCCCAGCGTCTTGCCTTTCAGGACCGAGCCTATGCCGAAATTGGGCGGCATGGAGGCTGACTTGAGGCCGGCCTGCTGCCAGGCGCCGTGCTTGAGGTGGGCCACATAGTGCGGGATGCGGCGCATGGCGGCCATCACCAGCGCCCAGGCCAGCTCGGCCGGCGCCGTGGGGGAGCCGGTGCCTTCAGCCACCGCAATGCCGCGTTCGGTGCAGGCGGCAACGTCAATGTGGCCGCCAACACGGCCGGTCTGCACGATCAGCTTGAGCTTGGGCAGCTTTTCGATGACCTGCCGGTTGAGCTGGGTTCGTTCCCGGATAAGGACGATGACGTCGGCATCTTTGAGCCGTACGGACAGCTGGCCTATGCCTTTGACCGTGTTGGTATAGACCTTGGCAGGGTAGGCCTCCAGTTTGGCAGCGCAGTTCAGTTTTCGCACTGCGTCCTGGTAGTCGTCGAGGATCACAATATTCATGCCGATATTGTGCCTGCAAGATTTTTATTCCTCGCGGGAAGGGCTACCCGAATGCGCGCATTTTGTATCGCAAGGAAACCCCTTCGCGGCATTTCGGTCTCGTGGCATGCAGCCAGGACAGTCTGATTCCATCAACCGTCATCCGCCGCGAGAATGCCAATCCCGCCGGCGGAAGGCCGCCCCGGCTCCTTACCGCAGGGTGGCCTCGCGTTGCGCCATGCGGTCCAGTTCGGCGCACACGTCGGCCATGCGGCCGGAGATGACCATGCGGCCGGCGCAAGCCGGGCTGACATTGGCGTCGAACTCCCGCACGATACGCAGGCGGCTGGGTGCGCTGCCTTTGGGCGTCGCCTTGGTTTTTGGGGTGGATTCACGGGGCACCGTAGCCGCGCCTGAGGCAAAAGGCAGGGCCAGCTGGCCCGATGCGCGCTGGGCCCGCGCGGGCGCGGAAAACCGGCCGGACCTGTCTTGCGCGGGCACAAACCAGGCTGCCAGCGCTTGCACGGGGGCCAGCAAAATCGAGAGGATGGGTGAATGTGAAAAACTGACGATTCCCATGATGAACTCCTGGATGAGAGAGGTTTACACAGGCAGGATTTCGGGCCGGCAAACAGGCCGGCAGGGCCGCCGCACCAGGGTGTTGGCCACTAGAGCCAAACGCCCGCCACCTGGTGCGTGGCCGGATCAGGTGAATTACATGAGCATGGTGTTGCGAATCAAACCGACGGCCAAGCCTTCGAGTTCGAAGGGCTCACCGGGCTCGACCACGATGGTCTTGAAGTCGGGGTTTTCGGGCAGCAGCTCGATGACGTTCTTGTTGCGGCGAAAGCGCTTGACGGTGACTTCATCACCCAGGCGAGCCACGACGATCTGGCCGTTCTTGGCTTCCTTGGCCTGTTTGACGGCCAGCAGGTCGCCGTCCATGATGCCGACGTCGCGCATGCTCATGCCGCGGACCTTGAGCAGGTAGTCGGGCTGGCGCTGGAACAGGCTGCTCTCGAAATAATAGGTTTGCTCGATATGTTCCTGCGCGAGAATCGGGCTGCCAGCAGCAACCCGCCCCACCAGAGGTAGGGCGAGTTGGGCCAGGCTTTGCAACGGCAGGGAAAACTGTTTGGTGCGAGATTCGTTGATGGAGCGCAGTGCGTCGCCGCGCAGGCGGATGCCGCGGGAGGTACCGCTGACGAGTTCGATGACCCCTTTGCGGGCGAGGGCCTGAAGGTGTTCTTCGGCGGCATTGGCGGATTTGAAACCCAGTTCGTTGGCGATTTCGGCGCGGGTTGGCGGTGCGCCGGTGCGCGCGATGGCGCTTTGAATCAGTTCCAGGATTTGTTGCTGGCGCGCCGTGAGCTTGGGTCCTTCGGAAGGAAAATGCGGAAAATCAGCGAGGATGCTCATGGCGGGGACTCCTTGTTCATCAGATCGTAAAAGCGCGGGCTTCGTGCCAGTTGCTTGAGCGACCTGTTTTAATAACCAGTAGCTGTATTTTCATCCAGTTTTTTAAAGATTGCAAGATTACTTTCCATGCCTCCTCAAAATATTGTGATTCTGGGCACCGGCGGCACGATTGCCGGGCGGGCCGCCAGCGCTTCGGACAACATCGGCTACACAGCCGCGCAGGTAGGCATCGCGGAACTGCTGGCCGCGATTCCCGGCCTGACCGGGGCCGGCACGGTGCTCACGGAACAGGTGGCCCAGGTCGACAGCAAGGACATGAGTTTCGCCGTGTGGGCCAAGTTGGCCGCGCGTGTCAGCCATTACCTGGCGCAACCCGAGGTCCGGGGCATCGTCATCACCCACGGCACCGACACACTGGAAGAGACCGCTTTCTTCCTGCAGGCGCTGCTGGCCCCAGCCAAGCCCGTGGTGCTGACCTGCGCGATGCGGCCCGCCACGGCGCTGGCTCCCGACGGTCCGCAAAACCTGCTCGATGCGGTGGCTACGGCACGCCACCCAGGTGCGCAGGGCGTGGTGGCGGTCTGTGCCGGTGTCATCCACGGCGCGGCGGATGTCCAGAAGGTGCATACCTACCGGCTTGACCCTTTCAGTTCGGGCGACGCAGGCCCGATAGGCTACGTGGAGGAGGGCCAGCTGAGGCTGGTGCGCAACTGGCCGCAGGCCGATGCCGAACGCGCCCCAGGCGCCGCCAGAAGCATCAGCAGCTTGGCAGGGCCAGGCGCCGTGCCCCGCGTCGAAATCATCATGAACCATGCCGGCGCCGGCGGCGCTATCGTGCAGGCCCTGCAGGCGCAGGGTGTGCAAGGCCTGGTAGTGGCGGGAACGGGCAACGGCAGCCTGCACCACGAGTTGGAAGCCGCCTTGCTCACGGCCCAAGCGGCCGGCGTCAAGGTGATTCGCGCCAGCCGCTGTTTTAGCGGCCGTGTACTGCCCACACCAGCTGACAAGATCCCGGATTCAGAAGGCTTGAGCCCGGTCAAGACCAGGGTCAAGCTGATCCTGCAATTGCTGGCCTGAATCTTCCCAGGCCCGGCAGCGCAATATGCCGGCTCCGGGCATCCATTCCTTTCTTTGATCTCACGGACACCCCATGAAAACCCCGTACGAACTCGGCAACCAGAACCAGACCACCACCTGGGAGGCCTGCATCCAGTTTTACGAGACGCTGGCCCAGCGCTATCCCACCATCCTGCGGTTTTCGCAGATCGGCATTTCCGACGCTGGCGTGCCCATCCATGCGGGCGTCGTGAGCGCCGACGGCATGTTTGACCGCGAACAAATCCGGCAGGCGGGACGCCCGGTCTTTTTCAACAACAACGGCATACATCCTGGCGAGCCGGAAGGCATAGACGCCTGCATGGCGCTGGTGCGCGACCTGTGCCTGGAACCCGAACACCTGGCCGCGCTGGGCAGCACGGTCTACCTGTTCATTCCCGTCTACAACGTCGACGGCAGTTGCAACCGCGGCAATGCCAGCCGCGTCAACCAGGACGGGCCGGAGGCCTTCGGCTTTCGCGGCAACAGCCTGCACCTGGACCTGAACCGCGATTTCATCAAGTGCGACAGCCTCAATGCGCAGCTGTTCAACCGCTTCTTCACGGCCTGGGACCCGGACGTGATGGTCGACACCCACACCTCCAACGGCGCGGATTACAGCTACACGATGACCTTGATCCACACCCAGGCCGACAAGCTGGGCGGCGGCCTGGGCGCTTTCCTGCGGGAGCGCATGTTGCCGGTGATTTACCAGGGCATGGAAGCGCGGGGCTGGCCGACTTGCCCTTATGTGAATCCCGTCCACGTGAGCCCGGACCAGGGCATAGTCGATTTCCTGGAGGTCCCGCGGTTTTCCACGGGCTACGCGGCGCTGAGCCACACCATAGGTTTCATGCCCGAGACCCATATGCTCAAGCCGTTCAAGGATCGCTATGAGTCCACGCGCGCGCTGCTGGACGTGACGCTGGCTTTCACGGTGGCCAACGCGCCGGAGATCCAGGCGCTGCGCCGGCAAGCCCGGCAGACGGCGGGCAGGACCCATTGGCCTGTCCGCTGGAAGGTCGACGAAACCCGGTGCTCAAAGCTGCGCTTCAAGGGCTACGCCCCGGTGTACTCGGCCAGCTTGCTGGGCGATTACCAGCGCCTGGCCTACGACAGGTCTCAGCCCTGGGAGCGCGAGATCGATTACTTCACGCACTTCGCCGAGGAAACGGTGGTGCGCGCACCCGTGGCCTACGTCATCCCACAGGCCTGGCGAGCCGTGGTCGAGCGCCTGGACTGGAACGGCGTGAAGATGGAACGCCTTGGCGCGGCCCGTACGGTACAGGCCCAGGTCAGGCGCATCCAAAGCGTGCAGAGCCGGCCCGGTGCCTATGAAGGTCACATGTTCCATGACGAAGTGAGGTTGGAAACCGGCCTGCAGGCCGTCGGGCTGCAGGCCGGCGACTGGTGGGTGCCGCTGGACCAGGACAAGGCCCGTTATGCCGTCGAAACCCTGGAGCCGCAGGCGCACGACAGCTTTTTCCGCTGGGGATTCTTCAACAGCATCCTGGAGAGAAAGCAGCACTTCTCGGACTACGTGTTTGAAGACATGGCGTCGCAGCTCCTCAAGGAAGAGCCCGAACTGCGCGCGCGCTTTGACGCGTGGACGGCCGCCAACCCCCATCTGCTGTCGGACCAGCAGCAGGTCCTGGGTTTTATCTTCGAGAACTGCGCGCGTTATGCCGAGCCGGAGTGGTGCCGCTACCCGGTACTGTCGATTTTCGAGCACCCATGAAAAAAGCCGTCGGAATGACGGCTTTTTTGCGAGTGCGGAGGCTGCTTAAGCGGCCAAGGCCTCGAACGCCCGCGCCGTGATCTGGTCGACCGTGCCCATGCCGCTGATGGCGCGGTATTTGGGCGCCGCGTCGGGGGCAATTTTGGCCCAGCCCGAGTAATAGTCCACCAGCGGGCGGGTCTGGGCGCTGTAGACCTCCAGCCGCTTGCGCACGGTTTCTTCCTTGTCGTCTTCGCGCTGGATCAGCGCTTCGCCGGTCACGTCGTCCTGGCCTTCGACCTTGGGCGGGTTGAACTTGACGTGGTAGGTGCGGCCCGAAGCGGGGTGCGAGCGGCGTCCGCTCATGCGTTCGATGATGGCTTCAAAAGGCACGTCGATTTCCAGCACATAGTCGAGCTTGACGCCCGCCGACTTCATCGCGTCGGCCTGGGGGATGGTGCGCGGAAAGCCGTCAAACAGAAAACCCTTGGCGCAGTCGGGCTGGGCGATGCGCTCTTTCACCAGGTTGATGATCAGGTCGTCGCTGACTAGGGCGCCGGCATCCATGATTTTTTTGGCTTCGATGCCCAGCGGCGTTCCGGCCTTGACGGCCGCGCGCAGCATGTCGCCGGTGGAAATCTGGGGAATGCCGTATTTCTGGCAAATGAAGGTCGCTTGCGTCCCTTTGCCCGCGCCAGGCGCGCCCAACAAAATCAGTCTCATGGATGTATGTCCTCGGATTTTTATGAATTCGTGAAGTCAACCCCGGGCCGGCGTGCCGTGACCTGTTGGGGTTGCTTGGGACAGGTGTGGAGGGCTGCCAGCGCGTCCTGCAGGCCTCCCACTTGCGTTTCTCCCAAGGATAGCATGCACCCCTGACAGCAACTTACAGGAAAGGGCTTCCCGGCAAGGGCTTTCCCTCAGGTAAACAGCTTGCGCGCGCGCGCCAGGTCTTCGGCCGTGTCCACGCCCGGCCCCGGCGCGTCGTCGGTGATGTGCACGGCGATGCGGTGGCCGTGCCACAGGGCGCGGAGTTGCTCCAGCTGCTCGAGTTGCTCGAGCGGCGCCTGCGGGAGCCGGGGGAATTCCCGCAGAAAGCCGACCCGGTAGCCGTAGATGCCGACGTGACGCAGCGGCTTGGGCAGCTTGCTGCCGGCCTCCCACCAGGCCTGGCCGGCGAAGTCGCGGCCCGCCGGAATCGGTGAACGGCTGAAATAAAGCGCGGTGTGACGGGCGTCCAGCACCACCTTGACCACGTTCGGGTTCTGCAGGTCGGCCAACTGGTCGATGGAGTGCGCGGCGGTGCTCATGGCGCAGTCGGGCCGCTCATTGAGCAGGCGCGCCACGGCGTTGATCAGGGCCGGGTCTATCAGCGGCTCATCGCCCTGGACGTTGACCACGATGTCCTCGTCGGCCAGGCCCAGCACGCCGCAGGCCTCGGCCAGCCTATCGCTGCCGCTGGGATGGTCCGCGCGGGTCAGCACGGCCGCAACGCCGAAGGACGCGCATTTTTCAATGATCTCGTTGCTGTCGGTCGCGACGACGGTGCGCAGGGCCGCGCTTTGCATGGCACGCTGCGCCACGCGAACGACCATGGGCGCGCCGCCTATGTCGGCGAGCGGTTTGTTCGGCAGGCGGGTGGAGGCAAGCCGGGCGGGGATCAGGACGGTAAAGCTCACAGGCCCAGCTCTTCGTCCGTCAGCGTGCGTGCTTCGCTCTCCAGCAGCACCGGCAGGCCATCGCGCACGGGATACGCCAGGCGGGCGCTGCGGGAGACGAGTTCCTGTTTTTCCCGGTCGTAGTCGAGCGGGCCTTTGGTCACGGGGCAGACCAGCAGTTCAAGCAGTTTGGTGTCCATGCGTCGATGGTAATGGAGAAAGCAGCGGTGCCATCAGCGCGTCGAAGGCGGCGAAGAAGGCCGGCTCCGGCGAAAACACCAGGGGCACGGCCAGCAGATTCAGCCCGGCCGCGGCCGGCAGGGCAAACAGCTTGACGGCGTCTTTTTCGGTGCACAGCACGGTCCGGCCTTGCAGGCCGGCCAGGTCGGCTTCGCTGAACGCGTGGTGGTCGGGCAGGGTGATGCTGGCTTCCAGTGTCAGGCCAAGGTCCCCGAGCATGCCAAAAAACGCCTGCGGGTTGGCGATGCCCGCCAATGCCGTGACCGGCCGGCCCCGCAGGCCGGCCAGCGCGACCCGGCTCCCGTCGGGCGTCCAGGCGTCGTCGGCCAGTTGCCTGCGCGAGGTGAAGCCTTCAAAAGCGGGCTGCGCGCCGGTGTGCAGCACCAGGTCCAGGCCCTGCTGTTTGCGTTCGGGCCAGGGCTCGCGCAGCGGGCCGGCCGGCAGCAGCCAGCCGTTGCCCGCGCCACGGTCGTCAAACGCGGCGATTTCGATGTCGCGCTGCAAGGCGTAGTGCTGCAGCCCGTCGTCGCACAGCACCACGGCGATGCCGGGGTGTGCGGCCAGCAAAGCCCGCAGGGCATCGGTGCGCCGGTCGGCGACAAACACGGGCGCGCCCGTCATGCGGTGGATCAACGCAGGTTCATCACCGCTTTGTGAAAGGGAGGAGGTCGTGGTGACCTCGACGCAGCCCGTGCCGGACCGTCCGTAGCCGCGCGACACCACGCCCACCGCCACGTGCAGCGCCTGCAGGTGCCTGGCAAGGGCGATCACCAGTGGAGTTTTGCCGGCGCCGCCGGCGATCACATTGCCGACCACCACGACGGCAACGGGGAAGCGTTCGGACCGGAGAATCCCGCGGCGGTACAAAGCCATGCGCAGGCGCACGACCAGGCCGTAAAGCTGCGACAGCGGCCAGAGCAGGCATGCCAGCCCCCCACGGGTGAGCCAGGCATTCTGCAGGAGGTGTTTCACGCGCTTGCGGCCATTTCTCGGGAGGGACGGGGAAGGGCGGCTGGGGGCGCCATGCAACGCCGGTCTTATTTTGCCCCGGCCATCGCGGCGCTCTGGGTGGCAAAGGTGATCTGCGTGAGGCCCTGGCGGCGCGCCGCCTCCATGACGGTGATGACCGCCTGGTGCGTGGCGCTGGCATCGGCGCTGATGATGATGACGCTTTCCTTGCCGGCCTTGGCCGCCTCGGCCAGCGCCGCGCCCAGCACCTCGATGCCCCGGCCTTCCACCAGGGTCTTGTTGACCATGTAGCGGCCGTCGCTGCTGACCGCGACGATGACCTCCTTGGGATAGTCGCGCTGCTGCTCGGCATCGGCAACCGGCAGCTTGACCTGGAGCTCTGTGAACTTGCTGTAGGTGGTGGACAGCATCAGGAAGATCAGCACCACGAGCAGCACGTCGATGAAGGGGATCAGGTTGATCTCCGGTTCGTCGTGGGGATGCGGGCGGAAGTTCATTTGCGTAGCGTATTGAGGTGGCGGACAAAGCGCTCGGCCGCCAGTTCCATGCTCAGCAGGTAGCCGTCCACCCGGGCCCGGAAGTAACGCCAGAAGATCAGCGAGGGAATCGCCACCATCAAGCCGAAGGCGGTGTTGTAGAGGGCGATAGAGATGCCCTGCGCCAGTTGCGCCGGGTTGCCGCCACCGGGCGCACCGCCCATGCCGCCGCCGCCGCCTTGGGAGCCGAAGATTTCGATCATGCCGATCACGGTGCCCAAAAGGCCCAGCAGGGGCGCGGCGGACGCAATCGTCGCCAGTGCGGCAAGGTAGCGTTCCAGCTTGTGTGCTGCCTTGCGGCCGGCGCCTTCCAGGATGGAACGCAGGTCGTCTTCGCTGATGCGCGGGTTGGTGTTCAGCGCGCGAAAGCCGCTGGCCAGCACTTCGCCGAGCACCGAGTTTTGTTCAAGCTGCGCCACGACGTCGGGCGAAGGAATGGCGGCGCGGGAGACGGTGATGGCTTCGTCAAGCAGCTTGGGAGGGGCGATTTTGCGGGTTTTGAGGCTGGTAAAGCGCTCGATAACCAGCGCAAGAGCCAAGACGGAACAGGCAACCAAGGGCCAGATAGGCCAGCCTGCGGCTTGTATGATCGAAAACAATGCACATCTCCAAGCAGATAATTTGTGGTGGATTATGGCTTACGGATACTGCAGCGCCGCATGATTGCGGCACATCACGCATGAATGTTTTCAAGATGCTGTTTTTGTCAGACATAGCCCACAGAAGTTGTGGATAACTTTGTGAGCAAGTAAGGGCGATGCATCCGCCAAGCCGCGCCAAATCGTCGATATGACAAAACGATGAAATTTTGAGCAGAATTAAGTTATTCAAAATCAATGAGTTACACGAAGTTATGGCGTCGTCCGCAGGAAACCGCCTCTTTCGCCCACGCAGGACGCCGCTCTGTGGAGTACTGCCCTTGCAAAATCAAGGTGTTTAGCCATGTTTGAGCCATCGGCGCGTCCCGAGAGGCCGATGGCAGCGGGGCGCGAGGTGGGTGTGCGTATCTGGCCCGTGGGCTCCTTGCTGCGCGCGATTGCGGACAGCCTGGAGGCGCGTTTCAACCCGGTGGCCGTGCAGGGAGAGATCAGCGGTTTTTCGCGTGCCGCCAGCGGGCACTGCTACTTTTCCCTCAAGGACGAGCAGGGCCAGGTCCGCTGCGCCATGTTCCGGCGCGCGGCCGGGCTGCTGGATTTTTCCCCGCGCGACGGTCAGTTGGTCGAGTTGCGGGGCCGTCTGGGTGTCTACGAGCCGCGCGGCGAACTGCAATTGGTCGTGGAATCGATGCGGCAGGCCGGGCAAGGCAACCTGTTCGAGCAGTTTCTGCAGCTCAAAGCCAAACTGGAGGCTGAGGGCCTGTTCGAACCAGGCCGAAAACGCCCCTTGCCATTGTTGCCGCGCGCGATCGGCGTGGTCACCTCGCTGGGCGCAGCGGCCCTGCATGACGTCGTGACCGCACTGCAGCGCCGCGTGCCCCATATTCCCGTCGTGATCTACCCGGCCAGCGTGCAGGGCGGGCAGGCCGCGGGCGAGTTGCGTGAGGCCTTGAACAAGGCCTACCAAAGACGCAACCAGGACCGGGTCGACGTAGTGCTGCTGGTGCGCGGCGGCGGCGCCATGGAAGACCTGTGGGCCTTCAATGATGAACAACTCGCGCGCACCATCGTTGCCTCGCCGGTGCCGGTGGTCAGCGGCGTGGGCCATGAAACCGACTTCACCATCGCCGATTTTTGCGCCGACCTGCGCGCGCCCACGCCCACGGCCGCGGCCGAGTTGTGCGCGCAGCCGCAAAGCGTCTGGTTGAGTGCGCTGGACCTGGCCCTGTCGCGCCTGCAAAACGGCGTGGACCGGCAAATGCAGTCGCACAACCAGCGCCTGGACTGGGCGGCGTCCCGGGTCAGCCGGCCTTCCCACCTGGTGACGCGCCAGCATGCCCGCCTGGCCGGCCTGGGGCAAAGCCTGAACCATGCCGTCCGCTCGGCCATGCGGCATGAGAAGCTCAAGCTGCAATCCTTGGCAAGCGACTTTCCGCGCGAGGTGCAGGGCAGCTTGCAGCGCGGCCGGCAGCGAATTGAGCGCGCGCAGTTGCGGCTTGAATTGCTGGACCCGAAACTGGTCCTCAAGCGCGGTTACGCCTGGCTGGCCGACCTGCAGGGGCAGCCCATCACCAGCCCGGACAAGACCCATGAAGGCCAGCCCGTGCGCGCTACCCTTGCGGACGGCGAGGTCGATTTGACCGTTTCTGCGCGCCGCCTCATTTAGTTTTTACAATGGCCCGGACAGCACCCCACCGTTCAACAAAAGTTTATTCATCACCACGAGGAAAAAATCATGGAACACAAGCTCCCCCCACTCCCTTACCCGATCGACGCCCTGGCGCCGCATTACAGCCAGGAAGCCTTTGAATACCACCACGGCAAGCACCACAACGCTTACGTGGTGAACCTCAACAACCTGCAAAAAGGCACCGAGTTCGAATCCATGACGCTCGAAGAGATCGTCAAGAAGTCCAGCGGCGGCGTCTACAACAACGCGGCCCAGATCTGGAACCACACTTTCTTCTGGAGCTGCATGAAGCCCGCCGGCGGCGGCGAGCCCGGCGGCGCGCTGGCCGCGGCCATCAACGCCAAGTTCGGCTCCTACGCCGCGTTCAAAGAAGCTTTCGTCAAATCCGCCGTGGGCAATTTCGGCTCCGGCTGGACCTGGCTGGTCAAGAAAGCCGACGGCACGGTGGACATCGTCAACACCGGCCCGGCCGGCACCCCGCTCACCACCGCAGACAAAGCCCTGCTGACGGTCGACGTCTGGGAGCACGCCTACTACATCGACTACCGCAACCTGCGCCCCAAGTTCGTTGAAACCTTCCTGTCCAACCTCGTCAACTGGAGTTTCGCGGAAGCCAATTTCGCCTGATTGATGGCCCTGGCGCGTTCAGCGCCCCGAAAAAAAGCCGACTTCAAGTCGGCTTTTTTGTTCCCGGACGGGTAGAAATATCAGCGTTTGGCCTCGAACATCGGGCCGCCCAGCTTGCTGCCGGCCTTGATGCCTTTTTTGGCGAACCAGCCCTTGTTCATCTCCAGCACGTAACGCACCGGCTGGGCGGAGCAATGGGCATCCGTGGTCTGCGGCTTCATGTCGGCCAGGTTCACGATGGTGCCGTCGTCCGCCACAAAGGCGGCCGTCAGGGGCAGCAGGGTGTTTTTCATCCAGAAGCATTGCTGGGTGGCTTGCTCGAACACAAAGATCATGCCTTCCTGCTGGGGCATTTCCTTGCGGAACATCAGGCCGGTTTGCCGTTGTTCGGGCGTAAAGGCCACCTGTGCATCAATCAGGTGCATGCCGGCCGACAGCTTGACGCGCTGCAGGTCCATCTGCGGGGCATCCTGCGCCCAGGCACAGAGCGGGGAGAGCAGGGCGGCCAGGGCGAGCGCGCCAAATGCCTTGCCGAAAGACAGGGCGCCGGGTTTTGAAAACATAGAGTCACCACGCATGAAGTTGATCTGCCAGCATAAACGACGCGCATAAAAAATGCCCGCACGCGGCGGGCATTCTGACCGAAGTCACCAGGAATTACTTCTTGGCTTCAGCTTTCTTGGCATCAGCCTTTGCTTTTTTTGCAGCAGCGGCTTCAGCCTTCTTTGCGGCCTTGGCTTCAGCTTTTGCTTTCTTTTCAGCAGCGGCTTTTTCTTTCTTGGCGGTGGCGGCAGCGGCTTTTTCTTCCTTGGTCATCTTGGCTGGCTTGGCAGCTGGGGTGGCGGCAGGAGCAGCGGCAGCAGCGGGAGCGGCTGGGGCAGCGGCAGGAGCTTGTGCGTATGCACCAACGGCGAAGAGGCCAGCGATCAAAGCAGCGAGGATTTTGTTCATTTGGAATTTCCTTGAATAACGTTATTGGAAAAAATACCCCGAACTTCTCGGAGGCCCTTCCGTAACGGAGGCCGTTCACAAGGCGTTGACAGGATGCCCCCAAATTCTTTTGCCCAATGGTTTTACGGCTAGAATTTAGGGGTTTTTACCTAAACTGCTACGCGGCGTTCCTCTCGACGCCCCAGCGCTCACCGGAGACTTCCCTACATGTACCAGCACATCAAAGTGCCTTCCCAAGGCAAGAAAATCACTGTCAACGCCGACAACTCCCTGAACGTGCCTGACGAACCCGTCATTCCGTTCATCGAAGGCGACGGCACCGGCGCCGACATCACGCCGGTCATGTTGAAGGTGGTTGATGCTGCTGTTGCCAAAGCCTACGGCGGCAAGAAGAAGATCCACTGGATGGAAGTGTTCGCTGGTGAAAAGTCGACCAAGGTCTATGGCCCCGACGTGTGGCTGCCTGAAGAAACCCTGCACGCCGTGCGCGATTACGTCGTGTCCATCAAAGGCCCGCTGACGACGCCCGTGGGCGGCGGCATCCGCAGCCTGAACGTCGCGCTGCGCCAGGAACTGGACCTCTACGTCTGTCTGCGTCCCATCCAGTACTTCAAGGGCGTGCCTTCGCCCGTGAAAGAGCCTGAAAAGACCCACATGGTCATCTTCCGCGAAAACTCGGAAGACATCTACGCCGGCATCGAGTTCGAATCCGGCAGCGACAAGGCCAAAAAACTCATCAAGTTCCTGCAGGACGAGATGGGCGTCAAGAAGATCCGCTTCCCGAACACCTCGGGCATCGGCATCAAGCCGGTTTCCAGCGAAGGCACCGAGCGCCTGGTGCGCAAGGCCATCCAGTACGCCATCGACAACGACAAGCCCAGCGTGACCATCGTGCACAAGGGCAACATCATGAAGTTCACCGAAGGCGGCTTCCGTGACTGGGCCTACGCCCTGGCCAAGAAGGAGTTCGGCGCGGTGGAAATCGACGGCGGCCCATGGATGAAGTTCAAGAACCCGAAGACCGGCAAGGAAATCACCATCAAGGACAGCATCGCCGACGCCTTCCTGCAGCAGATCCTGTTGCGCCCGGCTGAATACAGCGTGATCGCCACCTTGAACCTGAACGGCGACTATGTTTCCGACGCGCTGGCGGCCCAGGTCGGCGGCATCGGTATCGCCCCCGGCGCCAACCTGAGCGACACCGTCGCGATGTTTGAAGCCACCCACGGCACGGCACCCAAGTACGCCGGCAAGGATTACGTCAACCCCGGCTCCGAGATTCTCTCGGCCGAGATGATGCTGCGCCACATGGGCTGGACCGAAGCGGCCGACCTGATCATCAGCTCTATGGAAAAATCCATCGACTCCAAGAAGGTCACCTATGACTTCGCGCGCCTCATGGAAGGCGCCACGCAGGTCAGCTGCTCCGGTTTCGGCCAGGTCATGATCGACCACATGTAAAGCAGGCCCAGCCTTCCGTTTTGGAACCGCCCGGGAGCAATCCCGAGGCGGTTTTTTCATGTTCGCGAAATAAGCTAAAAAATCACGCTTGAATGTCGCGTTCCCGCCACCAATTTCCCTATCAGGCGCACTGGACTACATCGGTGGCTAGAATGAAATCCATGGCAACCAAGTCTCCCAAAACCCCCAACACTCCGGCGCAGCCCCCAGTGCCCGCCGTCAGGCCGGACAACGGCAACGGAGGGGAGTCGGTCGTGCTGGAGCGCCGGCCGCAAAAGACCAAGCCGCCGCAGATGTACCAGGTGGTGCTGCTCAACGACGATTACACCCCCATGGAGTTCGTGGTGGTGGTGATCCAGGAGTTCTTCAACAAGGACCGGGAAACCGCCACGCAGATCATGCTGAAGATCCACCTGGACGGTAAAGGCGTCTGCGGGGTTTTCTCCAAAGACGTGGCAGCCACCAAGGTCGACCAGGTCACCGAAGCCGCCCGCAAGAACGGCCATCCGCTGCAGTGTGTCAGCGAGCCCATTGAATAATCGCAAATCCCGCCAATATTCGAGCTATAAGTCAGTTAAGTTAACCCAAGCAAGCCGAAAGGAAGATCAATGATTGCCCAGGAATTAGAAGTCAGCTTGCACATGGCGTTTGTCGAGGCGCGCCAGCAGCGCCACGAGTTCATCACCGTTGAGCACCTCCTGCTTGCCTTGCTGGACAACCCCAGTGCCGCCGAAGTGCTGCGCGCCTGCTCCGCCAACGTGGATGACTTGCGCAAGTCCCTTGCCAACTTCATCAAGGACAACACCCCGCAGGTGGCGGGCACCGACGACGTCGACACGCAACCCACGCTGGGCTTCCAGCGCGTGATCCAGCGCGCCATCATGCACGTGCAGTCCACCGGCAACGGCAAGAAGGAAGTCACCGGCGCCAACGTGCTGGTCGCCATCTTCGGCGAAAAAGACTCGCACGCCGTGTATTACCTCCACCAGCAAGGCGTCACCCGCCTGGACGTGGTGAACTTCATCGCCCACGGCATCAAGAAGAGCGACCCGCCCGAGCCCGCCAAGGCCGGCGAGAGCGCGGCCGAGAACGAAGAAGGCGGCGAGAAGAACGAAAAAGCCTCTCCGCTCGAGCAATTCACCGTCAACCTGAACCAGCTCGCCAAGGAAGGCAAGATCGATCCGCTGATCGGCCGCCAGTACGAGGTCGAGCGCGTCATCCAGATCCTCTGCCGCCGCCGCAAGAACAACCCGCTGCTGGTCGGCGAGGCCGGCGTGGGCAAGACCGCCATCGCCGAGGGCCTGGCCTGGCGCATCACGCAAAAAGACGTACCCGAAATCCTGGCCGAAGCCAATGTGTATTCGCTCGACATGGGCGCTTTGCTCGCGGGCACCAAATACCGCGGCGACTTCGAGCAGCGCCTGAAGGGCGTGCTCAAGGCACTCAAGGACAAGCCCAACGGCATCCTTTTCATCGACGAAATCCACACGCTGATCGGTGCCGGTGCGGCCTCGGGCGGCACCCTGGACGCGTCCAACCTGCTCAAACCCGCGCTCAGCTCGGGCCAGCTCAAGTGCATAGGCGCGACCACCTTCACCGAATACCGCGGTATCTTCGAAAAAGACGCGGCCCTGTCGCGCCGCTTCCAGAAGGTCGACGTGGTCGAGCCGACCGTGCAGGAAACCGTCGACATCCTCAAGGGCCTGAAGTCGCGCTTTGAAGAGCACCACAGCGTCAAGTACGCCATGGCCGCCCTGCAGGCAGCTGCCGAGCTCAGCGCCAAGTACATCAACGACCGCCACCTGCCCGACAAGGCAATTGACGTCATCGATGAAGCCGGCGCCGCACAGCGCATCCTGCCCGCGTCCAAACGCAAGAAGATCATCAGCAAGGCCGAGGTCGAAGAGATCGTGGCCAAGATCGCCCGCATCCCGCCCGCCAACGTGTCCAACGACGACCGCGGCAAGCTCAAGACGCTGGAACGCGACCTGAAAAGCGTGGTTTTCGGCCAGGACAAGGCGCTTGACGTGCTCTCGTCCGCCGTCAAGATGGCGCGCTCGGGCCTGGGCAAGGACGACAAGCCGATCGGCTCGTTCCTGTTCTCCGGCCCCACGGGCGTCGGCAAGACGGAAGCTGCCAAGCAGCTGG
This sequence comes from Polaromonas sp. YR568, assembly GCF_943369675.1. Lineage (GTDB taxonomy): Bacteria > Pseudomonadota > Gammaproteobacteria > Burkholderiales > Burkholderiaceae_C > Polaromonas. Next base: position 149,193 of record NZ_CALROB020000001.1, on the reverse strand, counting down.
CCTACATCATGGGCATCGAGCTGATCCGCTTCGACATGTCCGAGTACATGGAGCGCCATGCCGTGAGCCGCCTGATTGGCGCGCCCCCGGGCTACGTCGGTTTCGACCAGGGCGGCCTGCTGACCGAGGCCATCACCAAGAAACCGCATGCCGTGCTGCTACTCGACGAGATCGAAAAGGCGCACCCGGACATCTTCAACGTGCTGCTGCAGGTCATGGACCACGGCACGCTGACGGACAACAACGGGCGCAAGGCCGATTTCCGCAACGTCATCATCGTCATGACCACCAATGCCGGTGCAGAGACGATGAACAAGGCGACGATAGGCTTTACCAACCCGCGCGAGTCCGGCGACGAGATGGCCGACATCAAGCGCCTGTTCACGCCCGAGTTCCGCAACCGCCTGGATGCGACCGTGAGCTTCAAGGCGCTCGATGAAACCGTCATCCTGCGCGTGGTCGACAAGTTCCTGCTGCAGCTCGAAACCCAGCTGGCCGAGAAGAAGGTGGAAGTCACCTTCACCGACACGCTGCGCAAGTACCTCGGCAAGAAGGGCTTCGATCCGCTGATGGGCGCGCGCCCGATGCAGCGCCTGATCCAGGACACGATCCGCCGCGCGCTGGCCGACGAACTGCTGTTCGGCCGCCTGATCGACGGCGGGCGCCTGACGGTCGACATGAAAGTGACGACCGACGAAAAAGGCGTGGAGACCGGCGAGGTCGAGCTCGACATCCAGCCGCTGCCCAAGAAAGAGGGCAAGGCCAAGCCCGAAGCCGAGGCGGCTGAGACCAACTGAGGCAGCGAGCCAGGGCGCTGATTTTTCAGTCGCCCCAAAGCAAGCCCCAAAAGGCCGGTAGCATCACGCTATCGGCCTTTTTTCATGCCCGCCAGCGCCGCCAACCCCACCAGATCCTGCCTTGACGCTTCCCGAACTCAGCTCCGAATGGAAAACCGGCCTCTCCCTGGCCTGGAGTGCCTACATCGCGGTGCTCTCCATCTGGATCGTGATGCAAAAGCGCGCCCCGGTGTCCACCATGAGCTGGATACTCTCGCTGGCCTTGTTGCCCTTCGCGGGCTTCGTCATCTACTACTTCCTCGGGCCTCAGCGCCTGAAGAAGCAGCGGCTCAAGCGACTGCGCAGCCGCGCTCACGAACGCGGCGACGCCGACCTGGCGCTGCTGCGCGAGGCGGCCGCCAGGGCGCCCGAAGCCTTGCGGCAGATGGCCGCCCTGGGCACGGCCGCCTGCGGCCTGCCGGTGTCCAGCGCGACCTCGGTCGAGCTGCTTTCGGGCGGCGCGCGCACCTTCGACAGCATCTTCGAGGCGGTGCGCGGGGCGCGCCACCACATCCACCTTGAGTACTACATCTTCGAGCCCGACCAGATCGGCACCCTGCTGCGCGACCTGCTGGTGGAAAAAGCCGGGCAGGGCGTCACCGTGCGCCTGTTGGTCGATGCGCTTGGCTCCCAGCGCCTGGGCCGAAAGTTCCTGGCGCCGCTGCAGGATGCCGGCGGCCACGTCGCGTTTTTCCACGACACCCGCATAGGCCGGCGGCTGCGGCCGGTCACCAACTACCGCACCCACCGCAAGATCGTGGTCTGCGACGGCAGCATCGGCTTTACCGGCGGCGTCAACATCACCGATGAAGAAGACAGGCGCACCCGGCGCGACGCCTACCACGACGTGCACCTGCGCATTGAGGGCAGCGCCGTGCGCTGGCTGCAGACCACCTTCCTGGAAGACTGGGCCTACACAACCGGCGAGCACCTGAACGACGCCCGACCCGGCCTGCCGCATCTTTTGCCGCAACTGCCGCCCGACGAAGAGGCCGGCGACATCCCGGTGCAAATCATCACCAGCGGGCCCGACACTTCGCTCGAGCCCATACACCGAATGCATGTCGCGGCCATCAATGCCTCCTGCAAGCGCGCCTGGCTGACCACGCCGTACTTCGTGCCCGGCGAGCCCGCGCTGATGGCTCTGACCAGCGCCGCGCTGCGCGGCGTTGACGTGCGCCTGCTGGTGCCGCGCCGCAGCGACAGCTTTGTCGTCAGCGCCGCCGCGCGCTCCTACTACGACGAGCTGATCGCCGCCGGCGTCAAGGTCTGGGAGTACAAGGCCCGCATGCTGCATTCCAAGACTTTGGTGGTCGACGACCACTGCGCCATGGCCGGCACCGCCAATTTCGACAACCGCAGCTTCCGCCTGAACTTCGAGGTGATGGCGGTGGTCTACGGCCCCGCGCTGGCCGGGCCGCTGGCCGCGCAGTTCAAAACCGACCTGCGCAGCGCCACCCCCGTGCGCGCCAACAGGCGGCAGAGCTTCCTGATGCGGCTGGCCGACGCCACGGCGCGGTTGTTCTCACCCTTGCTTTAATCCTTCCAAGACCCTCATGGCCTCCCACACCTTTCTCTGGCACGACTACGAGACCTTCGGCATCAACCCCCGGCGCGACCGGCCCGCGCAGTTCGCCGGCATACGCACCGACGCCGAACTCAATGAAATCGGTGAGCCGCTGATGATTTACTGCAAACCCGCCGCCGATTACCTGCCCGACCCGGAGTCCTGCCTGCTGACAGGCATCACCCCCCAGTTGTGCCTGGAGCGCGGCGTGGCCGAGCACGAATTCGCAGCCCGCATCGAGGCCGTGCTGGCCGAGCCCGGCACCATAGGCGTGGGCTACAACACCATCCGCTTCGACGACGAGGTCACGCGCCACCTGTTCTGGCGCAACCTGATGGACCCTTATGCGCGCGAATGGCAGAACGACTGCGGCCGCTGGGATCTGCTCGACGTGGTGCGCATGTGCTACGCCTTGCGGCCCGAAGGCATCGTCTGGCCGCGCAAGCCCGACGAGCGCTTTCCGAATGACCCGAAGGCGACCCGCCCCAGCTTCAAGCTAGAAGACCTGGCGCGCGCCAACGGCCTCATGCATGACGCGGCGCACGATGCGCTCTCCGACGTGCGCGCCACCATCGCGCTGGCGCGCCTGATCCGCCAGGCCCAGCCCAAGTTGTTTGACTTCGCCCTCAGCCTGCACAAGAAAGACCGCGTCGCCGCCGAACTCGGCCTGCCCACCAGCCCGCAGACGGCCCAGCCCTTCCTGCACATCTCCGGCATGTTCCCGCCCGAGCGCGGCTGCCTGGGCGTCATGTGGCCGCTGGCCACGCACCCCAGCAACAAAAACGAGCTGCTGGCCTGGGACCTGTCGCAAGACCCCAGCGAGCTGCCGCTGCTCGACGTCGCCACGCTGCGCCAGCGCCTCTTCAGCAAATCCGCCGACCTGCCCGAGGGCGTGCAGCGCCTGCCCATCAAGTCCGTGCACCTGAACAAGTCGCCCATGGTGGTGCGCAAGCTGGCCACCCTGACGCCCGAGATGGCGGCCCAATGGGGTGTGGACATAAACGCCGCCCTGCGCAACGCCGAAAAAGCCGCCGGCCTGCCCGACATGAGCGCCATCTGGCCGGAAGTCTTTGAGCGCCCCAGGGCCGGCACGCCCGACGTCGACGAAGACCTCTATGGCGGCTTCATCAACAACACCGACCGGCGCCGCCTGAACCAGTTGCGCGCACTGTCGCCCGCCGAACTGGCCCACAGCCGCACCGGCTTTGACGACGAACGCCTCGAAGAAATACTGTTCCGCTATCGCGCCCGCAATTTCCCCGAAACCCTGTCGCCCGAAGATGCCGAACGCTGGGAGGCGCACCGCGTGGCCTGGCTGCTGGAGGGCGAGGGCGGGGCGCGCAATGTGGATGCGCTGTTCGCGCGGATCGACACGCTCTCGGAAACCGCCGACGAGCGCGGCGAGGCGATCCTGGGCGCGCTGTATGACTATGCCGAGGCGATTGCGCCCGATCTTTGACGCCGGCGTCAGGCTGCGGCGCGTTCGGCCGGGTGCTCGGCATAAGCCCTGCCGAAACGATTCGCCAGGAAATCCCCCAGCGCGATCTCCTCCTGCCTCACAAATCCCCGCGCCGGCAGCTTCCCCGCTGCCAGCAGGTCCAGCACCGTGCAGATGCCTGCCGCGGTCGTAATCTGGATCGCGCTGCGCAGCACGCCGTCCACCGCCTGGCTGTAGACCTTGTGGGCATAGGTCTCCTGCATGAGGCGGCCGTCGCGCTGGCCGCTCACGGTGACAAATACGATCACCACATCCTGCAGCGTCACCGGCAGCGCGTTTTCCAGCAGGTCTTTCAGCACATGGCGGCGCTCGCGCAGGCGCAGGTCGTTCAGCAGCACCTTCATGATGGCCGCGTGGCCGGGGTAGCGAATCGTTTTGTAGTTGAGGTGGGTGACCTTGCCCTGCAGCGTCTCGCACAGCGTGCCCAGCCCGCCCGAGGTGTTGAAGGCCTCATAGGTCACGCCGTCCAGCGAGAACTCCTCGTGTTCGGCCAGCGGCGGCACCTGGCGCAGCACGCCTTCGACAATCGCCTCGCAGGGCTCGCAGTACTCGTTGATGACGCCGTCGGTGCTCCAGGTCAGGTTGTAGTTGAGCGCGTTCGACGGGAAGCGCGGCAGCGCGCCCACCCGCATGCGCACGCTGTGCAGGCTGTCAAAACGCCGGCACAGGTCGGCCGCGACGATGGAGACAAAACCCGGCGCCAGGCCGCACTGCGGGACCAGCGCTGAACGTGCATCGGCCGCCAGCTCCTTCACGCGCCGCGTGCTGGCCACGTCTTCCGTGAGATCCAGGTAGTGCACGCCCTGGGCCACGGCGGCCTCGGCGATCGGTGTGGTCAGGTGGAAGGGCGCGGCGCTGAGCACCGCGTACTGGCCTTGCAGCGCCGCGCGCAGGGCCGCCGGGTCGGTGATGTCCAGCGCCAGCCGCTGCACGCGCGGGCCGCTCTTGATGCCGGCCAGCGCCGCCGGCGACGCGTCGGCCACCGTCACTGAATAGTCGCCGGTGGCACTCAGCAAAGCGGCAATGGCCGAGCCGATTTTTCCGGCGCCTGCAACCATGATCTTTTTCATGATGTCTCCTTGGGGTTGCGCCCCCGATGCGGGGGCAATGGCCGATTGTGGAAGGCGGCGCAGGCGGTTACCAGTATCAATATAGTGAAAATAACGCGATACTTTAGGTAAATAGCCTATAAAAATGCGCGATTTAACCAATCCGGCTGACCAGGCCCCAAATCCATGCAACTCGACGCCATTGACCAGACCCTGCTTGCCGAACTGCGCGACAACGCGCGTTGCCCCATGGCCTTGCTGGCGCGCAAGGTCGGGCTGTCGCGCACGGCGGTGCAGGCGCGCATCACGCGGCTGGAACGCGACAAGGTGATTACCGGCTACGGCGCGCGCACGGGTGACGCGTATGAGCAATCGCAGGTGTCGGCCCACGTCATGCTCACTGTCGGCCCCAAGCTCACGGGCACGGTGGAAGCGGCGCTGCGCAAGATTCCCGAGGTGCGCTGGCTGCTGTCCATCAGCGGCGCCTACGACATGATCGCCATCGTGCAGGCCGGCTCCATTGAGAGGCTGGACGCGCTGATCGACGGCATAGGCCTGCTGGACGGCGTTGAGCGCACGCATACCTCGGTGGTGTTGTCTACGCGTATACAACGCTGAGGCCTTCTTGCTCCCTCTCCCAGGGGGAGAGGGAGTAAAGCGCTACAGACCTGCGCAGACGGGATTAAACAACCTGACGTTCGAGATGGCGCTGTTCGGCGGCGTCGCCTCAAACCAGATCCGGTGAATACAGCCATACGGCGGCCATAAAGGCGCTCGGGACCGGGAACACTCAAAGATGCCTTTGGCCCCTGGTTGAAACGACGTGCCTTCCATGCAGGAGAAGCCGCGAGGCTTCAGCGCCGCCACCGCATCGGCAAGCGGCATGCCGTCCTTGACCAGCGGGGCGATTTCGCCCTGCAGCAGCGAAAAGCTTGCCGGGTCGGGCATGGCGCAGGCTGAAAGCGCCATGCACACCGCCAAGGCAACTGAGCCTTTTATGCGGAAGCCATTCATGGTTTGGCGGGTGATTTCAGCAGCTTCCCGGTGCGTCCGTCGACGATGGCCACGGCGTGCGAGCGCACTGACAGGGCTGGGACGGCGCCAAAATTCTGAAGCAGGTAGTACGCATCTTCATCGGCGAAGTAGGTGCAGTTGTAATTGGCCTGGCAAAGGTGGCCGAACGAGGAGGCGACTTCCTGGGGCGAGATGTTGAAGTATGCCGGCTGCGAGAAGGCGGGATCGGGAACAAAAGCCCGGTTTCCCTGCATCCGGGCGATACCCACCTTTTGGTAATTCGAGATATCCAGCGGTGTGACGCAGCCTGCGAGGAGGCCGCATGCAAGAAGCGCCGGCAAAGTTCGGATTGTGCGCATGGAAAGTGGTGCAGCAGGTCTTGGGCAGGGGAAACAGGCGCCGCCTACCACCAGCCGTTTTGCCCGAGCACCATCCTCTTGTAGTAGTCGATGTTCGCGCGTATGGCGAAGACGGCGGCGACACCATAACCAAGTGGCTTGCCGAACTGGGCGTAACCGGTGATCTCCAGCAGCAGCTGGATGAGCACCACGACCGCCACGCACACCACAAACAGGGCGATGGCTTTTTTCCACATGCCTTTTGCCAGGTAATAGATCGGACCGAACAGGAAGGCCAGCACGTTGAACATGACTTTCATGCGTTCGCCGCTGCCCAGGGCCTTGGCATCGGGCAACTTCACGCCACCGGCTTTTTCGATGAGCTGGAACCTGGCTTTCCACGAATCGGAAACCGGCAGGGCGGCGATGGCGGCGGCGACCGGCAGCTCAGGCACGTCACTGACGGTCGACTGCGGCGGCGCAAAAGGATTGGGCTTGTTCAAGAAATTCCTCCCGGTAGTGGACTGGCATGGGCCGCAAGCCGCGTGATGTGGGGCTTGGGCGGCGGAGCTGCCGGCTGTGTGATCCGGTCTGGGCGACGCTGTGTGCTTTATATCAGTAATGAGTTCAGGCGTTCGCCGCCTGCCACGGCGCATGCTTGCCCATCACGCCGGCATACAGCACACTCGCCTCGAACTGCGCCAGCCAGGCTTGCAGCCGCGGCCAGGGCTGCGCGGCGAACCAGGCGGCATCGGTATGCGCGAACTGGCGCACAAAGGGCAGCAGCGCCATGTCGGCCAGGCTGGCGCGTGCGCCGTACAGCCAGCCGCCGTCCAGCATGCCGTCCAGCCGGGCCAGCCATGTCGCGCCTTGCGCGCGCTGCAATTGCGCAAACGCCTGCGCATCGCCCGCCGATTCTTCGGGGTAGCGGTTCGGGTATTTGTAGCGGTCCAGGCTGCGCTTGAACTCGCCGTCATTGCCGGCGACCAGCGCCAGCATGTCGTCGAGGGAGCCCCTGGCCGGTGCCAGCCAGCCCTCCGGGTCCTTGCGCCGCAGCGTCCACAGCATCACGTCCAGGCTCTGGTCGATCACTGCGCCGTCCGGCAACACCAGCACAGGCACCGTGCCTTTGGGCGAGGCCGCCAGCAGTTCGGCGGGCTTGTCGCGCAGCACGACTTCGCGCAGCGCATAAGGCTCACCGCTGATGGCCAGGGCCAGCCGCGCGCGCATCGCATACGGGCAGCGGCGAAAGGAATAGAGGACGGGCAGGGCGCCGGCCATGGTCAGGCGGTCAAGAAGCGATCAAGCGCCGGGCTGGCGCACGCCGATGTGCGCGGCCTGGCGTTTTTCGGCGAGTTCAACCTGGCGCTGGCGTTCGCGGTAGCCGGCTTTTTGTTCTTCGCTCGTCTTCGCGTGGCAGTGCGGGCAGCTCACGCCGAGTTCATACAGCGGCGACTGGCGGTCTTTTTCGCTGAGCGGGTCGCGGCAGGAACGGCACAGCGTGAAGCCGCCGGGCTTGAGCCCGTGGCCCACCGAGACGCGCTCGTCAAACACAAAACATTCGCCTTCCCACGTGCTTTGCGCCGCGGGCACCGTCTCCAGGTATTTGAGGATGCCGCCTTCGAGGTGGTAGACCTCGTCGAAACCTTTGGAGCGCAGCAGCGCGGTCGATTTTTCGCAGCGTATGCCACCGGTGCAGAACATGGCGACTTTGGGCTTCTTGCCGCCTTGCGCGGCGAGTTTGCCGCCTTCGGCCATTTCGCGCTCCACCCAGCCGGGCAGTTCTGAAAAGCTGCTGGTGTGCGGGTTGATGGCGCCCGCAAATGTGCCTATCGACACCTCATAGTCGTTGCGCGTATCCACCAGCACCACGCCCGCCTCATGGATCAAGGCATTCCAGTCCTGCGGCTTGACGTATTCGCCGGCCATCAGCGCCGGGTGCACTTCGGGCACGCCCATGGTGACGATCTCGCGCTTGAGGCGCACCTTCATGCGGTAGAAGGGCATCTGCGCGGCCCAGGCCTCCTTGTGCTCCAGCTTCGCCAGGCGCGGGTCGGCGCGCAAAAACGCCAGCACCGCCTGCACGCCCTCCGGCAATCCGGCAATCGTGCCGTTAATGCCTTCAGCGGCCAGCAGCAGCGTGCCCTTCACGCCGTGCGCTTCGCAGCGCGCGAGCAACGGCGCCTGCAGCGCGGCGAAGTCGGGCAGTTCCACGAATTGGTAGAGGGCGGCGGTCAGGAACTGGGGCATGGGCAAAAACGGGTGGAAAAAGGGGGGAAAGGCGAGTTTCAGCCGTGTGAAACACAGGCTCGATCGTAAAGCCTGGGGCTTTTACGTCGCTAATCCCTGATTTTGTGACGAAAGGCACCGGATTCAAGCCAGGCGGCAACGCTTTAAGCCCCTGGACGATAGACATTTTGCTGCAATGCAGCAAAATAACCGTGTACTTATTAACTGGACACAGCCAGGCTCCTTGCTGACCTTTTCCATGACCGCCCAACTTCACGCCCACCCATGCCAAAAAGCCTGAGCAGCCTCTGGCTGAAAAGCATGCGCCGCGTGAGCAAGGCCCAGCAGGCGCAAGGCCTGCGCCTGTTTGAAAGCCTGTTGCCCAAGGCCATGCCGGCCACCACGCCGCGCAGGCCCCGGCTCAAGCTGGTCAAGCCGGCCAAGCCGGTGGTGGCCCGCCCCGCCAAAAAGGTCCGTCGGCCCACCGCCGCGCAGGCCCGCGCCGCCGCCGGCTTGCCCGGCACCTGGCGCAAGGCCTGGTTCACCCTGCCGGCCGACGGCCCGCTCGGCGATGCCAGGCGCATGCTGTACTGGCTTTACCTTCCGGCCTCCGCAACACCCGCGCCCGGGCCCGATGCCGCCCCGGCGGCGCCGCGCCCGCTGGTCGTGATGCTGCACGGCTGCAAGCAGACGGCGGCCGATTTCGCCGTCGGCAGCCGCATGAACGAGCTGGCCGAACGCAAAGGCTTCGCGGTGCTCTACCCGCAACAATCGGCCGCCGCCGACGCCCATCGTTGCTGGCACTGGTACAAGCAGGCCACACAGCGCGGGGAGGGCGACGTCGAAGTCATCGCCGCCATGATTGCGCAGGTGCAGAACAAGCACGGGCTGGACGCCTCGCGCACCTACGTCGCGGGCCTGTCGGCCGGCGCCGCGCTGGCCGCCATCGTCGCCTTGCGCCACCCGGCGCTGATCGCCGCCGTGGGCATGCATTCGGCGCCGGTGTTCGGCACCACCCATTCGCCCTTCAGCGCCTACCGCGCCATGCATTACGGCTCGGGTTCGTCCTATGCCGCGGCCGCGCGTTCCGTCGCCGGCGACCAGCCGGATTTCCCGGGCATGCCGGCCATCGTGATCCATGGCGACCACGACACGGTGGTGCGGCGCGTCAATGCCGACCAGCTGGTCAAGCAGTTTGAAATCATCAACAGCTCGCTCATCACCCAGAGCGCCTCGCGCGACGAGCCCCAGCTTCGCCGCCACCCCGAGCGCCGCGGCGGCCGCAAGCCGCGCCACGCGTACCAGACATCCACCTGGTACGCCGGCCGCAAACCGCAACTCGTGAAGTGCGACATCGACGCGCTGGGCCACGCCTGGAGCGGCGGCGACGCGAGTGTCGAATTCAACGAGCCCGGCGGGCCCGATGCCTCGCTGATGATGTGGACCTTCTTCAACTACCACCGGCGTGTGCCGGCAACGCCGCCGGCCTGAACCCGCGGGTTCGGCGCGGCGCTTACCGGCGGGGCAGCAGGCCCGCGATAAAAGCGTCGACCGCCTCGGTGTACGCGCCGGGAAGGCCCAGCGTGGTGTTGACCTGCTCGTGCGTGAGGTCCTGCGGCAGCACGCCGGCGCGCCCGCCTTTGGCCGTTACCCTGTCCGCGAAATCGCGCGACTGCGCGCAGGAGCCGTCGGCGCGTTGTGTCGAGCACACCAGCAGCATGGGCGTGGCGTCCGGCGCCAGCACGCTGCTGGGCGAGACGCTGCGCCAGTAGGCCGGGTCCGCGCCGAACACGCGGTCATAAAAACGCATGTGGCGGGCGTTCATGATGCGCTCCAGGTCCAGTGCGGCGCTGTCCAGCGCGACCGTGCCCAGCCAGGGTTTGGCGCCGGCCTCGCGCGCCAGCGCCGGCGAGGCCGCCAGCAGCGCCGCCAGGTGCGCGCCCGCCGAATGCCCCATCAGGATGAACTTCGCCGGGTCGCCGCCCCAGGAGGCCGCCAGGCCCTGCGCCCTGGCCAGCGCCGTGGCAACGTCCCGCGCCTGCAACAGCGGGTCGGCCTGCGGCATCAGGCGGTAGCCCACCGAGACAAAGATATAGCCCTTCTGCCGTACCCACCAGGCGACCTTGTTGTCGACCACGTTGGGCATGGCCTTGTTGCCTACCATCCACGCGCCGCCGTGCACCATGACGATGACCGGCGCGCCCGCCGCCTGCGCGGGCAGGTAGACGTCCATGCGCTGGCGCTCTTCCTGGCCGTAGGGCAGGTCCGCCATGCGGCGCACGCCCTCGGGCAGCGCCGGCGCCGCCAGCGCGGTGGTGGCGGAAAGAAGCAATGTCGCGACCAGGCCGGCATGCCGTGCGTGGGTGGCAAGACGTGTCATGTCGTTCTCCCTCAAGGAATCAGTGGCCGCTGGAACGGAAATCCGCGATGCGGGCGGCATGCTCAGCCGGCAGGCTTGCGCGAGCCTTTTTTCGAAACCAGAAAGGTTTCGATGTCGGCCAGTGAAATCGTGCCGGCATGGGCGGTGTCGATGGCGTCGAAATTCTTGTAGATGCGCGGCATTTTGGCCTGCGCTTCCTCGCGCGTGAGTTTTCCGTCCCTGTTGGCGTCGGCCGCGTCAAAGCGCTTTTGCAACTCGGTGCGGGCTTTGTCCAGGCGGGCGGCATTGGGCGCCTGCGCATGGGCCGTGGCGGCCAGGGCCACGGTGCCGATGAAGACGGAAAGCGAAAAGCAAAGGGCTCGCTGGGTGAATGAAGAAGAGGTCATGAGGGTACTCCGGTTGATGTGATGAAGGGTGATGAAGGTTGGTGAAGGAAAGGCGAAAGCCCGGCCGGACGGCGCTCAGCGCGAGGGGCAACTCATGGCCGCGCCGCCCGCGTCGTAGCAGGTGGTGCTGCGGCTCACGCCCGTGGCCGGGTTGTAGGAGGCGGTGCTTTGCATGCTGTTGCCGGTCGCGGCGCTGGTGGCGCTGGTGTTGCGGCTGGCGTTCACGCTGCCGTCGGCGCCGCGGCTGCTGCTGCCGCTGCTCTCCACGCTGCCTTTGGCGCCGGCGGCGGAAAACCCGCCGCTGCGTTCGGCCGACCCATCGGCATGGCGGCTGGCCTGGCCGGTGCGCACGGCCGTGGCGCCGTTGGGGCCCGTCGTGGTGGCGCCGCCCACGGTATTGACGTTGCCCTGGCCGTCTCCGGCCGTGGCCCGGCCGCGTACCCGGGTGCCGCCGTGGGCGCCCTGGCGGGCCACGGCCGTGGTGGCCGTGGCGCTGCCATCGGCATGGGTGCGCAGCACGCGGCGGCTGGCCGCGCCGGCGTCCGTGGCGGCAAGACCCGCGGCCAGCAGGGCAAAGGCGAGGGCAGAGGCTGAAAGGGCGGTGTTCATGGCGGCTCCTTGTCGTGTGAAGAGGTTGGGGGATGGAACGCAACGGCGATTTGCGGTGCCGTGACGCCACTGTCACCGGCGGATGTGAGCCAACGATGGCGGGCGCGGGCCTCTTCATGACAAGGCGTGAACAAAGCGCGGCTTTGTCATCGTTTGTCATGATTTGCCGGCCGGCACGCCGCGGGCTGCCCGCTAACATGGGGCATCTTTCTTGCGACGGGTGCCCATGGTTTTTCGCAATGCACTTTTCCTGTTCCCGCCGGCGGGCCTGACGCGATGAGCGAAGCCTTGGCCCGCGTGCTGGTGGTCGATGACGAGGCCGACCTGCGCAGCCTGCTGCAGCGCTACCTGGGCGACCAGGGCTACGCCGTGCGCACGCTGGAAGACGCCAAATCGCTGGACGCCCTGCTCGCGCGCGAGCGTTTCGACGTGCTGGTGCTCGACGTCATGATGCCCGGCGAAGACGGGCTGGCGGTCTGCCGCCGGCTGCGCGCCCAGGGCGAAACCATTCCCATCGTCATGCTCACCGCCCGCGGCGATCCGGTGGACCGCATCGTCGGGCTCGAAATGGGCGCCGACGACTACCTGCCCAAGCCCTTCAACCCGCGCGAGTTGCTGGCGCGCATCCAGGCCCTGGTGCGCCGCCAGCGCATGCTGGGCGCCCACAGCGGCCCGCTGCCCGGCCGGGGCACCGTGCGCTTCGGCGCTTTCACCCTGGCGCTGGATGCGCGCCGGCTGGACAAAAACGGCGAAGACGTGCCGTTGACCACCGGTGAATTCAGCCTGCTGCAGGCGCTGGCGCTGCACCCCAACCGCCCCCTGGGCCGCGACCGGCTGATCGAACTGGCCTACGGCCGCGACCATGAAGCCACCGACCGCAGCATCGACGTGCAGGTCATGCGCCTGCGCAAACTCATCGAGGCCGACCCCTCGCAGCCCGCCCACATCCAGACCGTGTGGGGCGTGGGCTACGTCTTCGTCCCTGAAGGCGGCGGCGCCAAACACGGCAAGGCGGGCAAGCCATGAGGCTTTTTCCATGACGCTATTGCCGCGCAGCCTGTTCGGGCGCAACGTGCTGCTGATCGTGGTCCTCATCGTGGCCGGCCAGCTGGCCGGCGCGCTGCTGGTGCGCCAGTTGATCGTCAAGCCGCGGCTGGCGCACCTGTCGGCGGCGGCGGCGCGCAATGTGAGTTCGATACGCGCCGGGCTGGCCGCCATGCCGCCGGCCCAGCGCGAAACTTTTGTGGCCCAGTTCAACCGCCGTGCCATGCAGGACCTGGACGATGCGCGGGGTGCGCAGGGTGGGGCCGGCGAAGGGCAGGGCGATGCGCGCGGCGCACGCCTGCCGCTCAGCCTGCTGGAGCGCCGCTTCGTGCGCGACGCCTCGCGCGGCATTGCGGTGCACGGCGAAGGCTCTGAAATCATCTGGCGCCGCGAAGCCGGCGGCAGCCTGGCTGTGCGGCTGCGGCTGGACGGCGCCGACTACTGGGTGAATCTGCCCGGCGTGCTGCCCGCGCGCGAATTCACCGGCGCGTGGGTGGCGGCCTCGCTCACAAGCGCCTTGCTGGCCCTGCTGGGCGCGCTGCTGATTCACCGCTACCTGAACCGGCCGCTGCGCCGCGTCATGGCATCGGCCCACACACTGGCAGGCGGCGCCAGCCCGCAGCCGCTGCCCGAAGACGGGCCCACGGAAATCGCCGACCTGAGCCGCAGCTTCAACCAGATGGTGCGCAGCCTGGCCCAGGCCGACGAGGAACGCGCATTGATGCTGGCGGGCGTCTCGCACGACCTGCGCACGCCGCTGACCAAGCTGCGCCTGGGCATCGAAATCCTGCGGGACAGGGCCGATGAGGAACTCATGGCCCGCATGACGCGCGGCGTCGAGGAAATGGACGCCATCATCGGCCAGTTCCTGGACTTCGCCCGCAACACCGACGGCGAGGCGCTCGCGCCGGTCGACCTTGACACGCTCGCGGCTGAAGTCGCCGCCGCATCGGCCGGCCACGGCAGGCCGGTGGCGCTGCGGGCCGGTCACCCGCCTCCGGTTGCCCTGCGCCCGCGCGCCATGCGCCGCGTCGTGGACAACCTGGTTGAAAACGCCTGGCGCCACGGCCGCCCGCCGGTGTCCATCGGCACCGGAGCGCGGGGAGATTGGGTCTGGATAGAGGTCAGCGACCAGGGCGCCGGCATTCAGCCCGGGGACGCCGAGGCCTTGAAGCAGCCCTTTCGCCGCGCTGAAACCACGCGCGGCGGACCGGCCGGCGCCGGCCTGGGCCTGGCCCGCGTGGACCGCATCGTGCGCGTGCACGGCGGCACCTTTGAACTGCTGCCGGCCCCGGGCGGCGGCCTGTGCGCCCGCATCAGCTTGCCGCGGGCCTGATGCGCCCGGCAACGGCCGGACAAGAAAGGCCGGCGCGCATGCGCCGGCCCTGGCCGGGTTTTAGAGGAAGTGGTAGCGCAGGCCGAAGTTGACCTGGTTCACCGCGCTGCTGCCCGTGGCGGACGTGCCGACGCGGTTGTAGCGGACCAGCTCCGCCGTGGCGTCCACGTTCGGCGAAATGGCATAGGCCACGCCCGCGCCCAGCGCCAGCGAGGTGTTCGAGCCGGTCGTCGACACGTTCGCGGTGCCGCCGGTGGCCGAGGCGGTGTCAAGCGAGGTGTGCCACCGCTCGACGCCGGCGCGGCCGTAAACCGACCACTGGTTGTCCAGCGGCGCGATGCCCAGCACGTGCAGGCCGAAGCCGTGCGCCTTCCAGGTGCCCGACGCGGTGTCCGCAGCCGGTGAGGTGATGGCCGCTTGCAAATCCGTCGAGCCGATGCGGTCGTAACTGGCCTCGACGGCCAGGTTGGGGTTGAGGCGGTAGCCCAGCCGCAGGCCCGCCGTGCTGCCCGGTGTGCCGGTCGAGGTGCTGCTGGCCAGCCCCTGGCTGCCCAGGGCGCCGTCAATGCTGCCGCCCAGGCCGGGGGCGCGGCTGAAGGCGACATTGCCGCCAAGGTAAACATCCTGCGATGGCGACGCCAGGGGCGCGGCCAGAGCCGGCTGCGCCGCCAGTGCCGCGCCCAATGACAGCGCGGCGGCGGACAGCCGCAAAAGTGTGGATGGATGGGTGAACTTCATGTTGACTCCGGAAAAAGCCGGCGCACGGCGCCGGCAGGTTCTGACATGCCCGGGCGGGCAATGGGTGCACCCATCTTCAACCCGGGCCGCGCAGGACCCTGCGCACCGCCATTGAGCGGCGGCCCGGTAACCGGCCGGTCTAGCGGCGGTAAAGCAACGGTAAAAAATGCGTGGCGCCTGTGACTTTACGCAGCGCATCGCAGCGCGCCGGGCTGATGCGTCAGCGAGGTGTCAGGCCGGGCCTGCCCCGTCGTTCAAGCCGCCGGCAGACAAGGCGGACTTGAACCACAATCGCTGTCTCTCCTCTCCCTCGCATCGGAAGACCCTCATGACCCAATCCCTCAAAGTCGCCGTGATGGGCGCAGGCGCCGTCGGTTGTTATTTCGGCGGCATGCTCGCGCGCGCCGGGCATGAGGTCGTGCTGATCGCGCGGCCCCAGCATGTGGCGGCCATTGAAAAGGGCGGCTTGCGCATGGACACCCGTACGTTCGACGAACACGTGCGCCTGGCCGCCAGCAGCGACCCGGCCGCCGTCAAGGGCGCCGACCTCGTGCTCTTCTGCGTCAAATCCACCGACACCGAATCGGCCGGCGCCTTGATACGGCCGCACCTGGCGGCAGGCGCTTTGGTGCTGTGCCTGCAGAACGGCGTGGACAACGCCGACCGCCTGCGCGCGGTACTGCCCGGCGCCGCCGTGGCCGCCGCCGTGGTCTACGTCGCGACCGAGATGGCCGGCCCCGGCCACCTCAAGCACCACGGCCGCGGCGACCTGGTGATTGAGCCCTCCCAGCTCAGCGACACCGTGGCCAAAGCCCTGGTCGCCGCCGGCGTGCCCACCGAGATTTCCGCCAACGTGCGCGGCGCGCTGTGGGCCAAGCTCATCCTCAACTGCGCCTACAACGCCGTCTCCGCCATCGCGCAGCTGCCTTACGGCAAGACGGTGCAGGGCGTGGGTGTGGTCGACGTGATGCGCGACGTGGTCGCGGAATGCCTGGCCGTGGCCAAGGCCGAAGGCGTGCAGGTGGCGGGAGACGTGCATGCCGCCGTCGAAAAACTCGCCGCCAGCATGCCCAACCAGTACGCCTCCACCGCGCAAGACCTGGCGCGCGGCAAACCCACCGAGATCGACTACCTCAACGGCCTCATCGTCCAGCGCGGCGAAGCACTGGGCGTGGCCGTGCCGGCGAACCGCGTGTTGTGGTCCATGGTCAAGCTGCTCGAAGGCAAGGCCGCCGCGGCCTGAGCCGCATCGCCCCACCGGGATCGGCGGCTTCCCGGTTTTTCTGCCGTACACCGGCCAGGCGATCGATCGCCGCCAGGCCCCCATCCCCACCTTCCCCCAGAGGGGGAAGGGGCAAGAAAAATGGCAAAGCGGCAGGGCGCAGGCGTCACAAACCGGCCGCGTCAATCGTCATGGAGGCAGGTGGTACTCAATTCCGGGCCACTCAACCTCAAGGCACACATGAAAATCGTCGTCATCGGGGGCTCAGGCCTCATCGGATCCAAACTCGTCAACCTGCTGCGCCAGCGCGGCCACCAGGTCACCGCGGCATCGCCGGCCTCCGGCGTCAACACCATCACCGGCGAAGGCCTGGCCGAAGCGCTGGCGGGCACCCAGGTGGTGGTCGACGTGGCCAACTCCCCGTCGTTTGAAGACAAGGCCGTGCTGGAATTTTTTGAGACCTCGGGCCGCAAGCTGCTCGCCGCCGAAGCCGCCGCCGGTGTGCTGCACCACGTTGCGCTCTCCGTCGTCGGCACCGACCGCCTGGCCGAGAGCGGCTATTTCCGCGGCAAGATCGCCCAGGAAAAACTGATCAAGGCCGGCAAGATCCCTTACACCATTGTTCACTCCACACAGTTCATGGAATTCCTGGGCGGCATCGCGCAATCCGGCACCGAGGGACAGACGGTGCGCCTGTCGCCGGCCTTTGTGCAGCCCATCGCCTCCGACGACGTGGCCGCCGCCATGGCCGACTTCACCCTGGGCGCGCCCGTCAACGGCACGGTCGAGATCGCCGGCCCTGAACGCGTGCGCCTTGCGGAACTCGTGCAGCGCTACCTCACGGCCACCAGGGACCCGCGCAGCGTCGTCGCCGACGTGCACGCGCGCTACTTCGGCGCCGAGCTCAAGGACGACACCCTGGTGCCGGGCGACAAGCCGCAGCTGGGCGCGATTGGATTTGAGGCGTGGTTCGCCAAGTCACAGGCCGCGAAATAAGAGGGGGCTTGGTGAATGACTCCTTCCCCCTCTGGGGGAAGGAGAAAGATAAATGGCGAAGGGGCAGGGCGCTGGTGTCACAAACCGGCGCCGTCAATCGTCATAAAGGCAGGTGCATCTCAATCCCGAGCTACGCCATCAACGCAACGAAGAGTCCGTCATGAAGAAAATCTGCATTCCCCTGTTCCTGGCCGCCGCCTTCCTCGCCCAACCAGTTCTGGCTGCCGGCCCGCAAGGCATCAGCGTCACGCCGCTCATGGCCCAAAACCTGTCCGACATGCCCGGCAAAGAAGGCCTGATGATCACGGTAGATTACGCGCCCGGCGCAGCCGACCCGGTGCACCGCCACCGCGCGCATGGTTTTATCTACGTGCTGGAAGGTTCCATCGTCATGCAGGTCAAGGGCGGCAAGGAAGTCACCTTGACACCCGGGCAAACCTTTTATGAAGGCCCCAATGACATCCACACCGTGGGCCGCAATGCCAGCAGCACCCAGCCCGCGAAGTTTCTTGTGATGTTGATCAAGCAGAAGAAGGCCGAGGTTCTGGAGCTGGTCAAGTAGCGCGGGACGCTACCGGCTGCCGCCGAATTCCGCCAGCAGCGGCGGCAGCGCCCTGTCGGCCAGCTGGATCTGCTCGGGGCTGAACTGCGCCAGCAAGGCCTGCGCGGTCGCGTCCAGCGTGGCCAGCACGTTGGAGCGCCTTTGCGCGTCGACCAGCAAAAACTGGAACGCGTCCTTCGCGGTCTGTTCGTCCACGATGCGCGGGTCCGACGGGCCGCTGGTGGCCATGTCCAGGAAACGCCCGCGGAAGTTGTCCCAGGCCGGGCCTTGTTCGCGCGTGATCTGCAACTGCACCCGCAGGTCATACAGCCTGCGGCTGACCTGCTCCCAGCGCGAGATGGTGCGCGGCGGCGCCGGGCCGTCGGCCTGTGCTTCGCCGTTGCGGTGGCCGCGCGCGCCCCCGGTGGTGCCGAACTGGCCGTACTGGGTGTATTGCGCGTGGCCGGCGCAGGCCACGCCCGCCAGAAAGAGGGCGGCCGCCCCCCTTCGCCAGTGTGCCGATGAAATATGCATGTCCTTTTCCTGTGCTGGTTGGCGCGCAGCTCCCTGCGCCCGGCTATTTCAAAACGCTTGCGCGTCCGGCATGTAGTGTCGCGGTAAAGCGGGCGTAAACCGCGGGCCGGCGCGGCCAACTTTACCTTGGCGGCCGGCCAGGCAGGCGGGAAAGGGGTGGCAGAAACAGCAAGGGCGCGCACGCATGAGGAATGCGGCGCGCCCCGGAGGCGGTCCGGGCAGGCGGGGAAGGGCCCCGCCCGCCCTCAGAACTTGATCAGCTGTCCGCCCGAATCCCCCGCAGCATGATGATGCCGCCCAGGTTGCGCGTGTCCGCGCGCATGCGGGTGCGCAGGCCTTCAGCCGTGGAAGGCGCGGGCTGCCAGCCCACCGTGATCAGGCGCGCGCGCGTGTCGCTGCCTTTCAGCACCTCGATCACCGCCGCGCCCATCTTGTCGCGGATGGGGGCGGGCAGCGAGGCCGGGCCGGCCAGCGCGGTGAACAGTTCCATGTCCGCGCCCAGGATGCCCACCTCGCGCAGCGTCGCCAGTTCCGGCACCAGCATGCTGCGCTGCTCGGATGTGACGCCGATCGCCTTCATCTTGCCGGCCTTCACCTGCTGCATCGCCAGGCCAGGCGGCAGCAGCGCCGCCTGCAGCTGGCCGCCCAGCATGGCGGTGATGATCTGCGGGTTGCCCGGGTAAGGCACATGCATCACCTGCAGGCCGCCGCTGCGGCTCTTGATCAGTTCCATGCCCAGGTGGCCCGGCGTGCCCGCGCCCGGCGAGCCGTAGTTGGCCTTGTCGCCCTGGTTGCGCAGCCAGGTCAGCCACTCCTGCGCCGTCGCGCCCTGGGCAAAGTTGCTGACCACCAGCACCAGCGGCGTCGTGCCTATCAGCGCGATGGGCGCCAGGTCGGTCGCCGGGTCGTAAGCCGCCATGGGGTTCAGCAGCTTGGCAATCGTCAGCTGGCTGTTGTTCATCACGCCGAAGGTGTGCAGGTCCGTCGCCTTGGACACCTGGTCCGCCGCGATGGTGCCGGATGCGCCGGCCTTGTTCTCCACAATCACCGGCTGGCCCAGCGATTTCGACAGCTGCTCGCTGATCGAGCGCGCCGACAAGTCCTGCACCGAACCCGGCGGGAAGCCGATCAGCAGGCGTATCGGTTTGGTCGGCCATTCAACCGCCACAGGCGCCGCCGTGGGGGCCGCGGGGCGTGCCGTGGACTTGGCGGTCGCCGCCACCTTGCCGCTGGCCGTGTTGCCTTGGGTGGTGGGATTGGTCTGGGCCAGAACGCCGGGCGAAGCCGCCGCCAGCAAAGCCGCCTGCACAACGAGTGCGCGCCGTGAAAGAAGTGGTGTTGTCATGTGAAGCCTCTGTTGAAGAAAAAACCAAAAAAAACTGCGCCGGAATCAAGGCAGGTGAAGGCATGGGCCAGCCGCTCCCCGGCCTGCCCGTGTGGCGAAACCCGCTGTCCCCTGCAGGCCGCCACCGCTCTTCCTCCTGTCGTTCCGTCCCTGTTATGTAAATGATTGTGTTGAGTGCCCCGTCTCATGGTCAACCTGTCAGGATTGACAGGGGGCATGGACACAAAGCGCAAGAAGAGAGGACGAGATGCCGCGCCACGCCCCGAAAACACAGGCTGGGCGCGTGCTTGCGGTGTGTGTCAACGATAACAGTGCCCGGCAGCATGGGGCCGGGTTTGTTGCGCGCCCGTCACGCGGGTTAAGCCTAGGGCAGCGCGTGATTTTCGGGCCACTAAGCCATTGGTTCTCTTGCCGTGTGTGGCGTAGAGAACTATCGATTAGCGCCCCACAATCGCCTTCCAGTGCTTGGGCTCCACCGGCGTGATCGACAGCCGGTTGCCCTTGCGCAGAATCACCAGGTCCTCCAGCTCAGGCCGCGCGCGCAGCGCGGGCAAGGTGATGTTGGGGATCTTCTTGACCACCTGCACGTCCACCAGCAGCCAGCGCGGCTCCTCGGGTTTGGACTTGGGGTCGTAGTAGGGCGACTTGGCGTCGAACTGCGTAGGGTCAGGGTAGGCCGTCGACGCCACCCGCGCAATGCCCACGATGCCCGGCTCGGCACAACTCGAGTGGTAGAACAGCACGCCGTCGCCGACCTTCATCCCGTCGCGCATGAAATTGCGCGCCTGGTAGTTGCGCACGCCGACCCAGGGGACGGTGGAGTTTTTCGCCGCGAGCGCGTCGTCGACGGAGCACTCTTCGGGTTCGGATTTCATGAGCCAGTAGGTTGTCATGGGGCTGTCTAGTCTTGAGATGGGTTGAATTGATGAGGATGCAAGAATAGTTCCTTCGAAGAAAAGAACCCTGCAAGGATCGCTGTTGACGTAGCCTCGTAGAGCTCAATATTCTTCAGTCAGGCAGGCTCTTGAATAACCGAGTTTCATTGTTGTACTTTTGCTCTCTCCGTACGAATGCCGCCACTCCACCCTCCATAATCGCTTGAATATCATTACGTACATATTGATTTTCAACGGGGCCAACGTGGATCACTCGGTGTACCGCACCATCTGGAATTGCAACTTCGGTTGTCTTAACCACGAGGGCACCGTTCTTATTTTCAAGTGCTATGACCTGTTCCGCATCACCAAGAACTGGAATATTGGCATTGTGGGAGACAACAATAAGTTGTCGATGCCACCGACTCTGGCGTAATTCCTTTACGACGAGTTTGGATATCCATTCGGAATCCAAGTCATCTTCAGGTTGATCCAAGATCAGAGGCTCTCGGCCATGATGCAGGACAAATGCAAGCATAGCTGCGGTTCTTTGGCCTGGGGAGCCTTGAGTTACTGATTGCCAATGACCGTCATTTCCAGGGTTACCGTTTTCTCGCAAAAACTCCATCATTACGACGTCATCCGGAACTAGGCTTGCTAAGCGCAAGCGAATAGTTTCATCAAGACTCGCAAGACGTTCCGAAAAAGTCTGCCGCAATTTGGCTTTGCGTTGAATATCAGTCATCGCACCGGTTGCCATTGCCGTCCGCCACTCCAGCCAACGCTGCTCAGGGTTCTCTGTACCTGTTTCCCACAACCAAACGGCAAGGGCAGGCGTGTCTTCAAGAAAAGCATCAGCGCGAAATCCAGCCATAGCGCGCAATTGCTCTACCCATGGTGCGATGTCTGCAAGCCGCTTGGTTTTAAAGCGAAGCCGACCACTGCGTTGCTGCACTTCCTCAAGCAAAGTTTGTCGCGCACTACGGCGCCTCTCCATAAGGCCAGAAATCTTCATCCATGCTTCTGTTGTTTCTTGAAGAGTTGATGCAAGCTGCGGTTCTTTTTCTTCTAAGCGACGAATTGTTTCTCGAGTTTTTGTCAGCTCATCCTGCAGACGCCCAAATTCGGAGGTAGATAGTCCTTTATTTTGCAAGTCGCTTCTGTACGCGTCGAAGTCCGCTGCGGCACTCACCACATCCTTATGCCACTGACTTTCGTTTAGTTCTATTTCAAACTTATTTAGAGCCTCCTCGGTTTGAATGACTGCTTTGGAAAATAGTTCGGCCAGACTGTGCGTAAGCTCGCTAATTTTTAAATTGAGGACAGCGAATTCTTCAGTGAAAGGTTCGCCGGCTTGCTCCGTTGTAGGTTCAGTGGCGAGAAGCTCACTCTTTAAAAGTTGAGCCTCCCCGATAAGTCTTAGCAATCTTTTTTTCTTATTTAGAAGTGACTCTTCTTCTTGACGTCTGGCATTAATTCGCGCGAGTCTTGACTGGACCTCGGGAGATGAAAATGCGTCGACTTGACCTTGTAGCGTTGCCGCTTGTTGCCTTAGTCCAGGAAGCTGAGCAAGATCACTTTCTAGTAGTACATGATTTCTAACAGCACTACTCCAGACGACACGCGCGTCATCCAGCTGGCGTCCAAAGCTATCAATACTTCGGACGTCTGAACTGCTGTACTTAATGCTCCCATCCACCAAAGACAAAAGACTGCGAGAGGATAAGTAGGGGTCGTTCTTGTCGCCGGCGGCTCTCTCAAAAAGCTCTTTCTGGCTAATAACGGTCACAGAGAAGCTGGAGGGAACATTTTCACCACCAATAAGGGTAGTACTCCCCGTACTTCTGCTCCATTGCGCTTGGTGCTCTTCTTGTGATTCCTGAACTCGGTGCGAAGACTTAAGCGTAGCTGCTGAGAAAACTGTCTCAACAAAGAAATCGGCGTCTTCTCTGAGTCGCTTTGGCAGGCTTTCAGTACTTGAATATAGTTGTCGCAAGGCAGCTACCACTGAAGACTTTCCGCTACCTCTGCCTCCAATAATTACATTGAGATTGGGGTGAAATGGTATTTCTAATGAGGCGGTAGAGTTAGTTA
Organism: Polaromonas sp. YR568; assembly: GCF_943369675.1. Classification (GTDB taxonomy): domain Bacteria; phylum Pseudomonadota; class Gammaproteobacteria; order Burkholderiales; family Burkholderiaceae_C; genus Polaromonas. The sequence continues at coordinate 126,562 of NZ_CALROB020000001.1, read as the reverse complement.
GCTGGCCTTCGAGACTCACTGAGGAAATCCATGCGTGCCGTACGTTGTTGGGATTCTTATCCGGCATGCTGGCGAGAGCTGTTGAAGAGTCGCAGAGCACGCGAGACTCGTGATCTAGAAAGGCTTGTCTGAGTCCTTCAATGCTCATTTCCCCCATTCGCAACCAGGTAAAGCGGGAGCCAAGTGCGTCTAAAGAGTAAGCGTCTGACGTGGCAATAAATGCCATCTCGCGTAAACGAGGAAAGTCGTTTAGATCACGTCGGCGAAGCTTCGCGTTGAAACCTTCGCCAGTGGTGTCTGAGCAGTCTCCGGGGTCGATGGCAACAAGCCTCTCATGATGCAGTGCTTTCCATCTCATATCCCCTTTGACGGTCTTCGCTGAGGCCACGCCATTGTCATTTAGTACGTGAGGAGCGATTGCTAAGAATCCATCAGGGAGTTCATCCAAAATCTGAATGAGTGTTTTGGATGAAGTGCCTGGGATGCGGGAGCCATTTTGATCGAGAAAAGTAGGGCTGCCATGACCAAATCCCAAGCAACCATATATCAAACGATCAAAATCTTGGCTTGTTGCTTGCGGATCTCCTAGAACAATAAGGTGAACACCGTCAGCTCCCGTGTGAGTTGTTATCTCGCAACCGGGAAAGACTATGACGCCGTGGCGCTGGCCGGCCATCTTCACTTCATCGATCCATGCGCCAGTGTTGTGGTCTGCCAATCCAATGACATCAATTCCAGCAGCGCGTACTGCCGTCATATAGTCATCCAGAAATCGATAGCGCTCTTGAGCAACGTCGAATTTGAAGTTGGAACCCGCAGGTAACTTAAATTCCCAGGCCGGGGTAGCAACTTGAAGGTCACATTTCCACCACTTTGTACCTGACATAGAACCTCCTCAAAAATTTTCTCAAGCAATCAAATAATCTCTCAGTACTTGCTCGTTATGTCTTGAATTTTTGTGCTGTGGTAATTAACTATGACAGGATGAAGAGCATTGCGCCTCAGACGCCTTCCAGTTCCTGATTGTTTCTGCTGAAAAGCACTATGTCATCTCAAGAACACGTTCTTCCCCTGGGTGGATGGTATTGCGCCCGTCCTGCTGGATCCATGTGAGAAATTCATTTAGCCTAGCCGAATTGTTCTGCCTGACAGCTAGGATATTAGAAAGATTGTGACCAATCATGTGGGAGTAGCTGGGGTTGAAAGTGGAGACAAGGCCGCGCCAAGTGCTGTCGGAAAGTGCCACGTGAAATGGGTTTGAAAATGCATTATTCTGAGCCCGCGTAATGGGTAGAAGGTCACGCGATATTGCGGTGTAGGAAGCGTAGTGATTTGACAGTAGTACGTCCGTTAAATAGTCAAAGGATCTGACCTCAATTCCTTCGTCGCGTGAAATTTGGTTCCGCTCTTCCATTACTGCCTCATGCTGCTCGCGCCGTCCAATGATCAACATGAAGTTGATAGAGGGAACGCCCGTCACCGAGAATTGTTTTGATGGGAAGAGCCTTTTCGCAGTGTCCATGTTTGAGGTCAACCACCGCTTCCAGTTTCGTATCTGCTGAAGTGCAGTATTGAACGCTCCGGTTTGATTTTTTTTGTTTTTCGTGTACAGATGATTATGGGGAGATTCAATTTCAATTAATGTGTACTCGAATCCATAGCTTCTGTTGTTGTTTAAATTAACAAAATCAGTAACGTAATCACTTCCAAGCGCAATTTTCTCAAGAACCAATTGTTCTCTGGAAACGAGGCCAGTATTGGGGAAAAAGAATCCCGCGTGATCACGTAAGAAGGATTGATAGTCCTGCTCTCGTTTTGAGTGATCGCTGAGTAGGGAAATCCATTCAGTTTTTATGCTGAGAAGCAGCGGAGAATTTGCAACTTGTCTCCACGCGATAATTGATTCAGAAGTCGAAGCCATGTTGTTTGCTTAGTTATGGGGTAGATAACACTGCGGTCATTAGGATATCTCCGCGTTGTTTGTGTGGCATCCAGCATATCGTGGCTACCCATGCGAGACAAGCGGATTCGATATCTCGGTTGTGGAGCGAAGGCAAGGGTATACGGTGGAAGATTTCAAGGAAGATGATGTGAAGATGCCGGGTATCTTGATAGGTTCGTGACAAGGCTCCATGGCCTAGCGCATGGCATGCTGTGCTATTCACGGCTTCGCACCCCACCAAACCAAATAAGCATTTGTCGGCGTTCCACGCCACCATTGGCGCTCCAACCCTAGCTTGAAAATCTCGGAATATAGGTGAAGCGTGTTAAGTGATGTATTGCCGATACTGCCATGTAGCCGATTACCTAACTTTTGCGTTAGCTGGCGCGTTCGATGAGGCCTTCGGCGTGGCGTTCAAGTGGGGTAGTCGTCGGCGTACTGGCTGCTGGGATCAAACTGGTGAATCGTAATTTCGCCGAAAACAGCTTGGCGACTTTGCCGTCTTCCACGCCGAACACCAGCTTGTCGTGTGTTCGTGATGTCCTGCGTTTCATGCGGCGCCCGCTCCTCGCAGGCCTGGGTAATATTTACATATTCATTAAAAAGGCCGCTCTCTAGCCTTTTAGTAAGGTCTAACGTCATTGACCATCTTTGTATGCATCACTAGCCTCAATTACGGTTGGATCGAAATGTCTAACTTGTGCAAATCGCAGGCCCGCCGATTCAGCACACCACCGGTAATCTGCGAGCCACTGAAGGGGACGTAATGGATACCTGGAAAATTTATCAAGATGCCAAGCAGTAATGGCGATGGACTCGCACGGCGTCCAATGGAAAAGTGGTGGGCGCTTCTACCGAGGGCTATAAAAACAGGCCCGATTGCGTTGCCAACGCAAAACGGAATGGCTATACAGGCTCGTAGCTGGAGTACTTGGCTTGTGAATAAAAAAAACGGCGTAAACGCCGTTTTTTTTATGAAGGTTGATTCTTACCTGATATTCCCTAGCTTGGGGCGTCAGACTGATCCAATCCACTCTTCATGGCTCGGACTTCACGAACCCGTAGCTAGTCAAGGTATTTTCTCCAACGCCTTCCCGCCCCCGACCCCTTCCATATCCGCCAACAACTTCTGCAAAGCCTCAATCTCCGCAGGCTTGAGCAAATGGTGGTCAAACCCGGCTTCACTCGCACGGCGTCTGTCGTCTTCCTGGCCCCAGCCTGTCAGGGCCACGAGGACGGTGGGGTGGGCGGGGAAGCGGTTGCGGATGGCGCGGGCGACTTCGTAGCCGTTCATGCCGGGCATGCCGATGTCGAGCAGGACCACGGAGGGTTGGTAGGCGGCAAAGGTTTCCAGCGCCTGGGCGCCGTCGCGCGCGACGCGCACTTCGGCGCCCAGCATGTCTAGGATGACGGCCAGGGTGTCGCCGGCGTCGACGTTGTCGTCGACGACGAGCACGCGGGTTTTTTCGAGGCGAGGGGCGGCGGCTGCGGTGTCATCCGCTGTCCCGGCGCTGCCGGTGTTGACCAGCGGCAGGCGCAAAGTAAATTCCGTGCCTTTGCCGGGGCCGTCGCTGTGCGCTTCGAGTGTGCCCTGGTGCATTTCGGCGAGGCGCCGCGCCAGGGCCAGGCCTATGCCCAGGCCGCCCTGGTGGCGGGCGCTGTCGCGGTTGCCGCGGCTGAACATTTCAAACATGTGGGGAATCGCGGCGGGCTCCATGCCTATGCCGGTGTCTTTCACGCTGATGCGCACCTGGGCATCCGCGCGGCGCACCGTGACGGTGACGGTGCCGCCGGCGTCGGTGTAGCTGGCGGCGTTGTTGAGCAGGTTGGAAAGCACCTGGGCCAGCCGCACCGCGTCGCCTTCGACCCACAGCGTGTCGGCCGGCACGTCCAGCACCAGGGTGTGGCCGGCGGACTGCAGCAGCGGGTTGCTGGTTTCCACGGCGGTCTTGACGACGGCGGCGACCTCGACGGGCTCGCTGCGCAGCGACAGCACGCCGCGGCTGATGCGCGAGACCTCGAGCAGGTCGTCGACCAGGCGCACCAGGTGGTTGACCTGGCGCTCCATGATGCCGTGGATCCTGGCGAGGGTGTCGGCTTCGAGGCCGTCGCGGCGCAGCAGGGCGAGGGAATTGCGCAGGGGCGCCAGCGGGTTGCGCAGTTCGTGCGACAGGGTGGCCAGGAAGTCGTCCTTGGCGCGGTCTGAGGCGGCCAGGCGTGTGGCCTGTTCCTGGATGGACTGTTCGGCGGCCTGCCGGTCGGTGATGTCGCGGGTGGTGCCGGCGACGGCGACGACTTCGCCGTGTTCGTCAAACACCGGGGCGAAGATGTAGTCGTACATGCGCTTGCCGGTGGTGCCGCTGAAGGGGATCTCGCCGCGTATGGGGGCGCGGGTCTGGATGACTTCGTCGAGCTCGCGGTCGTGCAGGTCGGCATGCCACTGCTCGTAGCCCAGGTCCATCCACTTCTTGCCGCGCACGTCGGCCACGCCCCAGGTTTTGAGCAACGCGTCGTTGGCGTACAGCGCGCGGTGCTCCAGGTCGAAGACATAGACAAAGTCGGGCGTGCTGTTGAGCGCGGTTTCGTAAATGCGCTTTTGCCTTTCGGATTCGGCCAGCAGGGTGCCGCGTTCCGCGGTCAGCCGGCGCTGCTCGGTGACGTTGCGGAAGTAGACCGACATGCCTTCGGGCGCGGGGAAGGTGGTGACCTCATACCAGCGCTGCTGGTCGGCGTAGAAGGCGGTGAAGGAGGACTTCTCGCGTTCCACCATGGTGCGCCGGTAGAAGTGCTCAAACTCGGTGCCGCGCAGGCCGGGGTATTCCTGCCATATGACTTTGCCGGCCAGGTCGCCGGGGTGCCGGCCCAGGATGCGGTGCGCCTCGCTGTTGACGTAGTCATAGCGCCACTGCCTGTCGAGTGTGTAAAAGCCTTCGGTGATGCTTTCGAGGATGGCGACGGCGTCGCGCCGCTCGCGGGCGCTGGCCAGCTCGGCCGTCTGCACGATGTAGTCGATGCCGCCCTGGGCGTTGAACACCGGGCTGTTGGTGGCGGTCCAGTAGCGTTCTTCGTACGTGTCTTGCCCGGGCCGGCGGACGTCGTAACGCAGCGGCTCCATCACATGCGGCCGGCGCGTGGCGATGCATTGCCTTAAAGAGTGCGTGGTGTTCTTGACGCTGCTGGCGTGGACGTCGTCCGGGTTGGCGGGGAACACCTCGAACAGCTTGCGCCCGAAGATGCCGGCGTCGGTGCAGGTCGCCTTCAGGAAGGCCTCGCTGGCGCCGGCGATGGTGAAGTCCGCGTCCGCCTTGATGATCAGGAAGAGGCCGGGCAGGGGGCCGAAGAGGCGCTGGATGTCGGAAGGGGTCACGGTGGTGGCACTTAAGGTCTTGTTGTGGAGTGCGCGCCTCAAGTTTTCCCCTCCAGGCGCCGTTAATGATTCTATCGACGGGAGGGGATTCTGAAACAGTTTGCGGGGCCCGCGCGCGCTGTTGGCCGTGTGTCGAGGCTTTTTCCTACAGCGCGCGTCGTCAATACGGAAAGCGACAAAACCTTACCCCGCTCCCGGCGCAAGCTGACTACCATGGGGCATCGCGTGCCTTGCTGACCCACTGTGGCTGTGCATTTTTCGTGACCCTTCCATCCGTCTCCACCAGGTATCCATGGCCCGCCCAACATCACCCACTTTCCGCGCTTCCCGCAGCCCCCACAGTTTCAAAAAACGTTCGCTTGTCCTGCTCGCCTTGCCTTGCTCGGTGCTTCCGTGGGGGCCGGCCTGGGCCCAGCAGTGCAACGGCGGTGCCACGGTCACGGGGACGCTGGCGATCAGCGCGAACTGTGACGGCGGCAGTGCCCACCCGCTGAACATGGGCACCGGCGCGAACCTCACGGTCAATGCCGGCGTGACGGTCAGCAACGATGCGGGCAGCGGCCGGAACGGCGACCCGATCTCGGTGCTGTCGTCCGCCACCGCGTCCACGCTGACCAACCGGGGCACGATTGCCACGGGGCAGCAGATCGGGGTCAACGTCAACGGCGTGCTGACCAGCCTGGTCAACAGCGGCACCATTTCGTCGGGCGTGCGGCGCGGCCTGGTGATCACCGGCCCCGGGGGCGTGATAGGGACCCTGACCAACACCGGCTCCATCATCGGGCCGTTTTCGGGCATCACCAACAACGGTGGCATCCTGCAGACCTTCAACAACCTGCAGGGCGCGGGCAACGCCAATGGCGCGGTCACCTACACCGGCCCGGTGCCCGTCAACTACAACATCATCATCAACAGCCCGTCCACCTACGGCAAGTTCACCAACAAGGACGGCGTGACGGGTGCGCTGAGCTTCGGCATCTACGGCACCTCGACCGTGGCCATCGGTTCTTACACCGGCGTGCTGAACAACTTCACGACGGCCAACGTCACGGGGGCGACGACCGGCTTTTACGGCGGGCTCAACTGGGCGCTGGGCCTGGCGTCGGGCAGCACCACTGTCTGGAACCTGGTTTTTTCAGCGCCCGTGGCCAACACCAACATGACGTCTGGCGGCACCTATTCGCTGGCCGCGGTGGGGGTGACCCTGAACCCGGTGTTTGACGGCGGCACGCTGGTGCTGCCGGCCAATGCCGGTTCGGCCCAGGCTTTCACGCTCAACGGCGCGGGCGGCACGCTGGCCACGACGCCCGGCGGCGCGGCGAACCTGTCGGGCGTGTTTTCCGGCGCCGGCGGCCTGACGGTGAACGGCGGCGGCACGCTGGCGCTGTCGGGCACCAACAGCTATGCGGGCGGCACCACGGTGGCGGCCGGCACGCTGTCGGTCAGCGGCAATTCGCCGCTGGGCACCGGCCCGGCGTTTGTGGCGGCGGGCGCCACGCTGATGGGCACCGGCACGCTGCGCGGAGCGCTGACGGTGGCCGGCACGCTCAAGCCCGGCCATTCGCCGGGCCGTCTGGCGGTGAACGGCACGGTGACCATGAACAGCGGCAGCACCTTCCAGCAGGACATCGCGGGCACGGTGCAGGCCAGCGCCGCCAGCCCGGCGGGCGCCACGGGCTATTACTCGGTGCTGAACATCACGGGCGGTCAGTTTGTGATCCAGCCGAACGCGACGCTGGCGCCGCGCCTGCTGAACCTGTTCACGCCGGGCGAGCCGGGCTTCGGCAGCACGCCCTACACGCCGGTGCTGGGCGACAGCTTCCGGGTGGTCAGCGCAGACGGCGGCATTGCCGGCCGCTTCAGCACGCTGGCCCAGCCGGCCGGGCTGGCGGCGGGCACGCAGTTTGTGCAGTTCTACAACCTGGGCGGCAGCAAGAGCCTGGACCTGGCCGTCATCCCGGTTTCCTACACCACCACACTCGCCGCGGAAAACCTCAACACCCGTTCCGCGGCCGGCGCACTCGACCGCCTGGCGGCGGCCAACCAGTCCGGCACGGCCACGGCGGCGCAAGACGCGCTGCTGGCCGCCGCCGCGACGCGCAATGCGGCCGGCCTGCCGGCTTTCACGCGCGGCCTGGCCGGGGAGGTCTACGCCGCCACGCTGGTCGCCGCGCCCCAGGCGGGCCTTCGGATGCAGCAGGCGGTGCTTGCGCACCTGGACGATGCCGGCTCCGCTGCCAACCCCTTTGCCGCACAGATGGGCGGCCGCGGCAGCCTGCTGGCCAGCGCTGGCGGCGGCGCGGTGCCCGGCCTGCAGCTCGCCGCACCAGGTGGTGATGCGATGCGCGAGGGCGACGGCAGCAGCGCGGCCTGGGGCGAAGTCGCGTACCAGCGCGGGCGCCGTTCCGGCGACCAGGGCGCCGGCGGGTTTACACACGATCTTTACCAGGCAGTGCTGGGCGGTGACGTTTATGTGCGCGACGGCATCAAGGCCGGCGGCGGCCTGGCGCTGTCGAACACCGACGTCAGCGCCGGGGACGGGCAGGGTGAGGGCAAGTTGCGGCAGGGCGCGCTGTTTGCCTACGCCCGCATGCCGGCGGCCTCCTGGGTGGTGGACACCCTGGCCAGCTGGGGTGTGCAATCGACCCAACACACCCGCACCGACGTTACCGGCCTCACTGGCCCCACCGCGGGCCTGGGCGGCAAGACCAGCGGCCGCGACGCCTTGCTCAGCGCCGGGCTGAGCCGCCCAACGCCATGGCGCGGCATGGTGGCATCGCCCTATGCCCGGCTCACCTGGCAAAGCCAGCACCGTTCCGCCGTGGACGAGGGCAGCGCCGCGGCGGCATTGCGCGTGGACGGCTTTGACGCCCAGGGCCTGCGCGGCGTGCTGGGCGTGACGCTGGCCTCGACGGCCAAGCACCCGCTGCAGGAGGCCCGGACCTACCGCTTCAATGTGGGCCTGGGCGCGGACTCGGGGAAACTGCTGAATCCCGAACTCACGGCCTCCCTGGCGGGCATGCCCACCACCATCCGGGCGCCGCATGCCGGCAACGGTTTTTTGCAGCTGGGGTTCTACGGCACGCAGCGCCTGAGCGGCACGGCCTTCGGCTACGTCGGCGTGAGCACCGAGTCGCGGCGCGGATCCGTGCAGGGCAGCGCGCAGGCCGGGGTGCGGATGGTGTTCTAAGGCCGGGACACCTGCCCGAACGCTCTGCCAGCGTCAGGGTCAGGGTTTGGGGTCGCGCCAGACCAGGTAGGGGTTCAGCGGCGTGCCGCGCCACCATTGCTTTTCCGGGCCCAGCTTGAAGATCGCGAAGTGCAGGTGCGGTGCGTCGGGTGAGGCATTGCCGGTGCTGCCGACATAGCCGATCACCTGACCCTTGCGCAGGCTTGCGCCTTCGGCCAGGCCGTCGGCATAGCGGTCCAGGTGGGCGTAGTAATAGGCGTACTGGCTGCCCGGGTCGAACTGGTAAATCGTGATGCCGCCGGGCTTGCTCAGGAACAGCTTGGCGACCTTGCCGTCTTCGACCGCGAACACGGGCGTGCCGCGCGCGCTCATGATGTCGATGGCCTCATGCGGCGCGCCGGCCGCGCGCGACTGGGTGTAGGTGTCGCTGAGCTGGGCCGGCGTGACGCCTTGCACGGGAAGCGTGAGGGTGCGCTGGCGCAGCTGGGGGATGTCTGAATCGTCGCCTGCCACAAATGTGGGTGATGCGGGTGGCGAAAGAGTGGGCGAGGGCGTGGTGCTCTCGACGACCTGGACCACGGGCATTGGCTTGTCGGCCTGCGGTACACGCGGCACCAGCGCATGACTGGCCGGCACTGCAGCGGGCTGCACCACCTGCGTCGCCGGCTCGTCCTTGCGTGTGCCCAGCATCACGCCGGCCGCGACAGCCAGCAGTGCGCACACGGCCAGCGCCGTTTTCTTCAGCCGGGCATTTGGGTAAGCCATCAAGCCTTGACGTTCACTTTGAAGCCGGCCTTGGCCAGGGTGGAGAGGCGCTCGGCGTCCCAGTTGGTCATGTGGATGCAGCCATTGGTTTCGGAGTGGCCGACGTTGGAGGGGTTGGGCGTGCCGTGTATGCCCCAGTGCGGTTTGGTCAGGCCCAGCCAGATGCTGCCGACGGGGTTGTTGGGGCCGGCCGCAATGTCTACCTTCTGCGCATCCTTGGGCGCGGTTTTGAGGAGGGCGGGGTCGTAGGTGAAGCCGGGGTTCTTGACTTCGTTCTTGATGGCCATCATGCCCAGCGGCAGCGGGTCGTTCTTTTCATTGCCGATGCTGATGGGGAAACCCGCGACCAGGCGCTGGGCGGTGTCCAGCACATAGAGCACGCGCTCGGACTTGTCGATCTCGATGGAGGCCGCGCTGGTCGGCGTGGCGCTGGCCGCGACGTTGGGCACGGTGATCGGCTTGCCGCCCTCGATCTTTGCGCCGGCGTTGAGCTGCTGCAGGTAGCCGGTGCTGGTGTGGAATTTTTCCGCCAGGGCTTCGTCGAGCGACTCGTAGACCAGCGCCTTCATCCTGGCGCGCTCGTCCATCGCGACGGGCGTTTTCTCAAACGGGCCGGCGGCGTCCTTGTCGGTCACGGTGTAAGTCGTCAGCAGCGGCGCCCCGTCCTTGCGCAGCGAAGTCCAGGTTTCGGCGGTGACGGTGCCGGTCACCTTGAGGTCGTGCGCCGTCTGGTAGGCCTTGACCATGCGCTGCATGTTGGCGGCAAAACGCCCGTCGATCTCGCCGCAGGAAAACCAGGCCCTGTCCAGCATGATCTGCGCCCGCGCCACGGCCGCGCCGCTGCTGCCGCTGCGCAGCAAGGGCGCGTCGGTGGCGTTGTTGAAGCTTTCCATGTCGAAGGGCGCATTGGCGGCAGCCTTGGCTTTCGGCTTGGCAGCCCAGGCGCCATGGCCGGCCAGGCCCAGGCCTGTGAAGCACAGGGCGGCGACCAGGGTGCGGCGGGAGAGATGGGACGATGCGGGGCGCGGGGATGGATGGGAATGGAGTGGCATGAGGGACTTTCGGGTTATGGCGCCAGTCTGCGGCCAGGGGCGCCCAAAGGCTGTCAGCAGAGACGCCTGAAGGTGGTCAGGTTTATGCCGTGTGTTTTCCACACCCATGCTTGACACGGCCAGCCGGGTTGAATAAAGTAATTAACAAATAAGTTAATAAGTCAATGACTGCCTCCCTCGACAAGATCTTTGAAGCGCTCGCATCGGGCCCCAGGCGCCAGATCCTGGCCTATCTCACCGAGAAAGAGCTCAGTACCACCGAGCTGGCCGAGCGCTTTGCCATGAGCACGCCGGCCATTTCGCGCCACCTGTCGGTGCTTGAAAACGCCGGCCTGGTGACCAGCGAGCGCAGCGGCCAGTTTGTGCTTTACAAGCTCAACGGCGACAGCCTGGTCAACAGCCTCACGGGCTACGCCTTTGAACTGTGCCCGGTGGCGCGGCCCCTGAAACGGGAACGCGCCGCCGCCAAAACGCAAAAAGCAAAGTAACAACCAGGAGGGACTTTCATGTTGAATCTCACGCAGGTCGTTGGCACGTTTCCATCAGTCCGCATTCCGTCGGAATCCGGCGGGTTGGCGGTGGAGGTGTCCTTGATTGCCCAGATCGGGCACGGCGCCGGCAACCACCTGTTTGCCAGCGTGGCGTCCAGGCAGCGGCAGCACAGCGCGTTTGTCGATGAACTCGATGAGCCTTCGGCCAAGCTGGGCGGGACGAACTTCCCCAAGGGCGACGCCACCTCGCTGTACTCCTTTGTGGTCGGGCCCAAGGGGCACCCGTTTCACCGCCATGCGGGCCACCGCATCTTCACCGCGGTGTCGGGCAGCGGCGGCGCCCAGCTGCGTTTCTCCAGCGCGTCGGAGCAGCAGATCCAGGAAGACCCGCACAACTTCATCCGCGCGCTGCGCTTTGTGAACATCCCGCCGGACTGCCTGTTCACCGTGCGCTTCGGCGGGGAGACCTGGCACCAGTTCTCCCCGCTGTCACGCAACTCCCTGCACCCGGTGTTTTTCGCGCTGTCTTGCCATACCAATGAGCTGGGCGGCAATCTGCCGCAGGCCTTGAAGGAACAGGTGCTTGCCAACGAGGCCAGCATCCCGTCGCTGACGGAACTGTTGCCCGATGCGGTGAAAGCGCTTCTTCAGGCCAGGGACTTCAAGGCCGATGCCGTGCCGACCACGACCTTGTCGCTGGATGCTCCGCCCGGAACCTTCCATCGGGTGGTCTGCAACACCGTGCGCAGTGGTGCGGGCGTGATGCGGGGTTTGTGGGGTTCGTGGAAAGGGGCCTCGGGTTTTTTGTCGCACGGTGGGTCGGCCCGCAGTGTGAAGGAACTCGGCAGCCCGCCGGCCAATTCACTGTTGCTTCAGCAACTGACGGAACTGCGCGTGCACCATGAGGACACCTTCCGCCTGCGCGTGACCGGCACCAACTTCAGCCATACCAGCGCCACCCAGCTCCTGGCTACGGTGCTGGAAGGCTTTTTGCTCAATGCGCCCAGCGGTGTTTCCAACCTCATGGCGCTGCGCAACGTGCTGGTCAAACCCCTGGGCCTGCGCACCTCGCCCCTGGGCTGCCCGGTGTCGTCGTTGCTGTCGCCGGACACCAGCAACCTGTTTGCCAACCGCTACCCGGTGCTGGGCCAAAGCATCAATTCAGCCGACACCAAGGCGCAGGTCATCCTGGGCGCCAACGACAAACACCTGCTGTTCAGGTCCTGCGTCAGCGTGGAAATCGTCGACAAGCACCATGTCGACGTGATGCTGGGCACGCGGGTGCATTGCAAGAATTTCTTCGGCCGGTTTTACATGGCGGCGATTGACTATGTGCACCGCCACTACGTCACGCCCACGATGCTGCGGCTGGCGGTGGAATATGCGGTGGTGCAGGAGAAAGAGCCGGCTGTGCCCGCCAGGCTGGTGACGGCGTAAGGCGCCATCGTCCGGTCGCTGATGACCCTGTTCCAACGCTAGCGTTTCGCCATCCAGGTGGCCATGGTGTCCAGCAGTTCGTCGCGCACCTGCGCATCGGTGCGGCCTGAGCGCACCAGCACATGAAAGGCGTGGTCGGCGCCGTCCACGATGTGCAGAGTGGCCTTTTTGCCGAGGCTTGCCGTGGTCTGCGTGACCAGGTCCAGGTCGGCGAGGGCGTCGCGCGTGCCTTGCAGAAACAGCATGGGCAGCTTGACGCCCGCCAGGTGCTCGGCGCGTTCGGTGGAAGGCTTGCCGGCCGGGTGCAGGGGAAAGCCTACCAGCACAAGGCCCTTTACGCCCGGCAAGGGCTCGGCCGCCTGCGCCTGCGTGCTCATGCGCCCGCCGTAGGATTTGCCGCCGGCAAACAGCGGCACGCCGGGCAGCTGCCGCACCGCTTCAGCAACCGCTGCCCGGATTGCCGCATGCGCGACGGCGGGGGAGTCCGGGCGTTTGGAGCCTTGCTCCATGAACGGGAAATTGAAGCGCAGGCTGGCGATGCCGCGTTCGGCGAGCCCCTGGGCGATGGACGCCATGAAGGTGTGGTTCATGTCCGCGCCGGCGCCGTGGGCGAACACGTAGCAGGCTTTGGCGCCGGCCGGCTTCTGGAGCAGGCCGGAAACGGTTGCGCCGGAAGGGAGCGCGATGGCCAGTGAAGTGGGGCGGGTAGTCATCAATGGAAAGCGTGGCGGGTTGCGTTCATTCCCGGGGTTTGGCCACGGGATCGGCGATCCCGGGCGGCAGGCGGTTCAGCAGCCAGCGGATCGCCAGGGGAACCAGCACCAGGTCGTCGGCGATGCCGATGATGGGCAGGACGTCGGGGATGAGATCGATGGGGGAGAACAGGTAGAGCGCAATCGCCGCGGTGCCCCATTTCAGCCAGGCGGGCGCTTCGGGGTGGCGCAGGGCCGTCCACAGCCGCCGCGCATCGCCGCGTACCAGGACCCAGAGCAAAGTCAGGCGTTTGAACATGAAAACTCCTTGGCTGAAGGTGCAGGCCCGGCGGGCCGCTGGCACGCAGATGGCGCTGCTTGCATGGACTGCAAGGGTATTGACAGGGCGTTACATTCGCGCGCCGGCATGCGACTTGTTTTTTTTTACTCCTTCCCCCAGCGGGGGAAGGAGCAAGAGGTCAGTGCGCCAGATCGGCCACCAGCTTGTTTGCCGCCTCGACTGCCTCCTCGCGCGTGGGCCAGGTCCTGTCGTCGCTGTCATGCAAGGGCGGCAGCGATTCAACGTGAATGACATCGATGTACCAGGGGCCGTCAGGCAGATGGCACAGCCTGGCCATATAGTGCCGGCCGTTGGCGACACCGGGGACGTATTCCTCCATCGGCTCCGCTTCTTCCTGGTCTTCCGGTTCTTCGGGTTCCATGTCCATCGGTTTTCTTTCCAAATCCCGATTATCCGCAACCGGGTACGGCTAATCCTTGAGGTCCACCCCGAGCGCCGCGAGCTTTTTGGCGTAGGCATCCCTGCGTTTTGCGGCTTTGTCCGCCGTCTCCACGGCCATCTGGATCGCCTTGGGGCCTTTGGTGGCAACCGTTTTGATCAGTCCGAATTTGTGGGCCGCCTCGGCCTGCGCCCTCCTGAAAGTGGCGATGAGTTCGGCATGGGCAATCGATGAATTCACGGGCTACTCTTGACTGGTTTTATTGGTTGATGGGCTATCGCACCGGAGGTTCAAAACGCAATTCCACCGCGCCGACTCCCCTTATTTCACCATGCACGGTCACATCCACGGGCGCGGCCAGCAGGCCGGTACATGACCCGGTGGTCACGATCTGGCCCGCCCTAAGCGGCTGGCCGCGACGGGCGCAGTGCAGCGTCAGCCACGATAGCAGGCGCCAGACGTCTTGCGCCGGATTGCCGCCGTGGGTGTGGGCAGCAGATGTCGAACCAAAGCTCAACGAGGCCTCAAGGGTACGCAAGTCAACATGCGCAGACGTTAACGCCGACGGACTGCCCAGCACCAACGCGCCATGGCATTGCAGGTCGGCCAGCTGCGCCAGCGGGTTGGCAGTCTGGCCGTCAGCGAGCCGGCTTTCCACCACCTCGATCGCCGGCAACACGGCGTCGAATGCGTCGGCCAGTTCTGCAGGCGACAGCAAGCTGCCCTGGGGATCCAGGTCGCGGCCCAGCCGGAAAGCCACTTCCACCTCAACGCAGCGCCATCGCCAGGCGGGGCCTGTGAGCGTGGCGCCCGAGGCGTGGATGCCCGAGGCGGGCAGCGGTGCGCAATGCGGCTCGGCGTGCAGGCCTTTGGCGCCTACCTTCCAGCCGGCAATGGGGCCTATGGCTGCTAGCGTGGCGTCCTGGATGGCGTAGGCGCCGGCGCGGTCGGTTGGCACGATGTCGCACCAAGGTACGGCGGGCCCGCCGCTTCGGGCGGCTGTCAGCAGTTGTGCGGCTTGTTGGGAGTTCATGCGGATCGCGCCTGGTTCTTCAAGGTAAAAGTGGTGTTTTGCACTTTTACCTTGAAGTTCACTGCCCAGGCCGGTTGCCGGGCATGGGGTTTAACGGGAAAGCATAAAACGGGTAGAGGGCAGCCGCCCCGGCAACTGCAGTTGGGCGGAAACCTCCGGTGTCTCGGCCAGCAGCTGCCCTTTCTTCCACACCTTCAGCCGGTTGGCCCGCAAACGAATCGCCTCCACCGGATCCCGCGCCTGCAGCAGCACAAAACTCGCGTCACAACCCACCTCCAGCCCATAGCCGTGCAGGTGCATGACCCTGGCGGCGTTGACCGTCACCGCGTCGAAGCAGGCGCGTATGCCTTTCTGGCTGGTCATCTGCGCCACGTGCAGGCCCATGTGGGCGACTTCGAGCATGTCGGCGCTGCCCATGCCGTACCAGGGGTCCATCACGCAGTCGTGGCCGAAGGCGACGTTGACGCCGGCCGCCATGAGTTCGGGCACGCGGGTCATGCCGCGGCGTTTGGGGTAGCTGTCATGGCGGCCTTGCAGCGTGATGTTGATCAGGGGGTTGGCGATGACGCTGACGCCGCTTTCGGCGATAAGCGGCAGCAGCTTGCTGACGTAGTAGTTGTCCATGCTGTGCATGGAGGTGCAGTGGCTGCCGTTGACGCGGCCGTGCAGGCCCAGGCGCTGGGTTTCACAGGCCAGGGTTTCGATGTGGCGCGACAGCGGGTCGTCGGATTCGTCGCAGTGCATGTCGACCAGCAGGCCGCGTTCGGCGGCGATGTCGCAGAGCAGCTTCACGCTGGTGGCGCCGTCGGCCATGGTGCGTTCAAAGTGCGGGATGCCGCCGACCACGTCAACGCCCTTGTCGAGCGCGCGCTCCAGGTTGTTGATGCCGCCGGGGGTGCGCAGCACGCCGTCCTGCGGGAAGGCGACGAGTTGCAGGTCTATGTAAGGCGCGACCTGCTTTTTGACTTCAAGCAAGGCGTCCACCGCCAACAGGCTGGCGTCGCTGGTGTCGACATGGCTGCGGATGGCCAGCAAGCCCTTGGCGACGGCCCAGTCGCAGTAGGCGAGGGCGCGTTCGATGATGGCTTCGGCCTTGAGCAGCGGTTTGAGTTCACCCCACAGCGCGATGCCTTCGAGCAGCGTGCCGCTTTCATTGACGCGCGGCAGGCCGTAGCTCAGCGTGGCGTCCATGTGGAAATGGGGGTCGACGAAGGGCGGGCTCAGCAGGTAGCCGGCGGCGTCTATGGTTTCACGGGCGGGTGCCTGCAGGCCGGCTTCGACGGCGGTGATCTTGCCGTTTTGCACGGCGATGGACATGCCGGCGCGGCCGTCGGGGAGGGTGGCGTTCTGGATGAGCAGGTCTAGCATGGGGTGAGCCTTTCAGCGGCGATTTTGCGGGTTCGCGGACCAGTTTTCGCGGGGCAGGCGGTAAATGCAGCAGCGCCGTTCGGGGTTGCCGGCCGGGAAAGCCGGGTGATCGAATTCGTCGGCAACGCTTTCCTGCATGCCCAGGCGCTGCATGACGGCGCGCGAGCGGGTGTTGCGCAAGGTCGTGACCGCGACGATCTCTTCCAGTCCCAGCGATTCAAAACCCGCGCGCAGGGACAGGCGTGCCGCCTCGCTGGCCAGGCCCAGGCCCCAGAACTTCGGTGCGAGCCGCCAGCCCACTTCCACGCAGGGGCCGAAGGGCAGTTCCGGGTCGGGGATGTTGAGGCCGGTGAAGCCGGCGAATTGCGGCGCCGGCGCCGTCTCGCTGGTGTAGTCGAGCGCCCAGAATCCCCAGCCGCGCTCGCTGATCTTGCGCATCATGCGGTCTATCCAGGCGTCGCTCTCTTCGCGGGTCAGCAGCGCCGGAAAGTGCCGCATGACTTCCGGGTCGGCCGTCATGGCGGCAAACGGTTCGCGGTCGGCGTCCGTCCAGGGGCGCAACCGGATGCGCGGGCTGGCCAGCAAGGCCGGCGGGATGGCATTGCCGGGCGCCCATTCGATGGGGGCGGCTTCCACGCCGCCGCTCATGGCGTCCCGCAGGAGCTGCCGCTCCGCCTGCTTGCGTGCGGTTTTTTCATTGAGGAAAGCCGGGTCGGCGCTTTCCGGTTGGCGGCTGCGCATCAGCGCTCACCCTTGCGATACGGTTTCATCAGCGCCTGAGGATACGCCGCCTTGCGCGCCACCAGCACCAGCGCCAGGATGGACAGCAGGTAGGGCAGCATCAAATACAGCTGGTAGGGCACGTTGACCAGGCCCGCCGTTTGCAGGCGCAGCTGCAGCGCGTCAAAGAACGCAAAGAGCAAAGCACCCAGCAGCGCCTTGCCGGGCCGCCAGGAGGCGAACACGACGAGTGCCACGCAGACCCAGCCGCGGCCGTTGACCATGTTGAAGAAGAAGGCGTTGAAGGCCGAGAGCGTGAGGAAGGAGCCGGCCACGCCCATGAGGGCCGAGCCGGCGACGATGGCGGCGGTGCGTGTGGCCGCGACCGAGACGCCCTGGCCTTCGGCGGCCTGCGGGTTCTCGCCAACCATGCGCACGGCCAGGCCGGCCGGCGTGCGGTAGAGGAACCAGGCGATCAGCGGCACCAGGGCCAGGGCCAGCAGGGTGAGCGGGGTTTGCGCGGCCAGCACGTTCAAACCCGTGCCGTCCAGCCAGTGCATGGGCGCGAAGGGCGTGACGGTGGGTGGGGTGTCGACCTTGGGGAAGCTCACGCGGTAGCCGTAGTAGCTCAGCGAAGTCGCCAGCAAGGTGATGCCCAGGCCCGCGACGTGCTGCGACAGTGCCAGGCCGACGGTGAGGAAGGCGTGCAACAGGCCGAATACCGCGCCGGTCAGCGCGGCCACACCCACGCCGGCCCACAGCGGCGCGCCGGCGTAGACGGCCAGCCAGCCGCTGAAGGCGCCTGCCACCATGATGCCTTCGATGCCGAGGTTGAGCACGCCGGCGCGCTCGCAGAGCAGCACGCCGAGTGTGCCGAGGATCAGCGGGGTGGCGATGCGTAATACCGCGATCCAGAAAGGCGCGGCTGCAAGAATATCGAGCATCTCCGTCATGGGCGATGTCCTCCCGGCAAACTCCCTCCCCCGCTGGGGGAGGGCCGGGATGGGGGCCGGCTGCGGTGTTGAGGCCGCCGGCCCCCATGCCGGCCTTCCCCCAGCGGGGGAAGGAGAGGATTCGGGGTCCGGAAGCGGGGAACCCTCATCCCAACCTTCTCCCGGAGGGAGAAGGAGCAAGATTCTTTGCTTGCGGATGTGGCGGCAGGTTTCATGCTTTTCTGGCCTTCCACATCACCCTGTACTGCGTCATCAAGGTCGCTACCAGCACCGAAATCAGCGAAGCCGCGACGATCACATCCGCGATATAGGTGGGCACGCCGACCGCGCGGCTCATGGTGTCGGCGCCTACCAGCACGCCGGCCACAAACACGGCGGCTGCCATCACGCCCAGCGGGTTGAGCGCGGCCAGCATGGCGATGACGATGCCGGTGTAGCCATAGCCGGGCGACATGTCCAGCGTGACGTAGCTGGTGCGGCCTGCCACCTCGATGGCGCCGGCCAGGCCTGCGAGCGCGCCCGAGAGCAGGGCGACCAGCACCACGGTACGGGTGACGGGCACGCCGGCAAAGGCGGCGGCTTTGGTGTTGGCGCCCATGGCGCGTATGTCAAAACCCAGCACCGTGTATTTGAGCAAGGCCCACAGCGCCACGGCCAGGCCGCAGGCCCAGAACAGGCCGGTGTGGATGCGCGTCTGCTCGACCAGCTTGGACAGCTCCAGGTCGCCCAGCAGCGCCACGCTTTGCGGCCAGCCCATGGCGGTCGGGTCTTTCATGGGGCCGTCCAGCATGGCCGAGACAAACAGCAGCATCACGAAGTTGAGCAGCAGGGTGGTGACGACCTCGTCGACGCCGAGTCGCGCTTTCAGCAGGGCCGGGCCCAGCAGCAGCAGGGCGCCGGCCAGCGCGGCGGCCAGCATCATGAGGCCGAACAGCAGCCAGACGGGCAGCTCAAAACCCGTGCCGCCATGCAGGCCGCCCACGGCCACGGCGGCCAGCGCGCCGGCATAGAGCTGGCCTTCGGCGCCTATGTTGAAGAGCCGCGCCTTGAAGGCCACGGTGGCGGCCAGGCCGGTGAGGATGAGCGGGACGGCGCGGGTCAGGGTTTCGCTGAGCGCAAAGACCGAACCAAAGCCGCCCTTGAACAGCAGGCTGTAGGTCTGCCCCAGTGGGGCGCCGGCCCACAACACCAGCAGCGCGCTGACGAGCAGGGTGAAGGCGATCGCGCCCATGGGGGCCAGCAGCAGGGCGAGTTTGGAGACCTCGGTGCGCTTCTCAAGCCTCATGCCGGCACCTCGTGTGCGGTTTCGGCGCCGGCCATCGCCAGGCCAATCGCTTCCCGCGTCCAGGCCTCGCCCGGCAAGGCGTCGGTGAGCCGGCCCGCGTGCATCACGGCCACGCGGTCGCCCAGCGCCATGACTTCGTCGAGGTCGTCGGAGATCACCAGCACCGCCGCGCCGGCGTCGCGCGCGGCGATCAGTTGCTGCTGCACATAGGCGACGGCGCCTATGTCCAGGCCCCAGGTGGGTTGGTGGGCGACGATGAGTTTGGGGGGCGGCGGTGCGGCTTCGGCTGAGGGGGCCACCAGCGCGCGCCCGAGGATCAGCTTTTGCATATTGCCTCCCGACAGCGAACGCGCCGCCGTGTGCGGCCCGCCGCCGCGCACGTCGAACTCGCGCACGATGCGCGCCGCATGCGCTTGCGCGGCCTGGCGCTTGACCCATAACGCTTTGGAAAACGCCGGGCTGCGCAGGCGCTCGGACACGGCGTTTTCCCAGACGCTGAGGTCGCCGACCACACCGACGCCATGCCGGTCTTCGGGGATGCGCGCCACGCCTTGCGTGACCAGCCAGGCGGGCGAGGCCTTCAGGGGCCGGCCCAGGAAGCTCACCGTGCCCCGGCTTGCGGCGCGTGTGCCGCACAGCAGTTCGGCCAGCGCGAGCTGGCCGTTGCCCGAGACGCCGGCAATCGCGACGATCTCGCCGGCCTTGAGTTGCAGCGAGACATCGTCCAGGCGGTCGCGCCCGGCGTCGGCCGTGCTGACGCCGTCCAGCGTACATACCGCAGTGCCTGTGGCTATCGCGGGCCGGCGCTGCGCGGCCGTGACCGCATGGCCCACCATCCACTGCGCAAGCTGCGCCTGGCTGGTGCCGGCCGCCGGGGCCTGGGCCACCAGCTTGCCGCCGCGCAGCACGGCCACGCGCTGCGACACGCGCAGGACTTCGCCGAGCTTGTGGCTGATAAAGATGATGGAAAGCCCTTGGGCCACCATCTGGCCCAGGGTGTCGAACAGGGCTTCGCTTTCCTGCGGCGTCAGCACGGCCGTGGGTTCGTCGAGGATGAGGATGCGCGCGCCGCGGTACAGCGCCTTGAGGATCTCGACGCGCTGGCGCTCGCCGACGGAGAGGTTGCCGACCTTGGCTTCGGGCGCGACCGGCAGGCCGAAGCGCTGCGCCACATCCAGCAGTTTCGCGCGCGCGGCGCCACGGCGCGAGAAGGGCAACCACAGCGGCTCGCTGCCCATCATCACGTTGTCGAGCACGCTGAGGTTGTCGGCCAGCGTGAAATGCTGGTGCACCATGCCGATGCCGGCTTCGAGCGCCGCGCGCGGGTTGCCGGGCGCCAGCGGCTTGCCGAAGATCTCGATACTGCCTTCATCGGCGGTGTAGTGGCCGAAGAGTATGGACACCAGCGTGGACTTGCCGGCGCCGTTTTCGCCGAGCAGCGCGAGGATTTCGCCGGCGTGCAATTCCAGCGAAATCGCGTCGTTGGCAACGAGGGGGCCGAAGCGTTTGGTGATGCCGGTGAGGCGGAGGACGGGGGCGGTGCTCACGGTGTTACTTTTTCTCTGCCTGGAAGAGGGAGTGAAAAAGCCCCATCAGGGTGTCCATGCCAGGAGGAAGGCCAGCAACACTTTGGCCGAGTTGTCGGCGGCGATGTTCATGAAGGTCACCATCTCATTGGCGCCTTCGCCGCCGCCGGCCAGGTCGCTGAGGGAGCGGAAGGCGATGTAAGGCACGCCGTTGCTGTAGGCCACCATGCCGACGGCGGCGGTTTCCATGTCGAGCACATTGGCCTCAAAGGTCTTGAAGGTGTATTCGCGGAAGGCCGCGTTGTCGACAAAGGCCTGGCCGGAGACGCCGTTGCCACCGACCAGGAGCTGCGGCTTGTGCGTCAGGCAGACGCCGGCGTTGCAGGATTCCAGCGCGATGGGGCCCAGGCCGCGGGCGGTGGCCAGCATGCGCGGGTCGACGTCAAACCAGAACTTGCGCATCGGCGCCGGGCTGGCGGCCGTGCGCGTTTCCACCGGGCGCGGATGCAGCATGCCGAAGGGCGCCAGGGTCTGGGCCTCCATGCGCGGCGGGATGGTGAATGTACCGGGCGCGGTTTCGCGCGCCATCAGCACCTCCAGGTACTGGCCCCAGCGGGCCGGCACGCTGACGTCGCCGATGTGCAGGCCGGGGTCGACACCGCCGGCGATGCCGCTGAAGACGATGCCGTGGATGTTGAAGCGGTCCAGCGCGAGTTGCGTGTTCATGGACGCGTTGACCATGCTGATGCCCGAGAGGAACAGCACGGCCGGCTTGCCCTGCAGCGTGCCGGTGGTGAAGCTGATGCCGTTGATGCGGTGCCGCACCGGGGACTGGAGCTGCGCCAGCAGCAGCGTGAGTTCGGGTTCAAACGCCGACATCACCGCGATGCGCGGTGTGTCGTCGAGCCGCACCGGTGTACCGGTGGCCGCGCGGGTGGCGCAGCCGCTGAGGCTGAAGGCCAGCAAGCCGGCACACAAAAAAGCCGCCAGCCGAGGCGGAAGCACGCGCCGCAGGTCAAACAAAAAATGCATACGGCGCGCTTCCCGGATCAGGGCTCAGGGTTATTTGGCGGTGGACTTCGGCTGGCTGTCGTCGACCTTGATGGTGACCTTGCCGTCCAGGATGTCTTTCTCTTTGGCCTTGACCTTGGCGACGATGTCGGCCGGGACCTTCTTCTCGAAGGTGCCCAGCGGGGCGAGTTCGGAGCCTTTGTACTTCATCATCGAATACGGGCCGTAGTCCTCAGCCTTGAATTTGCCCTCTTTGACCAGCTTGATGGCGCGGTCGATGCTGGGCTCCATGTTCCACAGGGCGGACGCGACCACGGTGTCGGGGTATTTGTCCTGCGTGTTGATGACGTTGCCGATGGCGAGCTTGCCTTTTTCCTTGGCGGCGTCGCTCACGCCGAAACGCTCGGCGTACATCACGTCTGCGCCCTTGTCGATCATCGCGAACGCGGCTTCCTTGGCTTTCGGCGGGTCAAACCAGCTGTTGATGAAGCTCACGCTGAACTCGACCTTGGGGTTGGTTTCTTTTGCGCCGGCCATGAAGGCGTTCATCAGGCGGTTGACTTCGGGAATCGGGAAACCGCCGACCATGCCGATCTTGTTGCTCTTGGTGACGCCGCCGGCGATCATGCCGCTCAGGTAGGCCGGCTCCTGGATGTAGTTGTCGAACACCGAGAAATTGGGCGCCTGCACCTTGCCGGACGAGCCCATCAGGAAGGACACCTTGGGGAAATCCTTGGCGACCTTGCGGGCTGCGGCCTCGACGGCGAAGGCTTCGCCGACGATCAGCGTGTTGCCGGCCGTGGCGTATTCGCGCATCACACGTTCGTAGTCGGCATTCGACACGTTCTCGGTCGCCTTGTATTCGATCTCGCCGCGAGCCTCGGCGGCTTTCAGCGCCTTGTGCAGGCGGCTGACCCATTGCTGCTCAAAAGGCACGGTGTAGAGCGCGGCGACCTTGGTCTTGGCCTGGGCAAAAGCCAGGCCGGGCAGGGCGATGGCTGCGGCTGTGGCCAGCAGTACGAGTTGGCGGCGCTTGAAGTGCGAGGCTTGAAACATGGGACTCTCCGGGTTGGTGGGTTCAGGTTCAGGAAAAACAACGGCAAGAAATCAAGAGACCACCGTTCCCGCTTTTCCAAGCAGGGGCCGCGGAACCGGCTTTGCCGGGCCGCAGGCGCAGCGGCCCCCTCGGGGGGCAGGGAGCTACACGCAGTGAGCGACCGTGGGGGCTCATTTCGTGCCGAAGATGCGGTCGCCGGCGTCGCCCAGGCCCGGCAGGATATAGCCGTGGCTGTTGAGCTCGCGGTCAATGGCTGCCGTGTAGATAGGCACGTCAGGGTGCGCGGTCTGCAGGGCCTTGATGCCTTCGGGGCAGGTCAGCAGGCAGACGAACTTGATGGACTTGGGGTTCAGTTCCTTGAGCCGCTCGACGGCTGCGATGGCCGAGTTGCCGGTGGCCAGCATGGGGTCGACGATGACGATGTCGCGCTCTTCCATGTCGTGCGGCATCTTGAAGTAGTACTCGACGGCCGTCAGCGTCTTCGGGTCGCGGTACAGGCCCACGTGGCCCACGCGGGCGCCGGGCACCACGCTGAGCATGCCTTCAAGGATGCCGTTGCCGGCGCGCAGGATGGAAACAAAGACCAGTTTCTTGCCGTCTATGACTTTGGAGGTGGTTTTCTCGAGCGGGGTTTCGATCTCGATGTCCTGCATGGGCATGTCGCGCGTGACCTCATAGGCCATCAGCATGCTGAGCTCGTTGAGCAGGGTGCGGAAGGTGTTGGTGGAGGCGTCCTTGCGGCGCATCAGGGTGAGCTTGTGCTGCACCAGGGGGTGGTCTACCAGGTGGACTTTGTCGCTACGGGTGGTCATGTATGTGTGCCTCTTTGTTCTTGTGTCTGTCGAATCTCAGGGAATCGGGGAATCGGGAAATTTCAGAAAACCGTACCGTCGCTTTCGATGTTCAGGGGCGGTAAACCTTGATGCAATTGCTGTGCCAGTGCGCGGCCGGCGGCCCAGGTGCCGCCTTCCAGCACGCAGGCCAACGGCATCTGTTCGGCCGTTAATCCTAACTGCGCGCGCACCAGCGGCGCGAGTTCGTCGAGCAGGGCCACCGTCAGCGCGCGCCATTCGACGATGAGTTCGTCGCCGGCGTCGTGCAGGCGCTGGGCCTGGGCCGGGTCCTTGAGCAGCAACACGCCGGCGTCCAGGAACAGGCCGCCGTTGCGGTACTCGGGCAGGCCGGTCAGGGCGTCCAGCCCGTTGACCTGCACACCGGCCCACTCAAAAGGCTCGAGCAGGGAATAGGTCAGCCATTGCGACAGCTTGTGGAAGGGCATCCAGCCCTGGCTGGGGCCGCTGTCGGCCTCGCCGGCCGCCGCGTGGCGCCAGCAGTCGCCGAGCGCGATGTTGCCGAGCAGGTTTTGCGCCGGCCAGATGGACGACAGGCCGGTCAGCAGGACGGACAGCAGCTCATGCGCCTCGATGGCGGTTTTGCCGGGCAGCACCAGGACTTCAAACAAATGGCCCGGCCGGCCGCGTGGGCCGAAGAGCGCGGGCTGGTCCTGCAGGGCCTGGCCCAGGCGGCGCAGCAGCGCGGCGCGGCCTTCAAGGCCTACCAGCGGGTTGCTGTCGCTGACCTGGAAGGCGGCGGCCAGTTGTTCGGCCGTGACGGCCTTGAGGCCGGCCGCGTCGGCCTGCAGCGGGTACTGCGGGTCGCTGGAGAACATGCCGCCCATGAAGGCATGGAAACTCGCCACGCCCAGGCCTTCGGAGCGGCTGTATTCGCAGCCCGGCCGGTCGCCCTGGGCGGCTTCCAGGTAACGCCACTGCGGGCCGGCGCCGGCGTCCAGCAGCACGCTGATGAGCGCCAGGTCGATCTGGGCGCGCGCGCGGCCGGCCGCCGTGGCCGAGGCCAGCGCTTCGCTGAGCAAAGCCGGGCGGTCGATGCCGCCGGCCTCGAAATGCCGCCAGCGCGAGTGGTAGGGGATGTCCAGGCTCGGATAGCGGGCGCGGGTGATTTCGGCGACCAGCGCGGCGGTCGTCGTCAAGGCGCCGTCATTGATGCTGAACCAGGCCGATTCGCCGCGGCGCGCGCGTTCGAGCAGGGCCCGTGCGCGGGTGCGGATCGTGGCGGTGGAGCGCAGTTCGGCCGCGGCGCCTATGCCGCGCAGGTTGCCGGCGATGGTGTAGGCCGCGTTGGTGGGAAGAGTTGCTTCAGGCATCCAGCCCCCGGCCCTTGGCTTTTTTGAGTTCCTCGGCGTCGGGCACGGCGCCGGGCGTGAAGTAGCCGGCGGCCATCTTGGCGTCCATCTCGACCTGGGCGTCGGCGGGAATCATGTGGTCGGGAATGTTGACGCGCTCGACGACCTCGATGCCGGCGCGCGTGATGGCGTCGTATTTCATGTTGCTCATGGAAACCAGCCGGTGGATTTTGCGTATGCCCAACCAGTTCAGCACGTCGGGCATGAGCTCCTGGAAGCGCATGTCCTGCACGCCGGCCACACATTCGGTGCGGGCGAAGTACTGGTCGGCGGTGTCGCCGCCGACCTGGCGCTTGCGGGCGTTGTAGACCAGGAACTTGGTGACCTCGCCGAGCGCCCGGCCTTCCTTGCGGAAGTAGGACACCAGGCCGACACCGCCGCGCTGCGCGCCCTGTATGCATTCCTCGATCGCATGCGTGAGGTAGGGCCGGCAGGTGCAGATGTCGGAGCCGAAGACGTCCGAGCCGTTGCACTCGTCGTGCACGCGGGCCGTGAGTTCGATGTCGGGGTTGGCCAGGTCGCGCGGTTTGCCGAAGATGTAGGCGGTGAGGCCGCCGATAGGGGGCAGGAAGACTTCGAGGTCGCTGCGCGTGACGAGTTCGGGGTACATGCCGCCGGTTTCCTCAAACAGCACGCGGCGCAGGTCGGTTTCGCTGCAGCCGAAGCGCCGGGCGACTTCGGGCAGGTACCAGACCGGCTCGACCGCAACCTTGGTGACCATGGCCGCGCCGCCCGCCGTGAGGTATTTGCCGTCGGCCTTCAGGCGCCCTGACTGCAGCGCCTCGATCACCTCGGGCAGGATGACGTGGGCCTGCGTGACCGCGATGGTGGGGCGTATGTCGTAGCCGGCGGCAAGTTCGGCCGCGAAGACGTCGGCCACCGTCGCGCCCCAGGGGTCCATGGCGGCGATGCGGCCGGGCTCGCTCCACTGCGGGTAGGGGCCGATGATGTCGGTCGGTGAGGTGTTGGTGAGGTCGGCCTTGTGTTTGGCCGACAGCGCGCCCGAGGCAACGGCCAGCGCGCGGTAGACGCTGTAGGAGCCGCTGTGCGTGCCGATGACGTTGCGGTGGCTGCGTTTGGTGGTGGTGCCGACCACCGGCCCGCGTTCGGCCGGCGTGGCCGCGCCCCAGTGCAGGGGCAGCGCGCCGAAGCCGCCCGCGTGGGAGGTCAGCCGGATGTGGGACGTGGAGGTGTTGGAGGCGATGGGCGCAGCGGGCGATGGAGGGGAACCGGGAGCGCCGGAAGACGGGGCGGCAACTTCTGCAGGCATTGCATATCCTTCAAAAAAACCAATGTAGCGATGCGTGCCGGGCTTGACAAGCCCGGCACGCATCGGGTCGCCAATTTGCGACAACTGTATTGCTCCTTCTCCCAGGGGGAGAGGGAGAAAGAGTGAAGAACAAAGAATTGCCTCAGCGCTTCTTGCCGCCGAAGATGCTGCCCAGCACGCCGCGGATGATCTCGCGGCCCACGGCCGAGCCCATGGTGCGCACCGCCGACTTGGCCATGCTTTGCGCCAGGCCGTCATGCTTGCCGCCGCGCGGGCCGGTGGTGCCGAAGAGCACGTCGTTGAGGCCGCCCATGATGCCGCCCGAGTCGCTGGTGCCGGCCGCACCGCCCTGGGGCGCCTTGGCCGCTTCGGCGGCGGCGGCATCGGCGCGGCCCTTGATTTTTTCGTAGGCCGATTCGCGGTCCACGGTTTTTTCATAGACGCCGGCCACCAGCGAGCCCTGTATCAGGGCCTGGCGCTGTTGCGGCGTGATGGGGCCGATCTGGCTGCCGGGCGGCAGCACAAAAACGCGCTCGGTGATGCCGGGCCGGCCCTTGGCGTCGAGCAGGCTGACCAGCGCCTCGCCGACGGCCAGCTCGGTGATGGCGGTTTCGATGTCCAGGCCGGGCTTTTGCCGCATGGTCTGCGCCGTGGCCTTGACGGCCTTCTGGTCGCGCGGGGTGAAGGCGCGCAGCGCGTGCTGCACGCGGTTGCCCAGCTGGGCGAGCACCGAATCGGGGATGTCCAGCGGGTTCTGCGTCACGAAATACACGCCGACGCCCTTGGAGCGCACCAGGCGCACCACCAGCTCGATGCGCTCGACCAGTACCTTGGGCGCTTCGTTGAAGAGCAAATGCGCCTCGTCGAAGAAGAACACCAGCTTGGGTTTTTCGGGGTCGCCGATTTCAGGCAACTGCTCGAACAGCTCGGACAGCATCCACAGCAGGAAGGTGGCATAAAGGCGCGGCGAGTTCATGAGCTTGTCGGCGGCCAGGATGTTGATCACGCCCTTGCCGTCCACCGTCTGCATGAAGTCGCTGATGTTGAGCATGGGCTCGCCGAAGAATTTTTCGCCGCCCTGGGTTTCGACCTGCAGCAAACCGCGCTGGATGGCGCCCACGCTGGCGGCGCTGACGTTGCCGTATTTCGTGGTGAACTCGCTGGCGTTGTCGCCTACGTACTGCAGCATGGCGCGCAGGTCCTTGAGGTCCAGCAGCAGCATGCCGTTGTCGTCGGCGATCTTGAAGACCAGGTTCAGCACGCCGGCCTGGGTTTCGTTGAGGTTGAGCATGCGGCCCAGCAGCAGCGGCCCCATGTCGGAGACGGTAGCGCGCACCGGGTGGCCCTGTTCGCCGAAGACGTCCCACAGCGTGGCCGGGCAGGCCAGCGATTCGGGGATGTCTATGCCGCGTTCCTTGAGGACGGCGGCCATTTTGGGGCCGATGGTGCCGGCCTGGCTGATGCCGGTCAGGTCGCCCTTGACGTCGGCCATGAAGACCGGCACGCCTATCCTGGAGAAATTCTCGGCCAGGGTCTGCAGCGTGACGGTCTTGCCGGTGCCGGTGGCGCCGGTGATCAGGCCGTGGCGGTTCGCCAGGCCTGGCAGCAGTTCGCACTGGGTGTCGGCGTTGCGGGCGATGAGCAGGGGGAGGGCGGTGGTTTCGGCCATGGGGGTGTGCAGTGGGTGAAAAAGTAAAATGCGGTTTGTAGATTAAATCAATTAATCCATCATTTAAGGGTTTCCGTCGTGGCTGGTCATAGTAAATGGGCGAATATTCAACACCGCAAGGGCCGACAGGACGAAAAACGCCAGCGAATCTGGACGCGGGTGATGCGCGAGATCATGGTGGCGGCCCGCATGGGCGGCGGCGACCTGGGCATCAACCCGCGGCTGCGCCTGGCGGTGGACAAGGCCAAAGCGGCCAACATGCCCAGTGAAAACGTCAAATACGGCATCGCCAAGGCGACCGGCAGCCTGGAAGGCGTGCATTACGAGGAAGTGCGCTACGAAGGCTACGGCATAGGCGGCGCGGCCATCATCATCGACTGCATGACCGACAACAAGGTGCGCACTGTGGCCGAGGTGCGCCACGCGTTTTCCAAGCACGGCGGCAACATGGGCACCGAAGGTTCGGTGGCCTTCCAGTTCAAGCACTGCGGCCAGCTGATTTTTGCGCCCGGCACCAGCGAAGACAAAATCATGGAAGTGGCGTTGGAGTCCGGCGCCGACGACGTGATCACGCATGAAGACGGCGCCATCGAGGTGCTGACGCCGTACACCGGCTTTGAAGCCGTGCGCAACGCGCTCGAGGCTGCGGGCCTGAAGCCCGAAGTCGCCGAGGTCACCATGCGCGCCGACAACACCATTGAGCTTGCCGGCGACGACGCCCGCAAGATGCAGAAGCTGCTGGACGTGCTGGAAGACCTGGACGACACCCAGGACGTGTTCCACAACGCGGCCCTGCCTGAAGATGCATAAAGAAACACAAGAAACAACAGCAATGAAAGCAGCAGCATGAAAGTTCTCGTAGTGGGCGGCGGCGGCCGTGAACATGCCCTGGCATGGAAACTGGCGCAGTCCCCCAAGGTGCAGGCGGTCTACGTCGCGCCCGGCAACGGCGGCACCGCGCTCGATTCGCGGCTGGAAAACATCGCCATCACCGATGTGAAGGCGCTGCGCGAATGGGCGCTGGCCGAAAAAATCGCGCTGACCGTGGTCGGCCCCGAGCAGCCGCTGGCGGCCGGCATTGTGGATGAGTTCCGTGCCCACGGCCTGCGCGTCTTCGGCCCGACCAAAGCGGCCGCGCAGCTGGAAAGCTCCAAGGCCTTTTCCAAGGCCTTCATGAAGCGCCACGGCATCCCGACCGCCGAGTACGAAACCTTTACCGACGCGGCCGCGGCCCACGCCTATGTCGACGAAAAAGGCGCGCCCATCGTCGTCAAGGCCGACGGCCTGGCGGCCGGCAAGGGCGTGGTCGTGGCCATGACGCTGCACGAGGCGCACGAGGCCATCGAGTTCATGCTCGCGCCCAACCCGGACTTCAACCCGCTGGGCGTGACGCACAACGAAGGCGGCGCGCGCGTGGTGATTGAAGAGTTTTTGCAGGGCGAGGAAGCCAGCTTCATCGTGATGTGCGACGGCAAGAACGTGGCGGCCATGGCCACCAGCCAGGACCACAAGCGCCTGCTGGACGGCGACGAAGGCCCCAACACCGGCGGCATGGGCGCGTATTCGCCGGCCCCGGTCGTCACGCCCGAGGTGCACGGCCGCGCCATGCGCGAGATCATCCTGCCGACCATCAAGGGCATGGAAAAAGACGGCATTCCCTTCACCGGCTTCCTGTACGCGGGCCTGATGATAGACGCCGAAGGCAAAGCCAAGACGCTGGAATTCAACTGCCGCATGGGCGACCCGGAAACCCAGCCCATCATGATGCGGCTCAAGACCGACCTGTTCGACGTGATGATGGCGGCGACCTCGGGCACGCTGGACCAGATCGAACTCGACTGGGACCGCCGGCCGGCGCTGGGCGTGGTGATGGCCGCGCACGGCTACCCGCTGAACCCGCGCAAGGGCGACGTGATCCACGGCCTGGTCAAACCCGGCGATGCGCCCGAAGACGCGATGGTGTTCCACGCCGGCACGCGCAAGGACGGCGACGCGACGCTGACGTCGGGCGGACGCGTGCTCTGCGTGACGGCGCTGGGCAGCACGGTCAAGGCCGCGCAACAGCGCGCCTACGAAGTCGCCCAGAGCCTGGGTTTTGACGGCGCGCAGTACCGCAAGGACATCGGCTGGCGCGCGCTCAAGTCGTGAGCGCTCAATAGTGACCGTTTTTCAGCCTCAGCATGACCGACATTTCCAGCGTTAAAGACTTTTTGCTGGCGCTGCAGCAACGCATCACCAGTGCCATCTCCGCCATCGACGGCCAGGCTTTCACGGCCGACTATTGGCAGAAAGAGCCCGGCGAGACGCTGCAGGGCAGCGGCCTGACCATGATCCTGGAGCAGGGCAAGGTGTTCGAGCGCGCCGGCTGCGGTTTTTCGCATGTGCGCGGGCCCAGGCTGCCGCCCTCGGCGACACAGCACCGGCCCGAACTGGCCGGCGCGCCGTTTGAGGCCCTGGGCGTTTCGCTGGTGTTCCACCCGCGCAACCCTTACGTGCCCACGGTGCACATGAACGTGCGCATGCTGGCCGCGGCGCCGCTTGCGAGTCCCGATGCGCCTGTCTGCTGGTTCGGCGGCGGCATGGACCTGACGCCGTATTACGGCTTTGAAGAAGATGCGGTGCACTTCCACCAGACCTGCAAGGATGCACTGGCGCCTTTCGGTGACGACAAATACCCGCGCTTCAAGCAGTGGTGCGACGAATACTTCTACCTGAAGCACCGGCAGGAGCAGCGCGGTATAGGCGGCGTGTTCTTTGACGACTTCCAGGAACTGGGCCCGGAACGCAGCTTTGCCATGATGCAAAGCGTGGCCGATGGCTTTTTGCAGGCCTACCTGCCCATCGTCGAGCGGCGCAAGGACACACCTTACGGTGAGCGCGAGCGCGAATTCCAGCTCTACCGGCGCGGCCGTTATGTGGAATTCAACCTCGTCTGGGACCGCGGCACGCATTTCGGCCTGCAGTCGGGCGGGCGCACGGAGTCCATCCTGATGTCCATGCCGCCCCTGGCGAGCTGGTTTTACCAGCGCGGCGTCGAGGCCGGCAGCGCCGAGGAGCGGCTTTACACGGAGTTTTTGCCCAGGCGGGACTGGGTTTGAACTCCCGGCCGCCCGCACCGGACAAGCGCATCGGCGTTTTTGGCGGCGCCTTCGACCCGCCGCACAAGGCCCACGTGGCCCTGGCCGAGGCGGCCATTGCCCAGTTCGGGCTGGACACGCTGTATGTGGTGCCCACCGGCATTGCCTGGCACAAGTCGCAGGCCCTGAGCGCGCCGGAGCACCGGCTGGACATGGCCAGGCTGGCGTTTGAGGCCATCCCGCACGTCCAGGTGGACGAACGCGAGGTGCAGCGCCCTGGACCGACCTTCACCATAGACACCTTGCTGGCCCTGCAGGCCGAGAATCCGGGCGCCCAAATCCACCTGTTCATAGGCGCCGACCAGTTCGCCGCCTTCCGGCAATGGCACCGGTGGCAGGACATCCTGGATATTGCTATAATTTGTATAGCTGGCCGCGCACAATCCATGCCGGTTGAGCCTCAGTTTGAGGCCTATGAAAGCCGCAGCAGCCGTTTTACGCTGCTCAATCTCCCCCTGATGCCCGTGAGCGCCACCCAGATTCGCCAGTTGGCGGCCTCGGGTGCGGCGACCGCAGGGGAGATTACCCGCTTGGTTCCTGAAGCCGTTGCGCGTTATATTTCACTGCACCAGCTCTACCGTTCCCATTAATTTCCTACCTTATCGAAGCAAAACACTGCATGACCTCCACCACCGCCAAAACCTCCGCCGCCGCCGACAAAAAGGATGTGCAGAAACTGCAGCGCGCCATCATTGATGGCCTGGAGGACGTCAAGGCGCAGGACATCCAGGTCTTCGATACCGAACACATCACCTCGCTGTTCGAGCGCGTGATCATCGCCTCGGGCAGCTCCAATCGCCAGACCAAGGCGCTGGCCGCCAGCGTGCGCGATGCGGTGCGCGACGCCGGCTTTTCCAAGCCGCGCATTGAAGGTGAAGAAAACGGGGAATGGATCATCGTCGACTGCGGCGCCGCCGTGGCGCACATCATGCAGCCGACCATTCGCCAGTACTACCACCTGGAAGAACTCTGGGGCGACAAGCCCATCAAGCAGAAGCTGGGCGCGCCCGCACCGCTGGTGAAGGCGTCCAAGGTTGAGGCCGAACCCGAAGCCAAGCCCAAGGCAAGCCGCGCTGGCGCGAAAACGCCCGCCAGGGCCGGCGCAAAAACCGCCGGCAAGTCCTCCGCCAAGGCACCGGCAAAAGCACCGGCCAAGGCGCCCGCCAAAACCGCTGATTCCAGCTATGTGGGCCGCGTCGGCAAGACCAACGACTGGACCGCCAAACGCAATGCGACGGCAACGGCCGCCGAGCCCGCCGCCAAACCCGCCCGTGCCGGCGCCAAGGCGGCACCTGCAAAGTCGGCCAAGCCGGCCGTGAAAACGCCCATCATCAAGGTGCCTGTGCCTAAAAAGGTCGCCGCTCGCAAGACGGTGGTCAAAACAGCCGCCAAGACCGCGGCCAAGAAACCCGCCGCCAGGAAAACCGCTCCCCGGAGCAAATGAGGCTGACGATCGTAGCCGTCGGCCAGAAAGTGCCCGACTGGGCGCAGACCGCCTATGACGACTACGCCAAACGCTTTCCGCCCGAGCTCAAGGTCGAGCTCAAGGCCGTCAAGACCGAACCGCGCGCCTCCAAAACCCTGGACACCCTGCTGTCCGCCGAGCGCGGGCGCATCGAAGCCAGCATCGTACGCGGCACGCGTGTCGTGGCGCTGGACGAGCGCGGCACGGCCGTCACCACGGTGGCGCTGGCCGAGCGGCTCAAGGCCTGGCAATTGTCCGGCGACGACGTCGCCATCGTGATAGGCGGGCCCGACGGGCTGGACGCCGGCTTCAAGCAGGCCGCGCATGAGCGCCTGCGCCTGTCGGATCTGACCTTGCCCCATGCCATGGTGCGTGTGCTGCTGATAGAGCAGCTCTACCGGGCCTGGAGCATCACCATTAACCATCCATATCATCGCGAATAATGGCCCCCACGCTTGTCGCTTCGCGTACTGCGCTGCCCCCCGAGGGGGCGCTGCGCCTGCGGCCCGGCAAAGCCGGTTCCGCGGCCCCTGCTGGTAGGACTCGCTAACCCGTATATGCAC
Organism: Polaromonas sp. YR568; assembly: GCF_943369675.1. GTDB lineage: Bacteria > Pseudomonadota > Gammaproteobacteria > Burkholderiales > Burkholderiaceae_C > Polaromonas. Next base: position 93,626 of record NZ_CALROB020000001.1, on the reverse strand, counting down.
GAATTTATCTACCTGGCTTCCCAAAGCCCCAGGCGGCGGCAGCTGCTGGAGCAACTGGGCGTACGCCACGAACTGCTGCTTCCGGACGCCGAAGAAGATGCCGAATCGCTGGAAGCGGTGCTCAAGAACGAAGCACCCGCGACCTACGTCCAGCGTGTCACGGGCCTCAAACTCGATGCGGCAGTCGCGCGCATGAAGCGGAGAAAGCTGCCGCCGGCGCCGATTCTGTGTTCGGACACCACGGTGGCTATGGGGCGCGTGATTTACGGCAAGCCCGACGACGCAAAAGATGCGGCCCGCATGCTGGGTGAACTCTCGGGCGGCACGCACCGGGTGCTGACCGCCGTGGCGGTGCAGGCCGGGCGCCGCCGTTTCGAGGCGCTGAGCACTTCGCGCGTGAGTTTTGATGCGCTGACGCCGACCGAGATCCGCAGCTACGTCGCCAGCGGTGAGCCCATGGGCAAGGCCGGCGCCTATGCGGTGCAGGGCAGGGTGGCGATGCACATCAGCCGCATGGCCGGCAGCTACAGTGGCATCATGGGGCTCCCGCTGAGGGAAACGGCGCTTTTGCTGAAGGCCGCCGGCATTCGCCTCTAGCGTCCCACATACCTCTATTCAGGACCAACATGCAACAAGACATCCTGATCAACTGGTCGCCCCAGGAAACCCGGGTCGCGGTGGTCGAGCATGGCGCCATCCAGGAGCTTCACGTCGAACGCACGCTGGAGCGGGGCCTGGTCGGCAATGTGTACCTCGGCAAGGTCGCGCGCGTGCTGCCCGGCATGCAGTCGGCTTTTATCGACATCGGCCTGGACCGCGCGGCCTTCCTGCACGTGGCCGACCTCATGAGCAGCATCAACAGCCGCCATGCGGACAGCGACGCGCAGGCGGCCGGTGCCGCGGCCGCGGCGCCGGCCTCGCCGCAGCCGATTGAAAAGCAGCTCTTCGAGGGGCAGGCGGTGATGGTGCAGGTCCTCAAGGACCCTATCGGCACCAAGGGCGCGCGCCTCACGGCGCAGATCAGCATCGCCGGCCGCCTGCTGGTGTTCCTGCCGCAGGACAACCACATCGGCGTGTCGCAAAAGATACCGCCGCGCCAGCGCGAGGAACTGCGCCAGCGCGTGCAGGCCCTGGCCGGCGACATGGGCGGCGGTTTCATCCTGCGCACCAACGGCGAGGACGCGACGGACGCCGAACTGGCCGAAGACATCACCTACCTGCGCAAGACCTGGGCGCGCATCAAGGACGCTTCGCTGCGCCTGCCGCCGGCCTCGGTGCTGCACCAGGATTTGAACCTGCTGCAGCGCGTGCTGCGCGACCTGGTGGTGGAGGGCACGCAGACCATACGCATCGATTCGCGCGAGCAGTTTGAAAAGCTCAAGACCTTCGCCGTGGAGTTCATGCCTGCCACCGAGCAGAAGCTGCAGCACTACGGCGGCGAGCGGCCGATTTTCGACCTCTTCAACATCGACGAGGAAATCGCCAAGGCCCTGGGCCGGCGCGTGGACCTGAAGTCGGGCGGCTACCTGATCATCGACCAGACCGAGGCACTGACCACGGTGGACGTCAACACCGGCGGCTTTGTCGGCGCGCGCAATTTCGACGACACGATCTTCAAGACCAACCTGGAGGCCTCGCAGGCCATCGCGCGCCAGCTGCGGCTGCGCAACCTGGGCGGCATCGTGATCGTCGATTTCATCGACATGATCAAGGAAAACCACCGCGACGCGGTGCTGGCCGAGTTCCAGAAGCAGCTGGCGCGCGACCGCATCAAGACCACGGTGAACGGCTTCTCGGCGCTGGGCCTGCTGGAGATGACGCGCAAGCGCACCCGCGAATCGCTGGCCCACCAGCTGTGCGAGCCCTGCAGCGCCTGCATGGGCAAGGGCGTGGTCAAGACCGCTCGCAGCGTGACCTACGACATCCTGCGCGAGATCCTGCGCGAAGCCCGGCAGTTCAATCCGCGCGAATTCCGCGTGGTGGCTTCGCCCAAGGTGATAGAGCTTTTCCTCGACGAGGAAAGCCAGCACCTGGCCAGCCTCAGCGACTTCATCCGCAAGCCGATTTCCCTGCAGGCCGAGGCCGCCATGGCGCAGGAGCAATACGACATCGTGCTGCTGTGACCTCCATGTTGACGCAAAACAGCCAGGCCATCCCCATCCTGGTCTACCACCAGATCGCCGAGGCGCCGCCGAAGGGCAGCCCGTTTCGCGGGCTCTACGTGGCGCCCGCGGCTTTCGCGCGGCAAATGGCCTGGCTCAAACTGCTCGGCTACACGGGCCTGTCCATGGGCGCGCTGCAGCCTTACCTGCGCGGCGAGCGCAGCGGCAAGGTGGTGGGCATCACCTTTGACGACGGTTACCGCAACAACCTGACCCATGCCTTGCCGGCATTGGCTAAACACGGGTTCTCATCCACCTGCTATGCGGTGAGCGGCCTGCTCGGCAAGACCAATCTCTGGGACGAAAACATCGGCATCCCGCAGACACCGCTGATGGACGAGGCCGAGATTCGCCAATGGGTGGCGGGCGGACAGGAGATAGGCTCGCACACGCACCGCCACGTCAAGCTGCTGGAAACCGACGAACCGGGCAGCCGCGAGGAAATGGCCTTGGGCAAAACCGGGCTGGAGGCCGTGACCGGCCTGGCTGTCGAGCATTTCTGCTATCCCTACGGGCACTACAAGGCCAGGCATGTGGAGCTCGCCAGGGAACTGGGTTTTGCCACCGCCACCACCACGCAGCGCAGCCGCTGCCATGCGGGCATGGACCTGCTGCAGCTGCCGCGTGTGCCGGTGCTGCGCTCGACCACCTTGCCGGTGTTCTGGCTGAAGATCGCCACGGCCTACGAGGACCGCCGGAAAAAATGAGCCTGCCCGTGCCCAAGAAACTGCGCATCGCCGTCTTCAACCGTACTTTTTCGCCGACAGGCGGCGGCGCTGAGCGCTATTCCATCGCCCTGGTCGAGCAGCTCTCGGCCCGGCACGAGATGCATGTGTTCGCGCAGGACATCGACCACCAGTGGCCGGGCGTGACCTACCACAAGGTTTCTTCGCCGCTGCGCAAACCGCGCTGGGTCAACCAGCTGTGGTTTGCCACGGCCACCTGGTGGGCAACACGGCGCGGCTTTGACGTGGTGCATTCCCACGAAAACACCTGGCACGGCGAGGTGCAGACGGTGCATGTGATGCCGGTCAAGTACAACCTGTTCCACGGGCGCCATGGCGTTCGCCGCGTGCTGCGCTGGATCAAGGTGGTGACCAGCCCGCGCCTGCTGGCCTACCTGGGCCTGGAGCGCGCGCGTTATGCGCCGCGCCCTGGCCGGCAGGTGGTGGTGACCTCCGAAAACCTGCGGCCCATCATGGCGGCCGCTTACCCGGACAGCAGCGCCGCGATTTCAGTGGTCACGCCGGGCATCACCCTGCCCGGCACCGTGACGGCAGATCGCAAACGCGAGGCGAGGGCGCAACTGGGCTTGCCGGCGGACGGCAGCTGCTTGCTCTTCGTGGGCAACGATTACCGCAAAAAGGGCCTGGAGGCTTTACTCCAGGCTATGGTGCAGTTGCCGGCTGACGTGGTGCTGGCAGTGGTGGGCAACCCGGCGCATATCGCCGCATTCCGTGCGCTGGCTGAAACACTCAAGCTGGGCGCGCGGGTGTTTTTCCTGGGCGCGCTCAAGGACGTCAGCCCGGCCTACGAGGCGGCCGACATCCTGGTGCATCCCACCTTCGAGGACACCTTTGCGATGGTGGTGCTGGAGGCCATGGCCCATGGCCTGCCGGTGGTGGTCAGCGGGCCGAAGTACTGCGGTATTGCCGGCCTGCTGAGCCAGGGCGCGAATGCCTTGATGCTGGACGACCCCCGGGATGCGGGCGAACTGACGCGGGTGCTGGGGGATTTGCTGGCGCAGGCGGCGTTGCGTGAAACGCTGTCAGGGGGCGCTGTGGCCTTTGCCGCGCACTACCAGTGGCGCGAGATTGCGCTGCAGCAGGAAGCGCTGTATTTTGCGGCTGTCGCGGCCAAGACCGCGGGTTCCTGACGGTACCTGAGTGGCTCAGGCCACCAGCTTGAAGTGCTTGCGGCTGAAGTCCAGGCCGGTCAGCGACTCCACCTGCCGCATGAAGTGGTATTTGTTTTCCTTGGGCGTGGGCTTGTAGGCCGGGTCTATGTTCAGGACCGGCTCGGCCTCGGTGGCCAGCCATGGCTGCACCGCCTGCGGATGCGTGCCGGTGAAGGGGGCGAGGGCGCGGCGGTCGAACTGGCTGTAGGTGATCTGCGCCGCCTGGGCTTCGCCCCAGTATTTGCTCACCTGGTCCAGCTTTTTCTGCATTTCCTCGTTGCGGCGTATCCAGCCGTAGTGGTAGATGTGCGCATTGGCCAGCGCCGCCTGCGGGTTGCGCCCGCGCTTGTGCTGCGTGGTGACCAGCCAGTACTGGCCGTCGGGCGCGTAGCTGCGTATGGTGTTGCGGATCAGCCGGCATTCGCGGCGGTACCAGCCGGGGCTGATGGAGATCCAGTCGGGCGAGCCGTAGAAGTGCAGGTAATCAAAGACCAGCGCCTCGACGGCAGGGTTGTGGTGGTGGCGCTCGACGCTGGCGCGTATGGTGGCCAGCTCGCCCTCATGCACGACTTCATCGCCCTCGAGGTAGAAGGCCCAGTCGCCGGTGCACGAATACTGCGCGATCATTTTTTGCTGCGCGTAGACAAAGCCGCGATCCGCCATGCGCTCGTTCCACAGGGTTTCGATGATGCGGATTTTCGGGTCGTTGATGGCCTTGACGCGTTGCAGCGTGTCGTCCTCTCCCTGGCCCACGGCCACAACGAATTCATCGACCAGGGGCAGCAGGGAGCGTATGGAGGCCTCAAAGGGAAAGCCCAGGCCCACGCCGTTGCGAATAAAGGTAAAGCCGCTGATGGAAACTGGCATTGATGGGGGTCCGTTGTCTAGGTCGCGCCCTGGAAGCCCAGCCGGTAAAGGTGGGCATAGGCGCCGTTATTTTGGAGCAGTTCGGCGTGGCTGCCTTGTTCCACGATGCGGCCGGCGTTCATCATGATGATGCGGTCGGCGTGCTGGATGGTGGACAGCCGGTGGGCGATGATCAGCGAGGTGCGGCCCGCGGCCAGTCGCTGTATGGCTTCCTGCACGGCTTTTTCCGATTCCGTGTCCAGGGCCGAGGTGGCTTCGTCGAGGATGAGCACGGGCGCATCCTTGTACAGCGCCCGCGCAATCGCCAGCCGCTGGCGCTGCCCGCCCGACAGCTGCATGGCGTTGTGGCCCAGCACGGTGTCCACGCCTTGCGGCAGTTCTTCGAGCAGTTGCCCCAGGTTGGCGGCCCTCAGGGCGCCGACGACCTTGTCACGGTCGAAGGTCTGGCCCAGCGCGACGTTGAAGGCCATGCTGTTGTTGAACATGACGACGTGCTGGCTGACGAAAGCAAACTGCGAGCGCAGCGAGGCCAGGTCCCAGTCCCGCAGCTCCGTGCCGTCCAGCTTGACGCTGCCGGCGCTGAAGTCGACAAAGCGTGGCAAGAGGCTCACCAGCGTGGTCTTGCCCGAGCCGGAGGAACCGACCAGCGCCACTGTTTCACCGGCGCGTATGGCCAGACTGACGCCGTCCAGCGCGGGCGGCGCGTCCGGCTTGTAGGTCACGCTCACGTTGGAAAACTCGATGCCGCCGGCCACCCTGGCCGTGGAGTAATTTCCGCTGCTTTCATCGTCAATCAGGTCGACCAGGTCCAGCCCGCGTTCCAGCGCGGCCAGCCCGCGCGTGATGGGCGTGGCGCCATCCGAGAGGCTTTTGATGGGCGCGATCAGCAACAGCATGGCCGTCACGAAGGCGACGAAGCCGCCCACCGTGGTGGTGTTTTCCGAGCCCTGGAGCAGGGCGATGGAGATCACGGCCGATAAAGCCATGGCGGCCAGCACCTGGGTGATGGCGCTCATGCCCGCATAAGCGACGGTGGACTTGATGGACAGCCGGCGCAGCGTGTTGCTCAGCGCCTCGAAACGCGAAGCCTGGCCGGCCTGCGCGCCGTGCAGCCGCACGTCGCGGTGGGCCAGCACGTTTTCTTCCACCACGTAGGCCAGGTTGTCCGTTGCGACCTGGCTTTCGCGGGTCAGGCGGTAGAGGCGCCGCGTCAGCAGCTGGATCACCAGCGCGACCGCCGGGAACAACAGCGAGACGATCAGCATCAGCTTCCAGTTCAGGAACAGCAGGTAAGCCACCAGGGCCGCGAGCGTGAGGATGTCGCGCGCCAGCTTCATGACCGCGTTGATCATCATCGACGAGCCGTTGAACACCTCGTAGACGACGGTGTTGGCGATGGCGCTGGAGGACTGGTCCGCGAAAAGCGACAGGCGCGAACTCAACAGCTTGCCGAACATCGCCCGGCGCAGGGACTGCAGGCCTTCATTCGTGACCTTGGCCAGCGCGTACTGCGCGACGAAACCGGCGACGCCGCGCACGGTGAACAGCAGGATCAGCGACACCGGCACCAGCCAGAGATCGAGTGCGCCCTTCTGGAAGCCCCGGTCCAGCAGCGGTTTGAGCAGCGCCGGCACAAAGGGTTCGGTGGCCGAGGCGGCAATCGTCGCGCCTATGGCCAGCGCCCAGCCCGCGCGCGCACCGCTGAAATAAGGCCAGACCCGGACGATGCGGCGCCACAAGGTCGGCCTTGCGGCCGATGTGGCGGTATGTGTGTCGGTGGAAGAGCTCACGTTGCGCGTTCAAGTGGGGGCGGATCCGCGGGCTTGCTCAGTCCCAATGCCAGCAGCAAGCCGATCAACACGCAGAAGAAGTCCCCGATCAGGCCGTCGTAGAGGCTGGCATTGAACAGGCAGCAGATAGCCAGCGACAGCAAGGCCGACTGTGCGGCCCGGGCATAGGGCGTCTCCATCTTCATGGTGTCGCGCAGCACGGAAAGCAGCAACGCGGCAAACAGCAGCAGGCCCGGAACACCAAGCTGCACGCCCCAGTACAGGTATTCCTGGTGGGGGTTGCCGTTGGGGTCTATGTTTTTGTGCCCGGGGTTTTTCTGGCGTTCAATCCGGTTGTATTCAGTGCTCCAGCTGCCGATGCCCGCGCCGGCCAGAGGCCTCTGTGCGATGAGCTGGACGGCCGTCCGCCAGAAAGTGAGCCGTACACCCGATGAGGTGTCGGTCTCCTGCTTCGGTGAATAGCTTTGCACTTCCGTCTTGAGCAATGTCAGCCGTTCCCGCATGGTGGGTGAGCTCACAAACAGCACCAGCCCCAGCAGGAAGGGCAGCACGGCCACGGCGATGCGGTACTTTTTGGGGAGTTGCCACATGATGGCCAGGGACAGAAGGGCGACGCCGACCACCTGGCCGGTGCGGCCGGCCAGCACGAAGAAGACGTTGGCCAACGCGGCAACGGCGACCGCGACGGCAACCTGCGGGCCGTAGCGGCCGGGCACCAGGCCCCGCAAATGCCAGCACACCGCGGCGAATACGGCGCTCATGATGCCCTGGTCGAGATAGCCGGAAAAGACCGTGAAGTGGCTCAGTGTCGTGCGGGAGGTGGCCCAGGGGACGGGCAGGTCGGCAAAAAGCAGCCACGAGCTGGCCACCACCAGCAACTGCGACAGCGCAAACGCGCCCAGTGCATACATCGCCTCGCGCCGCTCCCGGATCAGGGCCATCATGGCGATGATGATGACGAGTTTGCCGTATTTGATGAGAGAGCCCAGGGCCTCTTCCTGCGGCGCGACGGTCCAGAGCAGGCTGAGCGCAAACGCCAGCAAGGCCAGCGCCACGGCCGGCAGCGTCCAGGTTTTGGCCAGGGAGGCCCCATTCTTCGGCAGGTTCTTCGCGAGCAGGGGGACTGCCATGACACAGCCGAGCAGGAGTAGCTTGGCGAGGCTGATGATGGCGATTGGCAGGCCCACGGAAGCGGCCATGAGGCAAATGGCGGCGAGCCGGAGATTGATCTTGTTTGTTCGCAAAATAGTCGGGGAGGTTGCCTGATGGATTGCCCGCATTATCGGCCATTCCATTTCCCGCCAGGACCCCAAACACCAGGGGGCCTCTGCTATGCTGTCAGCGCATCAGGAGGGGGCGCGGAAGAGCCGTTTCACTGGCAAAATCCTGAGCCGTTTTCTTCTCCCTTCATCATTGCAAGGCATTCGTTGGCAAGCTTGTCCGTCACCGTCATCACCCACAACGAGGCCCACAACATAGCGGACTGCCTGCGCTCCGTGAGTTTTGCGGACCAGCTTGTGGTGCTGGACTCCGGCAGCAGCGACGGCACCGCGCAAATCGCCCGCTCGCTGGGCGCCGAAGTCAGCCTCAGTCCCGACTGGCCGGGCTTCGGCATCCAGAAAAACCGGGCCCTGGCGCTGGCCACCTCCGACTGGGTGCTGTCGCTCGATGCCGATGAACGGGTGACACCTGAATTGCAGGTGGAAATCCTGGCCTGCCTCAAGGCACCGGCCTTCGACGTGTATTCGTTTCCCCGGCTCTCCAGCTACTGCGGCCAGTACATGCGCCACTCAGGCTGGTATCCCGACCGCGTCACCCGCTTGTTCAGACGCACGGCGGCCCGCTTCAGCGACGACCTCGTGCACGAAAAAGTCGTCGCCCAGGGTCTGGAGGGCCAGCTGCGCTCGCACCTGCTGCACGAGAGCTTCCGCAATTTCGAGGCCGTCCTCGACAAGGCCAACCGCTACTCCACCGCCGGCGCCCAAAGCCTGCACAACAAAGGCAAGACCGCGTCGGTCGGCAAGGCGATCGGCCATGGCCTGTGGGCTTTCATCCGCACCTATTTTCTGCGCCTGGGCTTTCTCGACGGCAGGATGGGCTTGGTCCTGGCCATCTCCAACGCCGAAGGCACTTATTACCGATACCTCAAGTTGTGGTTGCTGCAACGTGACGGCAAAGGGGCGCCGGCCGGGCAATGAAAATCAGTTTTATCGTCCTGACCTACAACCGCACAGATGCCTTGCTGGCCGTGCTGCGCTCGCTGGCCGCGCAGTGTGACGAGCGTCATGAGGTGCTGGTGGCCGACGATGGTTCAAGGCCGGACCAGGTACAGATGCTGTTCGACCAGTGCCCCGATTTCAAATGCCCGGCGCGTCACGTCTGGCATCCCGATGTGGGCTTCACGGCGGCGCGGGCCCGCAACCTGGGCGCGAGCCAGGCCGGCGGCGATTACCTGGTCTTTCTGGACGGCGACTGCGTCCCCAACAAGGCTTTTGTGGCCGCGCACACGCGGCTTGCCGAAAAGGGCTGTTTCCTGAACGGCAGCCGCGTGCTTATCAGCCAACGTCTGACAGAACGTGTAGTCAATGGCGCCATTGATTTGCCCAGCCGTCCTGTATGGTTCTGGTTAGGGGCGCGGTTCGCGGGGGACAGCAACAAATTATTGCACCTGCTTCGCTGGCCGCGGCGTTTATTCAGGGTAAAACAAGACTTTCACTGGCATGGCATACGCAGCTGCAATTTTGGTGTCTGGCGCTCGGACTTTGCCGCTGTCAACGGATTCGACGAAACCTTCGAGGGGTGGGGGCATGAAGATGCCGACCTCGTGCTCAGGCTTCACCACCTGGGCATGCACCGCAAAAACGGTTTCATGGGCACCGAAGTCTTTCATCTCTGGCATCGCGAGAACCCGCGCGACCAGGAATCCATCAACAAAAAAAGGGTGCTTGAACGCATGAAAACCGATGTGATTCGGGCCGAAAAAGGCCTTCGTGAACTTGAGACATCTTCTCCCGTCAAAATAACTTCCCTGAACGGACCTAAAACTCCCTTATGAGTATTGCACCTCACCTTCGCCGCCGCACCCTTGTGAGCCTTCTTGCCGCCGGCGCACTGCCGGCTTTGCCCCTCACGTCCGCTTTGGCGCAGTTTCGCGTCGAGGTCTCCGGCGTCGGCATGACCCAGTTGCCCATCGCCGTCGCCGCCTTCCGCGGCGATGCGCAGGCGCCGCAGAAAATCGGCGCCATCGTGCGGGCCGACCTTGAGCGCAGCGGCATGTTCCGCCCGGTAGACACCACCGGCGTCGCCGCCGATGAGAACACCCGCCCCGACCTGGCCGTCTGGCGGCAAAAGGGCGCGGACTCCATGGTCACCGGCAGCGTGTCGCTGCTGGCCGACGGCCGCTATGACGTCCGCCTGCGCCTCTGGGACATCGTGCGCGGCCAGGACCTGGGCGGGCAGAGCTACACCGTGGGCCCGGCCGACCTGCGCCTGTCGGCGCACCGCATTTCCGATTTTGTCTATGAAAAGCTCACCGGCGAGAAAGGCGTTTTCTCCACGCGCATCGCCTACGTGACCAAGGCGGCCCAGAAGTTCAACCTCTGGGTGGCCGATTCCGACGGGGAGGGCGCGCAGTCGGCCCTGACCAGCCCTGAGCCCATCATCTCGCCCGCCTGGTCGCCCAACGGCTCGCAACTGGCCTACGTGTCTTTCGAGTCGCGCAAGCCGGTGATCTATTCGCACGACGTGGCCAGCGGCAAACGCCGCCTGCTGGCCAACTTCCGGGGGTCCAACAGCGCGCCAGCCTGGTCGCCGGACGGCAAACAACTGGTCGCCACGCTGAGCCGCGACGGCGGCTCGCAGCTTTATGCCATCGGCCTCAACGGCGGTGAGCCGAAACGGCTGACCCAGTCTTCCAGCATCGACACCGAGCCGGCCTTTTCGCCCGACGGCCGCTACCTCTATTTCGTCAGCGACCGCGGCGGCGCGCCGCAGATCTACCGCATGAGTCCGGGCGGCGGCAACGCCGAGCGCGTCACTTTCACCGGCAGCTACAACATTTCCCCGGCCCTCAGCCCCGACGGGCGCTGGCTGGCTTATGTGTCGCGGGTGGGCGGCGCCTTCAAGCTGCACGTCATGGAACTTGCCAGCGGCACGGTCACTCCAATCACCGACACCTCGGCCGACGAGAGCCCGAGCTTCGCGCCCAACAGCCGCCTGATCGTCTACGCCACCCAGCAGCAGGGCAGGGAAGCACTCATGACCACCACGCTGGACGGCAAGATCAAGGCGAAGCTGTCCGGCGCCAGCGGCGATATTCGCGAGCCCGATTGGGGCCCTTTCCAGCGCTGACCCGCGGCGTTAACCATTTTTCAATCGTCATTCAATCGTCAACCGGCCCATTTTTATTTTTGCAGAGGTACTCCATGAAACGCATCGTTTATTCCATCATCTCCTCCCTGGTCCTGGCGGCCACGCTGACGGCCTGCGGCTCCGGCGTCAAGCTCAATGACGTGCCGGTCGAAGACCGCACCGGCCAAGTCCAGCCGCAGGGAGACCCGGCGGGTAATACCGGCCGTGGTGTTCCGACTGTGCAGGTTGAAGGTACCGACGCATCGCTCGCGGGCCCCACCAACGTGACCAAGATCATTTACTTCGACTTTGACAGCTATGTGGTCAAGCCCGAGTTCCAGGGCGCCATCGAGGCCCATGCCAAGTACCTGACCGCCAACAAGGCGCGCAAGATGGCCATCGAAGGCCATACCGACGAGCGCGGCGGCCGCGAGTACAACCTGGCCCTGGGCCAGAAGCGCGCCGAGGCCGTGCGCCGCGCGCTGGGCCTGCTGGGCGTGTCGGACGCACAGGTCGAGGCCGTGAGCTTCGGCAAGGAAAAGCCCGCGGTCACCGGCTCCGACGAAGAAGCCATGGCGAAGAATCGCCGCGCTGAACTCAACTACCGCTAAGCCGGGTGCCCACCGTGAAGCCGTTCCGGATTGCCGCGACTGTCGCGGCCGGCCTGCTGGCGTTCAATGCGCATGCCGGGCTGTTTGAAGACGACGAGGCTCGCCGCGCGATCCTCGATTTGCGCCAGAAGGTCGATGCGGCGCAGCTGCGCACGGCCGACGAATTGCGCAAGACCACCGAAGACAATGCCCAGCTGCGCCGCAGCCTGCTGGACCTGTCCAACCAGATCGAGGCCTTGCGCAACGAGCTGGCCACCATGCGCGGGCAGAATGAAAACCTCGCGCGCAACGTGGCCGAGATGCAGCGCACCCAGAAGGATCTGACGACCGGCGTGGACGAGCGCCTGCGCAAGTTCGAGCCGGGCAAGGTCAACGTGGACGGCAAGGAGTTTGTGGCCGAACCCGCCGAAAGGCAGGAATTCGAGGCCGCTCTGGCCACGCTGCGCAAGGGCGACTTCGCGGCCGCGCAGACCAGCTTCCTGGCCTTCATGAAGCGTTACCCGCAGACCGGCTACCGGGCTTCGGCGCTGTTCTGGCTCGGCAATGCGCAGTACGCGCTGCGCAATTACCGCGACGCGGTGACCAATTTCCGCTCGCTGGTCACGGCCGAACCCGACCATATGCGCGCGCCGGAAGCCATGCTCTCGCTGGCCAACTGCCAGGTGGAACTCAAGGACATGAAGTCGGCCCGCAGGACGCTGGAAGACCTGGTCAAGGCCTACCCCCAGGCCGAGGCCGCTTCCGTCGCCAAGGAACGCCTGGCCAAGCTGAAGTAGTCCGCACCTCGGACCGGCTATCCGGCCGGCCCGGGGTACAAAGACCATTCGCCCCTAAAATCAGGCGATGGACACTTCAGCACTCAACAGTCTCACGGCCCAGGTTCTCTGGGCCGGTTTCATTCTGGCCATGGTTTTTGGCGCCATTGCCCAGCGCACCCACTTCTGCACCATGGGCGCCGTCAGCGACATCGTGAACATGGGCGACTGGACCCGCATGCGCATGTGGGGCATGGCCATAGGCGTGGCCATGATCGGCTTCTTCACCATGGCCGCGGCCGGCATCATCGACCCGGCCAAAGTGCTCTACGCCTCCAACCGTTTTATCTGGCTCTCGGCCCTGGTGGGCGGCGCGCTGTTCGGCTTTGGCATGGTGCTGGCCTCGGGCTGCGGCAGCAAGACGCTGGTGCGCATAGGCGGCGGCAGCCTCAAATCCGTCGTGGTGTTTGCCGTGATGGGCATCGCGGCCTTCGCCACGCTCAAGGGCATCACCGCCGTGGTCCGTGTGGCTACCGTCGACAAGGTCGCCGTCGACTTCGCCACCAACGCCACTTTGCCGAACTGGGTCGCAGGCGCAATCGGAATCACGCCGGCCGCCGCCGGTATTGCCCTGGCCATATTGATCGGGTTGGGCCTGATCGTTTGGGCCCTGTTCGGCGAAGACTTCCGCCGCTTTGACAACCTGCTCGCCGGCCTGGGTATAGGCGGCGTCATCGTGGCCATGTGGTGGGTCAGCGGGCACCTGGGCTATGTGGCCGAGCACCCCGAGACGCTGCAGGAGGCCTTCCTGGCCACCAACTCCGGCCGGGCCGAGGCATTGAGCTTTGTCTCGCCCGTGGCCTATACGGTGGACTGGTTGATGTTCTTCAGCGACAAGAGCAAGGTGCTCACGCTGGGCATTGTCTCGGTGTTCGGCGTGGTGGCCGGCTCGGCCGTGTATGCCCTGCTGTCGCGCAATTTCCGCTGGGAAGGCTTTCGCGACGCGGAAGACACCGCCAACCACCTGGTAGGCGCCACGCTGATGGGCATAGGCGGCGTCTGCGCCATGGGCTGCACCGTGGGGCAAGGCCTCTCGGGCATCTCCACCCTGAGCGCCACCAGCTTTGTGGCGCTGGCCGCCATCCTGGCCGGCTGCGTGGCCGGACTGAAGTACCAGGTCTGGCGGCTTGAGCGATCGGCCTGAGGCGCGCATTGATTCACAAGCCATGACGTCCGTCCTCGAAGACCTCCCCGCCGACCTGGAGCGCCGCTTTGGCGGCCTGGCGCGCCTCTATGGCGCCGCGGGCGCGCAGCGCATACGCCAGGCGCACATCGTGGTGGTGGGCCTGGGCGGCGTGGGCTCGTGGGCTGCCGAGGCCGCGGCCCGCAGCGGCGTGGCCCGCCTGACCTTGATAGACCTCGACCACATCGCCGAATCCAACATCAACCGCCAGGTCCATGCGCTGGATTGCACGCTGGGGCAGGCCAAGGTGCAGGCCATGCGCGAACGCATCGCGCAGATCCACCCGGGCTGCCGCGTGGACGGCATCGAAGAGTTTGTCGATGCCGCCAACTGGCCGGGCATCCTGGGCCTCGAAGAAGGCTTTGACCGCAAGCAGCTGGCCGTGATCGACGCCTGCGACCAGGTGAAAGCCAAAACCGCCATGGCCGCCTGGGCGATTGCCAACAAGGTGAACCTGGTCAGCGTGGGCGCCGCGGGCGGCAAGCGGCTGGCGCACCGCGTGGACATCGACGACCTGGCGCTGGTCACGCACGACCCCTTGCTGGCACAGCTGCGTTACCGGCTTCGCAAGGAACACGGCGCGGCGCGCAAAGGCAAGATAGGCGTGGCCTGCGTGTTCAGCCGCGAAGCCGTGCTGCAGCCCGATACGGCGGACCAGAGCGACGGCAGCCTGAACTGCCACGGCTATGGATCGGTCGTCAGCGTGACTTCGACTTTCGGCCTGTGCGCGGCCGGCTGGGCGCTCGACAAAATTGCCGCCTGAGTTTTTGCGAGGACCCAAAAAACCACGCTATAATTCAAGGCTTTGCTGCCCTCGAAGCAGCAAATACCGGGATGTATCGCGAGATACGTTCTTGGGACCATAGCTCAGTTGGTAGAGCAGCGGACTTTTAATCCGTTTGTCGTGGGTTCGACCCCCGCTGGTCCCACCAAAATTTTCGGGTTCTTAGCTCAGTTGGTAGAGCAGCGGACTCTTAATCCGTAGGTCGACAGTTCGAATCTGTCAGAACCCACCATCCTCAAAGGACTTGGCCGAAAGGCCAAGTCCTTTTGTTTTGGGCGCAGGAAAATCGCCGGGCCTGGCCTCAGGCGGAATAGCCCAGCGAGGGCACATCCAGCTGCGCCTGCTTCGCCACCCGTATGCAGTCCTTCATGTGCTCTTCACCGAAGTAGCGGATGGCCGCATAACCCACGGCGGCCGAGATGACTTGGCCGGCCAGCGGCACGTACTTGGCGACCTGTTTGGTGGTCAGGCGCACGCCAATCTTGGTGGCGGCCTTGATGACGAGGTCGCGGCTGATGAATTTTCCGATGAGCACCGAGCCCACCATGGTCACGGCTTTTTGCACCTGGTCGCGCTTCCTGGGCTCGAGCTGGTCGAGCTGTTGCGGTGTGAGGCCGAATTCCTTGTTGATCTCGGGGATGAGTTTGGACAGCATGGCCGCGTCGACCATCCAGTCGAGGCCGGGCACCGGCACGGCGCTGGCCGCGGCCGCCACCATGGCGCGCTTGTTCAGCAGTTTGCGGCTGCGCTTGACGGCGGCTTCAAGGGCTGCGTTGTCGGCGGCCATGTGCAGGGCGGAAGGCATGGATCAATCCCTTTCAAGGATGAGCCCTGTTTGCGAAGGCAGGGCCCTGCGCCCACTTTACACCGCAGTGGTCTCGATCTGTTCGGTCAGCTCCAGCCACCGCTCTTCCAGCATGTCTATTTCGCCCTCGACGGCTTTGAGGCGCTTGCCGGTCTGCGCGAGTTCCGCCGGCGCGGTGGTGGTGGTGGCCAGCAGGGCCTGCAGGCTGTCGCGTTCCGTGGTGAGGGCCTTCATGCGCACATCGATTTTTTCAATTTCCTTGCGCAGCGGCTTTGTGGCTTCGGCCTGCTGCTGGCGGCGCTGCGCGTCGAGCTTGCGCTGCTCGGGGGTGTCACGCGGCACGGGTTTCTTTTCTTCCACTGCCGTGGCCGGCGCGGCTGCCTTGGCGGCCGGGGCCGCGCCGCCGGCCTTCCTGGCTTCTTCGCGCTGGCGTTTGGCGTGGTCAAGGAGGTATTTTTGGTAGTCGTCCAGGTCGCCATCAAAGGGAGCGACACCACCTTGCGACACCATCCAGAATTCGTCGCAGACGGCGCGCAGCAAGGCGCGGTCATGGCTGACCAGCATCACGGTGCCTTCAAATTCATTGAGCGCCATCGACAGCGCCTCGCGGGTGGCCAGGTCCAGGTGGTTGGTCGGCTCATCGAGCAGCAGCAGATTGGGGCGCTGCCAGACGATCATGCACAGCACCAGGCGGGCTTTCTCGCCGCCGCTCATGCTGCCCACGGCCTGTTTGACCATGTCGCCGCCGAAATTGAAATTACCCAGGAAGCTGCGCAAGTCTTGCTCACGCGTGGGCTGGTTGCCCATCTTGCCGGCAGCGGTGACTTCCTTGACCAGCCGGATCATGTGCTCCAGCGGGTTGTCGGCAGGGCGCAGCACATCCAGTTCCTGCTGGGCGAAGTAGCCGATGTTCAGGCCTTTGCCCTCAATCATCTCGCCTTCGATTGGCGCAAGCGCACGGGCGACGGTTTTTACCAGCGTGGATTTGCCCTGGCCATTGGCGCCCAGGATGCCGATGCGCTGGCCGGCCAGCACCGATTTGCTGACGTTTTGCACAATGACGGTAGGCGGCGTGCCCTCAGGTGCGCCCTCGGGCGGCGGGTAGCCGAAGTAGGCGTTCTGCATCGAGAGCATGGGATTGGGCAGGTTGGCCGGTTCCTTGAACTCGAAGGTGAAGTCGGCTTCGGCCAGCAGCGGGGCGATTTTCTCCATGCGGTCCAGCGCCTTGACGCGGCTTTGCGCCTGCTTGGCCTTGCTGGCCTTGGCCTTGAAGCGTGCGATGAACTTCTGCAAGTGGGCGATTTTGTCCTGTTGCTTGGAAAACGCGGTCTGCTGCAGCGCCATCTGCTCGGAGCGCAGGTCTTCAAACTTGCTGTAGTTGCCGCCGTAGCGGGTGAGCTTGGCGCTTTCGATATGCACTGTCACATCGGTCACGGCGTCGAGGAATTCACGGTCATGGCTGATGACCAGCATGGTGCCCTGGTAACGTTTGAGCCAGGCTTCCAGCCAGACCAGTGCGTCCAGATCCAAATGGTTGGTGGGTTCGTCGAGCAGCAGCAAATCGGAAGGGCACATCAGCGCGCGCGCCAGCTGCAGGCGCATGCGCCAGCCGCCGGAGAAGCTGTTGACCGGGTTGTCCAGTTCGCTGACCTTGAAGCCCAGGCCCAGGATCAGCGCCTGTGCGCGCGCCTGCGAGTCATGCGCGCCGGAGTCATACAGCTCCATGTAGGCGTGCGCCATGCGGTCGCCGTCGCCGCTTTCTTCGGCGGCTGTCACCTCGGCTTGCGCGGCCATCAGCACGACGTCGCCCTCGATCACATAGTCGGTGGCACTTTGCTCGGTTTCGGGCATGTCCTGTGCCACCTGCGCCATGCGCCACTGTGTGGGAATGGAAAATTCGCCGCCATCCTCATGCAGTGTTCCGTTGAGCATGGCAAACAGCGAGGACTTGCCCGCGCCGTTACGCCCCACCAGGCCGACGTTCTCGCCCGGGTTGAGGGTGACAGACGCGCTGTCCAGAATCACTTTGGCGCCGCGGCGCAGCACGACGTTTTTGAGGGTAATCATTTAATTCGCAGTTTCAGGAAAAGTAGTCGGGCGGCGGCGTCCATGTCTTGCCCTTGCGGTGCAAGAGCCGCGCCAGGGCTTGTACCGGCCGTCGAGCCGGCTCAGGCCAGTTGTTCGCGTGTCAGCAGCAGCACCTGGTCGGCGCCCGAGCTGGTTTCGAACCACAGCGGTTCAAGTGTCGGGAAGGCGCGCTCGAAGTTCTCGCGCTCATTGCCGATTTCCAGCACCAATACGGCATTTTCGCTCATATGCCGTGCCGCGTTTTGAATAAGGCCTCGAATGAAGTCCATGCCGTCGGTGCCGCCGTCCCGGTTACCGTCCAGCGCCAGGCCCGGTTCGGCGCGGAATTCTGCCGGCAGGGCGGCCATGCTGGCCGCGTTCACATAGGGCGGGTTGCACAGAATCAGGTCATAGTGGCCCGCGCAGGCTGCCAGGCCATCGGACTCGACCAGCGTGATGCGGCTGTCCAGGTGGTGGCGGTCCACATTGATGCGGGCCACTTCCAGGGCGTCCAGGCTGATGTCGGCGGCTTCCACCACCACGTCGGGGTAGGTGATGGCCGCCAGCACAGCCAGGCTGCCGTTACCGGTGCAGAGGTCCAGCACGCGGTGCGTGTGTTCGCCCAGCCAGGGGTCTATGCTGGCGTCGGCCAACAGTTCGGCGATCAGCGAGCGCGGGATGATCACGCGCTCGTCCACGTAAAACGGCAGGCCCATCAGCCAGGCTTCGTTGGTGAGGTAAGCGGCCGGTTTGCGGCTGCTGATGCGCGCGTCCAGCAGGGCGGCGACCTGAGCCTCCTCGTCAGGCGTGACGGGCCGGGTTTCAACCGAATCAAGGTCGTCCAGCGGCAAACCGAGCTTCCACAGGACCAGCCAGGCAGCCTCGTCAAACGCATTGGTCGTGCCCTGGCCGAAGCCGTCGGAATAGTTGAGGCCCGCGGCGTCCAGCCTGGCCGCCATCTGCTCGACCAGCGCCAGCACCGTCAGGGGCGTTGCGGCGCCCGTCATGCCGCCGCCAGGCGCTCCAGCACGCCCTTGTAGATGTTCTTGAGCGGATCGAGCGAACTCACCAGAACGTGCTCGTTGATCTTGTGGATGGTGGCGTTGAGCGGGCCGAACTCGATGACCTGGGGGCAGATCTTGGCGATGAAGCGTCCGTCGCTGGTGCCGCCCGTGGTCGAGAGTTCGGTCTCCAGCCCGGTTTCGGCCTGGATGGCGCCGCGCACCGCATCGACCAGCGTGCCGGGCGTGGTCAGAAAGGGCAGGCCGCCCACCGTCCATTTGAGGTCGTAGCTGAGTTGGTGCCGGTCCAGCACCGCCTGCAGGCGCTGCTGCAGGCTTTCGGGCGTGGATTCGGTGCAGAAGCGGAAGTTGAAATCCACCACCAGTTCGCCCGGAATCACGTTGGAAGCGCCGGTGCCGCCGTGGATGTTGGACACCTGCCAGCTGGTGGCGGGGAAGAAGACATTGCCTTTGTCCCATTCGGTGGCCACGAGTTCGGCCAGCGCCGGCGCAAACAGGTGGATCGGGTTTTTGGCCAGGTGCGGGTAAGCGATGTGGCCTTGCACGCCCTTGACGGTGAGCTTGCCGCTCATGGTGCCGCGGCGGCCGTTCTTGATCATGTCGCCGAGGTGGTCCACCGAGGTGGGCTCGCCCACGATGCAGTAGTCCAGCACCTCGCCGCGCGCCTTGAGTTGCTCACAGACCATCACCGTGCCGTCGACAGCCGGGCCTTCTTCATCGCTGGTGATGAGGAAGGCGATGGACAGGGCCGGGTCGGGATGGGCGGCGAGGAATTCCTCCACCGCCACGACCATGGCCGCGATCGATGTTTTCATGTCGGCGGTGCCGCGCCCGTACATTTTTCCGTCGCGGTGGCTGGGCGTGAAAGGGTCGCTCAGCCATTGGTCGAGCGGGCCGGTCGGCACAACGTCGGTGTGGCCGGCGAACACGAGGGTTTTGGCTGAAGCCGATTTGCCCGCGCGTTTGGCCCAGAGGTTGGTCACGCGAAAGCTCTCGGGGCCGCTGACAAGGGTTTCGCAGTTGAAACCCAGCGGCGCCAGCCGTGCGGTCAGAAGCGGCTGGCAGCCGGCGTCGTCGGGCGTGACGGAAGGGCGGGAGATCAGCTGTTCGGCAAGGTGCAGGGTTCGGGACATGTCGTTCAATCGCGTTCGAGTCGGCCCGAAGAAGCGAGCACCGTCGTGTGTTTCAGTGTTTCACGTCCAGCGTGATTTCGGTGAAGGACGGTTCGTCATCCGGATCCTCTTCGGGCTCCAGCATCTTGGCCTTGACCGCGAAGTCGTTTTCCAGCCGCCACATCAGGTTGGTCGGCGAGTCGGCGTACAGGATGCCTTCTTTGCGCGTCACGGTGCCGTCGACGATCAGTTTGGCGATGTCCTGCTCGAAGGTCTGCGAGCCTTCGGCCATGGACTTTTCCATGGCTTCCTTGACGCCCGAAAAGTCGCCTTTTTCAATCAGTTCGGAGATCAGCTTGGTGTTGAGCATGACTTCCACCGCCGGTGTGCGGCCGCCGTCCTGCGTGCGCAGCAGGCGCTGCGACACGATGGCCTTGAGGGCCGCGCCCAGGTCGCCCAGCATGGTGGGACGCACTTCCACCGGGTAGAAGCTCAGGATGCGGTTGAGCGCCTGGTAGCTGTTGTTGGCGTGCATGGTGGCCAGGCACAGGTGGCCGGACTGCGCATAGGCAATGGCGGCCGACATGGTTTCGCGGTCGCGGATTTCGCCGATCAGGATCACGTCGGGCGCTTGCCGCAGCGCGTTTTTCAGCGCCACCTGCAGCGACTGCGTGTCGCTGCCGACTTCGCGCTGGTTGACCACGGATTTCTTGTTGGTGAACAGGAACTCGACCGGGTCTTCAATCGTCAGGATGTGGCCCAGCGTGGTTTCGTTGCGGTGGTCCATCATGGAGGCCAGCGTGGTGCTCTTGCCCGCGCCGGTGGAGCCCACCATCAGCAGCAGTCCGCGCTTTTCCATGATCAGGTCGGCCAGGATGGGCGGCACGTTCAGGCTGCTCAGCGGCGGAATCTCAGTGGGCACAAAGCGGATCACCGCCGCGTAGGTGCTGCGCTGCCTGAAGGCGCTGATCCGGAAGTTGCCCAGCCCGGCGATGGGCAGCGCCATGTTGAGCTCGCCGATTTCCTCCAGCTCCTCGATGCGCTCGGGCGGCACCACCTCGGCCAGCAGGTTGCGCGGCGCGTCGGGCGGCAGGATTTGCGCATTGATGGGAATGGCCTGGCCGTTGATCTTGATCAGGGCGGGCGAATGGGCCGACAGGTAAACGTCCGAGGCTTTTTTGTCCGCCATCAAGCGAAGGATTCTTTCCATCGTGCTCATAGTCCGCTCCCAGTCAATTCAATCAGTGTGTGCAGTCAGGCCGTGAGTCAGGTGCTCAGTCGCGCAAGAGGTCGTTCAGGCTCGTCGTGGAGCGCGTCTTGGCGTCCACGCGCTTGACGATCACCGCGCAGTACATGCTGTACTTGCCGCCGGCCTTGGGCAGGTTGCCCGACACCACGACGGAGCCCGCGGGAATGCGGCCGTAGGTGACCGTATCGGCTTCACGGTCGTAAATCGGCGTGCTCTGGCCGATGTAGACGCCCATGGAGATCACCGAGTTTTCTTCCACGATCACGCCTTCGACCACTTCGGAGCGCGCGCCGATAAAGCAGTTGTCTTCAATGATGGTGGGGTTGGCCTGCAGGGGTTCGAGCACGCCGCCCAGGCCCACGCCGCCGGAGAGGTGCACGTTGTTGCCGACCTGCGCGCAACTGCCCACGGTGGCCCAGGTGTCGACCATGGTGCCTTCACCGACCCAGGCGCCGATGTTGACGTAGCTGGGCATCAGGATCGCGCCCTTGGCGATGTAGCTGCCGCGGCGGGCCACGGCGGGTGGCACCACGCGCACGCCCGTGGCGCGCATTTCGGCTTCGCTCAGGTGGGCGAACTTGGTGGGCACCTTGTCGAAAAAGCCCAGGTCGCCGGCGCGCATGAGTTCGTTGTCTTTCAGGCGAAAGCTCAGCAGCACGGCTTTCTTGATCCACTGGTGGGTGGTCCACTGGCCCACGCCTTCACGGGTGGCGACGCGGAGTTTGCCGCTGTTGAGTTCGGAAATGGTGTGTTCGACGGCGTCCAGCACTTCCTTGGGCGCCGACTGGGGCGACAGGTTCGCGCGATTTTCCCAGGCCGCGTCGATGGTGCTTTGCAGGTTGTCTTGTGTCATGTTGGTTCAGTCTTGTTTTCAGTGAGCTTTGGATTGGATGAATTGAACGATGCGCTGCGCCGCTTCCACGCATTCGGCGGTTTCTGCCACCAGTGCCATGCGGATTCTGCCGGCGCCGGGATTGTGCCCCTGCGCGTCGCGCGCCAGGTAGCTGCCCGGCAACACCACGACATTGTAGAGAGCGAGCAGCTCGCGCGAAAACGCGGTGTCCGAGCCCTTGAACGCCTCGGGAATTCCGGCCCACAGGTAAAAGCCGGCGTCGGGCAGGGCGACGTCCATCACGGCCGAGAGCATGGGTGTGACCTGGGCGAATTTTTCGCGGTACATCGCGCGGTTGGCCACCACGTGCTGTTCGTCGTTCCAGGCGGCGATGCTGGCGGCCTGCACGATGGGGCTCATGGCGCTGCCGTGGTAGGTGCGGTAGAGCAAAAAGGGCTTGATCAAGGCGGCATCACCGGCCACAAACCCGCTGCGCAGGCCGGGCACGTTGCTGCGCTTGGAAAGGCTGGTCAATGAAATCAGGTTCTTGAAGTCATGCCGGCCCAGCCGCGCCGCCGCCTGCAGGCCGCCCAGGGGCGGTTCGTCGCGGAAGTAAATCTCGCTGTAGCACTCGTCGGAGGCGATCACGAAGCCGTAGCGGTCGCTGAGCTCGAACAGCAGCTTCCACTCATTCAGCGACATCACGGCGCCCGTGGGGTTGCCGGGCGAGCAGACGAACACCAGCTGGGTTTTGGCCCAGACGGCCTCGGGCACGCCGGCCCAGTCGACCGCGAAGTTGCGCGCCGGGTCGCTGGGCGCGAACCAGGTCTGGGCGCCGGCCAGCAGGGCCGCGCCCTCGTAGATTTGGTAGAAGGGGTTGGGGCAGACCACGGTGGCGCCCGGCTTGCTGCCATCCAGCACGGTCTGCGCCAGTGAAAACAGCGCTTCGCGTGAGCCGTTGACGGGCAGGATTTGCGTGGCGGGGTCCAGCTTCAGGTCATAACGCCGGGCCATCCAGTCGGCCATGGCCTGGCGTAATTTGGGCTCGCCCAGGGTGCCGGGGTAGCTGGCCAGGCCGCCCAGGCTGGCCGTCAGCGCGTCTTTGATGAGCTGCGGTGTGGCATGGCGCGGTTCGCCAATGCCCAGGCTGATGGCTTTGTAGGCGGGGTTAGGGGTGACGTCGGCGTGCAACTGGCGCAGCCGCTCAAAAGGATAGGGCTGGAGGCGGGAGAGCAGGGGATTCATACCCGGATTATCCAGCCTCGGCCCGGCACCTCGCCGCCGGCTTGCCAGCCGACCGGTCGGGACCGCTGGCACCTGCTATGAAACCCATAGCTCCAGCGCGTGGGCGCACGTGGCGTTAGAGGTGATTACGCGATGCGTTTTCGGGCCTTCCGGCTTCGGGATGGCAACCCAAGCGCCAAATCCGCCGGGGCAGGTGAAGCAAAGTGTTTCACCCCGGTCCCGTCAAGGGCCTTTTTCCCGGCAAAATCCCTGCCCCGCTCGGGTAACATGACGGACCGTGCGCCACCAAAAGTGGTACACGATGTGTGTCAGCGTTTGCAGTAAAACGCTATAAGAATCAACGAGTTAGCCCCGGGCTAATCTCAAGCTCACAAAAAACAGGGACAGCCGTGCGTCTCAATTCGATCAAGCTATCAGGTTTCAAGTCATTCGCGGAGCCCACCAATTTCGTCTTGCCCGGCCAATTGGTGGGGGTGGTGGGCCCCAACGGTTGCGGCAAGTCCAACATCATGGACGCGGTGCGCTGGGTGCTGGGCGAGAGCAAGGCCTCCGAACTGCGCGGCGAGTCCATGCAGGACGTCATCTTCAACGGCACCACCACGCGCAAGCCGGCCAGCCGCTCCAGCGTGGAACTGGTGTTCGACAACGCCGACCACCGCGCCGGCGGCCAGTGGGGCCAGTTTGTCGAGATCGCCGTCAAGCGCGTGCTCACGCGTGACGGCACCTCCAGCTACTACATCAACAACCAGCCGGTGCGCCGCCGCGACGTGCAGGACGTGTTCCTGGGCACCGGCCTGGGCCCGCGCGCCTACGCCATCATCGGCCAGGGCACGATCAGCCGCATCATCGAGTCCAAGCCCGAGGAGCTGCGCCTCTTCCTGGAGGAAGCCGCCGGCGTTTCCAAGTACAAGGAACGCCGCCGCGAGACGGCCAACCGCCTGTCGGACACCCGCGAAAATCTGACCCGCGTTGAAGACATTCTGCGCGAACTCAACGCCAACCTGGACCGGCTCGAAAAGCAGGCCGAGGTGGCCATGCGCTACAACACCCTGCACGCCGACGCCAGCCTCAAGCAGCACCAGCTGTGGTTTTTGAAGCGCGCCGAAAGCGAAGCCGACCAGGCCAAGGTCAAGGCCGATGCCGAAAAAGCCGTGAACGACCTGGAAAGCCGCGTGGCCGACCTGCGCCACATCGAGGCCGACCTCGAAACCATTCGCCAGGCGCATTACTCGGCCGGCGACCAGGTCAACCAGGCCCAGGGCAAGCTCTATGAAGCCAGCGCGGAAGTCGGCCGGCTGGAAGCCGAGATCCGTTTTGTGGTCGACGGCCGCCAGCGCGTCGAGCAGCGGCTGAACCAGCTCAAGGAGCAAACCGCGCAGTGGGCCACCCGCAAGGAAGACGCCGCCGTCGAAACCGAAAACCTCGCCGCGCAAGCCATTGAGGCCGAGGAAAAGGCCGAACTGCTGGCCGCGCAGACCGAAGAACACCAGACCCAGCTGCCCGCCCTTGAAGACGCGCTGCGCCAGGCACAGGCCAAGGCCAACGAGCAGCGCGCCAGCGTGGGCCAGGTGCAGCAGCAGATCCAGGTGCTGGCCGCCGACCAGCGCAACATCGAAGAGCAGTCGCGCTCCTTGAGCCTGCGCCTGGAAAAGCTCACCGCCGACCGCAACGCGCTCAATGCGCCCGACGAAGCCCGGCTGGCCAACCTCAACACCCAGTTCGCCGCCGCGCAGGAAGCCCAGGCCGAAGCCGAAGCCCGCCTGCACGAGCTCACCGACAGCGTGCCTCAGCTCGACGAAGAACGCCGCACGCTGCAGCAGACCGTCAACACCGAATCCGCCAAGCGGGCCGACCTGTCGGCGCGCATGGAAGCGCTCAAGGCCTTGCAGGAAAAGGTCAAGACCGACGGCAAGCTCAAACCCTGGCTGGCCAAGCACGGCCTGGACGGACTGCAGGGCCTGTGGAGCCGCATCCACATCGAGCAGGGCTGGGAAAACGCCCTTGAAGCCGCACTGCGCGAACGGCTGGGCGCGCTGGAAGTTTCCCGGCTTGACATGGTGCGCGGCTTTGCCGGCAGCGACGGGCAGGGCACGCCGCCGGCCAAGCTCGCGTTTTATTCGCCGCCCAGCGCCGCCGCGCCCGCGCGCATCAACGCCGCCATCAACCTCAAGCCGCTGACGGAGCTGTTGCGCCTGAACGACGCCGGCCAGTCGGCGCTGCTGGGCGACTGGCTCAACGGCTGCTACACCGCGCCCAGCCTGGACGACGCCCTGGCCGCGCGCGACAAGCTGCAGGCCGGCGAAGTGATTTTTGTGCAGAGCGGCCATGCCGTGACGCACCACAGCGTGAGCTTTTACGCCCAGGATTCCGAGCAGGCCGGCCTGCTGGCCCGCGCCCAGGAAATCGAAAACCTCGACAAGCAACTCAAGGCCCAGGCCCTGATCAGCGAGGAAGCTCGCTCGGCCCTGGTGCGCGCTGAAGCCGCCTATGCCGACGCCGCCCAGCGCCTGGCCACGGCCCGCCGCGAAACCGCTGAAGGCCAGAGCCGCACCCATGAGCTGCAGGTCGAAGTGCTGCGCCTCACGCAGCTGGCCGAACAGACCCGCGCGCGCAGCGAACAGATCCAGGCCGACAGGGCCGAAATCGAAGCCCAGCTCGGCGAGTTGCAGGAGCGCAAAGTCACGGCCGAGGGCCGCTTTGAAGAGCTGGACATGCAGCTGGCCGACAGCCAGGAGCGCCATGCCCAGCTGGACGACCGCGTGATCGAAACCGAACGCAAGCTCGGCGAGTCGCGCGAACAGCAGCGCACGCTGGAGCGCCAGGCCCAGGAAGCCGCGTTCGCGCTGCGCAGCCTGGCCTCGCGCCGCGAAGAGCTGACCCGCTCCATAGCCATCGCCGCCCAGCAGGCGGCCTCCATCGCCAGCGAGGAAGCACAGGCCCGCGAGGAACTCACGCGCCTGACCGACGCCGCCGCGCAGGCCGGCCTGCAGGGCGCGCTGAGCGTGAAACTCGAACGCGAAGCCGACCTGGGCGCCAAGCGCAGCCAGTACGACGACCTGACCAACAAGCTGCGCGCCAGCGACGAGCGGCGCCTGCAGCTCGAGCGCGAGCTTGACCCGCTGCGCCAGCGCATCACCGAATTCCAGCTCAAGGAGCAAGCCGCGCGCCTGGGCTTTGAGCAGTACGCGCAGCTGCTGGCCGACGGTCAGGCCGACCTCGCCGCGGTGGAGCAATCCATCCAGGCTGGCAATGTCCGCCTCACCGGCCTGCAAGGTGAAATCGACCGCATCAACCGCGAAATCCAGTCGCTCGGCGCGGTCAACCTGGCCGCGCTGGACGAATTGAGCACCGCGCGCGAACGCAAGCAGTTCCTCGACGCGCAGTCCGCCGACCTGAACGAGGCCATGACCACGCTGGAAGACGCGATCCGGAAGATCGACATCGAAACGCGCGATCTGCTCTCCAGCACCTTCGAGACGGTGAACGGCCATTTCGGCCGCATGTTCCCCGAGCTCTTCGGCGGCGGCAACGCCAAGCTCATGATGACGGGCGAGGAAATCCTCGACGCCGGCGTGCAGGTGATCGCCCAGCCGCCCGGCAAGAAGAACCAGACCATTCACCTGCTGTCCGGCGGTGAAAAAGCGCTGACCGCCATCGCGCTGGTGTTCGCCATCTTCCAGCTCAACCCCGCGCCTTTCTGTCTGCTGGACGAGGTCGACGCGCCGCTGGACGACGCCAACACCGAGCGTTACGCCAAGCTGGTGCGCTCCATGAGCAAGGAAACCCAGTTCCTGTTCATCAGCCACAACAAGATCGCGATGGAAATGGCCGAGCAGCTGATCGGCGTGACCATGCAGGAGCAGGGTGTCTCGCGCATCGTGGCGGTGGACATGGAAGCCGCCCTCGGTTTCGCCGAGGCAGCCTGATCCAACAATGAGCACCTTGCAGATCAGTCTGGCGGTGGTGGGTGGGCTGGTGCTGGCCGGCGTTGTCGCCCACAGCGCCTGGTCGTCGCGCCGCAACTTGCCCAAGCGTGCCACGCCTGAGGCTGCGCCGGCGCCTGATGCGCCTGCGGCGGACAACCTCAAAACCGAAGGCGGCGAGGGCGAGCGCCTGGAGCCCAGCTTTGACGCCGATTCGGGCCTGGCATCCTTAAACGCGCTGGCCCGGCTGACCACGCCCGAGCGCAAGCCCGGCCTGGACATCCTGATCGATGCCATGGCGGCCGTTGCCCTGGACAACGTGGTCTCGGGCGAGGCCGCGCTGGCCGCCATGCCCAGCACGCGCCGCGCCGGCAGCAAGCCCTTTGGCGTCGAAGGCCTGAGCGTCATCACCGGCGAATGGGAATTCCCCACGGCCGGCCACCGCTACAGCGCCTTCCAGTGCGGCGTGCAACTGGCCAACCGCACCGGCGCGCTGAACCAGATCGAATACTCCGAGTTCGTCATGAAGGCACAGGCTTTTGCCGACGCGGTGGGCGGCGAGCCTGAGTTTCCGGAAATGCTGGACGAAGTGGCCCGCGCCCGCGAACTCGATCAGTTCGCGAGCGGCCACGACGCGCAGCTGAGCTTCACCCTGCGCGCCGTCAACACCGCCTGGAGCCCGGGCTACGTGCAGCAGAGTGCGGCGCGGCTTGGTTTTGTCGCCGGCTCCATCCCCGGCCGCATGGTGCTGCCCGCCAGCCAGCCCGGCCACGCGCCCATCCTGGGCCTGGCCTTCGACACCCAGGCCGCCATGGCCGAAGACCCCGAGCAGACGGCCTTGCGCGAACTCACGCTGTCGCTGGACGTGCCGCAGGTGCTGCGCTCCGAGCAGCCCTTCGCCCGCATGTGCGAAGCCGCGCTGTCCCTGGCCGCCAACATGGACGGCGTGATCATCGACGACAACGGCAACCTGATCCGTCCCGAGGCGATGGAAGTCATCCACGCCGACCTCGAGCAGCTCTACGACACGCTGGACAGCCGCGACTTGTCGGCTGGCTCTGTGCTGGGGCGGCGGCTTTTCAGCTGATTCAGCGGTAGCAGTCGCCGGCGCCACTTCACGCCGGCCTCACTTTCTTCATGGCCAGCTCATAGGGGGCCCACAGACTGCGGTCTTTTCTCACGAAGAGGCTGCGCGTCATGCTGTTACTCCTGTTGTTTCCCGTGCTGTTGTTCGCGCTTCCCTGGGTTATCCCGAGGCGCTGGTTGCCGGCCTGCGGCCTCACGGTTCTTTATGCCGCCATTTGCCTTGTCATCGATGAAACCCGTTCGCAATGTGCGGGGTGCGGCGGTTTCGGGGCAGCGCTGGGATGGGCGCTTTTTGTCCTCGCCTGTGGCGGGTTTTTCTTCAGCTTTGTCGCCCGGCTGGCCGTGTTGTTTTTTTCAAAAAAAGGGGAAGTGGCACCCGGGCCAACTGCTTTTTCGTCGGATACGACTACCGCCTTGGCGGCCCTGGGCCTTGCCTGCGTGGCGGTGTGGCAGACCGTGGTCATCACGAGATACTGGTTCGACCATGGTCTCTGGATTCACGGCGCCTTGGCGGTGCTGGCGCTTGGCTGGGTGGCGCTGGGGCGGCTTTATCGTGAGGAGAGGGGAAAGCATGGCTTGCGCATTTTCAGCGGCGCCGGCGCCGTCACCACGGTCTGTGCGCTTGCCTGGTCGCTGCAGATGCCGGCCAAAGCCATTGCCGCCGCCGAGGAAGCCGCTGGCGGTAAGCCTTATTGCCTGTTGACCAGCGGACGCAAGGGCTTGCGCCCTGTCCGTGACCGCCTCGACCTGTCGGGTTTTGTGATGCAGGATGGGCCTGTTTCCCCGCGCCATGCGACGCTGGCTATCGGGGAAAGCCGTGAACCGGTCTGGCGATACTGGTCCTATCGACGTGCAGCTTTCGAGCCTGAATTCCTGGGCGGCGTTCTGACCTGCGAATTACGAGACAACGCGGCCAAAGACCTGGGATGGGTTCAGGCAAAGGTGCAACCGCCGGAATCGCGGTTCTGGCTGGCAGGCGGGCAATGGCGTATCCCAGCCGAATACCGGGGTGGGGCAAGGGATCGCCCGCCGGCGGTGACCTTTCACGCGCAGGGCAAGGATTTCCAGCCTTTGCCGGCGTCGACCCAAAAACCGGCTGTCATGGACCTGATCCAGTCCCGGGTCAGCGTTACGCTGTGCGACCTCCGGATGCTGCATGTCTGGCAGGCCGAAACCGACGCCAACCACAAGGTCGAACCTGCGGGCATGGAGGCCGGCCTCGAGAAGCAGTCTGTGGAATCGCGCGGATCGTCCCGCAAGGAGCTCCAATATGCAGGCCGGGATGAAACCGGGAGAATTTCGACCTGGTTGATGTGCCACCAGGGCGGTGGCACTTGCCGCCACGCGTTCCGGCGCGAAGGGGTGGTGGTCGAGTTCCAGCACTCGCGCAACCAGTTCGCGCAATGGAAAGAAACCCAGGACGCTGCCTGGAAACGCGTGAAGTCGTTTGCGGTGACATGGCCTGACGCCATGCCCCAAAGCTGTAAATCTTGAGTTACCCGGTTGAATCACCGCGCAAGCGGCGGCGCCTCCCCTAAACTGGCGGATGTTTTTCAATCGAATTCAAGAAATAGGACCGCTCTGAGATGCCGGGGA
Source organism: Polaromonas sp. YR568 (assembly GCF_943369675.1). Taxonomy (GTDB): domain Bacteria; phylum Pseudomonadota; class Gammaproteobacteria; order Burkholderiales; family Burkholderiaceae_C; genus Polaromonas. The sequence goes on along the minus strand of NZ_CALROB020000001.1, from coordinate 64,230 downwards.
ATGCCAAGACAGCCGCAGAACAACGCGATGAACTGCACCGGGTTTTGCACCAGCATGCCCATCGCTACTACGTGCTGGACGATCCCAGCGTTCCCGACGCCGAGTACGACAGGCTGTTCAGGGAACTGCAGGAACTCGAAGCCGCCCATCCCGAACTGCTGACGCCGGATTCGCCGACCCAGCGTGTGGGCGGCAAGCCGCTGGACCAGTTCGCCAGCGTGCGCCACAAGGTGCCCATGCTCAGCATACGCACCGAAACCGACACCGAGGCCACGGGCGCGCAGAACTTCGACACCCGCGTGCGCAAGGAACTGGGCCTGGCCGAGTCCGACCCGCCGGTCGAATACGTGGCCGAACTCAAGTTCGACGGCTTGGCCATGAGCCTGCGCTACGAGAACGGTATCCTGGTGCAGGCGGCTACCCGTGGTGATGGCGAGGTCGGCGAGGATGTGACGCAGAACATCCGCACCATCAACCAGATTCCTTTGCGCCTGCCCGCCGATGCGCCTTCCGTCATGGAGGTGCGCGGCGAGGTCTATATGCGCCGTGCCGACTTCGAGGCGCTCAATGAAAAGCAGCGCGAAAAGATCGCCCAAGGCGCCAAGGGCGAAAAGACCTTCGTCAACCCGCGCAATGCGGCGGCCGGCGGCGTGCGCCAGCTGGATCCGGCCATGGCCGCGCAGCGGCGCCTGAGCTTTTTTGCCTATGGCCTGGGCGAGGTCACCCCGATGGAAGAGGGCGGCCCGGCCTTTGAAACGCATTTCCAGCTGTTGCTGACGCTCAAGTCCTGGGGTTTCCCGGTGGCGATCCAGACGCAGCTGGCGCAAGGCGCGCCCGAACTGATTGCCTTCCACCAGGCCATGGGCCAACTGCGCGACAGCCTGCCTTACGACATCGACGGCGTGGTCTACAAGGTCAACAGCCTGGCGTTGCAGAGGAAGATGGGTTTTGTCACGCGCGAGCCGCGCTGGGCCGTGGCGCACAAATACCCGGCGCAGGAGCAACTCACCACGGTGCAGGCCATCGAGGTACAGGTAGGCCGCACCGGCAAGCTCACGCCGGTGGCCAAGCTGGCGCCGGTGTTTGTGGGCGGTGTGACCGTGACCAACGCCACGCTGCACAACGAAGATGAAGCGCGCCGCAAGGACGTGCGCGTGGGCGACACCGTGATCGTGCGCCGCGCCGGCGACGTGATCCCTGAGGTGGTCAGCGTGCTGCTCGACAAGCGCGTGCAGGACGCGCCGCAGTTCACCATGCCGCGCAAGTGCCCGGTGTGCGGCTCGGACGCCGTACGCGAAGAAGGCGAAGCCGACTACCGCTGCACCGGCGGCCTGTTTTGCGGCGCCCAACGCAAGGAAGCCATCCTGCATTACGCGCACCGGCGTGCCGTCGAAGTCGAAGGCCTGGGCGACAAGCTGGTCGAGCAACTGGTGGACGCCAACATCATTCGCACCTTGCCCGACCTCTACAAACTGGGCCTTGTGGCGCTCGCCGGCCTGGACCGCATGGCCGAAAAATCGGCCAACAACCTGCTCGAAGCACTCGAAAAATCCAAGCAGACGACTTTGCCGCGCTTCCTGTTCGGCCTGGGCATACGCCACGTCGGCGAAGCCACTGCCAAGGAACTGGCGCGCCACTTCGGCAAGCTGGATTCCGTCATGGACGCCACCGAAGAGCAGTTGCTGGAAGTCAGTGACGTGGGCCCCATCGTCGCGCAAAGCATTCGCACTTTCTTCGAGCAGCCGCACAACCGCGAGGTCGTCGAGCAGCTGCGCGCCTGTGGCGTGACCTGGGAGGAGGGCGAGCCGGCCGCCAGGGCGCCCCAGCCGCTGTCGGGCAAGACCTTTGTCATCACCGGCACATTGCCCACCCTGAGCCGCGACGAGGCCAAGGACGCGGTCGAGGCCGCCGGCGGCAAGGTGGCAGGTTCGGTCAGCAAGAAGACCGACTACGTGGTGGCCGGCGAGGAGGCCGGCAGCAAGCTGGTCAAGGCGCAGACGCTGGGCGTTCCAGTGATTGACGAAGCGGCGCTGCTGGCCATGCTGGCCGAGTGACTAGGGGTGCCGATGGAAAAATCCTCGCCTGCCACCGGCGACGCCGATAGTCGGGCCATCGCGCGGCGCCAGCTGATTTTCGAGTGGTACATCGGATTGGCCATTGGCATGGTGCTGCTGGCCGTGGCTTTCGGCAGCAAGTTCACCACGCCTGTTCACGCGACATTTTTGGGTGGATGGTCGTTTCTGCCCTTGGCCGACTGGGGGATGATGTGTCTCGTCGCCGGTTTTTTCATCGGTATTGTTGCTATCCGGTTCGAACGGGGGCACAGGGCGGCCAGCGAAATCGGCAAGCTTGCCGCAGGGTCAGTGCTGTTCGGCGGAGTTTGCCTGTTCTGCGCCCAGATCATCGTGGAAGGTGCCAACGTACACTTTGATTCGTCCCCACCGATCAGGGTCACCACGCAGATTCTCCGGATAGAACCTTCCGGCGGCAAAGGGGGCTCGACATTGCATCTCGCCTGGTGGGGTGCGGACCATCCCGGGAAAGTCGTGAAAGCAAGGCAGAACCGGTTCGTTTTTCATATGGATCTGGATACAAAGTACGTCACGTTTTATGTCCGCAGAGGGTACTTTGGCGTGCCCTATGCCGCTGAATTCCAATAACAAAACACATTCGATTCAATGATGTCTGATTTTCGGAGGGCACACCATGCAGGCGCTTGAAACCATCAGTACCCCGGACCTTCTGGACTCGCTCGTCAGCCTGTCGTCCGCCTTCGTCTTTGGCGCCCTGATCGGTTTTGAACGCCAGTACCGGCAGCGCACCGCAGGCCTCAGGACCAACGTGCTGGTCGCCGTGGGCGCGGCGATTTTTGTCGACATGGCGAACCGGCTGACCGGCTCGTCCGGCGCCGTACATGTGGTGGCCTATGTCGTGTCGGGCATAGGCTTTCTGGGCGCCGGCGTGATCATGCGGGAGGAAGGCAATGTGCGCGGTCTCAACACGGCTGCCACACTGTGGTGCTCGGGCGCGGTGGGCGCCTGCGCCGGCGCCGACCTGGTGCTGCAGGCCGGCATTGCCACGCTGTTCGTGCTGGCGGCCAACACCTTGCTGCGGCCCATCGTCAACCAGATCAACCGCCTGCCGCTGGACGTGCAGTCGGCCGAGGTGACCAATACGGTGTATGTGGTCACGAGCGGGGAGCACCAAAAGGAGGTGCTGGCGATCCTGGAAAAATCGCTGGAAGAGATGCACTACCCCACCAACGACCTGGAGGTCTATGCCTTTGGCGAGGAGGGCGTGAAGATACAGGCCACGCTGGTGGCGATCGCGGTGGACGGCGCTGTGATGGACCGCTTGGTCAAACAGCTCGGAGACCTGCCCATGGTCAGCCAGGCCTACTGGAGCGCCAGCACGACCGAATAGCGCAAGAGGGCGTCGCACCGGGCCTTACAGGGCGTTACCGGGGTTTGCACGCGAGACGTCACGCCAGGCGGCTGTGCTGGGCGTTGAAAAGACCTGTATCCCAGGAGCTTTTCATGAACTACAAGCGTTTATCCGCCTTGGCCGCAGCCGCCGGCCTGGCTGTTTTGCTGTCCGGCTGCGTCGTGGCGCCCATAGGCCCGGGCCCGGTGGCGGGTTACCCCGCCCGCCCTGTCTATGTCGAACCCGCCCCCGTCGTGGTGGTGCCCGCGCCGGGCTACTACCGGGGCTGGGGTTACAGGCGCTGGCGTTAAGAGCCCCTCAAAAACCCTCCTGGCGTTGTTGCAGTCGCCTTGCCGTGCTGGTGCACTGTCAGCGGCGACGCGCCTAGCCAGGACCGCTTCGCTGGGTTTTGTGAGGGGCTCTTACTCATACACAAAAGGGTCATGCGCCGCGATAATCGGCGCATGACCATCCGCGAAATCCTCAAGATGGGCGATCCCCGGCTGTTGCGCGTTGCCCAGCCCGTCACCGCCTTCGACACCGACGAGCTGCACCTGCTGATCTCGGACATGTTCGACACCATGCGCGCCGTCAACGGCGCGGGCCTGGCGGCGCCGCAGATCGGCGTGGACCTGCAACTGGTGATTTTCGGCACCGACGCGGTGAACCCGCGTTATCCGGATGCGCCGCTGGTGCCGCGCACGGTGCTGCTCAACCCGGTGATCAAGCCGCTGGGCCCCGAGGAAGAGGACGGCTGGGAAGGCTGCCTCTCGGTGCCCGGGCTGCGCGGCGTGGTGCCGCGGTATTCGCGCATCCACTACGCCGGTTTCGACCAGTATGGCGATGCGATCGAACGCACGGTGGACGGCTTTCATGCGCGCGTCGTGCAGCATGAGTGTGATCACCTGATCGGCACGCTGTACCCCATGCGTATTCGTGATTTCACGCAGTTCGGCTTTACCGAAGTGCTGTTTCCCGGGCTGGACGCGTCGGACGACGATTGATCCCGAACCGCGGGGCGTACACTGGCCCCCGTTGAGGGCTATTTCGCCCCGCTTGAGCGTGTTGTACGCAAGGAAAGTTCCGGATGTCGCTCGCTCCCGCCTCGGGGGCAGTTCCCATCCCTGGAACTGCTGCTGCTCCCGCCTCGCCGCCTTACCTGCTGAAGTATGAAACCATCAGCGGCAGCGGCGACGACCTGCAACTGCGCTCGCTGCTGGACCGGCAGCAATTCCATGATCCCCTGGGCGAAGCCGAACGCGAAGGCATTTCCTCGTCGGCCTGGCCCATCTTCGGGCTGCTCTGGCCGTCGGGCCGTGTGCTGGCCCATGCCATGCTGGGCTTTGAGCTTGAGGGCAAGCGCATCCTGGAGCTCGGTTGCGGCCTGGCGCTGGCCAGCCTGGTCGTGCACCGGCGCGGCGGCGACATCACCGCGAGCGACTGCCACCCGCTGGCGGCGGCTTTCCTGCTGGAAAACCTCAAGCTCAACCATTTGCCGGCGATGAAGTACCAGACCGGCAACTGGTCGCGCGACAACCCGCTGCTGGGGCGCTTTGACCTGATCATCGGCAGCGACGTGCTCTACGACCGCGGCCAGCCCGAGTTGCTGTCGCAGTTCATCGATCTGCATGCCTTGCCGCATACCGAGGTGCTGATCGTGGACCCGGACCGCGGCAACCGCGCCGACTTCAACCGCAAGATGGATGTGCTGGGTTATTCACGCACTGAAACGCGTGTGACGCAATTGCCGGGAGCCGGCGGCCACTACAAAGGGCGGCTGCTGCAATACCTGCGCAAACCGGCCGCCTGAACTTCAGGTATTGAGTGCTTCGAGCAGCTCAGTCTCGATCGCGATTTGCGCCTTGTTGTGCTGCAACTCGGGCCCGTCGATCAAAAACGTGTCTTCCACGCGCTCGCCCAGGGTGCTGACCTTGGCCAGCTGCAGGTTGATGCGGTGGCGCGCCAGCACCCGGGCGATGCGGTACAGCAGCCCGACACGGTCGCTGGCGGAGACGCTGAGCAGCCAGCGCTGGGCTTTTTCGTCGGGCCGCAGGTCCACGCGCGGCGCGATCGGGAAGCTCTTGACGCGGCGCGACACGCGGCCCTTGCCGGGCGGCGGCAGCGGGCCGGGTTCCTCAATGGTGCGGTCCAGGTCGGCCTCCACCATGGCGGCCAGTTCGCGGTAGTGGTCGGCCAGCGTCGGGCTCACGACCTGGAAGGTGTCCAGCGCGTAACCGTTCTTGGCGGTGTGGATCTTCGCGTCCAGGATGCTGAAGCCGGCTTCGTCAAAGTAGCCGCAGATGCGCGCGAACAGGTCGGGCGCGTCGGGCGTATAGACCAGCACCTGCATGCCTTCGCCGGCCGATGAGCGGCGCGCGCGCACGATGGCCTTGGCCTTGCCGACGTGGCGCGAGAGCTGGCGCGCATGCCAGGCGATGTCGGAGGCCTCGTGGCGCATGAAGTAACTCACGTCCAGTGTGTCCCACAGCGCCTTGTGCGCCTCGAAGGGCTCGGCATGCAGGGCCAGCGTGGTCAGCGCCTCGCGCTTGCGGGCCTCGACTTCGGCATCCGCGTCGGGCGCGCGGCCGCCCAGCACGCGCAGGGTGTAGCGGTACAGGTCTTCCAGCAGCTTGCCTTTCCATGCGTTCCAGACCTTGGGGCTGGTGCCGCGTATGTCGGCCACCGTCAGCAGGTAGAGGGCGGTCAGGTAGCGTTCATTGCCCACGCGTTTGGCGAAAGCGGCGATGACTTCCGGGTCGCTGAGGTCTTCCTTTTGCGCGATGCGGCTCATGCTCAGGTGCTCGCCGACCAGGAACTCGATGAGCTTCGAATCCTCGGTGGAAATACCGTGCTGGCGGCAGAAAATGCGCACGTCGCGGCAGCCCAGTTCGGAATGGTCGCCGCCGCGGCCCTTGGCGATGTCATGGAACAGCGCGGCGATGTAGAGGATCCAGGGCTTGTCCCAGCCGGCCGCGAGCTGCGAGCACATCGGGTACTCGTGCGAATGCTCGGCCATGAAGAAGCGCCGCACGTTGCGCAGCACCATCAGGATGTGCTGGTCCACCGTGTAGACGTGGAACAGGTCGTGCTGCATCTGCCCGACGATCTTGCGGAAGATCCAGAGGTAGCGGCCCAGCACCGAGGTCTGGTTCATGAGCCGCATCGCGTGGGTGATGCCCTCGGGCTGCTGCAGGATGCGGCGGAAGGTGTCGCGGTTGACCGGGTCGCTGCGAAACTTGCTGTTCATCAGGCCGCGCACGTTGTAGAGCGCGCGCAGGGTGCGCGCCGACAGGCCCTTGATGCCGATGGTGGTCTCGTACAGCAAGAAGGTTTCGAGGATGGCGTGCGGCTCGCGCGTGTACAGGTCGTCGCTGGCCACTTCCAGCATGCCGGCCTTGTCGTAAAAGCGCTCGTTGATGGGCCGCAGCGGGTAGGTGTTGGGGTTCAGCCGCTCTTCGATGTTGAGCAGCAGGATCTGATTGAGCTGGGTCACGGCCTTGGCGGCCCAGTAATAGCGCTTCATCAGCGCCTCGCTGGCGCGAACAAGCGGCCGTTTCGCCGACGGGCCGCCCCTAGGCGAAACAGCCCCCTCGGGGGGCAGCGAGGACACGTCAGTGCCGAGCGTGGGGGCTCGTCTTTTGCCATCGTCGGCCTCGGCCGAATAGCCGAAGGACTCGGCCACCGCGGTCTGCAGGTCGAACACCAGGCGGTCTTCGCGGCGCCCGGCGATCAGGTGCAGGCGCGCGCGTATCAGGCTCAGCAAGGCCTCGTTGGCCTTGATCTGCCGCACTTCAAACGCCGTGGCCAGGCCGTTGCGGGCCAGGTCGTCCCAGGATTTGCCCAGGCCGGCGGCGCGCGCCACCCAGAGGATCACCTGCAGGTCGCGCAGGCCGCCCGGCGACTCCTTGCAGTTGGGCTCCAGCGAGTAGGGTGTGTTTTCGAATTTGTTGTGGCGCTGGCGCAGCTCCAGCGTTTTGGCGACATAGAAGGCTTGCGGGTCCAGCACGGCGGCCAATCGCTTTTGCAGCTGGAGGAAGTTCTTTTTGGCGCCGGCGACCAGGCGTGCCTCGAGCAGCGAGGTCTGCACCGTGACGTCCTTGGAGGCTTCCTCGACGCAGCCGGAGGCCGTGCGCACGCTGGAGCCGATTTCCAGGCCCACGTCCCAGCAGGCGCCGATAAAACGCTCGACCTTGGCTTTCAGGGTCGGGTCGGCGTCGACGTCGGCGTTGTCCGGCAGCAGCAGCAGCACGTCCACGTCCGAATGGGGAAACAGCTCGCCGCGGCCGAAGCCGCCCGCGGCCACCAGGCAGGCCGCGGCCGGAAAGCCCGCATGCTCCCACAGCGTTTGCAGCGTGGCGTCGGTGTGGCGGGCGAGTTTTTGCAGCAGGCTGTGGATGCCGCGCGAGGAGGCGCCGCTGGCGGCCAGCGAGGCGAGCAGGGCGGCTTTGCCGGCCTTGTAGTGCTCGCGCACCGGGGCCAGGTCGGTCATTGCGGTAGAGGCCGTATCAGGGGACGCGCGCGGCACGGGCACTGGGCGGGGCCGTTCAGGCGCTGACCGTGGCCTGGACCGGGCTTTGCTGCGGCACGAAGGCCGGAATCGCCGGGCTGCCGGCGGAGAGCGTCAGCACCTCGTAGCCGGTCTCGGTCACCAGGATGGTGTGTTCCCACTGGGCGGACAGCGAATGGTCGCGCGTCACGATGCTCCAGCCGTCTTTTTCCGGGCCGTCCTTGATGTCGCGCTTGCCGGCGTTGATCATGGGCTCGATGGTGAAGGTCATGCCGGGCGTCAGCTCTTCGAGCGTGCCGGGGCGGCCATAGTGCAGCACCTGGGGTTCTTCATGGAAGTTCTTGCCGATGCCATGGCCGCAGAACTCGCGCACCACGGAAAAGCCCTGTTTTTCGGCAAAGGTCTGGATCGCAAAGCCGATGTCGCCCAGCCGCACGCCGGGCTTGACGCGCATGATGCCCTGCCACATGGCTTCGTAGGTGATGTTGCACAGGCGCTTGGCGGCAATCGAGGCCTCGCCGACCAGGTACATGCGGCTGTTGTCGCCGTGCCAGCCGTCCTTGGTGATGACCGTCACGTCGATGTTGACGATGTCGCCTTTTTTCAGGGGTTTGTCGTTGGGGATGCCATGGCAGACCTGGTGGTTGACCGAGGTGCACAGGGACTTGGGGTAGGGCACATAACCGGGGGGGCCGTAGCCCAGGGTGGCGGGGATGGTGCCCTGCACCTGGGTCATGTAGTCGTGGGCCAGGCGGTCGATTTCATTGGTCGTCACACCCGGTTTCACGAAAGGGGCCAGGTAGTCCAGCACCTCGGAAGCGAGCCTGCCGGCCAGGCGCATGCCTTCGATCCCGGCCGCATCTTTGTAGGTAATACTCATACGCACGATTATCCCACCGCTCCCGGGCACGTGGATTTTCAGCACGGGGGCAAGGGGCTTTGGCCGGATGGGGCGTGAATCTGCCCGTGTTTGGCGGCACGGCCGCCCGCCGGCGTCCCAGTCACTGATAAAATTACGGGTTAACGCGTACCCCCCAAACAGCCATGAGCTGCCCACCTCCCACTACAAGGCCACCGCTACCGTGACCCTGCACCTGACGACTTTTGAGGGCGAACCCCACGGGATCAGCGCCCTCAGCGACTTCCGCGTCCAGCAACTCCTCCCCCGCCTGCAAGCCATCCACGACAAGATCGTGGGCATCAGCGCCCGCTTTGTGCACCTGGTGGCCACCGAATCGCCGCCCTCGGAAGCCGCTAAAGCCCAGCTCGCGGCATTGCTCACCTACGGAGACCCCTGCCCACCGGCCGCCGGCAAAGAGGCCGACGCCCTCGCGTTCATCGTATCCCCGCGCTTTGGCACCGTCTCGCCCTGGGCTTCCAAGGCCACGGACATCGCCCATAACTGCGGCCTGGCCGTCAAGCGCATTGAGCGCATCACCGAATACCGCGTCACGCTGAAGACCGGGTTTTTCAGCAAGACGGCCCTGAGCGCCGCCCAGCGCGAACAGGTCGCCGGCCTGCTGCATGACCGCATGACCGAAAGCGTGATGTTCGACCGCTCGGAAGCCGCGGGCCTCTTCACCGAACTGCAGGGCGCCGCCCTGCAGACCATCGACGTGCTGGCCGGCGGCAAGGCCGCACTCGAAAAAGCCAACACCGAGTTCGGCCTGGCGCTGGCCGCCGACGAGATCGACTACCTGGTCAACGCCTTCACGCAGCTCAAGCGCAACCCGACCGACGTCGAGCTGATGATGTTCGCCCAGGCCAACAGCGAACACTGCCGCCACAAGATTTTCAATGCCGACTTCACGATTGACGGTGTGGCGCAGGACAAAAGCCTGTTCGGCATGATCCGCAATACCGAAAAGCTTCACCCGCAGCACACGGTGGTGGCGTATTCGGACAACGCCTCCGTCATGGAAGGCTACAAAACCCAGCGTTTTTACGCCAAGCCAGGCTCAAGCGGCCAGCAGACCTACAGCGCTACCGACGACGTGCAGATGCACGTGCTCATGAAGGTCGAGACGCACAACCACCCGACGGCGATTTCGCCTTTCCCCGGCGCCTCCACCGGCGCCGGCGGCGAGATCCGCGACGAAGGCGCAACCGGCCGCGGCTCCAAGCCCAAGGCGGGTTTGACGGGCTTCACGGTGTCCAAACTGTTTGACGGCAGTTACGGCAAGCCCGAACACATCGCCAGCCCGCTGCAAATCATGACGGAAGGCCCGCTGGGCGGCGCAGCCTTCAACAACGAGTTCGGCCGCCCCAACCTGGCCGGCTACTTTCGCGAATATGAGCAAACTGTGGCCGGCCAGCGCTGGGGTTACCACAAGCCCATCATGATCGCGGGCGGCGTCGGCACGATTGACGCGGCTTTGACCAAAAAGATCCTGTTCCCGGCCGGCACGCTGCTGATCCAGCTGGGCGGCCCCGGCATGCGCATCGGCATGGGTGGCAGCGCGGCCAGCTCCATGGCCTCGGGCGCCAACGCGGCCCAGCTCGACTTCGACTCCGTGCAGCGCGGCAACCCCGAGATCGAGCGCCGTGCCCAGGAAGTCATCAACCAGTGCGCCCAGCTGGGCGCGGCCAACCCGATCCTGGCGATCCACGATGTGGGCGCCGGCGGCCTGTCCAACGCCTTCCCCGAACTCGTGAATGACGCCGGGCGGGGCGCGAAGTTCGACCTGCGCGCCGTGCCGCTCGAAGAAAGCGGCCTTTCGCCCAAGGAAATCTGGAGCAACGAGAGCCAGGAACGCTACGTGATGGCGATTGCGCCCGAATCGCTGCCGCAGTTCCAGGCTTTTTGCGAGCGTGAGCGTTGCCCGTTTGCCGTGATCGGTGTTGCCACGGAAGAAAAGCAGTTGGTGCTGTCCGACAAGGACGCCGCGCCGCCGGTCGACATGCCCATGAATGTGCTCTTGGGCAAACCACCCAAGATGCACCGCGACGTGAAAACCGTCCGCCACGACATCAAGCCCATCGACCTGACCGGTGTGGACCTGCAGAAAAGCGCGATTGCCGTGCTGAGCCACCCGACGGTCGCCTCCAAGCGCTTCCTGATCACCATTGGCGACCGCACCGTGAGCGGCCTCACGTACCGCGACCAGATGGTCGGCCCCTGGCAGGTGCCGGTGGCCGATTGTGCCGTCACGCTGGCCGACTACAGCGGCTTTGCCGGCGAGGCCATGAGCATGGGCGAACGCACCCCGCTGGCCACCGTCAACGCGGCAGCCTCCGGCCGCATGGCGGTTGCCGAGGCCATCACCAACCTGCTGGCCGCGCCTATCGAGTTGCCGCGCGTCAAGCTCTCGGCCAACTGGATGGCCGCCTGCGGCGAGCCCGGCCAGGACGCCGCACTGTACGAAACCGTGAAGGCCGTGGGCATGGAACTGTGCCCCGCGCTGGGCGTGTCGATTCCCGTCGGCAAGGATTCCCTGTCCATGCGAACGGTGTGGAGCGAAGGCGCTGCCGGCAAAAAAGTCACTTCACCGGTCTCGCTGATCGTGAGCGCTTTTGCCACGCTGCCCGACGTGCGCGGCACGCTGACGCCGCAACTCAACGCCACCGAGGCCGACAGCACGCTGGTCCTGGTCGACCTGGGCAAGGGCAAAAACCGCATGGGCGGCTCCATCCTCGCGCAGACGCTGGACAAAGAGGAGGGCGATGTGCCCGACCTCGACGATCCGAAAGACCTGGTCAACCTCGTCAACGCCGTCAACGCGCTGCGCAAGGAAGGCAAGCTCATGGCCTACCACGACCGCAGCGACGGCGGGCTGTTCGCCGCGGTCTGCGAGATGGGGTTTGCCGGCAACGTCGGCGTGTCGCTCAACATCGACATGCTGCTGGTCGAAGGCGACGGCATTTCCGACAGCCGCATGGACACCGGCGACAGCAAGAACTGGGCAAGCCAGGTCGGCGCGCGCCGCGAAGAACTCACGCTGAAAGCCTTGTTCAACGAAGAGCTGGGCGCTGTCATCCAGGTGGCCACCGCCGCCCGCAACGAGGTGATGCAAACCCTGCGCGAGCACGGCCTGTCCAAATTCAGCCATTTCATCGGCAAGACCCGCCCGCAGCACGCCTCGCTGGAAGTGGGCAAGGGCGAGATCCAGGTCTGGCGCGACACCAAGGCCGTGTTCTCGGCCAAGCTGCAGGACCTGCACCAGGTCTGGGACTCCATCAGCTGGAAGATCTGCCAGCAACGCGACAACCCCGACTGCGCCAACACCGAACACGCGGCCACCGGCAACCCCGCCGACCCGGGCCTGCATGTGCAACTGACGTTCGAGCCGGCCAAGGTGCCGTCGGCGCCCGCGCTCAACCTGTCGGCGCGTCCCCGCGTGGCGGTGCTGCGCGAGCAGGGCGTCAACTCGCACATCGAAATGGCTTACGTCTTCACCGAAGCCGGTTTTGAAGCCTGCGACGTGCACATGACCGACCTGCAGACCGGCCGCGCCAAACTGGCCGACTTCAAGGGCATCGTGGCCTGCGGCGGTTTCAGCTACGGCGACACCCTGGGCGCAGGTATAGGCTGGGCGCGTTCCGTCACCTTCAACCCGGTGCTGTCCGATGCGTTCAAGGCCTTCTTCGCGCGCCAGGACACCTTCGGCCTGGGCGTGTGCAATGGCTGCCAGATGTTTGCCGAGCTGGCCGACATCATCCCGGGCGCCGATGCCTGGCCGCGCTTCACCACCAACCGCAGCGAGCGCTTTGAAGCCCGCCTGAGCATGGTCGAGGTGCTGGAATCGCCCAGCATCTTCCTGCAGGGCATGGCCGGCAGCCGCCTGCCCATTGCGGTGGCGCACGGCGAGGGCTATGCCAATTTCGCCTTCCGGGGCGATGCGGCCAAGGCCATAGCCGCGATGCGGTTCACCGACAACCACGGCCAGCCCACGGAAGCCTACCCGGCCAACCCCAACGGCAGCGCCGGCGGCCTGACGGCAGTGACCACGGCCGACGGCCGCTTCACGGCCATGATGCCGCACCCCGAGCGCGTGTTTCGCAACATCCAGAAAAGCTGGACCTCAGGCGACGCCAGCGAGCGCAGCCCGTGGATGAGCCTGTGGCACAACGCGCGCAAGTGGGTGGGTTGATTGGATTGAGTCAAACCACTTGTTCGTCTTAATGCCAGGACTACAATTCGCAATATGAAATTTGATGACATTGTTCCGATTTTGCAGCGTCTGCAAGACCCCGGTCCGCTTGACCCCAACCCGGCTGACAGCAAAGCCGAGAGGGAATTCAAGGAGTTGTACATCAAGGATTTGCATTCGAGCCACGGCGACCTGGCAAAGAAGCTGGCGCTTGAAATTCAAACCTCTTCTGGCACCCGGCACGGCTACCTGTTTAGCGGAACCATTGGTTCCGGCAAGAGCACCGAGTTGCGTCGTTTGGCGCAAGAGTTGCGTTCATCCGGCAACTACGCCTTGGTCATCAATGCGCAGGATTACTTGAATCCGCAAATGCCCATCAGCATTGTTGATTTGCTGCTGGCCATGGCCATGGGCGTTTGGGAGGCTACCGCACAAGAACTCAGCATTGACCCGTGGCAAGGTGATCGCTGGAACTGGTTGAAATCAGGTTTGACAGCGGCGGTTGATCCTACAGATGTCGAAGTCGGTGGCGGCGTACTCAAACTCAAAATGTCGCTGCGCTCCAACCCCAATGTGCGCGAACGGCTACGGAAGTTTCACGAAGCGCGCCTGGACGAACTTATTTCAGAAATCAATGACTTTTTGTCTGACGCTGCGCAAAAAATCAAAACCAAACGGGGATTGGACGACAAAGCCAAAATGGTGCTCGTCGTCGATTCGCTGGAGCATTTTGGCGGGCAAGCTGCTGCCGGACAGCCAGATGAGGTGTTTTTGAGCCTGCAGCGCATGTTCAATACCTTTGCTTCCTACCTGCGGCTTGCGGGCTGGAGTGTGGTGTATTCGGTACCGCCATTGCTGAACAAGCTGGCCCCCGGTATCGCAAATGCATTCGGCGCAACCACGACTTATTTCCTTACCAGCGCCCACGTATTCCAGGATCGCAGCGACGCGATTGACGTTGACACCGTCAAGCAAAAACTCATGCCACTGGTGCGCAAGCGGATTGGTGAGACGCATGTTGCCGAGTTAATGCAAGATGCTGAAATTCGCAACATCATTGAGATGACTGGCGGTGACCTGCGTGACTTGATTCGCGCTGTTCGAGCCGCGTTACTCGCGGGTTTGGGCGACAAGAATACCTTTCCCGTCACGCAAGCCCACCTGAATCAGGTCTACAACGATATGCGCCGGCCCTACCTGCCATTGCCCGTCAACACTCAGGCGAGGCTTGCCTACGTAGCCAGTAACTTCACGCCCGAGCTAAGGGACCAGTCCGACTGGGCGCATGTGATCAGCGACCTGGCACAAAAGCGCATATTGCTGTACCTCAACGGCTCCGAGTGGTATGGCGTACATCCGCTGCTGCGCGATAGCGTAAGTCCGTCACCCTTGTCCCGTTGATAAGACGAGTAGTTTGGCTACTACCAGTCTTACCCTCACTGCAGCTCGCGGCCTTGAAGCCGCTGTGATTTTGCTGCGTGATACCACGGATTTCATGTTTTTACCGCTGTTTGTGGAATCAGAGCGCGCCGCATCGGTTGGGCTAGAGTTTCTTCAAGCCAGGCTGCATGCAAAACTGTACAAGATTGCCTGGCCGGTCAATGCGCAAGGCGCATTGAGTGATTTGCGGGCGGCCTTGTTACGCAATCTGGACGATGCCATCGCCAGACTGCCTCCCAACGCCGTTGTGGTGCTGGATGCGAGCAGCAACGTGCGCAAAGACCTGGCGCTGGAAGGTGTGGCCTACATCAACCATAGGCGCGAGCCCCTCCGAGTGGCAGGCCTACGCCTTGTGTTGTGCTGGCCCATAGCACTCAAAGACGAACTGCTATCCAACGCCCCTGATCTATGGTCCGTGCGGGCCGCCTCACCGTGGATTACCGAGTCCGATTTGGTGCTGCCGCTGCCAGGTGACTCTGAGAATGTGTCTATTGGCCTACCGAACAGCACATCGACTGGTGGTCAACTACCCCTTGCCGTGGACCAAAACTTTGCACGCTGGCTTACTTATCGCAATTTACAGGCGGCAGATTTGTCCGTGCGCGATGCACTGAGTTTGGCCAGTGCGCAATATAAGCGATTGCAATGGGCTGATGCTGCTGAGATCGCGGAGGCAATAGTCAGAGACCTGCGAGATGACAGTCGTGTTTCTGCGGCCGATGCAGCCACGATGGTGCAGGCCTTAAATCTGGTAAGCGATGCTCGCCATCGGCTTGGCAACCGCGATGGGGCGTTGCAGGCAATGCACGATGCGATCGAGCTTGCGCGGCAACTGGCGATGGATAATCCCGCCGCGCACGAGTCTGATTTGGCAAACACCCTCAATAACCTGGGCAACTGTTTGAGGGAAACCGGAGATCATGCGGGTGCGCTGCTCGCCGGGCACGAGGCGGTGGAGATTTACAAACGCCTAGCTAAAGCCAACCCCGCCGCAGTTGAGCCGAATTTAGCGATGAGCATCGACACCTTGTCCAATATTTTGAGCGACACGGGAGACCGTGCAGGTGCGCTACTGGCTGGGCGCGAGGCGGTGGAGATTTACAGACGCCTAGCCAAAGCCAATCCCGCTGCGTTTGAACCGAATTTGGCGATGAGCATCAACAACCTGGCCAATACTTTGAGTGAGACCGGAGACCGTGCGGGTGCGCTGCTGGCTGCGCGCGAGGCAGTGGAGATTTACAGGCACTTAGCCAGCGCCAATCCAGCCGCATATGAGCCGAGTTTAGCGACGAGCATCAATACGCTGGCCAATACTTTGAGTGACATCGGAGACCGTGCGGGTGCGCTGGTGGCTGCGCGCGAGGCGGTGGAGATTTACAAGCGCTTGGCCAAGGGCAACCCCGCCACCTATGAGCCTGATTTGGCAGGGGCCCTCAACAACCTGGGTAACCGTTTGAGTGAAACCGGAGACCATGCGGGTGCGCTGGTGGCTGCGCGCGAGGCGGTGGAGATTTACAAGCGCCTGGCCAAAGCCAATCCCGCAGCCTATGAGCCTGGTTTGGCAGTGAGCCTCAATAACCTGAGCAACCGTTCGGGGAGAATCGGAGACCATGGGCACGCGTTGCTGGCTGTGCGCGAGGCGTTGGAAATTGACAAGCGCTTGGCTAAAGCCAACCCGGCTGCCTATGACCTTAGTTTGGCAGGGAGTCTCAACAACCTGGGCAACCGTTTGAGTCAGACCGGGGATCATGCAGCTGCGGCACCTGCGGCGCGCGAGGCAGTGGAGATTTACAAGCGCCTAGCCAAAGCAAACCCCACCGCCTATGAGCCTGGTTTGGCGAGAAGCCTTGACAACCTAGGTCACCATTTGAGGGAAACCGGAGACCATGTGGGCGCGCTGCTGGCTGCGCGTGACGCGATAGAGATTCACAGACGATTGGTCAAAGCAAACCGTGCCGCCTATGAACCTAGTTTGGCGGGGAGCCTCAACAGCTTCGCCAACCGGTTGGATAAAACCGGAGACCGTGTAGGTGCGCTGCTGGCTGCGCGCGAGGCGGTAGAAATATACAAGCGCCTAGCTAAAGCCAACCCGGCTGCGTATGAGTCCGATGTAGCGATGAGCCTCACCAACCTCGCCAATATTTTGAGTGGCATCGGAGACCGTTCAGGCGCGCTGCTGGCTGCGCGTGAGGCGGTCGAGATTTACAGGCGTCTGGCCAAGACCATCCCCGCCGCGTATGAGCCGTATGTAGCGTTGAGTCTCAGCAACTTAGCTGATTTCTTAAGTGACACCGGAGACCGTGCCGGTGCGTTGGTGGCTGGGCGCGAGTCGGTAGAAATTCGCAGGCGCCTAGCCAAAGCCCTCCCCGCCGCGTATGAGCCTAAATTAGCGATCAGCCTCAACAACCTGGCCAACCGTTTGAGTGAAGCCGGAGACCATGCTGGCGCGATTGCGTCTTATAAGGAAGCGCTGGGTTTGTATGAAAGAGCCAATAGCCGACAGGCCGGGCTATTTGCCGCCGACATTGCCAAGATTCGCAAATCTTTGAGTTCACTAACTTCCGCGTAGTTTTTCTGAAAACGCTATTAATCAGCAACTAAAAAAGTGGAACTATGGCACAACGCCCGCAAGTGGGTGGGCTGATTCTTTAACGGGCGGGGGCCGGCGGTGCAACCGCCGCGCCTTCAATCCCATGGCGCGCCAGTGCCGCCGCCACAAAGCCTGAAGACTTCATCTCTTCGACAAAACCCGTCAGGTAGCGCGCGCCGGCGTCTCGGCCCTTGGGCAGGCCCATGGCCTGGTTGATCACCATGAAGCGACCCGGCAACAGGCGCACGCCCGGCACGCGTTTGGCGTCGGCTTCCAGCTGCTGCTTGACGCCGGCTGCGACCTCGACGTTTTGCGCGACCATGACGTCGGTGACCGCCGGTGAGGTCGGCGCCTTCACCAGCTTCGCGGCTTTCAGTTCACGGGTCAGGTAGAGGTCGTAGGCGCTGCCGTTGCCGACCACGACGCGATTCGCCGCCTGGTCCACCTCTTCATTGCGCTGTAGCGGCGAATCCTTGCGCACCAGGTAGGCGCCTTCGATGATGACGTAGGCGGGCGTCTGCAGCATCTCGGCGCCGCGCACCGGGTCTATCGCCACAAAGGCGATGTCGACCTGGGCATCGCGAACCGCTTCGACCACCTTTCCGGCCGAATTGAAGGTGACAAGCTCCACCGGCACGCCCAGGCGTTTGCCTAGCTCGTTGGACAAGTCCACCGAGACGCCGCGCGGCGAGCCGTCCGCCGTGCGAACCGCCAGGATGGGGTTGCCGAAGTTGATGGCGGCCCTGAGTTTGCCGGAAGGCGCCAGTTCGGCGACGGGCGCGGCGGGCCGGGTCGCGCAGGCGGCGAGAAAGGCGGTGGCTGCAAGCGCCGCCGCCCCGAGGACAAGAAGGCGCCGCATCAGAAGTCGAACTTCTGGCCGGGCTCAACGACCAGCATGCGCGCTGTGCCCGGTGCGGTGCCGAGTGCGGCATTGAACTCGGCCGGCGTGCCGCGCAGCTGGGGCGTGGTGCCGTAATGGATGGGCAGTGCGAAGCGGGGCCGGATCATGTCGCGCACCGCCATGGCCGCATCCACAGGGTTCATCACGAAATGGCCGCCAATGGGAATCAGCACCAGGTCGGGCCGGTACATGTCGCCGATCAGGCGCATGTCGCCGAAGACGGCGGTATCGCCCATGTGCCAGATCTTGAAGCCGTTTTCCATTTCAAGGATGAAGCCCACCGGCTCGCCGCCGGGCTGCACTTCGTCCTTGCCCGTGGTCGGGTTCTTGTAGGCCAGTTCGGAAGAGTGCTCGGCGTGCACGGCCGTGATCTTCACGCCGGTCGGGCCGAAGGGCATGATGGTGCCGCCCTTGCCGAAGCGGGGCGACAGCTCGGCGGGCAGTATGCCCAGCGTGGTCACGGTCTGGTTCAGGCCCGCGGGGCCGTACATCGGTGCGTTGTTCAGCTTGGCGAGTGCGGGCGCATCGGCGAAATGGTCGAAGTGCGCATGGGTCACCAGAATCAGGTCCACCTTGCCCAGCGCCTCGATGTTGCGAAAGTTGGCCGGCGTTTTGGGGTTGGACGTCAGCCACGGGTCGATCATGATGACCTTGCCCGTGGGCGTGGTGATGCGCGCGGCCGCCTGGCCCAGCCAGAGCACCTCGGTCTTGCCGTTCTGCGCCGATGCCAGCGTGGCGGTGAACAGGGCTGCACTGAGGAGCAGCCCTCGTAAAAGCATGGCGGGAAGTGAGAAAACAAAGCGGGAAGCAGGGCGAATGGACATGGAACCTCCTGTTGGATGTGAGCCATTGGAGCGGTCCGAACCGCCTTCGTCAATCAGCAATTTACGCAAATTACCGTCGGATTGAAGGCCTCAAACAAAAAAAGCAGCCGAAAGGCTGCCTTTTTGCTTGGCGGTGGGACAAGCCCGGCCGCGTCGAGGCGGTGCTTATTCCACCTTGGCTTTTTTGCGCAGGCCGTCCTGGAAGGCCGCCAGCTTTTGCTGCTGCATCTGCTGGGCGATCTGCGGTTTGACTTCCTCATACGAGGGCAACTGCGCCGTGCGGATGTCGTCCACGCGGATGACGTGGTAACCGAACTGGGTTTTCACCGGGGTTTCGGTGGTCTGGCCCTTGCTGAGCTTGCCCAGCGCTTCGCTGAATTCAGGCACGTAGCTGGAGGGGTTGGCCCAGTCCAGGTCGCCGCCCTTGGCGCCGGATCCGGGGTCCTTGGACTTCTTCTTGGCGATGTCGTCGAACTTGCCGCCTTTTTTCAGGCTGGCGATGATTTCCTTGGCTTCGCTTTCCTTTTCAACCAGGATGTGGCGCGCCTTGTATTCCTTGCCGCCGTTGGCCGCGGCGAACTTGTCGTATTCGGCCTTCATTTCTTCTTCGGTGACCGGGTTCTTCTTCTGGTAGTCGGAGAACAGCTCGCGGATCAGGATGGTCTGGCGTGCCAGTTCCATCTGGATTTTCACGTCCTCGCTGGTCGACAGGCCCAGCTTTTCGGCTTCCTGCATGAATACCTCGCGCGCGATGACTTCTTCGCGCAGTTGGACTTCCATGTCCGGCGTCACGGGCCGGCCCGATTTGGTGACTTGCAGCGCCAGGGAGTCCAGGCGCGTCTTGGGCACGGCCTTGCCGTTGACGATGGCGACGTTTTGCGCCATGACGCCTTGTGCGCCAAAGGCCAGGAGGCCTGCAACAGCGGTAGCCAGTAAAACTTGTTTCTTCATGATGTCTTGCAGTCCTTTTGATGAATGCTTGTTAGCGTCTTTGTGATGCTTGTCGGGAAAGTGGTTGTTTGTGGTGGTTTCCCACCCTTGGCGCCGGCTTTACGTACCGGCTGGGTTCAGGGCGATTCGATGATTTCAATCGCCAAGGCATGCAGGCCCTGGTCTATGAAATTTTGCAGTGCATCATACACAAGCCGGTGGCGCGCCACCCGGGTCTTGCCGGTAAAGAGCGGGCTGGCAATACGGATGCGAAAGTGGGTGCCGAAGCCTTCGGCGTTGGCGCCGGAATGGCCGGCGTGCGCCGCGCTTTCGTCCAGCACCTCCAGCCGGGTGGGCTGAAGCCGGGCTTTTAGCTGTTGCTCGATTTCCTGGGTGCGCACGGGCAGGGCGCTGGAAACGCCGGCAATCATGGCGTGGTGCCGGGTTTGATGTGCTTGTTGAGGTAGACCGCCTGCACCAGCACGAACACCAGCATCAGGCCCAGGCCGCCGAACAGCTTGAAGTTCACCCAGGTGGCGGTGGGAAAGTTGAAGGCCACCCACAGGTTGAGCACGCCCATGACGGCAAAAAAGCCGACCCAGCTGAAATTGACCATACGCCAGATCGAATCGGGCAGGGCCATCTGCGCGCCCATGATGGACTTGATGCCGTTTTTCTTGAAGACCAGCTGGCCGATCAGCAGGGCGCTGCCCATGACCCAGTAGAGCACGGTGGGCTTCCACTTGATGAAGGCTTCGCTGTGGAAATAAATCGTGGCGCCGCCGAGTACGGTGACCAGGCCCAGGCTGATCCACAGCATGGTGTCGACCTTTTTGCCGCGCGCCTTGAGCCAGAGGATTTGCGCCAGCGTGGCGACGATCACCACCACGGTGGCCAGCAAAACGGGTGCTTCGGAAGGGCCGACCACGCCGCCGGAGACCATAAAACCCAGCCAGTCGGTGGCGGTGGAAGCCGCCCATTCCTTGTGGCC
This sequence comes from Polaromonas sp. YR568, assembly GCF_943369675.1. GTDB lineage: Bacteria > Pseudomonadota > Gammaproteobacteria > Burkholderiales > Burkholderiaceae_C > Polaromonas. The sequence continues at coordinate 43,534 of NZ_CALROB020000001.1, read as the reverse complement.
CTCGGCGTACTTGAACATGCCGAAAAACAGGACGATGGGCAAAAAGTCGAAAAGAATTTTCATGTGTTGATTATCTGGCCTAAGCGCAGGCCTTTGAATGATCCCCAGCCGGGCGCGCGGCCCGGCCCCAACGCATTAGCGCGCCTCAGGCTTTTGGTTTGAAGTCGAGCGAGGCGGAATTCATGCAGTAACGCAAGCCCGTGGGAGTTGGGCCGTCCGGAAACACATGGCCCAGATGCGCGCCGCAACTGCCGCACACGGTCTCAGTGCGCACCATGCCGTGCTTGCGGTCCACGATTTCCTCGATTGCGCCCGGAACGGCTTCCTCGGAAAAGCTGGGCCAGCCGCAACCCGCGTCGAATTTGGTTTCCGACTCGAACAGCTTGGCGCCGCAGCAGATGCAGTGGTAGCTGCCGTCGGCCCAGACGGCTTCGTACTTGCCTGTGTAGGGGCGCTCGGTGGCGGCGTGGCGGGTGACTTCAAAGGCGGCCGGCTCAGCGCCTTTTTCGGCCAGCAGGGCTTTCCATTCGGCGTCGGTTTTCTGGATCTTGGCGCTCATGTTCTCGGTCCTGAGGTTGATGTTACGAACTGCAACTGATTTCGATCGATGAAGCCCAGTCGGGCGGGAAACCGGCAAAGCTGTCATGGCCGGGATGTTCTTCAAATGGGGCCTGCAGCAGGGTAAGCAAGGTATCGACTCCCGAAAAGTCTTTTAGTTTCGCGGCGCGTATGGCTTCTTCACCCAAATGGTTGCGCAGCACGAATTTCGGGTTGTTGTTTTGCATCAGGCCGGCCCGCAGCCCTTGGTCTACACCGGCAAGCCGCTGCGAATACTGCAGCGCCCAGGCGTTGAAGGATTCACGGTCGAAAAACAGGTCACGCCCCGGCTCATGGCCGCTTTGCGCCGTGAAACCGTTCAGGCGGCGCCAGAAGATGCTGTAGTCGACCTTGTTGGCGGCCAGCAGCTTGAAGGTGTTGTCGACCAGGATTTTGTCCTCTGCCTGCTCGTCCGCCAGGCCCAGCTTGCTTCGCATGCGGGCCTGCAGGGCATCGGGAAAGAGGGTTTTGTACGGCTCCAGCGCCGCCAGCGCCTGTTCCTGGTCTTCAATCAGCGGCAGCAAGGCCTGCCCCAGGCAAAACAGGTTCCAGTAGGCCATGTTGGGCTGCCGGTTGTAGGCATAACGGCCCTGGGTGTCCGAATGGTTGCAGACGTGGCCGGGGTCGAAGGCGTCCAGGAACTGGAAGGGGCCGTAGTCTATGGTCAGGCCCAGGATGCTCATGTTGTCGGTGTTCATCACACCGTGGCAAAAGCCCACGGCCTGCCAGCCCGCCATCAGCTGGGCGGTGCGCGCGCTGACGGCTTCCAGCAGCGCCGCATAAGGCTGCGGCGCCTCGCGGCACTCGGGATAGAAGCGGTCAATGACGTAGTCGGCCAGCGTTTTTAGCTGCTCATGCTGGCCGGTGTAGCTGAAGTGCTCGAAGTGGCCGAAGCGGATAAAGCTGGGCGCGGTGCGCGCCACCACCGCGGCGGTTTCGATCTCTTCGCGGCGCACCGGCGCGTCGGAGCCGGTGACGCACAGCGCCCGCGTGGTCGGGATGCCCAGGCCGTGCATGGCCTCGGAACACAAAAACTCGCGGATGGAGCTGCGCAGCACGGCCCGGCCGTCGCCCATGCGGGAGTAGGGCGTCTTGCCCGCGCCCTTGAGCTGGATTTCCTGCGGCCCGTTCGGGGTGTCTATCTCGCCCAGCAGCAGCGCGCGGCCGTCGCCCAGTTGCCCGGCCCAGACGCCGAACTGGTGGCCGCTGTACACGCTGGCCAGCGGGTCCGAGCCCGGCAGGACCTGGTTGCCCGTGAAGGCCTCCAGCGCGGCCTGGGATTCAAACCATTCGGCCTGCAAGCCCAGCTCGCGCGCCATGCCGCGGTTGCGGCCCACCCAGTAAGGATCGGGCAGGGCCTGCGCCTGCAGCCGCGTGAAAAAGCTCTCGCCCAGGCCGGCGAAGCTGTTGCGCCAGGGCAGGGCGTCACCGGTGCCGGCGGCGTCCGGTGCTGAAAGGTTTGCGGAGGTCATGGGCAAATTGTCCCCTACCTGACATGGGCCTGCGGATTCACGGGCAATCCCGCATGACCGTGCTGCCGCACTGCGGCATGATGGACCGCTTGCGGATGTTTACTTAAAAACAATGGAGACTCTTGATGCTCGGGTTAATGCAAAGCCAGCCACTGCTGATTTCCGGTTTGATCGAATTTTCGGAACGCCACCACAGCGACGCGGAAATCGTCTCCCGGCGGGTTGAAGGCGACATCCATCGCTATACCTACAAAGACCTGGGCCAGCGCGCCCGCCGCGTCGCCAGGGCGCTGGACGGCCTGAAGCTGGCCTTCAGCGACCGCGTGGCCACACTGGCCTGGAACGGCTATCGGCACCTGGAGCTGTATTACGGCGTGAGCGGTTCGGGCCGCGTGCTGCACACCATCAACCCGCGCCTGCATCCGGACCAGATTGCCTGGATCGCCAACCACGCCGAAGACCAGGTGCTGTGCTTTGACCTGAGTTTTTTGCCGCTGGTGCAGGCCGTGCACGCCAGGTGCCCGACCATCAAGCACTACATCGCGCTGTGCGACGCCGACAAGCTGCCGGCCGATTCGGGTGTGCCCAACCTGCAAAGTTATGAAAGCTGGATAGGCGCAAAAACGGCCGACTATGACTGGCCCAGTTTTGACGAGAACACGGCTTCGAGCATGTGCTACACCAGCGGCACCACGGGCAACCCCAAGGCCGCGCTGTACAGCCACCGCTCCAGCACGCTGCATGCCTATGCGGCCGCTTTGCCCGACGTGATGAGCATCTCCGCGCGCGACGCCATCCTGCCCGTCGTGCCCATGTTCCACGTCAATGCCTGGGGCATTCCGTATTCGGCCGCGCTCACCGGCGCCAAGCTGGTGTTTCCCGGCCCGGCGCTGGACGGCAAGTCGATTTATGAACTGATCGAAGCCGAAAAGGTGACCTACGCCGCCGGCGTGCCCACCGTCTGGCAGATGCTGCTGAGCCACATGAAGCCCACCGGCCTGAAATTCTCCACACTCAAGCGCACCGTCATAGGCGGCTCGGCCTGCCCGCCGGCCATGATCCATGCCTTCCGCGAAGACTACGGCGTGGAGGTGCTGCACGCCTGGGGCATGACCGAGATGAGCCCGCTGGGCACGCTGTGCACGCTCAAGAACAAACACGACGCGCTGCCCGAGGCCGAAAAAATGAAGATACGCCTCAAGCAGGGGCGCGCCATCTACGGCGTCGACATGAAGATCGTCGATGCGGACGGCAAGGAACTGCCCTGGGACGGCAAGGTCTTCGGCGACCTCTACGTCAAGGGGCCGTGGATCGTGCGCGAATACTTCAAGGGGGAGGGCGGCAACCCGCTGGTCGACGGCTGGTTCCCCACCGGCGACGTCGGCACCATAGATCCCGACGGCTACCTGCAGATCACCGACCGCAGCAAGGACGTCATCAAGTCCGGCGGCGAATGGATCAGCTCCATCGACGTCGAGAACATCGCCGTCGCGCACCCGGCCGTGGCCATGGCCGCCTGCATAGGCGTGGCCCATCCCAAATGGGACGAACGCCCCATCGTCGCGGTGGTCAAGAAGCCGGGCATGGAGGTCACGCGCGACGAACTGCTCAGCTTCTATGACGGCAAAACCGCGAAGTGGCAGATCCCCGACGACGTCGTCTTCGTCGACGCCATCCCCCTCGGCGCCACCGGCAAGATGCTCAAGACCAAGCTGCGCGAACTCTTGAAGGACTACAAACTGCCCCAGCAGTAAAACAAAAGTTCGAGACGCGTGGGATTTGGATTTCCCTTCCACCAGCATGAGCCGCGGGACTGGCTTTGCCAGACCGCAGGCGGGCGGCCCCCTCGGGGGGCAGGGAGTTACACGAAGTGAACGACCGTGGGGGCTCATCTTTGGTCACGTTCGTGACATCGGCTAGGGCATTCCCTGACGCAGTGCAGCATTTTTTACCCTAACCTTTGCCCGGTTCCCCCCGCGGATTTACCGCTCAATTCAAACAATTTTCAGGAGACAAGGGATGACAACCCAAAACCGATTTTTCGCACAGCACGCAGGCGTCGCCCTGGCGGTGTCTTCAATGCTTTACAGCGGCATGGCGCTGGCCCAGGCGCCCGCCAAGGCCGCCGCACCGGCCAAGGCCGCGGTTGCGGCGCCCGCCACCGGCGGCGCCGTCAACCTGAACCAGACCGTCAAGATTGCCTGGCTGGATCCGCTGTCCGGCCTGATGGCCGCCGTCGGCACCAACCAGCTCAAGGGCTTCCAGTTTCTGGCTGAACATTTCAGCAAGAAGAACAAGGCCGGCGTGAAGTTCGAGATCATCGGCATCGACAACAAGCTGAGCCCGCAGGAAACCACCAACGCGCTGAAATCCGCCATCGACCAGGGCGCGCGCTACGTGGTGCAGGGCAACGGCTCGGGCCCGGCGCTGGCCATCATGGACGCGCTGTCCAAGTACAACGAACGCAATCCCGGCAAGGAAGTCGTCTACCTCAACTACGCCGCGGTGGACCCTGACCTCACCAACAGCAAGTGCGAATACTGGCACTTCCGCCTGGACGCCGACACCTCCATGAAGATGGAAGCGCTGACCGCCTTCATGAAGGAGCAGCCAGACATCAAGAAGGTCTACCTGATCAACCAGAACTACTCGCACGGCCAGCAAGTCGCCAAGTACGCCAAGGCCAACCTGGCCAGCAAACGCCCCGACATCCAGATCGTCGGCGAAGACCTGCACCCGCTGGCGCAGGTGCGCGACTTCGCGCCCTACATCGCCAAGATCAAGCAGTCGGGCGCCGACACCGTGATCACCGGCAACTGGGGTTCCGACCTTTCGCTGCTGGTGAAGGCCGCCAACGAGGCCGGCCTGAACAACGTCAAGTTCTACACCTACTACGGCGGCGTCACCGGCACGCCGACGGCGCTGGGTGCGGCTTCGGCAGGCCGGGTCTATATGGTGTCCTACAACCACCTCAACATGGGCGGCGAGATCCAGCAGATCCAGGCCGAATACAAGAAGAAGTTCAACGATGACTTCTACACCGGCGCGATCTACCACGCCTTCACCATCCTGACCGAAGCCATGGCGCAGACCAAGTCGACCGAACCGGCCGTGGTGGCCAAGGCCATGGAAGGCATGCGCTTCAAGAGCTTCAACGGCGATGTCGAGATGCGCAAGACCGACCACCAGCTGCAGCAGGGCCTCTACATCGACAAATGGGAAAAAGCCGGCGGCAAATACCCTTACGATGCGGAGAACACGGGCTACACCTTTGTGCCGGTCAAATACTATGAGCCCTACGTGGCCAGCACGCCGACCTCGTGCCAGATGAAACGCCCCGGCTGATGCGCTGAGGCGCCCACCCGGCGAAGGCCCGACCAATCCTCGGGCCTTTTTCTTTATATCGGCAGCTTCCCTGCCTGTGTCCGTTTTTCTTCCAGCTTCAGGCGGTCATTGATGAATTTGGAATTTTTCACCATCTCCCTGCTCAACGGCCTGAGCTACGGCTTGCTGCTGTTCATGCTGAGTTCGGGCCTCACGCTGATCTTCAGCATGATGGGCGTGCTCAATTTCGCGCATGCGTCCTTCTACATGGTCGGGGCCTACATCGCCTACAGCACCTCGCAGGTGATCGGCTTCTGGTGGTCGCTGCTGGTGGCGCCGCTGCTGGTGTTCGTGATCGGCGCGGCCTTCGAGCGCTTTTGCCTGCGCAGGGTGCACAAGTTCGGCCACGTGCCCGAACTGCTGATCACCTTCGGGCTGTCCTACCTGCTGCTGGAGCTGGTGCAACTGGTGTGGGGCCGCTCGGCCGTCAACTACGTGCTGCCCGAAGGCCTGCAGGGCCCGCTGTTCACCGTGTTCGGCACCAACTTCCCCAAGTCGCGCGCCTTTATCATGTTCATCTCGCTGGCCATGCTGGCCGGCATCTGGTTGCTGCTCACGCGCACGCGCATAGGCCTGGTCATCCAGGCCGCGCTGACCCATCCTGAAACCGTGGAGGCGCTGGGCCACAACGTGCCGCGCGTCTTCATGCTGGTCTTCGGCGGCGGCGCGGCGCTCGCGGGCCTGGCCGGCGTCATAGGCGGCAACACCTTCGTCACCGAGCCCGCCATGGCCGGCTCGGTCGGCGCCATCATCTTTGTGGTCGTGGTGGTGGGCGGTATGGGTTCGCTGAGCGGCGCCTTCCTGGCTTCGCTGCTGATAGGCCTGGTCCAGACCTTCGCGGTTGCCATGGACCAGTCGCTGATGACGCTGCTGGCCAAATTCAGCTACACCGTGACGCCCGAGACCTTCGGCTACCCGCTGCTCAAGCTCACGATTTCACAGGTGGCGCCTATATTGCCCTTCCTGTTCCTGGTGCTGATCCTGATCTTCCGGCCCAAAGGCCTGCTTGGTACGCGGGAAGGATGAGGCCGGAAACAATGTCCACCACCTACTACCAATTCAAACCCTATAACGTCGGCCGCTGGCTGCTGTGGTCGCTGTACGCGCTGCTGCTGATCGTCGCGCCCATGATGTTCAAAAGCAGTCTGGCGCTCACCATGCTGTCGCAGGCCGGCTACCTGGTCATCATCTGCCTGAGCTACAACATCCTGCTGGGGCAGGGCGGCATGCTGAGTTTCGGCCATGCGGTGTATGCCGGGCTGGGCTCCTTCCTGGCCGTGCATGCGATGAACCTGGCCGCCAAAGGCACTTTTTATATCCCGCTGCCGCTGATCCCGCTGGTGGGCGGCCTGTCGGGCCTGTTCTTCGCGGTGCTGCTGGGTTATGTCACCACCAAAAAGGCCGGCACCACCTTTGCCATGATCACGCTGGGCGTGGGCGAGCTGGTGTTCGCCATGTCGCTGATGTTCCCGGAATTTTTCGGCGGGGAGGGCGGCATCACAACCAACCGGGCCTACGGCAAGCCGGTCTTCGGCATCAGTTTCGGCCCGCAGATCCAGGTGTATTACCTGATCGCCGTGTACTGCTTTGTCTGCACCGCCGCGATGTTCGCCTTCACGCGCACGCCGCTGGGGCGGATTTTGAACGCCGTGCGCGACAACCCCGAGCGCGTGGAGTTCATCGGCTACAACACCCAGCGCGTGCGCTATTACGCTTTCATCATCGCGGGCTTCTTCGCCGGCATAGGCGGCGGGCTGGCGGCCATCAACTCGGAAATCGTCACGGCCGAGGTGGTCAGCGGCGTGCGCTCGGGCAGCCTGCTGCTGTTCACCTTCCTGGGCGGGGCGACCTTTTTCTTCGGCCCCATCATCGGCGCCGGCCTGCTGGTGCTGGCGTTGATCCTGCTGTCGGAGCTTTCCATGGCCTGGCTGCTGTATGTGGGCCTGATCTTCCTCTTCATGGTGATGTACGCGCCCGGCGGCATCGCCAGCCTGATCATGATGAATCTGCGCGTGGCCTCCTTCGGCAAGCTCAGGGACTTGTGGGTGGGCTACCTGGGCATGGCGGTGACCGCGCTGACGGCGCTGGCCGGCGCGGCCGCCATGGTCGAGATGATTTACCACCTGCAGCTCAATGCGGCGCTGGGCCCCGAGCTCGGCTTCATGGGCGTGCGGCTCAATGCCACCAACCTCAACAGCTGGCTGGGCGCGGGGTTTGTGCTGCTGACCGGCCTGGGCCTTTTTGAGCTCACGCGGCGGCAATTCCTCACGCAATGGGGCGAAATCCAGAATGACATCGAGAAAGAAATCAAGCGGAGGGAACTGGCATGAGCGAGGCATCCTGCTCACTTGAGTTGAAGGATTTGCGCAAGAGCTTCGGCAAGACCGAAATCATCCGCGGTACCAACCTGAAGGTGCAGGCGGGCGAGCGCGTCGCCATCATCGGGCCCAACGGCGCGGGCAAGTCCACGCTGTTCAACCTCATCAGCGGGCGTTTTGAGCCCACGAGCGGCCAGGTGCTGCTCAACGGCCAGCGCATAGACGGCAAAAAACCGTTTGAAATCAACCGCCTGGGTTTGTCGCGCAGCTTCCAGATCACCAACATCTTTCCCAAGCTCAGCGTGTTTGAAAACCTGCGCTGCGGCGTGCTGTGGAGCCTGGGCTACAAGTACACCTTCTTCCGCTTCCTGGCCGACCTGGACGACGCCAACGAGCGGGCCGAAGAACTGATGGCCATGATCAAGCTCGACAAAAAGCGCGACGTGCTGGCCACCAACCTGACTTACGCCGAGCAGCGCGCGCTGGAAATCGGCATCACGATTGCCGGCGGCGCCAACGTCATCCTGCTGGACGAACCCACGGCCGGCATGAGCCGCTCGGAAACCAGCCGCTTTATCAGCCTGATCAAGGAAGTCACCGTGGGCAAGACCCTGTTGACGGTGGAGCACGACATGGGCGTGGTCTTCGGCCTGGCCGACAAGATCGCCGTCGTGGTTTACGGCGAAATCATTGCCTACGACACGCCCGAGGCCGTGCGCGCGGACCAGCGGGTGCAGGAGGCGTATCTCGGCTCCTCGGTAGCCGATGCACAGGCAGGGGGCCACTGATGTTGCACATACAAAACCTCCACGCCTTCTACGGCAAAAGCCACGTCTTGCATGGCGTGAATTTCGACGTGCAGCCCGGCCAGATCGTCGCCTTGCTGGGCCGCAACGGCTCGGGGCGCTCCACCACGGCCAAGGCCATCATGGGCCTGGTCGACTGCCAGGGTTCCATCCTCTGGAAGAAGCAGGAAATCGTCGGCAAGAAGGCCTACCAGATCGCTCACCTGGGAATCGGCTACGTGCCCGAGAACCGCGACATCTTCCCCAAGCTCACGGTGCACCAGAACCTGCTGCTGGGCCAGAAGGGCTCCGGCAAGGGCTCGCGCTGGTCCTTCGAGGACATGTACCAGATGTTCCCCCGGCTGCGCGAACGCCAGCACACCGAGGCCGGCGTGCTGTCGGGCGGCGAGCAGCAGATGCTCACGCTGTGCCGCACGCTGATGGGCGACCCCGACCTCATCATCATCGACGAACCCACCGAGGGCCTGGCGCCCAAGATCGTTGAACTCGTGGGGCAGTATTTGCAGACGCTGAAAGCCAAAGGCATTTCGGTGCTGCTGATCGAGCAGAAGCTGACGATTGCCATGGCGATTTCCGACCGCGCGCTGGTCATGGGCCACGGCAGCATCGTGTTTGACGGCACGCCCGACAGCCTGCGGGCCGATGCCTACATCCGCAAAGAGTGGCTTGAGGTGTAAAAAGCCTCTGGGGATGTCACCGCTGGGACAAAAAATAGACTGAACAGCCCATGCCGGGCCTTGTGCCGTCACAAACGCCCCCTACAATGGAAAAAGAACGGTCGTACTTTTTTGACGGCCCTCCGAACCCGGGCCGCAGCGCCAGCCGAGACAAGCAAAAACCTGAACCTCCCATCCAAGGAAAGAAGCACCGCAATGACCACCCTTTATGAAGTCCACGGCCCCGTCGCGCTCATCACGCTGAGCAACCCGCCCGTCAACGGCCTGGGCCATGCCACGCGCCTGAGCCTGACCGACAACATCCAGAAGGCCAATGCCGATGCGGCCGTCAAGGCCATCGTGATCACCGGCGCCGGCAAGGCTTTTTCGGGCGGCGCCGACATCAAGGAATTCGGCACGCCCAAAGCGCTGTCCGAGCCGAATCTGCACAGCGTGATCCGCGTGGTTGAGAACTCCGGCAAGCCCATCGTTGCGGCCATCCATTCCGTCTGCATGGGCGGCGGCCTGGAACTGGCGCTGGGTTGCCACTACCGCATTGCCGCCCCCGGCACCAGCGTGGCCTTGCCTGAAGTCAAGCTGGGCCTGCTGCCCGGCGCCGGCGGCACGCAGCGCCTGCCGCGCGTGGTCGGCGTCGAGCCGGCCCTGAACATGATCGTCAGCGGTGAACCCGTCAAGAGCGAGCTGCTGGCGCAAATCCCCGGCCAGAAGCTGTTCGACAAGCTCGCCGCCTCGCCCGAATCGCTGGCCCAGGAGGCCCTGGCCTTCGCGCAGTCGATTTCCGACACCCGGCCGCTGCCGCTGGTGCGCGACCTGCGCGCCAAACACCCCAACGGCGACGCCTACTTCCAGTTCGCCCGCAACATGGTCAAGGGCATGGCCAAGAACTTCCCCGCGCCGCTCAAGTGCGTGGACGCCGTGGAAGCCGCCACCAAGAAGAAGTTCGAGGACGGCCTGGCCTTCGAGCGCGAGCTCTTCATCAACCTGATGTGGACGCCTGAAAGCCGCGCGCTGCGCCACATCTTCATGGCCGAGCGCGCCGCCTCCAAGATTCCCGACGTGCCGGAAGACACGCCCAAGCGCGAGATCAAATCCGTCGCCGTCATAGGCGCCGGCACCATGGGCGGCGGTATCGCCATGAACTTCCTGAACGCCGGCATCCCCGTCAAGATCCTGGAGATGAAGCAGGAGGCGCTGGACAAGGGCTTGGGCATCATCAGCAAGAACTACGAAGCCCAGGTCAAAAAGGGCAAGCTCAAGCAGGACAAGTTTGAGCAGCGCATGGGCCTGCTCAGCACCACACTGAGCTACGACGACCTCAAAGACGCCGACCTCGTGATCGAGGCGGTGTTTGAAGAGATGGGCGTCAAGGAAAAGGTCTTCAAGGAACTGGACCGCGTGATGAAACCGGGCGCCATCCTGGCCTCCAACACCTCGACGCTGGACGTCGACAAGATCGCCGCCTTCACCCAACGCCCGCAGGACGTGGTCGGCCTGCATTTCTTCAGCCCCGCCAATGTGATGAAGCTGCTGGAAGTGGTGCGTGGCGCCAAGACCGGCAAGGACGTGCTGGCCACCGTGATGGCAATGGGCAAGAAGATCAAGAAGACGGCCGTGGTCTCCGGCGTCTGCGACGGCTTTATCGGCAACCGCATGATCGAACAATACGGCCGCCAGGGCGGTTTCCTGCTCGACGAGGGCTGCACGCCCGAGCAGGTCGACAAGGCCATCGAGAAATTCGGTTTTGCCATGGGTCCTTTCCGCATGGGCGACCTGGCCGGCAACGACATCGGCTGGGCCATCCGCAAGCGCCGCTACACCGAAAAGCCGGACATGAAATACAGCAAGACGGCCGACCTGCTCTGCGAAAAAGGCCGCTTCGGCCAGAAAACCGGCGCCGGCTGGTACGACTATGTGCCCGGCAAGCGCGACGCGATCCCGAACGCCGAGGTCGTCAAGATGATCGAGGACCACCGCAAGACCCTGGGCATCACGCCGCGCAAGATTTCCGACGAGGAAATCGTGCAGCGCCTGGTGTATTCGCTGGTCAACGAGGCCGCGCACATCCTGGAGGAGGGCATTGCCTCCAAGGCCAGCGACATCGACATGGTCTACATCATGGGTTACGGCTTCCCGGTCTACCGCGGCGGCCCCATGCTGTACGCCGACCAGGTCGGCCTCTTCAACGTGGTGCAGAGCATGAACCGCTTCGCGCAGAACCCGCTGGACGACGCCAAATTCTGGAAGCCCGCGCCGCTGCTGGCCAAGCTGGCCGCCGAAGGCAAAACCTTCAACCAGTCCACCTGAACCTCTCAGGCCCGTACAGATCAACGTCCCAGATTCCGGAGAATTTCATGAGCTCAGCAGTCATTGTTTCCACCGCACGCACCCCCCTGGCCAAAAGCTGGAAGGGCTCCTTCAACATGACGCACGGCGCCACCCTGGGCGGCCACGCTGTCGAGCACGCCATCCAGCGCGCCGGCATCGAGGCCGCTGAAGTCGATGACGTGATCATGGGCTGTGCCACACCCGAAGGCGCCACCGGCGCCAACATCGCGCGCCAGATCGCGCTGCGCGCCGGCTGCCCGGTCACCGTTTCGGGCATGACCATCAACCGTTTCTGCTCGTCCGGCCTGCAGACGATTGCCACCGCGGCACAGCGCGTGATCGCCGGCGAAGCCGACATCTACGTGGCCGGCGGCGTCGAAAGCATCTCCTGCGTGCAGCAGGAAATGAACACCCACATGCTGCAGGAAAGCTGGCTGATGAAGAACAAGCCGGAAATCTACTGGAACATGCTGCAGACGGCCGAGCAGGTCGCCAAGCGCTACAACATCTCGCGCGACCGTATGGACGAATACGGCGCACTGAGCCAGCAAAAAGCCACGGCCGCGCTGGCAGCAGGCCTGTTTGAGGCCGAAATCGCGCCCATCACCGTGACAGCCGGTGTGGCCGACAAGGTCATGGGCCTCTCCACCAAACAGGTCACCGTCAGCAAGGACGAAGGCATCCGCGAAGGCACGACCAAGGAAGGCATCAGCGGCATCAAGCCGGCCATTCCCGGCGGCGTGATTGCGGCCGGCAATGCCAGCCAGTTCTCCGACGGCGGCGGCGCCGTGGTCGTCATGAACGAAACCGTGGCGGAAAAGAAGGGCCTCAAGCCGCTGGGCCGCTTCCTCGGCTTCGCCGTCGCCGGCTGCGAACCCGATGAAATGGGCATTGGCCCGGTCTTCGCCATTCCAAAGGTTCTCGCCAAGCTGGGCCTGAAGATCAGTGACATCGATTTGTGGGAGCTCAACGAAGCCTTCGCCGTGCAGGTGCTGTACTGCGCCGACAAGCTGGGCATTCCCATGGACAAACTCAACGTCAACGGCGGCGCGATCGCCGTCGGCCACCCCTACGGCGTGACCGGCCAGCGCCTGACGGGCCATGCGCTCATCGAAGGCAAGCGCCGCGGCGCCAAGCGCGTCTGCGTGACCATGTGCATTGGCGGCGGCATGGGCGCGGCCGGTATTTTCGAAGTCCTGTAACCGGGCAAGCACCATGCATGAAACCCTGCTCCTTCAGAAAGGGCAGGTGTTTCCTGCCTTTGCGCCTTGCCATGCGACCAGGAGGCCGTCATGAGCCTTCGGCCCACCCTCGATTTCCTGCTTTACCACTGGCTGGACGCCGAATCGCTGAACCAGCGCGAACGTTTCGCCGACCATTCGCGCGAAACCTTTGACGCGGTCTTCGACACCTGCGAACGCATCGCGCGCGAGAAATACGCGCCGTTCAACCGCACGGTGGACACGCAGGAGCCGCATTTCGACGGCGAAAAAGTGATCCTTCCGCAGGCCACGCACGATGCGCAAAAAGCCTATGCGGCCTCCGGCATGCTCAGCGCCGCGCAGGACTATGAAGTCGGCGGCATGCAGCTGCCCTACACGGTGGAGGCGGCGGCCAACGCCTTCTTCGCGATGGCTTCGGTCAGCATAGGCTCGGGCCTGCTCACCACCGGCAATGCCAACCTGTTGATGGTGCACGGCACTGACGCGCAAAAAGAGGTGTTCGCCAAGAACGAGTTCTCGGGCCGCTTTTCCGGCACTATGTGTTTGTCCGAGCCGCAGGCCGGCTCCTCGCTCAGCGACGTGACCACGCGCGCGGTGCCCGACGGCGAAGGCTTTGAGGCCGACCCGCTGGGTGCGCGCTACCGCCTCAAGGGCAACAAGATGTGGATTTCGGCCGGCGAGCATGAGCTGGCCGACAACATCATCCACCTGGTGCTGGCCAAGATACCGGGGCCGGACGGCAAGCTGATCGCCGGCACGCGCGGGATTTCGCTGTTCATCGTGCCCAAGAAGATGGTCAACCCCCAGGGCGAACTCACCGGCGTGCGCAACGACGTGGCGCTGGCGGGCCTCAACCACAAGCTGGGCTGGCGCGGCACCACCAATACCTTGCTCAACTTCGGCGAAGGCAAATACCCGGTGGACGGCCAGGCCGGCGCCGTGGGCTACCTGGTCGGCAAGCCGCATGAAGGCCTGCGCTGCATGTTCCACATGATGAACGAGGCGCGCATAGGCGTGGGCATGGCGGCCACCATGCTGGGCATGGCGGGTTATTACGCCAGCCTCGATTACGCCAAAAACCGGCCGCAAGGCCGGCCCGTCGGTGTGGGCGGCAAGGATGCCGCCCAGCCGCAAATCCGCATCATCGAACACGCCGACGTCAAACGCATGCTGCTGGCGCAAAAAGCCTACTGCGAAGGCGCGCTGGCGCTGGAGCTGTACTGCGCGCGCCTGGTCGACGAACACCACACGGCGGGCGGGCAGGCCGCCGACGACGCCCGCCTGCTGCTCGAGGTGCTGACGCCCATCGCCAAAAGCTGGCCCAGCGAATGGTGCCTGGAGGCCAACTCCCTGGCCATCCAGGTGCACGGCGGCTATGGCTACACGCGCGACTTCCCGGTGGAGCAGTACTGGCGCGACAACCGCCTGAACATGATCCATGAAGGTACGCACGGCATCCAGGCCATGGATTTGCTGGGCCGCAAGGTGTTGATGGAAGGGGGCAGGGGGCTGCAGCTGCTGGCCGCGCGCATCAATGCCACGATTGAAAAAGCCATACAGCAGCCCGAGCTGGCGGAACACGCCAACGCGCTGGGCAAGGCGCTGCAGCACGTGGGTAGCGCCACCAAGGCGGCCTGGGCCACCGGCGAGCCGGGCGAGGCCCTGGCCAATGCGGTACCCTATATGCAGGCCTTCGGCCACACCGTGCTGGCGTGGACCTGGCTGGACGTGGCGCTGGCCGGTCTTTCATTGCCGCAGGATGCACCGCAGGCGGGAAGAATGGGGGCCATGCGCTACTTTTACCATTACGAATTACCGAAGATCGACGCCTGGCTCAAAGTGGTTGAAACCCGCGACCTGACCTGCGCCGACCTGCCCGAGGAGGCTTTTTAGTGTCATTTTTCAAACCGTCCGCCGACCCTGTTTCCAACAAGAACGTGGCGCGCCTGCAGGCCCTGATCTGGGTGCTGATCTACGGCGGGCTGCTGACTTTGGTGCTGGGCCTGTCGATGGAACGCCTGGACGACGCCATCGGCTGGTCCATGGTGGTTATTGGCGGCATCATTGCGGTGATAGGTTTTGTGCTGATTTACGTGCGGTCCCGCATCAACGTGGGGCCGTGATCCGGCCCCGGTTCGAAGTCGCCACGACGACAGCCGGGCCGAAAAGCCGCAGGATCTTGTGCCAATATGGCGAGGCCTTACGCATCCAGAGCAAGTGAACATCGCAGCCGCGGCTGCCTGACCACCCCTCAAATTCCCCTCATTCCCACCCCATCATCCCCGCCCACGCTGCATGCGCAGTGCAAGGCGGGCACCATGACAACACACCAGGAGACAGCCCATGACCCGTACCATCCAGCAACTGTTTGACCTCAAAGGCAAGACCGCCCTCGTGACCGGCGGCTCGCGCGGCCTTGGCCTGCAACTGGCCCAGGCGCTGGGCGAGGCCGGCGCCAAAATCATCCTGAGCTCGCGCAAGGCCGAAGACCTGATCGAGTCCGCCGCCGAACTCAAGGCCGCCGGCATCGACGTCGACTGGATCGCCGCCGACTGCTCAAAAGAAGAAGACATACGCGCGCTGGCCGACGAAGCCATCAAGCGCCTGGGCCACGTCGACATCCTGGTCAACAACGCCGGCGCCGCCTGGGGCGCGCCCGCCGAAGACCACCCGGTGGAAGCCTGGGACAAGGTCATGAACCTCAACATCCGCGGCTACTTCATCCTGAGCCAGCACATCGCCAAGCACAGCATGATCGCCCGCAAGTCCGGCCGCATCATCAACGTGGCCTCCATCGCCGGCCTGGGCGGCAACCCGCGCGAGATGACCACCGTGGCCTACAACACCTCCAAGGGCGCCGTCGTCAACTTCACGCGCGCACTGGGCTGCGAATGGGGCAAGTACAACATCACCGTCAACGCCATCTGCCCGGGCTTTTTCCCGAGCCGCATGACGGTCGGCACGCTCAAAGCGCTGGGCGAGGAAAAACTCGCCTCGCACGCGCCGCTGGGCCGCCTGGGCGACGACGAGGATCTGAAGGGCCTGTGCGTGCTTTATGCGTCGGACGCCGGCAAGCACATCACCGGCCAGTGGCTGGCGGTGGACGGCGGTGTTTCCGTCGTCACAGGTGGCTAATCAATTGAAAGGTTGGGAACAGTTAATGGACTTCGGCGCCGACATCCCTTTCGTCAACCACCTTGGCTTTACGCTGGAGCTGTTCGAGGGCGGCGCCTCGGCCATCGGCTATGCGCCCAAGCCCGAGCACCTCAATTCCTTCGCCGTCACGCACGGCGGCGCCATCATGACGCTGCTGGATGTGACCATGGCGACGGCCGCGCGCAGCGTCGAAAAAGACATGGGCGTGGTCACCATCGAGATGAAAACCAGCTTCATGCGGCCGGCGCCGGGCGACGGCAGCCGGCTGACGGCCAAGGGCCGGCTCATTCATCGCACCACCAGCATGGCGTTCACCGAAGCCACGCTCTACGACGCGCTGGGCCAGGCCTGCGCGCATTCGACCGGCACCTTCAAATACGTCAAACGCAAGCCCGCCGCCGGCACACCGGATGCCCCGGGCGGCGCGATTTCAACGGACTAGCGTCCGCAACACACAACAGGAGACCACCGTGTCCATCAACCAGCAAATCCTCCTCGACAACCGGCCCACCGGCGAGGCCACCGCAAGCAACTTCATGCTGGTCTCCAGCGACACGCCGGCCCTGCAGGACGGCCAGGTGCTGGTGCGCCACCACTACCTGAGCCTGGACCCGTATATGCGCGGCCGCATGAACGACGCCAAAAGCTACGCCGCGCCGCAGCCCTTGGGCCAGGTGATGATTGGCGGCACGGCAGGCGAGGTGGTGGAAAGCCGCTCGCCCAAATTCCAGCCCGGCGACAAGGTGGTCGGCATGGGCGGCTGGCAGGAGTTCAGCGTGGTCAACGCCGACCAGCCCGGCGCGCTGCGCAAGGTCGACACCACGCACGTGCCGCTGTCGCACTACCTGGGCGCGGTCGGCATGCCCGGAGTTACCGCCTGGTACGGCCTGGTGAAAATCATCGAACCGAAAGCCGGCCAGATGATGGTGGTCAGCGCCGCCACCGGCGCCGTGGGCAGTGCTTTTGCCGCGCTGTCGAAAGCGCGCGGCTGCCGCACCGTGGGCATCGCGGGCGGGCCCGACAAATGTAAATACGCGGTCGATGAACTGGGCTTCGACGCCTGCATCGACTACAAGCTGCACGCCGACGCCGCTTCGCTGTCCAAGGCGGTGCGCGACGCCTGCCCCGATGGCGTGGACGGCTATTTCGAAAATGTAGGCGGCATGGTGCTGGACGCCGTGCTGCCGCGCATGAACGCCTTCGGCCGCATCGCGCTGTGCGGCATGATCGCCGGCTACGACGGCCGGCCCATGCCGCTGGCCTGGCCGGCGCTCATCCTCACCAACCGCCTCAAGTTGCAGGGTTTTATCGTGAGCGAGCACATGGAAGTCTGGCCCGAAGCGCTCAAGGAGCTCGGCACGCTGGTGGGCACCGGCAAGCTGCGTCCGCGTGAAACCGTGGCGCAGGGGATTGAAGCGGCGCCCGAGGCGTTTCTGGGATTGCTCAAAGGCAAAAACTTCGGCAAGCAGTTGGTCAAACTCATCTAGTCTGGCGGAACAGGAGGTTGTCATGAACCCCACCCATGAAGTCTTCAACCAGCCCGCGCCGCTCGCGGACTACAACCTGTTTGAGACCAACCGGCCGCTGCGCGATGCGCTGAAGTTCAACGCGCCGGCGCTGGATACGGCCGAACTGAGCCGGTTCGGCGCCACGCTGGGCAGCAGCGCGATGCAAACCCACGCGCGGCTGGCCAATGTGCACGGGCCGGTGCTGCACAGCCATGACCGCTTTGGCCTGCGTGTGGATCGGGTGGAGTTTCATCCCGGTTATCACGAGCTCATGACGCTGGCGACGGGTGCGGGCCTGCATGGTTCACCCTGGAGTGATGAGGGCGCCAGCCCGCACGTCCGGCGCGCCGCCGGCTTCATGCTCTTCACCGAACTCGAACCCTCCACCCTGTGCCCCATCTCCATGAGCTACGCGGCCACGCCCGCGCTGCGCGGCAACACCGCCATCTATGCCGACTGGGGCCCCAAGCTGGCCAGCCGCGCCTACGACCCCGAACTCAAGCCCTGGCAGGCCAAGGCCGGCCTCACCATGGGCATGGGCATGACCGAAAAGCAGGGCGGCTCCGACGTGCGGGCCAACACCACGCGGGCCGAGCCCGTGGGCCGCGACGGCTGGGGCGAACGTTATGCCATCACCGGCCACAAATGGTTTTTCTCGGCGCCCATGTGCGACGCCTTCCTGGTGCTGGCCCAGGCGAAGAGCGGCCTCTCCTGCTTTTTCCTGCCACGCGTGCTGCCTGACGGCAGCCTCAACGCCATCCGCATCCAGCGCCTTAAAGACAAACTGGGCAACAAGGCCAACGCCAGTTCCGAAGTCGAGTTTGAGAACGCCCCGGCCTGGCTGGTCGGCGAAGAAGGCCGGGGCATTCCGCAAATTCTCGAGATGGGCACCATGACGCGGCTGGACTGCGCCCTGGGCACCAGCGGCCTGATGCGCCAGGCGCTGGCACTGGCGCTGAACCACACCTCGCAGCGCAAGGCCTTCGGCAAGCTGCTGATGGAGCAGCCGCTGATGCGCAATGTGCTGGCCGACCTGGCGCTCGAATCCGAAGCCGCCACCGCGCTGGCGATCCGCCTGGCCCGCGCTTTTGACCGCCCGGGCCAGGCGCATGAAGCCGCCATGGCGCGCCTGTTGACGCCGGTCGCCAAGTTCTGGATCTGCAAGCGCGGCAGCCACTTCGCGCAGGAGGCCATGGAATGCCTGGGCGGCAACGGTTATGTGGAGGAGGGCGGCGAAGGCGTCATGGCCCGCATCTACCGCGAGATGCCGCTCAACTCCATCTGGGAAGGCGCGGGCAACATCATGGCGCTGGATTTGCTGCGCGCCCTGCGCAAGGCCGACGCCGTGGCCGCGCTGGCGCAGGAGCTGTCCGCCGCCAAAGGCGCGCACCCGGCGCTGGACAAACTGGCCGCCGCCTTGCCCACGCGGATTGAAGAGATGGCGAGCGAAATCGAGGCGCGGCGCCTCGCGCAGGACGTGGCGCTCGCGGTGCAGGCCGCGCTGCTGCAGCAGACGGCGCCCGCGGCGGTCTTCAGCGCCTTCTGCGATTCGCGCCTGGCCGGCAACTGGGGCCAGTCCTTCGGCACGCTGGGCGCGGGCACGGATTTCGACGCCATCATCACCCGGGCCATGCCGCGCTGAATCGACATTGCACAAGAACAATCGGAGACACCCCATGAGCGAGCTGATTCTTCACCACTACCCCACGTCGCCCTTCGCCGAGAAAACGCGGCTGATGCTGGGCTACAAAAACCTGCCCTGGAAGTCCGTGATCATCCCGATGATCATGCCCAAGCCCGACGTGGTCGCGCTCACCGGCGGCTACCGCAAGACGCCCATCCTGCAAATCGGCGCCGACATTTACTGCGACACCGCGCTGATCAGCGACGTGCTCGAGCATTTGCAGCCCGCGCCCTCGGTCTACCCGGAGCCCAGCAAGGGCCTGGCGCGCACGTTGGCGCACTGGGCCGACAACACGTTGTTCTGGACTTCGATGGCCTACAACACCCAGCCCAAAGGCATCGCCCAGATCTTTGAGAAAAAACCGCCCGAAGCCGCGCGCGCCTTTGGCGAAGACCGCAAGGCCATGAGTTTCGGCATGGCGCGCATCCGCTCCACAGATGCCGCGGCCGCCTACAAGTCCTACCTGCGCCGCATCTCCGACATGCTGGACGACCGGCCTTTCCTGCTGGGCGAGGTGCCTTGCATCGCCGATTTCGCGATGTACCACCCGCTGTGGTTCACGCGGGTGCAGACCCCGGTGCTTGCGGGCATCCTCAAGCTCACGCCCGCCGTGCTGGACTGGATGGACCGCATGGCCGCGATAGGCCACGGCAGTGTCGGGGAGTCGAGTCCGGCCGACGCCATCGCGGCCGCCGCCGCCAACGCCCCCGCGCCGTTGCCGGGCGACATCTTCCAGGACGAGCACGGCATTCCGCTGGGCAGCCAGGTGCTGGTCACCAGCGAAAGCTTCGGCCCCGAACCCACCGAAGGCGAACTGATCGCCGCCACCCGCATGCACTACACGCTGCGCCGCACCGATCCGCGCGCCGGCACGGTGCACGTGCATTTCCCACGCATCGGCTATTCCTTGAAAGCGGCCAACCCGGCATGAGCGGCATCATCACCTGGCGTTTTGTCCCTTTCAGCGCGCTCACCACGCCGGAGCTGTATGAATTGCTGCAACTGCGCAGCGAAGTCTTTGTGCTCGAACAGGCCTGCGCCTTCCAGGACCTGGACGGCGCGGACACCGAGGCCATGCATTTGCTGGGCGAGCGGGACGGCCGGCTCGCCGCCTATGCGCGCTGTTTTGCCGCCGGCGTGAAGTTTGCCGAGGCCAGCATAGGCCGCGTCGTCACCCATGCCTCGGCACGCGGTGGCGGCATAGGCCACGTGCTGATGAAAGAGGCCATTGAGCGCCTGCAGGCGCACTGGGGCCCGCAAGCGATACGCATAGGCGCCCAGGCGCGGCTGCAGAAGTTTTACGAACAGCACGGCTTTTTGCAGAACGGCGAGCCCTACATCGAAGACGGCATACCGCACATCGAAATGCTGCGAGTTGCCTGAATTCCTGAGTTGCCTGGGTGACACGCGCAAGGGCCTCTCTCAGGGACAATTTTGCTATTCAAGCCATCAAGAAAGACACGCAATGATCACGGACTTCAAAGGCAAAACGGCGGTGCTGACCGGCGCGGGATCCGGCTTCGGCCTGGAATGCGCGCGGCTGGGCGCCAAGCTCGGCATGAACCTGGTGCTGGTCGACGTGCAGCAAGACGCGCTCGACAAAGCCGAAGCGGAAATGAAGGCCGCCGGCGCCCAGGTGCTGTCCTTCAAGCTCGACGTGTCCAGCGCCGCGCAGATGGAAGCCATGGGCAAAGCCGTGTTCGAGCGCTTCGGCGCGCCGCACTTCGTCTTCAACAATGCCGGCGTGGGCGCGGGCGGCCTGATCTGGGAAAACAGCCTGAAGGACTGGGAATGGGTGATGGGCGTCAACGTCATGGGTGTGGTGCACGGCGTGCGCATCTTCACCCCCATGATGCTGGAGGCCGCCGCCAAAGACCCGGCCTGGCAAGGCCACATCGTCAACACCGCCAGCATGGCCGGACTGCTGAACCCGCCCAATATGGGCGTCTACAACGTCAGCAAGCACGCCGTGGTGGCCTTGAGCGAAACCCTGTACCAGGACCTGGGCCTGGTCACCGACCAGGTCGGCGCCTCAGTGCTGTGCCCCTTCTTTGTGGCCACCGGCATAGGCATGAGCCACCGCAACCGCCCGGCCGAGCTGGGCGCGGACAAGCCCACCAAAAGCCAGATGATCCAGCAGGCCATGACCGGCAAGGCCGTGGGCTCCGGCAAGGTCACGGCCGAAGACGTGGCCAAGCTGGTGTTCGACGCCATCGCAAACAACAAGTTTTATATCTACAGCCATCCCAAGGCCATCAACTCCGTGCAGACGCGGCTGGAAGACGTGCTGCAGGCGCGCAACCCGACCGACCCCTTTGCCGACAAGCCCGAAATCGGCCAGCAACTGAAAGCCGCCTTGCGCGGTGCCTGATGCGGCGCGTTTGCCTGGCTTTGGCCGGCCTGCTGCTGGCAGGTTTGCCTTGGGCCGCTTTGGCCCAGCAGGCCACATGCCCTGACGGCAAAAAGGCCGACGGCGTGGAACGGGCAGGGAACAGCCGGCATTGCCTGGTCATTCGCACGCTGCCGCCCGCGCAGGCCTCGGCCCGCGTCACGCCCAGGGTGCTGGTCGTCTTCCTGCACGGCGACAACGGCGGGCGCACGGAACTGAAGGCCGACAGCGGCGCGGCCGCCATGCTCGCGGAAAAACTCCAGGCCGTCACGGTTGCGGTGCAGCGCCCCGGCTACCGCAGCGACCTTGGCACGTCGGACGGCCAGTCCGGCCCGGGCGATGACGACTACACGCCGCAAAACGTCGGCGTCGTCGCCGATGCACTGGCCCAACTGCGCACCCTTAATCCCGGCAAAAAAATCCTGCTGGTCGGCCATTCGGGCGGCGCGGCCACGGCGGCCCTGCTGGCCAGCCGCTTCCCCGGCAGCGCCGATGCCTATTTGCTGGCGGCCTGCCCCTGCGACGTGCCCGCCTGGCGCCAGTGGCGCGGCAACTCGGCCGGCAAGACAGGCGCCTGGACCAGCCTCTCGCCGCTGGCCGAGGCCGGCAAGATGCCGCCCGCGACGCTGATCAGCCTGGTCGTCGGCAACAAGGACGAAAACACCTTGCCCCTGTTCAGCGAAAGCTATGCCAGGGCGCTGCAAGCCCGCGGCGTCAAGACCCGCGTGACCTATGCCATGAATGCCACCCATGTGTCGGTGCTGCGCTCACCCGAGTTCTTCATGCTGGCGGGGGAATTGGCGGACGCGCTGTCGAAGTAAGCGGCCTCAGTTATTCTTGCGCTTTCGTTCACTGACGGCCGCCACCATGCCCAAACTCTTGCCCTCACTCCTTGCTGCCGTGCTCACGGCCTGCGCCTTGCTGCTCGCCGGCTGCAACGATGCGCCAGACGCCGCCGCGCAAAAAGCCGCTGCCGCCGCGCCCATCTCGGTCGAGGCCATCGCGGCCGAAGCCAAGGGTTTTGTCGCCGGCGCCCAGATGAGCCGGCGCACCGTTTACGTGTTTTTTGACGCCCAATGCCCGCACTGCGCCGTGCTGTGGCAGTCCGCCAAACCGCTCAGGTCCCAGGCCAAGTTCGTGTGGATTCCGGTCGGCCTCCTGAACGGCGCCAGCACCTCCCAGGGCGCGACGCTGCTGGCCGCTGGCGACCCGGTAGCCGCCATGGATGAGCACGAGGCCTCCATGCGGGCTGGTCGCGGCGGCATCAGCGCGGGCAGCAATCTGGATGCGCAAAAAGACGCCGTGGCGAAAAATACGGCGCTGATGAACAAGCTCGGCTTCAGCGCAATCCCGGTCATCGTCGGCACCCATGCTCAGACCGGCGCGGTGGTGTCGCGTGAAGGCTCCCTGTCGACGGCTGCGCTGGCGGACCTGCTGGGTTTGCAGGTGCCGGCTCAGTAGGCCTAGAACAACACCCGGCTGCGAATCGTCCCCGGCACTTCTGCCAGCTTCGCCAGGGCCATGTCGGAGTGCGCGGCGTCGATGTCGATCACGACGTAGCCGACGGCTTCATTCGTCTGCAGGTACTGCGAGGCGATGTTGATGCCGTTGCTGGCGAAGACCTTGTTGATCTCCGACAGTACCCCGGGCACGTTGCGGTGGATGTGCAGCAGGCGGTGTTTGCCGGGGTGGGCCGGCAGGGCGACTTCGGGGAAGTTGACGGACGAGGTGGAGGTGCCGTTGTCGCTGTACTTCACGAGTTTTTCGGCGACCTCGATGCCGATGTTTTCCTGGGCTTCCATGGTCGAGCCGCCCACGTGCGGGGTCAGGATCACGTTGTCCAGGCCGCGCAGGGGCGATTCGAAGATGTCCTTGTTGCTGCGCGGCTCGACGGGGAAGACGTCGATGGCGGCGCCCAGCAATTTCTTGTTTTTCAGGGCCTCGGCCAGCGGTTCAATCTCAACCACGGTGCCGCGCGAGGCATTGATCAGCACACTGCCGGGTTTCATCGCCGCGATCTCGGCCGCGCCCACCATCCATTGCGTGGCTTGGGTCTCCGGCACGTGCAGGCTCACCACATCGGCCTGGGCCAGCAAATCCTTGAGCAGGCCGACCTGGCGGGCATTGCCCAGCGGCAGCTTGGTGACGACGTCGAAAAACACGACGTGCATGCCCAGCGCCTCGGCCAGCACCGACAGCTGCGTGCCGATGGAGCCGTAGCCGACGATGCCCAGGGTCTTGCCGCGGATTTCGTAGGCGTTGTCGGCGGACTTGAGCCAGCCGCCGCGGTGCGCGACCGCGCTTTTTTCAGGCACACCGCGCAACAACAGGATGGCCTCGGCCAGAACCAGTTCGGCCACCGAACGTGTGTTGGAAAAGGGCGCGTTGAAAACCGCGATGCCGCGTTCACGCGCCGCGTTGAGGTCGACCTGGTTGGTGCCTATGCAAAAGCAGCCGACGGCGGCGAGCTTGCCGGCCTGGGCAAACACCTCGGCCGTGAGCTGGGTGCGCGAGCGTATGCCGACAAAATGCACGTCGGCGATCTTCGCCTTCAACTCGTCGTCGGGCAGGGCGCCGGACAGGCTTTCGATGTTGGAATAACCTGCGGCCTTGAGGACTTCCACGGCGGAGGGGTGAATGCCCTCCAGCAACAGGAATTTGATTTTGTGCTTGTCGACCGAGGTTTTAGTCATGGGAGGCGGGCGGGCAGGGAGTGGATGGGAGGGCCAGTATGACGCATGCCCAATACCCATACCGGCCCACGGTTTGGGCCGATCCGGCTAGCAATTTCCGATCAGGCCCGCTCGCACACCACCGCATCGCCCACCCGCAGCAGGCCGCCCTGCAGCACGCGCGCCGTCAGCCCGCCATGGCCGCGCATGGCGTTGTAGCCGCCGGCGCCCAGCACTTCGTCCATGCGCGAGCAGGGCTCGCAGGGGCCGGTGATCTCCAGCACCACGGGGCCCAAACGCAGCACCATGGGCTGGTCCTTGAACAGCGATTTGGCGGCCAGCAGGTTCAGGCCCGCCACCACAAGGTTGCGGCGAAGCTCCGCGGCGTCCACCGCATCGCGCCGGGCCAGGTAGGCCAGGACAGGCAGGTGTTCGGCCTGCATCAGCGTAACCTGGCGTTTGCCGCCTGGCGCGCCGGTGGCGTAACGATCGCCTTCAAGGCCCTGGCCCGCAATCGCCAGCACGCTCTCCACGGCCAGTACCGGAGCGCGGCGCGCGGGCCTCAGAAAAATCCGTTCCAGCCGGCCCGCATGCGGGAACGCGCGCGTCAGCGCGCGCAGGTCGCCCTCCGCCTTCATTCGAGCACCCGGCCCGTGGGCGGGTAGTCGCGCGACAGCACCTGCTCGTCGGTCAGGTCCTGCCCCTGCCAGATGGTGACCTCCGAGGCGCCCGCGCCCAGGGCCATTTCATGGAAGGCTCGCACCTCCACCTGCGTGAAGCCGCCGGCGGGATCGCCCTGCAGGTGGAAGAGCACGCGGGGCGCCACAGCCAGGGCACGGCCTTTGGGCAGCTTTTTGACAAAGGCCTTGAGTACCTGCTGGCCCAGCGCGAAGTCGGACATCAGCGAGCGCGGGTGGCTGAAAGGGTTGGTCACCAGCGCTGACTTGCTGGATTTGTACAGGGTCGCTTCGTCGCCCGCGCCCAGCACCTTGGGCTTGGGCCCGCGCGAGATGGCGATTTCGGGCACTTCGGAGACGTAGGCGCCTGTTTTGGCGTTGCGCACCGTCAGGCGCACAGGCGACAGGCGTATGTACAAAGGGGGTTTGAAGAGATTGAACATGACGTGAAAAATCCGGTGAACTTCGGCCTTACGAAAAGACGGCTTTGAGCGCCGCCAGCAGCCTTGTGCCCGCCAGCTTGACCCGCGTCTTCAAGCGGCGCGCCATGCGCCAGGGCCAGGAGGCGCGGGCCTGCGCGATGATCTTGTCTTTCCAGGCCTTCCAGGGCGTGTAAAGCCGCGCAAACCAGGCCATGCGCATCAGCGCGGGCTGCGTCAGCTGGAAAAGGCGGGCCGCCATTGCCGTTCCCGCCAGCTTTGCAGCAAGAATCAAGCCCAGGCCTATGGTGATGTGGCCTTCGCCGAAGAGGTAAAGCGCCAGCAGTTTGACGGGAATCAGCGCGACCACCGGCACGCCAAAGGCCAGCAGTGCGGCCCAGGGCGGCAGGCCGGTGATGAAGCGCTCCAGCCGGCTCCACCACGGCAATCTGCCCAGCGCTGCGAAGGCGGCCGCCAGCGGCTCCCAGCCCCACTCTTCAAACAGCAGGAAGAGGGCCACGGGGGCCAGCAGCAGCCCTCGCAGGATTTTTTTGAGCCTGTTCACGTGGCTTTCAGTTCAAAGCGCGGGGGGATAAGCACGGCTCCAGCCCAGCACCAGCGCGCAGCAGGCATTTGAGGAACAGGGAAATCATGGAAGGGGAGAGGGCGCGAAGGGAAACAGGATGGGCATGCGCCACAGTTTAGCGAACACTACCGGTCGCCCTGAGCCTGTCGAAGGGCTTCGACAAGCTCAGCCCGAACGGTTTCGTGCCCTGTGTGACGAAAATATCAATAGCCTTCTTTGCGCATCGAAAAAATCCGCTCATCCGACAGGCCCGGCACCACCGCAAAGCCCAGGCGCTCGTAAATGGCCAGGGCCGCATCGTTGTCGCGGTACACACGCAAAGTGAAGGCGCCGGCGCCCGTGCTGCGCGCGGCCTCGGCCATCAACAGTCCACACAGCGTGGTGCCCAGGCCCTGGCCGCGCGCTTCGGGCGCCAGGATGATGCGCGCCAGGTGGGCGACGCCGGGATCGCGCACCCAGAACTGGCAAAAGCCCAGCGCCGGGCCAGGCCCGCGGCTCATCACAAAGCTGTTGGCGCCCGGCTCGGCCAGCAACTGCGGCAGGCGTGCCGGTTTGAACGGGAATTTGAGGCGGGGGCCGGCCCAGCGAATGCAGGTGTCCGCATCGGTGATCCATTTGCCGAGTGCCGCATAGTCGGCGGCTTCGGGCGGGCGCAGCCCAAGGGGCGCTAAATCAGGGGCGGCGTCAGGTGGGGAATCCATTCAGCCATTGTGCGGCAAGCCTGAAACGGGCTCAGGCCGCGCATTGCAGGCTCAGTGCCTGCAGCGTCCGGCCGGTTTTGAGGTCAAACACCACCAGGTTGATTTGCCGTTCATGGCCGGGCGTCGCCGCGATGCTGCGAAAGACCAGCTTTTGCGGCGCAGCCCCTTCGCTTTTGTAGTCGCCCGCCTGGGTGTACTGGCGCACCACAAAATCATGCTTGAGGAACTCGCCGGCGTTCTCGCCGGCCTGCACCTTTGAGTTGTGGCCGTGCTCGGTGACTGTCCAGTAGGCCGACCAGGAGGGCGCCAATTGCAGCGCGGCCACCGGCGTGACGACGGCTTCAAACTGGTCGGGCGCCAGTTGTGTGAGCACGATGCCTGCGCGCGCCGGCTCCTTGCCGCCGGGAGGCCTGGGGCCCCAGGCGGGCAGGTCTTTGCCGTTGAGCACGGCCTGCGGGGTATAGACGCTGCGCAGCTTGTTGCGCTCGGCAACTTCATGCTGGCGTTTGGTATAGGCCGGCGCGGCAAAGCGGTCGACCCAGCCGATGTAGTCCCAATAACCAACGTGAAAGGCCTGCACCACCATGCCGGAGCCCTTGAGTGAAGACAGCCACTTGTCGGCGGGCGGGCAGGAACTGCAGCCTTCGGAGGTGTAAAGCTCCATGACGGGGGTGACGGCCGGCCCCGATGCGGCGGTGCAGGCGGCTGGCGCCGCCAAGGCATTGCAGGCAAGCGACAGCAGGGCGGCTGCGGTGATCCAGGTGGACCGGGTGATCCCGGTGTTTGCGGGGAGTGGCATGGCGTTTCCAATGGCGTTAAAACAGGCGCCGCACCCGAAAAGGTGCGCACGCCTGGATGGCCGTTGGTCGCCGGGCGCCGCGGTTTCTTACACCAGCGGCATGGTCAGGTGGTCTTTTTGCAGGCTGCTGATGCCGTTGCGCCGCTCCAGCCTGTCTTCCAGCTGGCCCATATAGGCGGCCATGCTGTTGTCGGACTGCTCCAGCCGCGCCAGCAGGGCTTGCTGCTGCTGGGCGAAACGTTCGGCCAGCACGGTGGCGGCCGCGGCTTCGCGGTGCTGGGCGGCCAGCGCCTGCACTTCAAGGTAGCTGCGCAGCTCGGTGAAGCGCGAGGCTTCGGCCTTGTCGGCGAGTTCGCGCTGGGTATTGAGTTCACGCGCGTATTTGCGGGTTTCGATGAGGTTGGCGCTTTGCATGTACAGCGTGGTGGCCAGGAAAATCACCGTCGCGATGACCAGCAGCATCAGCATCACCAGGCCCAGCGGCACCTGGATGGTGGTAAAGCCCAGGCTCAGCATGCTGGTGCGCGTGAACTCATCCATGTTGAGGGCCGCAAAGCCGGCCAGCAGAAGAATAGCCACCACCAAAAAAATTGTGCGAGTTCGCATAGCCGTCTCCCGGAAAAATGTAAGAAATTGCTTTTCAGCCCAGTCCATTATGGGAAGCAAACCCGTGTTTTGCCTGTGGGACAATGCCGACCCTTGGCGTCAGTTTGTGGGGTTCGCGGTGTGGACCCCAAGGCCTGCGACACTGAGCCCTGTTCCTTTCTTTCAGCCTTCCAGACCTTCATAGCACCTTTTCCCGATATGCAAAAAATCATCCGCCAGATCGCGGCAGAAATCAAAGTCCAGGAACACCAGATCAAGACGGCCGTGGAGCTGCTCGACGGCGGCGCCACCGTGCCCTTTATCGCGCGCTACCGCAAGGAAGCCACCGGCGGGCTGGACGACATCCAGCTGCGCGAACTCGAATACCGGCTGGGTTACCTGCGCGAACTCGAAGAGCGCCGCGAAGCCGTGCTCAAAAGCATTGAAGAGCAGGGCAAGCTCACGCCCGAATTGCGCGCGGCCATTGAATTCGCCGCCACCAAACAGGACCTGGAAGACCTGTACCTGCCTTTCAAGCCCAGGCGCCGGACCAAGGGCCAGATCGCGCGCGAAGCCGGCATCGAGACGCTGGCCGACAAGCTGTTCGCCGACCCGTCGCTGGTGCCGGCCGACGAGGCCGCGGCCTTTGTGAAAACCGAAAAGAACGAGAGCGGCGACGACTTCACGACCGTGCAGGCCGTGCTGGACGGCGTGCGCGACATCCTCAGCGAGCGCTGGGCCGAAGATGCGGGCCTGGTGCAGTCGCTGCGCAACTGGCTGTGGAGCGAAGGGCTGTTCAGTTCCAAGCTGGTCACCGGCAAGGACGAGAACAACGCCGACAACAGCAAGTTCCGCGACTATTTCGATTACGACGAACCTATCGGCCGCGTGCCTTCGCATCGCGCGCTGGCCGTGTTCCGCGGCCGCGGCCTGGAGATCCTGGACGCCAAGCTGGTGCTGCCCGAGCAGGCCGAGCCCGGCAAACCGAGCATCGCCGAAGGCAAGATTGCGCTGCACCTGGGCTGGAGCCACAAGGCGCGCCCTGCCGATGATTTGCTTCGCAAGGCCGTGGCCTGGACCTGGCGCGTCAAGCTCAGCCTCTCGCTGGAGCGCGACCTCTTCACCCGCCTGCGCGAAGAGGCCGAAAAAGTCGCCATCAAGGTGTTCGCCGACAACCTGCGCGACCTGCTGCTGGCGGCGCCCGCCGGCCCGCGCGTGGTGATGGGCCTGGATCCGGGCATTCGCACCGGCGTGAAGGTGGCGGTGGTCGACGCCACCGGCAAGCTGGTGGAGACCTCCACCGTCTTCCCGCACGAGCCGCGCAAGGACTGGGACGGCTCGCTGCACACGCTGGCCAAACTCTGCGAAAAGCACGGCGTCAACCTGATCGCCATCGGCAACGGCACGGCCAGCCGCGAAACCGACAAGCTGGCCGCCGACCTGATCAAGGGTATGGCCAAGGTCGAGCAGGTGATGGAGAAAGTCGTGGTCAGCGAGGCCGGCGCCTCGGTGTATTCGGCCAGCGAATTCGCCTCACAGGAAATGCCGGACGTGGACGTGAGCCTGCGCGGCGCGGCCAGCATCGCGCGCCGCCTGCAGGACCCGCTTGCCGAACTCGTCAAGATCGACCCGAAATCGATAGGCGTGGGCCAGTACCAGCACGACGTGAACCAGAGCGACCTGGCGCGCAGCCTGGACACCGTGGTCGAGGATTGCGTGAACAGCGTGGGCGTGGACCTGAACACCGCCAGCGTGCCGCTGCTGGCGCGCGTCTCGGGCCTGTCGCAAACCGTCGCCAAGTCGGTGGTGCGCTGGCGCGATGCCAACGGCGCCTTCGCTTCCCGCGCCGATTTGCTGAAAGTGACCGGCCTGGGCGCCAAGACCTTTGAGCAGAGCGCGGGCTTTTTGCGCCTGCGCAGCAGCAGCAACCCGCTGGACATGACGGGCGTGCACCCCGAAACCTACCCGGTGGTCGAAAAAATCATGGCCCACACCGGCAAGCCGGTGGCCGAACTGATGGGCCGGGCCGAGATGCTCAAGACCCTGAAGCCCGAGCTCTTCGCCAATGAGCAGTTCGGCGTGATCACCGTGAAGGACATCATCACCGAGCTCGAAAAACCCGGCCGCGACCCGCGCCCCGACTTCAAGGTGGCGCGCTTCAACGAAGGCGTGGAAGACATCAAGGACCTCAAGGAAGGCATGACGCTGGAAGGCACGGTCAGCAACGTCGCGGCCTTCGGCGCTTTTGTCGACATCGGCGTGCACCAGGACGGCCTGGTCCACGTGAGCCAGCTGGCCAACAAGTTCGTGACCGACGCGCGCGAAGTCGTCAAGACCGGCGACATCGTGAAGGTGCGTGTGACCGAGGTGGACGTGGCGCGCAAGCGCATCGGCCTCACGATGAAGCTGGACGCCGCGCCGGCGCGCCGTGACGGCCCGCGCGACAACCGCTTTGAGAGCGCGCGGCCGCCCGGCGGGCAGAACCGCGGCGGCGGCAGTTACGGCGGTGGGCGTTCAGGCGCACCGCAGCCCGCGGCCGCCACGGCCATGGAATCGGCCTTCAGCAAGCTGGCGGCGCTCAAGAAATAGGCGGGGAGGGCGCGTCCCGCAAAGGACAGCGCTGCGTCCAGCCTGATGCTCCAATATGCCTGCATCCATCGACCTCCCATGAAAGCCCTCCGCATCTACGCCAGCCCCCAGGCGCACCGGCACATCGAACAGAACGGCCTGCAGCCCCGCGACATCGGTGTGGTGCCGGGTGCAGCCGGCGGGCCCAAAGGACTGGTACTGGGCGCGCTGGACCGTTTTATCTTTGGCGACTGGCTCGCTAAAACCGACCATCCGGTTCACCTGGTGGGCGCCTCGATAGGCGCCTGGCGCATGGCCACGGCCTGCCTGAACGACCCGGCGGCCGGCTTCTCGCGGCTGGAGCACGACTACATCCACCAGCATTACGAACTGCAGCCCGGCCAGAAACGGCCGACCGCCGATTTCGTCAGCGAGCAGTTTGGGCAAAGCCTGAAAGACTTTTACGGCGGCCGCGTGCACGAGGTGCTGCAGCACCCGCGCTACAAGCTGCACATCGTGACCTCGCGCGGGCGCCACCTGCTGGGCCGCGAACACAAGCTGGCCACGCCGCTGGGCTACCTGGGCGCTTTCCTGACCAACAGCCTGCACCGCAAGGCCATGGGCGCCTGGCTGGAGCGCGTGGTGTTTTCCACGCCCGGCGCCAAACTGCCATTCGCCACCAGCGACTACCGCACGCGCCAGGTCGACCTCAGCGACGACAACTTCAAGCTCGCGCTGCAGGCCAGCTGCTCGATTCCCTTTGTGCTGCGATCGGTGCACAACGTGCCCGGCGGCCCGCCCGGCGCCTACTGGGACGGCGGCATCACCGACTACCACCTGCACCTGAACTACGCGAATGACCTGAGCGCGGGCGGCGCGGGCCTGGTGCTCTACCCGCACTTCCAGAAATCCGTGGTGCCCGGCTGGCTGGACAAAGGCCTCAAGTGGCGCCACAAGGCCACCCACTTCCTCGACAACATGGTGCTGCTGGCGCCCGACCCGGACTGGATCAAGCAACAACTGCCCAACGGCAAACTGCCGGATCGCACGGACTTTGTGCGTTATGGGCCGGACCTACAGGCCAGGGTGAAGGCCTGGAGCGCGGCGACCGCGGCGAGCGCGCAGCTGGCGGACGAATGGCAGGAATGGCTCACGCGGCCCGACCTGGGACAGCTGGGCGCGCTTTGAGCGCGCCGCCATGCACGCTTAGAAGACGTGCGCAATCCCCGCATACACCGACTTCGGGCTCTGGCCGACGGCTGAGAGCGCCAGGCCCGGCGAGCTTCCGCCGCCGCCGCTGATGGTGTAGCCGGCGTTGGCCTGGTTGCTGATTTTGGTCGCGCCGGCGTAGAGCGTGGTGCGCTTGGACAGCGCGTAGTCGTAGCGCACGCCGAAAGCCTTGGAGTCGGCGTTGGCCGTGGTCTTGTTTTTGAGCTGGCCGTAGGTGGCGATCAGCTTGCCGGAGCCCAGCGGCGCGGAGGCGGCGACCTGGTAGGCGTCCAGCGCGGGCGCCCCGGCCACATCGCCGCGGCGGCGCACGAAGATCGCCGACGGCTTGATCACCCCGAAATCATAGGAAATCGCAAAGTCGGTGTACTTGTCGGTGTTGCCGATCAGGTAAACGGTTTTTTCCGTGAGGTAGCTGATTTGCGCCGACAGCGTGTTGCTGCTGTAGCCGCCCGCGATATTGAGCGTGTTGCCGGTGGATTTGGGCTGGCCGGCGCCGGTCGATTCACCCAGCGCATAAAACACCTGGCCCTTGAAGCCGCTCCAGGTCGGCGTGGTGTACAGGATGGAATTGTCGCGGCGTGTGGTGGCGTCGGCGGGTGAGCCGCCGTTGATGCCCACGCCGGGGCCGGCGTAATAGTTCAAGGCCCCCGACATGGTGAAACCGGTCGGGTCAAACGCCGCCATGGTGCCGAAATGCGGCGTGTACTGCCGGCCCAGGTTGATGGCGCCGAAATCGCCGCTCAGGCCCACAAACGCCATGCGCTGGAACATGTAGGTGCCGCCGGTCGGCACGGTGCTGGTCGGGCTGAAGGCCGTGCCCGTGGTGGCGCCCGTGTCCAGCAACACACCGGCTTCCAGTACGAAATTCGCCTTCAGGCCGCCGCCCAGGTCTTCCATGCCGCGAAAACCGAAGCGCGAGCCCATGGCGCCGCCGCTGGAGATACGCGTCACGTTGCCGTTTCCGGCGGACGCGACCTCAAGGAAAGAGTCGAGCACGCCGTATACCGTGACGGAACTCTGGGCGTTGGCCGCGCAACTGGCGGCCGCCAGCACGGAGAGTGCAAACAATTGGGTTTTCATGAGGTCTCCTGAGGTGTTATTGATCTGGCGTGCTCAACGACCCCGCATTCCCCCCTTGGGCGATGCACCCGCGACCCGCCGCCGGGCGGTTGCACGGAAATCGTCAATCACGGACCAGAGCGTAACGGTAATTTGGTTATAAATAATAAGTAAATAGACTCTTGCCAAGTTGCCTGTTTATGGTTATGAAAAGTAACCATATTTGGTATTTAGAACCCTGCCGCCCCTGATCAGCGACGCGCCCCGGCGGCAAGCGGGGAATGGGGTGCGCCGGTGCGCGGGGTTGATTCAATCCTGCGTCAGCGGCAGCCTCCTGAGGCGAGGCCGCCAGCATTTTTTCGTATTTCCCGTTGGCGATGCGCGGGTTCGTCTTGTGGCAATGGTGTGCCAGTGCTCCGGTGATGATTTGCCCGAACTGCTCGCGCCAAGTCGACCTCAGCGAAGACAGCTTCAAGCCCGCGCCGCAGGCCGGGTACTCGATCCCGTTTGTGCGGCGCTCGGTGCACAACGTGCCCGGCGGGCCGCCTGGCGCGGGGCCCCGGCAAGTAGCCCTAAGCATGCTGGCGCCGAAATATGAACAATGCGGCATCCCGGATTGGGTGTGAGCCTTGTTGTTTAACAGCGACCTTGTAATTTTTTCCTGAACACAAGCGGTGACAAGGGGCACGCCTCTTATTAGACTGCGTGCACATTGGTTTGGCCGAAGCGCAACCAAAACAAGAAGAAATCAAAGAGGGAATCCATGAACTTGTTTCAATGGCTCGCACCGAGGTTGGTGCGAGCGAATCGAGCGCGGCTGTGCAAGGGGTTGGTCGCATCCCTGGGAATGCCCTGGCCTTCTTCCTGCTCAGTAGCTGCGGTATGCGGTCACCTGGAGGCGGCGTTGACAACGGCCGGCAAGGCAACCTGAGCGGAAAGTTGATAATCCCGGTCGTACTAAAAACCCCAATCCAATTGACTTCATTCCTGCGCGCAGCTAAATCAATTATCAATTCTGGCAATGTAAACGCGCCCGGTTTATCCCAATCAACTTCACGCACGAGGTCATTGGTCTACCGGCCAGACATTGATGGGCTTCGAGCCTTCGCCATACTTTCAGTTCTGGTATTTCACGCTTTCCCCCATTTTCTTCCTGGCGGATTTATTGGCGTCGATATCTTCTTCGTCATTTCGGGATATCTCATTTCAGACATCATTGTTCGAAGGCTGGAGTTGGGGTCTTTTAACTTTGGCGAGTTTTATGCTCATCGGGTAAGGCGAATATTTCCCAGTCTCATAGTTGTCCTGGGCACAACCTTAATTCTTGGCTTTATCTTCCTGCCGCCCAGTCAGCTCGTGAGACTGGGTAATCACACAGTCGCCAGCGCTGGATTTTTAGAGAACTATGTTCTTCTATGGGAATCAGGCTATTTTGATGTATCTTCGGATCTAAAGTCGCTAAAGCACATCTGGTCACTGGCAATCGAAGAGCAGTTCTATTTGATATATCCACTGCTTCTTTGGATGGCATGGAAACGAGGAAGCAGGCTAGCCATTGGTTTTATGGTGCTACTCGGCGCTTTATCCTTCGGCATGAATATTTTGGGTGTCACCGAAAGTCCCATAAAAACCTTTCTAAATCTGCCAACCCGATTTTGGGAGTTTTTGGGTGGAGCCGCGCTCTCTTATGCGCGCCTATCCAATAAAAATGAAATGTGGGGTGCCCGTGTTAGGGCTTTAGTAGCGAATTACTGTTCAGTGGCAGTTCAGAAAAATGCCCGATCTTTATTGTCGTGGGTTGGTGTACTTGTACTTTGTATCTCTGCACTGTTGATGCACCAAACACTGCTTTATCCGGGGTGGTGGGCATTAGTTGTGGTGCTTGGAGCCTTCGCGGTTTTGGCTGCGGGTCCGAATGTGTGGGTTAATCGGGTAGTCCTTGGAAACCGGTTCATGGTGTTCATTGGACTTATAAGCTATCCGCTTTATCTCTGGCATTGGCCCCTCTTGACCTTTGCACGGATACTGGATCCGGCAACACCATCGCTTGAATCCAGATTGTTTGCGCTTCTTTTAAGCGTGTTGCTCGCGATACTGACTTATTCGCTGGTTGAGAAGCCGGTCCGGTCAAGAAGAGGCGCGTCTTGGCTGCTCACATTCATGCTTTGCGTGGCACTGTTCTTGATCGGAAGTTTCGGGTATGTGGCCGCATATCGAGCAAAATTGCAACTCCAAGCTCAAGCTGAAAGCAGCGATGCATTTAACTGGGGATGGATATCCCCGGATCCAGCTTGCACGAAAGCCTACCCCGCCTTTTCCAAGCACTTCTGCTCGCTATCCAACCCCATAAAGAAGCCGACGGTCATGTTGCTGGGTGATTCGCACTCGAATCACCTTTATCCCGGCCTCGTAACCGCGTTGAAGTCCACTGAAGAAGTTGTCTTGAATCTTGGAGTTGGTGGCTGCCCTCCCTTTTCAGGACTTGCATCCTTTGAAAAAGGATTGAGAGACAACATCTGTGTTGATACTGTGAAGGAGGCTCTCCAAGTTGCGATAACCAGCAATCAAATAAAAATGATCATCTTGTCATCACGCGGGCCGCTATATCTCACAGGCCGAGGCTTTGGTGTTGGTGGAAGTGAGCTGATATCGAACAGGCAACTATCCTTGATTGATTCGCCGCAAGTAACCGATTTTCGAATGATGTATGAGATTGCAATGCGGCAAACGCTTTCCGACTTAGCGAAAAGTGGAAAAGAAGTTGTCTTTGTCTTGGATATACCAGAGCTTGGGTTTGATCCGGAATCTTGCGTGAATAGCAGGATAGTTTGGTTTACAAAGTCAGTGCGGGAACTTTGTGCAGTTTCCAGAAAGGAATTCGATCATCGAAACCGTGAATACCGGGAAATTGTCGCTAAGGTCTTGATGGATTTTCCGCGCGTGAAGATTTTTGATGCAAGTGGGCGGCTGTGTGACAGTTCTTGGTGCTGGGGAATGAAGGATGGCCAGATGTTTTATCGTGACAACAATCACCTTTCTGTAATCGGTTCTGAGTATGTGGCGAAAGGTCTTTCGCTTCTCATAAAAGATTAACGGTCACTACTGAATTCGTCGAAGACTGAAGTGGTTCATTCCCATAACGGGATCAGATTCAATTTAGTTACTTCTCCGGCGACTCAATCAACGTCAAAGCGACGCGGCCAGCATCTCTTCGTATTCCCCCGCGCTGGCGATGCGCGGATTCGTCTTGTGGCAATGGTCGGCCAGCGCGCCGGTGATGATCTGGCCGAACTGCTCCCGCTGAACACCCATCGCGGCCAGGCCGGTCGGCAAGCCCAGCCGGGCATTCATGTCGCGGATCGCCTCCGCGATGTCGCCGCCTGAAGCCAGGCCCATGGCGCGGGCCATGCGGTCCAGGCGCTTGTCTTTTTGCACCGATTCGGCCTCGGCGTTAAAGCGCACCACCGCCGGCAGGAACATCGCGTTCAGCGTGCCGTGGTGCAGGCGCGGGTCCACGCCGCCCAGGCTGTGGCTCAGGCTGTGCACGCAGCCCAGGCCTTTCTGGAAGGCCATGGCGCCTTGCATGGAGGCGCTCATCAAATTGAAACGCGCGTCGCGGTCGCTGCCGTCGCGGGTGGCGCGTTCGATGTGGGCCCAGCCGCGCTCCAGGCCGTCCAGCGCGATGCCGTCAGCCGGCGGGTTGAAGGCGGCCGACATAAAGGTTTCCATGCAGTGCGCGATGGCGTCCATGCCGGTGGCGGCCGTGAGTTTTGCGGGCAGGCCCAGCGTGAGTTCGGGGTCGCAGATGGCTGTCTTGGGCACCAGGTGCCAGGAATGAAACCCGAGCTTGCGGTGGTCGTCCACGATGAGGATGGCGCCGCGCGCGACCTCGCTGCCGGTGCCGCTGGTGGTGGGCACAGCGATCAGCGGTGCGGCGCGGTCGGTGATCTTGGGGGAACCGCCTTCAATGGTGGCATAGGTGGTGAGCGGCCCTTCGTGCGTGGCGGCAATCGCCACGCCCTTGGCACAGTCGATCGCCGAACCGCCGCCCACGGCGATCAGGCCGTCGCAGCCGCTGGACTTATAGAGTTCGGCGGCGGCGCGCACGGCGGCCTCGGTCGGGTTGGAGGGCGTCTGGTCGAACACCGCGACCTTCATGCCCGGCAGGGCGTCCAGCGCCTTTTGCAAAATGCCGGCCGCCTTGACGCCGGGGTCGGTCACGATGAGCGGACGCGTGATGCCCACGCGCTCGCATTCCTGCTTGAGCAGTTTCACGGCGCCGAATTCGAACTGGACCTGGGTGACGTAGTAGATGAAGGCCATACGGGCTGTCTTTCTGCGTTGTACGATGTGGGGCGATGCGGGTTCTTGCTGTGACTTTATCGGCTTTCAAGGCCTGAGTCCCGAATCTCCCGCCCGCCAACCCCGTTTCCCGTCACCTGGGTGATAGCACCCGCGCTGCCGCCCCCGCCGTTTACCGATGCCGCCCAACCCGCAAACCCTGCTGACCCCCACCATGCGCGATGTGCTGAGCCGCATCGCCCGCGCCAATCGCCCGCCGTTCCACACCCTGACCGCGGACCAGGCCCGCGCCGCCTACGAGGCCGGCGCCGGTGTGCTGGAAATCCCCAAGCCCGCGCTGGACCGCGTGGAAGAGCTGCAAATTCCCGCGCGCGACGGCCAGTTGCTGGGCGCGCGGCTCTATGCGCCGTCGGCCGATGTCCTGCCGGTGCTGCTGTTTTTTCACGGCGGCGGCTTCACGGTGGGCAGCGTCGCCACGCATGACATCCTGTGCCGGCAACTGAGCCTGCTGGCCGGCATTGCCGTGGTGTCGCTGGACTACCGGCTGGCGCCTGCGCACAAGTTTCCGATGGCGGCCAACGATGCCTGGGACGCGCTGCAATGGCTGGCCGCCAATGCCGCCTTGCATGGACTGGACGCTTCCCGCCTGGCAGTCGGCGGCGACAGCGCGGGCGGCACGCTGGCCGCCATGTGCGCGGTGCTGGCGCGTGACGCCGGCCTGCCGCTGGCCTTGCAGCTGCTGATCTACCCGGGTTGCGCCGCGCACCAGGACACGCCTTCGCACAAAACCTTTGCCGAGGGTTTTGTGCTGGACGAGGCCGACATCAGCTGGTTCTTCGGGCAGTACGTGCGCAGCCCGGCGGACCGCGACGACTGGCGTTTCGCGCCGCTCAACGCGCCCGACGTGGACGGCGTGGCGCCGGCCTGGGTGGGCCTGGCCGAATGCGACCCGCTGGTCGACGAGGGCGTGATGTATGCCGACAAGCTTCGCGCGGCCGGCGTGGCGGTGGACCTGGAAATTTACCGCGGCGTCACGCACGAGTTCATCAAGATGGGCCGCATCATTCCCGAGGCCAGGCGCGCCCATGCCGATGCGGCGGCGGCGCTGCGCGGCGCCTTTGGGCTGGATCAATGAGGGGACGACATACATGAAACGACAAGACTTCCGTTTTTTCCACCGCCTGCGCGTTCGCTGGGCCGAGGTGGACATGCAAAAAATCGTGTTCAACGCGCACTACCTGATGTACTTCGACACGGCCATCACCGACTACTGGCGCGCGCTGGCCCTGCCGTACGAAGAAACCATGGTGCAACTGGGCGGCGACCTCTACGTGAAGAAAGCCGGCGTGGAATACCACGGCTCGGCGCGGTTTGACGACAGGCTGGACGTGGCGCTCAAGTGCGCGCGCATCGGCACTTCGTCGATGACCTTTGCGGGCGCGATCTTTCGCGGGGATGAACTGCTGATCACCTGCGAGCTGATCTATGTGTTTGCCGACCCGGCCTCGCAGACCTCGAGGCCGGTGCCCGATGCGCTGCGCCGCCTGTTGACGGGCTATGAAGCCGGTGAGCCCATGCTGCACGTCAAGGCCGGCGGCTGGGCCGCGCTGGGCGCCGACGCCGGCAAGGTGCGCACCGCCGTGTTTGTGGAGGAGCAGCGCATTCCCATGCAGATGGTATGGGACGAGGCCGACAACACGGCCCTGCATGCCGTGGCCTATAACGGGCTGGGGCAGGGCATTGCCACGGGGCGGCTGGTCCAGCATGCGGAAGGCGTGGGCAAGATTGGCCGCATGGCGGTGCACCGCGCGCTGCGGGGTTCACGCGTAGGGGCGGACATCCTGCACACGCTGATGGGCGCGGCGCGTGAGCGCGGCGACCGTGAAGTCATGCTGCATGCGCAGCGCAGCGCGGAAGGTTTCTACCAGCGCCTCGGATTTACGCCGCGCGGCGAGCCGTTTGAGGAAGTCGGCATCCCGCACATTGAGATGGTCAAGGCGCCCTGAAGCTGAGTTGTTCGCGGTGGAC
Organism: Polaromonas sp. YR568; assembly: GCF_943369675.1. Lineage (GTDB taxonomy): Bacteria > Pseudomonadota > Gammaproteobacteria > Burkholderiales > Burkholderiaceae_C > Polaromonas. The sequence goes on along the minus strand of NZ_CALROB020000001.1, from coordinate 4,369 downwards.
CGGGCCCGCAGTGTCCGCAAGCGCGTCGCGCGCATGCGTGCGCTCTTCCAGCTGGATGTCCCAGTCATGGCCGGAGGCCGTTGCCAGCAGCACCGTGCTGCAGCGCGTGCCATAAGCACGTCCCGGCACTTCCACAAAGGCGCTTGAGAGCGCTTCTTCAAGTTCGGGCGGCACGCCGGTATGCGGAAGGTCGGCGGGCAAAGCGCGCTGGCGGTTTCCCAGCGCCGTCCACAGCAGCTTTTTCAAGCCCTCGTTGCCATCGCCGGTTTGCAAGGCAGCCGCCAGCACGCGTTTCAGTTCAAGCGTTTTGGGCCAGGGTGTGTCGAGTCCGGCGTTGGACAGGCCATAGAGGCCGGGCGGCAAAGCCTGGGCACGCAGCGATGGCGCGCCGGCGTATTTGTTCGTCACCCAGGTCCAGGCCTTTTGCCGCAGGTCGCCCAGCACCAGGTTAAAGCCGCCAAAGGCCGCGCCATTGCCCTCAAGCGCCGCCACAAAACCCGCTGCGTCGCCCTTGCTTTCCAGCCAGCGCGTGACCAGTTCCCCGCGCGAACGCGGCGCCGCGTCGGGCTGGGCTTGCCGCACATTGGTCAAAAACGCGATGCGGCCGGCAGGCGTGATGCCCATCCAGGTGCCGCCGGCGCGCAGGTCGCGGCCGGAGAGGATTTCCTGGCTCGAAGCGGTTTGCCAGCGCGCGAGCGGCAGCGTGGGCCGCTCCAGGAACTCATCGCGGTTGGCCGCGATCACCAGCGGCCAGCGAGCTGAGGCGCCGATGGCAAACGCAACCAGGCACATCAGATGTCTTCGAGCAGCGCGTAGGGCAGGGGGAGCAGTGACAAGGTGTCGCCTGAAGCGCTTCCCAAAGTCAGGCGCCCATCGGCGGCATCGGCCGCCGCGGAGGTCTGCATGGACACGATGGCATCAAAGCCGCCTGCCGGGTTGGGCGCCGCCGCCGCGACCAGGCCGCAAGGCTGGCCGGCGTCCGAAGCATGAAACACCTCTTGCCCGACCGACGGCGTGCCGACGGTGTGGGCCACGTAGGCGCGGCGTTTGAGCGTGCCGCGGAACTGGCTGCGCGCCACGATCTCCTGGCCGGGGTAGCAGCCTTTCTTGAAGTTGACCCCGCCCACGGATTCGTAATTGAGCATCTGCGGCACAAAGGCCTCGAAGATGGGCTGGGTGATCATCGCGATGCCGGACTGCACGCCCAGCCATTGCCAGTCGGCCAGGCTGATGGGCGAGGCCTGGGGCGCGGGCGATCCGGCCGGCGCGCACCACAAGGCGCGGGCCTGGCCGGCGCCGGTATGCAGGAACACCAGGCCGGCGTCGCCCAGGCCCATCTTTTCCCAAAGCGCACCGGCGCGGCCCGCGACCTGCGCCACGGCGGCCCCGGCAATGCCGTACAAGGCAAATTCCGCGCTGGCGTCGCTGAGTTTGGCTTTGGCGCGCAGCACAAACATGGACAGGCGCTTGAGCGTGGCGGGCAGGATGTCGCGGTTGCAGACCAAAAGCACGTCCGCGCCATGTTTGAAGACCACAAAGCTGGCCTGCATGCGGCCCTTGGCATTGCAAAAAGCCGCCAGGCGCGCTTCCTTGTCGCCCATCAGCGCCACGTCCTGCGTCAGCTGCCCCTGCAGGAAAGTAACGGCATCGTCGCCCGCCGCGCGGATCACGCCCAGGTGCGTCAGTTCGGTGATGCCGGAGATCAAGGGGAGGGTCATGGAAGTCTTCACAGTCTGTGGGGAGATGGGCTGAATTATCATAGGCCTGAGCTTTTGCGTTCTGTACAGAAAAGGTAGCTGGGTTGTGCGTCGTGTCTTTACAAGTCTGTTGATCCTGGTATTTACCGGCGCCCTGCTGTTGTTCGGTGCGGGATTGTGGTGGCTGCACGAGCCGATTCCCCTGCGCCTGGCGCCCGGCAGCCAGGTGGTGGACCTGGAAATCGAGCCCGGCACGCCCGCCAGCGGCGTGGCCGAGGTCATCGTGGCCAGCGGCGCCGACGTGCCGGCGATTTTTCTCCATGCCTGGTTCCGCTTTTCGGGCCAGGGTCGGCTGATCAAGGCCGGCAGCTATGAACTGGCGCCCGGCACCACGCCGCAAAAGCTGCTCAGCATGCTGGTGCGGGGTGATCAAGCCCTCAAAAGCGTCACACTGGTAGAAGGCTGGAACTTCAACCAGGTGCGCGCGGCCCTGCAAAAGGCCGAGCAACTGTCGCCCGACACGCTCAACCTGGCGCCCGAAGCCATCATGCAAAAGCTGGGCAAGCCCGGCGTGCACCCCGAGGGCCGCTTCTTCCCCGACACCTATACCTACGCCAAGGGCTCCAGCGACCTGGCCGTGCTCAAGCGCGCGGCGCGGGCCATGGACAAACGCCTGGACGCCGCCTGGGCCCTGCGCAACCCGGACACCCCGCTCAAGACGCCTGACGAAGCCCTGATCCTGGCCAGCATTGTCGAAAAAGAAACCGGCAAGCCCTCGGACCGGGCGCAGATAGGCGGCGTTTTCACCAACCGGCTGCGCCAGGGCATGCTGCTGCAGACCGACCCCACCGTGATCTACGGCCTGGGCGATAAATTCGACGGCAACCTGCGCAAGCGCGACCTGCTGGCCGACACCCCTTACAACACCTACACCCGCGCCGGCCTGCCGCCCACGCCGATTGCCATGCCGGGCCGGGCGGCGCTGCTGGCCGCGGTGCAGCCGGCGCCCACCAAGGCGATCTACTTTGTGGCGCGCGGCGATGGCAGCAGCCATTTCAGCAGCAGCCTGGACGAGCACAACCGCGCCGTGAACAAATACATCCGGGGCCAGTAAATATGGCCCCCACGCTTTTCACTGCGTCTTCGACTTCGTGTAATGCGCTTCCCCCCGAGGGGGCGCTGCGCCTGCGGCCCGGCAAAGCCGGTTCCGCGGCCCCTGCTTGCACCACAGTTCGGCAAGCGTTTGAGCGAATGAGATCATGACCAATAGACCTCTGAGTGGCTTGTTCATCAGCTTCGAAGGCATAGACGGCGCCGGCAAGTCCACGCACATCGCCGGCTTGGCCGACGCCTTCGAGGCCGAGGGCAGGGCGGTGACGCTGACGCGCGAGCCCGGCGGCACGCCGCTGGCCGAGAAGCTGCGCGCCATGGTGCTCAACGACGCCATGGACCCGCTGACCGAAGCGCTGCTGATCTTCGCCGCCCGGCGCGACCACATCGTCAACGTGATTGCCCCGGCGTTGCGGCGCGGCGACGTGGTGCTGTGCGACCGTTTCACCGACGCCACCTTTGCCTACCAGGGGGCGGGGCGCGGTTTTGACCTGAATCTGCTGGCCACGCTGGAACAATGGGTGCAGTCCGACGAAGGCCTGCTGGGCGACCCGGCCGGCAATTCGCCGATGAAGCCCGAGGTGGAAACCGTGATCGAGCCGCATTTGACCGTCTGGTTCGACCTGGCGCCCGAAGAAGCCGCGCTGCGCCTGGCCGGTGCCCGCGTGCCCGACAAGTTCGAGGCGCAGCCGCTGGAATTCTTCCGCCGCGTGGCGCAAGGTTATGCCGACCGGCAGAAAAACCATCCCGAACGTTTTGCCCGTATCGACGCCGCCAAAAGCCGCGACGAGGTCTGGCAGGCGGTGCGCCAGGTGTTCGAGGCCAAAGGCTGGCTGCCATGAGCGACATCAACGACACCGAATCCAGCAACCCGCCGCTGGCACCCTGGCTGCAAACCCAGCTTGAAGGCCTGCTGGTCCAGCGCGGCCACGCCTGGCTGCTGAGCGGGCCTTCCGGCCTGGGGCAGTTTGAACTTGCGCTGGCGCTGGCCCGCGCCTGGCTTTGTGAAGAAGCCACGCCCCAGGGCGCCTGCGGCCATTGCGGCAGCTGCCATGCGGTGGACGTCCACACCCATGCCGACCTCTGCATGCTGATGCCCGAGACCCTGTCGCTGGCGCTCGGCTGGCCGCTGGACGAAAAAACCCAGGACGATCTCGACGCCAAAAAACGCAAGCCCAGCAAGGAAATCAAGGTCGACGCCGCGCGCGAGGCCGTGTCCTTCACCCAGTTCACGCGTTCGCGCGGCACCACCAAGGTCGTGCTGGTGTTCCCGGCCGAGCGCATGAACAACGTCACGGCCAACACCTTGCTCAAGACGCTGGAAGAACCGCCGGGGGCCGTGAAGTTCATCCTGGCCACCGAGGCGGCGCACCAGCTGTTGCCCACCATACGCAGCCGCTGCCTGGGCCACACCATGGTCTGGCCGGATTTTGAACTGGCGCTGGGCTGGCTGCAGCAAGAGATTTCCAACGCCGGCGAGGGTGCCGCCACCGGCAAAAAAGCCGCCCCGGCGCCCAAGCCCGCCGACCTGCAAACCCTGTTGGTCGCCGCGGGCGGCCGCC